>NZ_JALM01000007.1 GCF_000737195.2 Sciscionella sediminilitoris
GGGTGCGCGCGGTGCTCGCCTATCTGCGGGCGCGGTGAATCCGGTGAACCGGGTGCTCGTGCCCTGGCCGGAGATCCGGGACCGGCTCGAGGGATTCGCCGCCGAGATCTATGACGGTGACCGGCCACCGCCCGCGGACCTCTCGGACGTGGTGGCCTGTGTGCTGCCCTATGACAAGGGAACCGCGCCCGCCGAGCTGCTTTCCCGTCCCATGCCGGAATTGCGGTTCGTGCAGGCGCTCTCGGCCGGGGTGGAGAAACTGCTCCCGCTCGTGGGCCCGGATGTGGTGCTGTGCAACGGGCGTGGGCTGCACGATGCGAGCGTTGCCGAGCACGCCCTCGGGCTCGTCCTTGCCGCGCAACGGGATGTGCCGCGCTGGGTGCGCCAGCAGTGGATCGGGAGCTGGGCGCGGGCGCACACCCGCTCGCTGATCGATGCCACGGTGGTGATCCTCGGTTACGGTTCGATCGGCGCGGCGATCGAGACCCGGCTGCGTGCCTGTGGCGCGATCGTGGTTCCGGTGGCGAACCGGGCGCGGCCGGAGAGCGGGGTGCGCGGGGTCGCCGAACTCGAGGAGATCCTGCCGCGCGCGGACATTCTCGTGCTCGTCCTCCCGGACAATGCGGGGACGCGCGGGCTGCTCGATGCCGAACGGCTCGGCCTGCTCCCGGACGACGCGCTCGTGGTGAACGTCGGCAGGGGCCGCGCCGTGGACACCGAGGCGCTGCTCGCCGAGACCGCGAGCGGGCGGTTGCGGGCCGCGCTCGATGTGACCGATCCGGAGCCACTGCCGCCCGGGCATCCACTGTGGACAGTGGAGGGAGTGCTGATCACCCCGCACGTGGCGGGCGGATCGGCGAGCTTCTATCCGCGCGCCGCCGACTTCGCGGTCGCCCAGCTGCGCCGGTTCGCGGCCGGGGAGCCGCTGGAGAACATCGTCGAACGCTGAACGGTCGAACGGCCGAGTAACGGGTACCAAAGCGCCCGCCGTGCACTCGGCATACTTTGTATACATTGCATTCATGGTATGCACGGTGTACTGTGTGGACCGTGACCGAACATCCGGTGCGGGCCGAACCCACGTACACCACGCTGCGCGAGCTGATCGTGTCCGGGGAATACGCGCCCGGGCGGCGGATCACCGAGCTCGAACTGTCCGAGCGGCTCGCGGTGAGCCGCACTCCCGTCCGGGAGGCGCTGCGGGTACTCGCCGGGGATGGCTTGGTGCGCCCGGAGAAACGCGGGGTGGCCGTGGTCGCGCTGGACGAGAAGGCGGTGCGCGAGGCCTACTGGGTGCGCGCCAATCTCGAGGCGCTCACCGCCGAACTGACCGCGCTGCGCCAGCACGAGGGGGAGCTCTCGCCCGCGGCGCTGCACCGCTTGCGGACCCAGGCGGAGCGCACCGACGAGCTCACCCGCCGTGGTGACCTCGCCGCGGCCGTCGAGCAGAACCGTGCCTTCCACCGGATGATCGCCGAGCTCGCCGACAACGCCATCGCGCTCGGCATGCTCGACCGGATCTGGGACCAGATCGTGGTCTCCACCCGGGAATCACTCCACGGGCAACGGCACGGCGAGCGCACCGAACAGGTCGACGAGGAACACCGGCAGCTCATCGAGGCCATCGCCGAAGGCAAGCCGGACGAAGCGGCGCGGCTGGCCCGCGCTCATGTACTCACCACACTGGCGACCAACAAAGCGGAAGCCCGGCAGGGCACGGAAGGAACACACTGATGGAACGCGAGCACGACTACCGGATCACCGTGGAGTGGACCGGGAACACCGGTGAGGGCACCGCGAGCTACCGTGGCTACGGGCGCGATCACGAGGTGCGCGCCGAGGGCAAGCCGACCCTGCAGGGCAGCGCCGACCCCACTTTCCGCGGCGAGGCCGAACGGTGGAACCCGGAGGACTTCCTCGTCGCCGCGCTCTCCGAATGCCACATGCTCAGCTACCTCGCGCTGTGCGCACTCGAGGGCATCGTGGTGACCGCGTACACCGACCAGGCCCAGGGCACCATGCGCGAATCCGCGCGGGACGGCGGGGCGTTCACCGAGGTCGTGCTCAACCCTGTGGTCACCGTGGCGAGCGAGGAGATGCGCGAGCGCGCCGAGGCACTGCACGAGGACGCGCACCACCGCTGTTTCATCGCGAACTCGGTCAATTTCCCTGTCCAGACCCGGAGTTCCTGCCTGGTCCGTTCCGCGGCGTGATCGGCAGGAGCGCAGGATCCCGTCCCGGGCCAGCCAGTCCGGCAGCATCGCGTCGACGGTTTCGGTGCTGTCGGCGCGCTCTCATTCCCGGGTTCGGCAAGGATTCCCGGGCTCAGCCGATCGCGGCCAGCCGCGGGGATCGCGCGCTCCACCGGCCCGCGGTCCGCTCGATCTCCACCGGATGCGCGAAGCATTCGCTGACCAGCTCGGTGGTGATGACCTCCTCGGCGGGCCCGCTCGCCAGGTGCGCGCCCTCGCGCAGCAGCAGGGCGTGCGTGGTGCTCGCGGGCAGCTCCTCCAGGTGATGGGTGACCAGCACGCTGGCCAGTTCGGGATGCCCGGCGCGCAGCCCGTCGATGGCGGTGAGCAGCTGCTCCCGTGCGGCGAGGTCGAGCCCGGTCGCGGGTTCGTCGAGCAACAGCAGCCGCGGTTTGGGCATGAGCGCGCGGGCGATCAGGGTCCTGCCACGCTCCCCTTGGGACAGGGTCGGCCAGCGCTCTTCGCGCTTGCCCGCCATCCCGAGCATGTCGAGCAGTTCCCCGGCCTGCGCGCGTTCCGCAGGGCTCGGCGACCAGCGGGGTACGAGTTCGGTGGTGTTGGTGATCCCGGTGAGCACCACCTCGAACACGGTGAGCGGGGTGCCGAGCGGGTGCCGCGGGTTGACGTGGCCGATGTGGCTGCGCAGTTCGCGCATGTCCACCTTGCCGAGCTGGTTGCCGAGTACGTGCACGGTGCCGCGGGTGGGGTGGGTGACCGCGCCGAGCAGACCGAGCAGGGTGCTCTTGCCCGCACCGTTCGGGCCGAGCAGCGCCCAGTGCTCGCCCTCCTGCACGGCGATGTCGATGCCGTTCAGCAGGAGTTTGCCGTTGCGCACCAGGTCCACGCCCTCGGTGCGCAGTACCGCGGTTCCGGTCATCGACCTACCAATCATCAGACGTCTGAGCTATCGGCGAGTGTAGCCGGACCGGATCCTGGGACACCATGGGTCGTGATGAAGGCACGGAACCGGTTCGCCGCCCCGGTGGTGTGCCGCGAACCGTGCCAGGCGAGCCCGATCGTGCGGTACGCGCCGCTGTCGCCGATCCGCACCAGCCGGGTACCGGCCACCGCGGGACCCGGCAGCACCGCGATCCCGATACCGGAGGCGACGAGCCCGCCGATGGTCGCGAGCTCGGTGCTCTCCATCGCGATGTCCGGGCGCACCCCGGCGGCGGCGAGCAGCCGATCGGTGATCTGGCGCAGGCCGAATTCGGGGCGCAGCAACACGAACTGCTCGCGCGCGAGTTCGGCGAGGGCGACCGAATCGCGCCCGGCGAGCGGATGCTGTTCGGGAAACGCGAGCCAGAGCCGCTGGGTGCGCAACGGGAACCATTCGATGTCCGGGGCCCGCGGCTCCGGGCTGGTGACGATCAGGTCGACACTGCCCTCGCGCAGCGCGGCGAGCACCGCGTCCGCCGAATCCGAACGCAGCAGGAACCGGGTCTCCGGCGCGCTCGGCCGGTAGGCGCTGATCAGCTCGGGCACCAGCCAGGAACCGAAGGAGTGCGGGAAGGCGAGGCTGACGGTGCCGCACCCCGGATCGAGCATCGCCGCGATCCGGTCCTGTCCGGTGGCCAGTTCGTCCAGGGCTCGCCGGGCATAGGTGCGGAACACCTCGCCGTACTCGTTGAGCCGCAAGCGATGGCTCTCCCGGTCGAACAGCGGTGCGCCGAGCCGCCGCTCCAGCCGGGCGATGGCCCTGGACAGCGTCGGCTGGGTGATGTGCAGCACCGCGGCGGCATCGGTGACGTGCTCGGTCTCGGCCAGGATGAGGAACCAGCGCAGCTCGTCGACCGTCACGCCGGTGATGATACGTCGCACGTATGGGCAGGTTCGGCTTCGGTTATTTCCGTTATCCGCGCGCTGCGGCGATGCTGAGGGCATGAGTGAACAGACAGCGACCATCGCCTGGCAGGGGCGCTATTTCGAGGATTTCGCCGTCGGGGAGGTTTATCGGCACCCGCTCGGGCGCACGGTCACGACCACGGACAACAGCTGGCTCACCCTGCTGACGCAGAACTCGGCGCCGCTGCACTTCGACGCGCACTACGCGAAGCAGACCCAGTTCGGCAAGCCGCTCGTGGACTCCACGTTCACCCTGGCCCTGGTCACCGGGCAGAGCGTCACCGATGTCTCCCAGCACGTGCTGGCCAACCTCGCCTGGGACAAGGTCCGGCTGCCGCATCCGGTCTTCGAGGGGGACACGATCTATTCGCAGTCCGAGGTGTTGTCCACCCGGGGCTCGAAATCCCACCCGGAAGCGGGCATCGTGCGGGTGCGCACCATCGGTTACAACCAGCGAGGTGAGATCGTGATCACGTTCGAGCGTACGGTGCTGGTCTACCGGCGCGGGCACGGCCCGGAGTTCGGCACCGTGGAACCGGTGTGGGACGAGCACGCGCGGAAGGCGATCCAGTGAGCGCGCCGAGGTCCTGGCTCTTCGTTCCCGGTGATCGCGCGGAACGGTTCGCCAAGGCGGCCGCGAGCGGTGCGGACGCGGTGGTCTGCGATCTGGAGGACGCCGTTTCCGCCGAGCACAAGGCATCCGCGCGCGCCGCGGTCGCCGACTGGGTGCGCGAGCACGAGGCCTATGTCCGGGTCAACGGGACCGAGACCGAGTGGCACACCGAGGACATCGCCGCCCTGGCCGGGGCGCCCGGACTGCGCGGGATCATGCTGCCCAAGAGCGAACAGGTCGACCAGCTGCACCAGGTGCACCGCGCGAGCGGTGCAGCCCCGGTGATCGCGCTGGTGGAGTCCGCGATCGGGGTGCACGAGGCCACCCCGATCGCCCGGATGCCCGGCGTGGCCCGGCTCGCGTTCGGTTCGCTGGATTTCGGCCTGGACGCGGGGATCGAGGTCGGCTGGGAGGAACTGCTCTACGCGCGCTCGCGGATCGTGCTCGCCTCGCGGGTCGCCGGTGTGCCCGCCCCGGTCGACGGGGTCACCACGGCGCTCGATGACCCGGAACTCCTTGCCCGGGAAGCGAATGCGGCGCACCGGCTCGGTTTCGGCGGCAAGCTGGCGATCCACCCGAGCCAGGTTCCCGGGATCAACGCGGCGTTCCGCCCGGCCGCCGAACAGCTCGAGTGGGCGCGTTCGGTGCTGGCCGCGGTCGCCGAATCCGGTACCTCCGCGGTGCGGGTGAACGGACAGATGATCGACAAGCCCCGTGTGGAACTCGCGCGCAGGCTCCTCGAGGAGGAAGGACAGTGATGACCGAGCAGGGACGGCCCGAGGATGTGCTCGACCACATCGGACCGGGCACGGATGTGATCGTGCCGATCCAGTTCGGCGAGCCCGTGACCCTGCTCGACACGCTGGAGGGGCACGCAGGGGAACTGGACGGGGTGCGGATCCACCGGATGGATCCGTACCACGAGCGCGCCTACATTCGCGGCGAGTTCGGTGACCACCTGCGGCACGTGGACTACTTCCTCGGGCCCGGTTCGCGCAAGGCCTACTGGGCGGGGAACTGTGATCTGGTGCCGAATCACTTCAGCGAGATGCCGTTGCTGTTGCGGCGCACCGCGCCACGCCCGATCGTGCTCGCCGCGGCGAGCCTTCCCGATGAGCACGGCTATTTCAGCCTCGGCACCAATGCCGACTACACCGCGGCGTTCATCGGGGAGGTGCCGTTCTTCCTCGAGGCGACACCGCACATGCCGCGCACCTTCGGGCAGAACCAGGTGCACATGAGCCAGGTGGCCGGATGGTGCCGCACCGGGCTCGAACTGCCCGATGTGCACCCGAGCGAACCCGATGAGCGCGACCACGCCATCGCGGCCGCGATCGCCGAACGGATCGCGGACGGTTCCTGCCTTCAGGTGGGGGTCGGCAAGGTGCCCGATGCGCTGCTCGCCGCGCTGACCGGGCACCGCGATCTCGGGGTGCACACCGAGGCGCTCTCCGACGGCATCATGCGGCTCATCGACAAGGGCGTGATCACCGGAACCCGCAAACACCAGTACCGCAACAAACACGTGGCCACCTTCTGCGTCGGTTCCCGGAAAATGCAGCGCTGGCTGCACAACAACGCCGCGGTCTCGATGCTCCCGGTCGACTGGGTCAACGATCCGCGGGTGGTGGCCCGCGAACCGAATTTCGTGTCCATCAACGCGACCAGCGAGGTCGATCTGATGGGGCAGGCCGCGAGCGAGACCATCGCGGGCAAGTACTGGTCCTCGTCCGGTGGGCAGGCCGATTTCGCCCGCGGTGCCATGTATTCCGAGAACGGGCAGGCCTTCCTGGTGCTGCACTCGGCCACGAGTTCGGGGCAGAGCAGGATCAATGTCACGCTCACCCCGGGCAGTGTGGTGACCACCCTGAAGAACACCATCGATCATGTGGTCACCGAGTACGGCATCGCCTCCCTGCGCGGGCGCAGTCTCGCCGAGCGGGCACGCGCGCTGATCGCCATCGCGCACCCGGAACACCGCGAGCGGTTGAGCAGGGAGGCGCGCGCGTCCGGGTTGTTGCACTGACGCTATTCCCGCACCAGTTGCCACAACGCCACCCACTGCTCGGCGGTCAGTTCCTTGGGCAGTGCCTTCGGCCCGATGCCGTGCTCACGCAGCACGGCATCGATCCCGGAGCGGCGTGGTTTTCCGTTGCGGAGCAGGATCTCCCGGATTCCGTGGCCCCGGCCGGTGAACACCTCCCGCACGAATCGCTGGTACGGCTGCGGTTTCCGCACGAGCGGCACCGTTCGCCGGTGGATCGCGAGCAGTCCGCCGTCCACCGCGGGCACCGGGCGGAACGCGCGTGCGGGAACGCGGCCGTGCAGCGCGAACTCGTACCAGGGCCACCAGCTCGCGGTGAGCAGGCTCGCCCCGCCGACTCCCGCGCGGCGCCTGGCCACCTCCCACTGCACGAGCAGGATTGCGGTGCGCCACCCGCGCGCGGCGAGGATGCGTTTGAGCAGCGTGGTGGTCAGGTGGAACGGGAGATTGCCGACGATCACGTGCGGTGCGGCGGGAAACCGGTAGCCGAGGATGTCGGCGTTGACCACCGTGACATGGTGCGGCGCGCGGTTTCGCAGTCGTCGCGCGCGTTTCGGGTCGAGCTCGACGGCGGTGACGGGGCGCCCGGTCGCGCCGAGTGCGAGCGTGATCGAACCGTCACCGGGGCCGATCTCGATGACCGGTTCCCCGGTGCGCGCGACCAGCTCGGTGATGCGCGCGATGACTGTGCGGTCGACGAGGAAATTCTGGCCGAGTTCGTGTGGACCACCGAAGTGCGTGGCAGGCATGGGTATTCTCCGCGAGGAAACGTCGGAGCCGGGCAGCCCGAATGACCGCGCCGGCAAGGGACTCTTGCATGGCAAAGACGTGGGCGCGGCGGAGCTGCCGGACGTTCTCGGAGAAGACGCGGAAGTCAGCTCGCCGCTAAGCGCGACGAATCCGCGTGAAGAAAATTGCGTTGATACCCATCGCGGTCAGTTTAGCAGCACGGCAGCCGCGCTGGTCGAGGCCTCAGCGGGCGAGCTCGAGTGCACC
Source organism: Sciscionella sediminilitoris (assembly GCF_000737195.2). Lineage (GTDB taxonomy): Bacteria > Actinomycetota > Actinomycetes > Mycobacteriales > Pseudonocardiaceae > Sciscionella > Sciscionella sediminilitoris. The sequence goes on from NZ_JALM01000007.1 coordinate 7,751, forward strand.
GGTGCGCGCTTACCGGCCGTGCTCCTCCATGGTGAAGGACGCTTCGCGTCGCTGCGCGATCGGCGCCTCGGCGGCGCCGTCCCTTGACCCTGGAGCCTCTGCCCGGCCGGTGGGCAGGCTTTCGCGGGACAGGCCATTGTGGGATGATTGGCCAATCGAATTCCGGCAGGATGCGTTGGTGGAGTCCACGTGTTCCTGTCGGGTCGAGTGCGCGCGGTTGGATCATCGGATTCTGGTTGATGTGCACCGATTGTGGTGTTCGCAGGTGGCGCGGTTTGGGGACGAGTCAGCGCGGGATTCGGTGATCGAGGAACTGCGACTGGCTTGGTCGTGTTATCGGGGTAAGGCGATCGGGATGGTCGAAGTATCGATCGAGATGCACGAATGATTCCCGAAACTATTGTCGTGTATGGGCGAGGGGTTGCTGGATTCGTTTCTCGCGTCGAAAGCCGTCGAGGTGCTGCGGTCGCTCGCTCCGGAGTTGGTGGTGGTCGCGGATCGGCGGGTCGCGCACCGCCTGTGTGAACAAGGCATGCCGCATGATTGGCGTGCGTTTCTGCGGCGGGTGGCGGATGGGCTGGATCCGGCGGCGAAGCAGGCCGCCTCGCGCAGGCGCGGGTCTGGGATCTCGCGCGGGCGATCAAACACCGCGGGGACGCGCGTCCCCAGGAACAGATCCGGGCGGACGTGTTCACCGACCTGTTGCTCGGTCGCGGCGAGAAGCATCCGTCGGTGTGCACGGTGGTGAACGTGCACGTGCCCCTCGGTACCGCGCTACATCTGTCCGAAGACAATGCGACCATCGACGGGATGGGTGAACTCCCCGCATACATCGCCCACCGTCTACTCACCGACCCCAACAACGTGGTGCGCAAAGTCCTCACCGATCCCGATACCGGCGTAGTACAAGGTTTGGGACGCAAACGCTACCGGCCCTCCCGGCGTCAACGCGATTTCGTCCACGCCCGTGATCGGCACTGCCGCACTCCCGGATGCGGGCGAGCGATAGTCGAGATGGACCACGTGAAGCAATGGCACCGCGACCAAGGAACCACCGACCCCGCCAACCTTCAAGGCCTCTGCCGACTCGACCACAGACTGAAACGCATCCCCGAGTGGAAACACCAACTCGACCCTGCCACCGCCCGGCTCACCATCACCACCCCCACCGGACGCGCATACACCAGCGAACCCGCCCAATCTCCCTAGTGGAGGTCGCAGGAAAGTCCTATCCGGTTTCCTCGGCGAGATAGTCGATCGCCCGGTGCACGAGCTCGCCCGGTCGGTGCGCGTCATCCGTCTCGGCCCAGCGGATGAGGGCTGCCGTGGTCGCGGTGAAGCAGGCATCCGCGCAGATCCGCAGCCGGAACTCCCACTCCGGGTCGGTTCGCTCCCCGCGCAGCGCCTCGACGACGGCCGCCTGGGTGGCGTGCTGGTTCTCCAGCAGCCGGGCGCGCAGAGCCGGTGCGCTCAGCATCAGGCGGATACGGCGCAGCAGCAGGTCCAGTTCCGGTTCGCTGAGCCGGGACAGCCCGTCCGCGAGTGCGCGGCCGATCCTGGTGACGAGTGGTTCGCCGGGTTCCCTGGCGCGGACGAGCTCGAGGATGTCCGGGTCGTAGTCGTCGCTGAGCACCAGGTGTTCCTTGGTGGGGAAGTGCCGGTAGACGGTCATCGCGGACACCTCGGCGGCCTCGGCCACCTGGTTCACCGTGGTCGTCTCGAAACCCTGCTCGAGGAACAGGCGCATGGCGTGCTCCTGGATGGACTGCCGGGTCCGTCGCTTCCGCCGCTCGTGCACCTCGCTCATGTGTTATAAACTAACATATGTTAGTCACTAACATTTAGGAGTGGGTATGACGGAGCGGCGGGTTCTGATCAGCGGGGCGGGGATCGCGGGGACGAGCCTCGCGTACTGGCTCGCCAGGTGCGGGTATCGGCCGACGGTCGTGGAGCGCGCGCCGGATCTGCGCACCGGGGGTTCACCGGTGGATGTACGCGGCCAGTCCCTGGAGGTGGCCGAGCGGATGGGGGTGCTCGGTGAGATCCGCGCCGCGCACACCGACATCCGGAATTTGTCCATTGTGGACGACAGGGGAGCGGTCGGGGCGCGGGTTCCGATGACGGCTTTCGGCGCGGCGGGCGACATCGAGACCATGCGAGGCGATCTGGTGCGCATTCTCCACCGGGCGGGCGAGCGGGACACCGAGTACCTCTTCGGCGACACGATCACCGCGCTCGACCAGGACGAGGACGGGGTGACCGCGAGCTTCGCGCATGCCGGGCCGCGCCGGTTCGAACTGGTGCTCGGCGCCGACGGGCTGCACTCGGCGGTGCGCGGGCTGGTCTTCGGTGCGCAGGAGGATCATCTGCACCATCTCGGCTGCACGGTCGGGGTGGCCACGGTGGCGCGGGAATTCGGGCGGGACCGGGAGGTCCTGCTGTACAACGTGCCCGGCAAAGCGGTCGGCGTGTACCGCTCGGGCAACCACGATCACGCGCGGGTGATCTTCCTGTCCCGCGAACCGGCTCCGCGCTACGACCACCGGGATCAGGCCGCGCAGCGCGAACTGCTGGCGGAGAATTTCACCGGCCTCGGCTGGCGGACACCGGAACTGCTCCAAGCGATGCGCGGCAGCCCGGAGTTCTTCTTCGACACGGTCAGCCAGGTGCGGATGCCGGAGTGGTCGCGCGGGCGGATCGGGCTGCTCGGCGATGCCGCGTACTGCCCGGCGCTGCTGTCCGGGACCGGTTCCGGGCTGGCCATGGTCGGCGCCTACGTTCTGGCCGGGGAACTCGCGGCCTGCGGGGACCCGGTGCGCGCGCTGCGCGGGTACGAACAGGTGCTGCGCGCCGAGGTGCGGCGCGGCCAGTCGCGGGCGGGATACGGCGGCGGAATGCTGGTCCCGGCGAGCAGGACGGGCATCCGGGCGCGGAACCTCGCGGCCCGATTCCTTGCCCCGCTCGCGAAACTGGGCTCCTCGCGCAAGCGGTCCGCCCCGCTTCCCGAGTATCCGATCCCGGAGCGGCTAGCCTGAACCGGTGTGCGACAAGGAAATCCCGCTCACCGGTGGGATGGGCGGCGCGGTGCGCGCGGGTGCCACGGTGCGGAAAACCCGGCACAGCGAGCGGATCTCGCTGTTGCTCGGGCGGTTGCGGGCGGCCGGATTCTCCCGTGCGCCCCGGTTTCACGGTGTGGACGAGCGCGGCCGCGATGTGCTGGAGTACCTGCCGGGCACGGTGGGGAATTATCCGTTGCCGCGCCAGGTCCGTACGCACACCGCGCTCGTGTCCGCGGCCCTGCTCACCGTCGGCACCGGCGGGGTGCTGTTCCTGCTGACCCAGTATTTCCAGTTCGTGCGCGGTTTCTCGGCCTTCTCCGCGGGGCTCGCCGTCGTCCCGCTCGCCGTCGGCACCGTGTTCGGCTCCGCGGCGGGTGCCCGCGCACCGGCCCGGATCGGGGCCCGGTGGTGCATCGCCGCCGGGTTCGCGGTCATCGCGGCCGGATTCCTGCTGCTCGCCACGCTCACTCCGGACTCGCCCATCCTGGTCGCGGTGCTCGGCTTGCTGCTCGCCGGGACCGGTTCGGGGTTCGCGGGTCCGAGTACGAACAGCACCGTGCTCGGCGCTGTTTCCGGGGAACGTGCCGGAATGGGCGCCGCGCTCAACGACACCCACCAGCAGCTCGGGATCGCGCTCAGCGTCGCCGGTCTGGGCAGCCTGTTCGCCGCCGGATACCGGGCACGGCTACCGGAACCGTTCCCGGGACGACTGGGTGATTCGGTCGCCGCGAGCTTCGGTTACACGGTGCACCGGCCGGAGTTCGCCGCCGCCGTCCGGCTCGCGTTCACCGGGGCGCAGGGGGTCGCGCTGGGTGTGGCGGCGGGTGCGGCCGCGCTCGGTGCCCTCGTCGCCGTGCTGGCGCTGCGCGGTCACCAGGGAGCGTGATAGAGCGCGGTCTGGGTTTCGGTGTCCGCGAACCCGACCGAGCGGTACACCCGGATCGCGCCATCCTGCGGGTCGGCGACGATGACCAGGGTGTGCGCGCCGAGCCGGTCGAACGCCCACCGGCTGGCAGCGTGCACCAAGGTGCCCGCGAGCCCCCGCTTGCGATAGGAGGCCAGGGTGCTGACGTTCTGGAACCGGGCGAGCCCGTTGCCCGCCTCGAATACGCCGAGACCGGAGGCGAGCACCCCGTCGAGGAACGCACCGAACCAGGCCCCGCTGCCCGCCTCGTGCAGCTCGCGCATCGCGGTCTGTTTCGCCCTGGTGTAGGCCACATTGTGCGCGTTGATCGGGACATTCGCGCTGGCACGCATCAGTTCCAGTGCGGCGGCCCAGTCCGCGTCCCCGTCGAGCCTGCGGATCTGCGCCTCGGTGTTCGGGCGTGGCGGTTCGTGCACCTCGGTCGCGGTCAGCACGGTGTCCCGCTGGCACTCCAGCTTCGGTGAGCGGTACACGGCGGGCTCGGTCGCGTCCACGCCGAGCGCGATGTGCTCGGCACCCGGGAACACCTCGCCGAAGGTGCGCACCCAGGATTCCACCGCTTCCTGCGGCGGCGCGTCGTGCAGCAGCAGGAAGTTCCCCCAGTGGAAGGTCGGGTTCCCCGGGGTTCGCACGATGGTGTAGCCCGCTTGCTCGTCGATCGTGCTGCCCTGCCGTTCGAGCAGGGCGAGATCGGTCCGGAAGCCGAGCGAGGTGACCATGGTGCCCGAGCTTATGCGTGCCAGGGCGAGGTTTCCAGTACGAGCGTCTCGGTTGCCGTGGCCCCGGGTGTGATAGGCGCCAGGCTCAGTCCACCCGCGCGCTCGAACCGTCCCGGAACCGGGCCTCGATCGTCACGGGCAGCCGCTCGAAACCCAGTGCCCGCTTCAGCCGCGGGACCGCTTCCCCGGCGATGCGTTCCCGGATCGCGGACAGCGGCGCCTCGTGGGTGACGCTGACGGTCAGGTGCAGCACCGGTTCGGATCGTTTGCCGTCCAGGCGGGCGGCCGCCTTGCACACCCCCGGATAGGCGCCGATCTCCGCGGCGAGCGGGGTGACCGCGACACTCGTGGACAGGCTGGTGCTGCCCGCGGATTCCGGCTCCTCGAGGCGCAGCGTGGTGTTCGCCGGTTTGCGGCCGAGCTGGGCGAAGATCCAGCGCAGACAGAGCAGCCCGAGCAGCACGGCCACGACGGCGACCACGATGCTCACCCACTCCGGCGGTACCGCGAGCCGGGGGACGAGCTCGGAATCCTTGCCGAGCAGCGGAAGCACCCCGGTCGCCGTGCCGAGCGCGAAGGCGCCCGCGGCGAGCAGCACCAGGCCGAGGATCGCGAGCAGGGTGCGGTTGAGCCGGGCAGGACGGTTGGGCAGGTTCATCGCTTCGACCTCAGCTGCCTGATCCGCACCCGGACCGGATGCCGGGTGACGAGTTCCAACTGTTCGATACGGCGCTGGACCGCAGCGCCGATCTCCTCGGCGAACGAGGCGGAATCCTCCGTATGGGTGGTGTACGCCGTGATGTGCGCTCCCTTGCGGGTGCACCGCGCCTTGGCCCGCTCGACCCCGGCCACGCCGCTCGCCGCGGTGCGCAGGGTGGTGCGCAGGCTCCGTTTCGAGGCGCAGGCGCGCAGCCCGGATTCGTTGTCCCGCAGCGGGAGGGCGTTCGGTGCGCCGGGCAGGAACGCGGCGAGCAGCAGCACGATCCCGAGCACGGCGGCCGCGCAGCCGGCGATCAGCACCGTGGCGTCCGCCCAGTGCAGCCCGTGCAGCGTGCCGAACAGCTGCCGGTAGCCGAGCACCGGCGGATACCCGGTGAGCAGCTGGATCGTGCTCGTCGCGAGCAGCGCGCACACGCCGAGCAGGATCAGTGCGGCCAGCGCGGCCGCGATCGAGCGCCGTGGCCTGCGGATCATCGCACCCTCCTGGTATCGCTCGCCGCCTCGAGCGCGGTCACCGTGATGTCCACCCGTGGCACCCCGAGCCCGGTCAGTTCCCCGATCCGCTCGCGCACCAGCTCCCGGGCGCGGCCGGTCACCTCGCTGACCGGCTCCGGATAGCGCACCGAGACCCGCAGGCGCAGCGTCGCGGTGTTGCCCTCGATGTTCGCGTTCGCCGTCGCCGTCCCGATGCCGTCCATCCCGGCCAGTGCCCGCGTCGCGATGCGCTCCACCACGCGGTCGGCGATGGTGGTCTTCCCGCGATCGGCGGCCGGTGCGGCGCTGAGCACGGTCATGCGCTCAGCCCCGGTCGCGATCGATGAACCGGGAAAGGTCGATCTTGCCGTCCAGGAATCGCCCGACGAGCAGGCCGACCGCGCCGAGCACCAGCACGATGAGGAATGCGCCGAAACCCCCGAGGGCGGCGGCGAGTCCGAGCGCGAGCCCGGCGATCAGCCCGAGGCTGGTGGAATTCATGAGCTCTCTCCGTTCACTGGACGCGATCGCCCGTAGCGGAATCCCCGCCGTCGTTCTCCTCGTCGTCACCGGGGAGATAGACATCGTTGACCGCGATGTTGACCTCGACCACTTCGAGCCCGGTCATCTGTTCGATCGCGGTGATCACATTGCGGCGCACCGCCTTGGTCAGATCGGCGATGGAGACCCCGTATTCCACGACGATCTGCAGATCCACCGCGGCCTGTTTCTCGCCCACCTCGACCGACACTCCCTGGCCCGCGCTCGGCCCGGTTCCCGGGATGCGGTCCCGGATCGCCCCGATGGCCCGGGCGGCGCCACCGCCGAGATCGTGGATTCCGGAGACCTCGCGCGCGGCCACTCCGGCGATCTTCTCCACCACGGTGTCCGCGATGCTCGTGGTTCCCTCGCCGGGAGCCCGGTCCGCGTTCTCGCCGGTTTTCGGGTCCGCCGCCTTCGTTTCCTGAGTGGTCATTCGAATTCTCCTCACGCTTTTCGGGTATCACTAACGACACCGAGCGCTTTCCTGTGTCACGGTATCCCCCTGTGATAGGTATCACCGAGTCGAGATCGTGAGGAATTCGCCGAATGCGGTGTCCAGGCTCGTGACAGTGACCGTATCGAGTGATGGACTGAAGGAGGACGGCATGTCTTTCGGTGACAAGATGGACGACCTCGCCGGGAAGGCGAAGGAAGCAGTGGGCAAGGCGACCGGCGACGACAAGCTGGACGCCGAAGGCAAGGGCGACCAGGCCAAGGCCGAGTTCAAGGAGGCGGCCAAGGGCGTCAAGGACGCGGTGAGCGATGCGGCCGGGAAGGCCAAGGAGGCCTTCAAGAAGGACTGAGGTCCTCGGCCGTACGGAACAGAAGGTGTGGCGGACCCGAGTGGTAGCGGACGAGCTCGACGACGCGACCCTGGTCGCTCGCGCCCGCGACGGCGACGTGCGTGCGTACGAAGAGCTCGTCCGCCGCCATCAGGACCGGATGTTCCGGCTCGCGCTGCGCATGCTCGGCAACCGCGGGGACGCCGAGGACGTCGTGCAGGAGGTCTTCCTCACCGTGTGGCGCAGGCTAGCCCAGTTGCAGCAGGACGCGGCGTTCCTCGGCTGGCTCTATCGCACGACGACCAACCGCTGCCTCAACGTCCTGCGTTCGCGCAAGCCGAGCGCCGAGGTGGACTGGGAGGAGATCGCGGCACCCGGAAACCAGGCGGGGCCGGAACGCAGTGCGCAGGTGAGCGAGCAGCTCGCGGTGCTGAACCGGGCCCTGCGGGAACTCACCCCGGAGCAGCGGGCATGCTGGCTGCTCAGAGAAGTGCACGGGCGCTCCTACGAGGAGATCGGGGCGGCCGTCGGCGCGAGCCCGACCGCGGTGCGCGGGCGCATCGCCCGGGCCCGCGCACAACTGGCAGAGGTGATGCGGCCATGGCAATGACGCCAGAGCACGAGCCGTATCTGCTGCCCTGCGGGCGCGAGCTCGAACAGGTGTGGCAGAACCTCGAAACGGGGCGCACGGACGAGCACGAGGTTTCGTGCCGGCACTGCACCACGGCGCGGGAGAGCCTCGGGGCGCTGCGCACGGCCACCACCGAACTGCTCGCCGACCAGGAACGCCCCTCGAGCGCGCTCACCGAGCGCATCATGTCCGCGGTGCGTGCCGAGGTGCGCAGGGGAGACCTGCTGCCGTTGCCGCCGACCGAACTCGGCCCGGTGGAGATCAGCGAACAGGCGGTCGCGGTCGTGCTGCGGTACGCGGCGGACGAGGTGACCGGGGTGCGGGCGCGGCGCTGCCGGGTCCGGGTGACGGAGGAGAACCGGGAGGGTGTGGTGTTCGTGGCCGCGGAGCTGACGATCGCGGTCGCGCACGCGACCGGGGTCGAGGCCGCGGCCGAGGCCGTCCGGGAACGGGTGCGGGCCGCGTGCGCGAATCGGATCGGATTCGAGCTTTCCCGGCTCGATGTGCACATCGCGGATATCTACGATGTCTAGCGCCGGGGCGGAGTGGGTGTTCGACGAGGCGGTGCTCGCCGCCATCGCCGTGGATGCCGCGCTGCGCACGCCCGGCGTTGTCCGGATGGAACCGGGACTGCGTGGGCTGCTCGACCGGCTCGGCCGCGGAGTGCGGCAACGCATCGGAGGGCTGGAGCGCGCGCCGTCCGAGGGGGCGCGGGCCGTTGTCACCGACGGCGAGGTGCGGATCCGGCTCGATCTGGTCGTATCCGGATCGGCGCGTGCCGCGGATGTGGCCGCACGGGCACAGCGTGCGGCCGCCGAGGCGATCGCGGCCGCCACCGGACTGACCGCAGGCCTTGTCACGGTGTCCATTCTGGACGTCGAGCTCAGTGTGAACGGAGAACCTCCGGCATGAACGAGAAAACCGGCCTCGCCGAGGAGCTGCTCGCCGCGGTGTCCACTGTGGACGGACTACGGCCCGCGACACCGGCAACGGTGCCGAAGACCGTGCGCGCCGCGTGGAACGTGGACACGCTCGCCGTCGACGTGTCCGCGGAACTGGTGGAGATCCGGCTGGTCGCCGCGAAACTGCCGCTTCCGGGGCTGCTCGCCGAGCTGGAGAACGCTGTCCGCCCGATCCTGGCGGACAGCGAGGTCCCCGAGGCCCGGCTGCGGCTCGTGGTCGCCGATCTGGACCGGGCCGCCCTGGATCAGGGCACGGTGAGCTGACCGGAATCCGTGTCGTAGTCGTACAGTTCGCCGTACCGGCCCCAGTCGATCGCGGTGTCCAGCTGCTGCTGTGCCTCCGTGCTCGGGAAACCCCGGCGCAGCAGGTCGAGGAAGAAATCCGCGCGCAGTTTCCCGTTCGCGCTGCTGGCCAGCGCGCGGACGATGGTGCGCACCAACGGGGCCCGCTCGCGGACCTGCGCGGCGAAAATCTCCTTGCTGCGCTGGATATCCGCCCCGGTGAACTCCTTTCCGGTCGTGGTGAGCGCCAGCTGCCCGCCGTCCACGGTGAGCAGATCGAGCATGGTCGCCGCGTCCACCAGCGGGAACAGATCGTCGATCTCGAAATTGAGTTCCCCGGCGATGTCCGGAAGTTCGGCACGCCCGCCGCCCGAGCCCACGATCTCGGTGAGCCCGGCGAGCCCGCCGACCGAGACCGGGGGCAGCGGGCGCGCGGTCGGGGTGGCCTCCGCGGGCTCGGGCACATCGACCCCGGGCTCGCGACCGGTCAGCTGGTCGTAGAGACGCTCCACGAGCGCGGTGAACCGCGGGGATTTCTTGTCCCGCGGGCGGTCCAGGCCGATCTCGACCTCGGCGACCAGGTGGCCGGGATTGGCGCCGAGCACGATCACCCGGTCGGCGAGCTGCACGGCCTCCTCGATGTTGTGCGTGACCACGCAGATCGCCTTGGTGGGGAAACGTTCCCCGGACCACAGCGAGATCAGTTCCCCGCGCAGGTTCTCCGCGGTGAGCACGTCGAGCGCGGAGAACGGCTCGTCCATCAGCAGCACATCGGGTTCGAGCACGAGTGCGCGGGCGAACCCGACGCGCTGGCGCATCCCGCCGGAGAGTTCCTTGGGGTAGGCGGACTCGAACCCGTCCAGCCCGATCAGGTCGATCGCCGCGAGCGCGCGTTCGGTGCGCTCCCGCGGGGCGACCCTGCGCGCGGCCAGCCCGAGCTCCACGTTGTCCTGCACGGTGAGCCAGGGCATGAGCGCGAAGGACTGGAAGACCATCGCGGTGCCCGGATTCGCTCCGCGCAGCTCGGTTCCCCGGTACCGCACCGAACCGCTGCTCGGCGCGATCAGCCCGGCGAGAGTGCGCAGCAGCGTGGACTTGCCCGAACCGGAACGCCCGAGCAGTGCGACGATCTCGCCCGCGCGCAGCTGCAGGTCGATGCCCTCGAGCACCCGGAGCTCATCACCTGCCGCGCCGGGGAAGCTCTTCCCGAGCCCGGCGGCTTCGATCAGGATTTCCTTGCCCATCATGGGATTCCCCTCTGTATCAGAACGCGTAGCGCTTTTCGGCGAGCCGGTAGAGCGGCCGCCAGAACACCCGGTTGAGCCCGACGACGAACAGGCTCATCACCGCGACCCCGATCAGGATGCGGCCCGGGTCCCCGGCGCCGGTCGCCTCGGTGATGTAGGCGCCGAGCCCGGTCGCGGTGAGCGTGTTGCCGTGATAGGTCACGATCTCGGCGACGATGGATGCGTTCCATGCGCCGCCGGCCGCGGTGATGCCGCCGGTGATGTAACTCGGGAACACCGCGGGCAGGATCAGCTTGCGCCACCACAGTTTCCGTGGCAGCCGCAGGTTCGTCGCGGCCTCGCGCAGATCGTTCGGGATCGCGCTGGCCCCCGCGATCACGTTGAACAGGATGTACCACTGCGCGCCGAGCGCCATGAGCAGGATCCCGCCGAGATCCAGGCTGATCCCGGTGGCCACCAGTACCGCGGCCACGAGCGGGAACAGGAAGTTCGCCGGGAACGAGGCGAGCACCTGCACGACGGGCTGGGCGAGCCGGGAAACCCTGGGGTTGAGCCCGATCCACACGCCGATCGGCACCCACACGCAGGTGGCCGCCACGAGCAGCACCAGCACTCTGCCGAAGGTGACCAGACCGAGCAGCAGCGCGTGCCCGAGCTCGCCGAATCCGGCGGTGGTGTCGATGAAGATCAGCATCCGGTAGAGCCCGTAACCGAGCGCGGCGAGCACCAGCACCGCGAAGACCACATCGGTGGCCCTGCGGCGCAGCACGGAACCGGTGAGCCGGTGCTCGGCCAGCCCGAACACGGCGAAGCACCGGTCCAGCGGATAGATCAGCCTGCCGAACACCGCGCGCAGCGCCTCGGGAATGCGGGACCGGCGCAGCAGCCCGAGGAACAGGCTGCGCGGTGCCTCGGCGACATCCGAGTCCTCCACCCGGAACCGCTCGGCCCAGGCGGTCAGCGGACGCCAGAACAGCACGTTGACCCCGATGATGAGCACGACCATCACCCCGACCGCGAGCCCGACCTTGCCGAGTTCGCCCGCATCGCTTGCCGCGGCGACATAGGAGCCGATCCCGGGCAGCGCGTAGTCGTGGTTGTTCACGCTGATCGCCTCGGACGCGGTGAGGAAGAACCAGCCGCCGCCGAAGCTCATCATCCCGTTCCAGACCAGGCCGATCATCCCGCTCGGGGCGTCCACCCGCCAGAACCGCTGCCACCGGGAAAGCCGCAGCAGCCGCGCGGCCTCGTCCAGCTCACGGGGCTGGGAGCGCAGCGAGTGATAGAAGGCGAAGGTCATGTTCCACACCTGGGAGGTGAAGATCGCGAACACCGAGGCGCATTCCAGGCCGAGCTCGGATCCGGGGAACAGCGCGATGAATCCGGTGATGGTCACCGAGACGAACCCGAGGATCGGCACCGACTGCAGGATGTCCAGCACCGGGATCAGGACCTTCTCCGCGCGCCGCAACCGGGCCGCCGCGGTGCCCACGATGAACGTGAACAGCACCGCGAACACCAGCGCGGCGAACATGCGCAGCAGCGAGCGGCCCGCGTACTCGGGAAGCAGCGCGGGATCGGTGGACACCGTGGCCGCGGCGGTGTTCGGATTCCACGGCGCCGCCGCCCCGCCCGCGAGGTGGACGATCAGCCACAGCAGTACGGCGGCACCGAGGAACACGAGGACGTCGGCGACTCCTCGGCCGCGGGAGAAGGTCCCGCGGGTCGGAAAGGCACGGAGCAGGGACATGGTTCACCCTTCGTCGTTCTCGTCCGCGGACTCGACCTGCCAGCGGACACTGGTCACCGATGGTTCGAAGGAGAGCAGGCTGACCGCGGACTCGAGCTGTTTGTCATCGCGTTGTTCGGCCATCGCAGAGGCGCGCACCTCGACACCGCCGTCCTCGCCGATCGTCTCGCTTTCCATGGAGCACAGGGCGAAATCCGTGGTGGCCAGCGCCTGCACCACGAGGGTCCGGATATGTGCCTGTGCCTCCTCGTTGGTCACCGCGCGGAAGGTGTAGCGCGCCGGGGTTTCCCTGCGCGGTTCCGGACGGCGGTCCACGGCGTGCCCGATCGGCCGCAGCAGCAGATGGGTGGCCACGATGACCACCGTGCCCGCGGCCGCGATCAGGTAAAGCCCCGCTCCGGCGAGCGCGCCCACCGCCGCGGAGCACCACAGCGTCGCCGCCGTGTTCAGCCCGCGCACGGTCAGCCCCTCGCGCAGGATCACCCCGCCGCCGAGGAATCCGATCCCGGACACGATCTGTGCGGCAACCCGGGTGGGGTCGGCCGGATAGGCGCTCCCGCCGTGGAATCCGTGCGCGGACAGCAGCACGAAAAGCGCGGCGCCCACCGCGACGAGCGCGTTGGTGCGCAGCCCTGCCATCCGGGCCCGGTACTGGCGTTCGAAGCCGATCACGCTGCCGAGCCCGAACCCGCAGGCCAGACGCAGCAGAGTCTCCGTCGTGGTAATCATGGCGTGCTCGCTTTCACCGGATTTTCCGGTTCAGGAAAAGGTTTCTGTGGTTTTCCTCGGTTTTCCGGGCAGCGGATCAGGGCAGGCTGCCGCGCACCCGCAGATACACCCGCTTGGTCAGCACCGCGGCACCGCCGTAGCAGGCGATCACCGCGATCAGCCATGGCGCGTAGGACAGTGGCAGCGGCTCGAAACTCAACGCCGCGGCGAGCGGGGAGAACGGCAGCGCGATCCCCAGCAGCGCGACGATCCCGGCCGCCCCGGCCACGTACTTGGACACCCGAGAGCCGCCGGCCGAACGCAGCGCGAACACCACGAGCAACTGGGAGAGCAGGCTTTCCAGGAACCAGCCGGTCTGGAATTCCCCGGCACCGGCGTGGAAGACCCAGTGCAGCACCGCGAAGGTCGCGAGGTCGAACAGCGAACTCAGCGGACCGAACACCAGCATGAACCGGGCGATCCCGGCGGCGCTGAGCCGTCGCGGGGCGCGCAGGTATCCCGGGTCGACCCGGTCCAGGGCCAGGGACAGCTGCGCCCCGTCGTAGAGCAGGTTCGCGATCACCAGCTGGATCGGCAGGATCGGCAGGAAAGGCAGGAACACGCTCGCCGCGAGGACCGAGAACACGTTCCCGAAGTTGGAGCTCGCGGTGATGGTGATGTACTTGAGCGTGTTGCCGAGCGTGCGCCGCCCGGTCACCACACCCTTGGCCAGCACACCGAGATCCTTGCGCAGCAGCACCAGATCCGCGGCCCGCTTGGCCACCTCGGTCGCGGTGTCCGCGGCGATCCCCACATCGGCCCCGCGCAGTGCGGGCGCGTCGTTGGTGCCATCGCCCATCACCCCGACCGCGTGCCCGCATTCGCGCAGCACTTCGACGATCCGGGTCTTGTTCTCCGGGGTCGCCTTCGCGAAAACCGTTGCCTGCTCGACGAGTTCGCGCAGGGCCGCGCCCTCGGCCCGGTCGAGCTCGGCGCCGAGCACGACCCGCTCGCCCGGATCCACCCCGACCGTGCGGGCGACCCGGGCCGCGGTGTGCTCGTTGTCCCCGGTGACGACCTTGACCGCGACCCCGTGCTCGGCCAGCGCGGCGATCGCTTCCCCCGCGCCCTCGCGGACCGGGTCCACGAATCCGACGAAACCCAGCAGGGTCAGTTCGTTCTCCTCGTCCGCGCGGTAGCGGCCCTCGCGCGCCGGAAAGGAACGCAGCGCGACCGCGAGCACCCGCATGCCGTGCTCGGCGTAGGAACGCGCGAGATCCGTGGCCCGCAGCCGTTCCCCGCGGTCGAAAGGCACGACGTCATCGTCGTCCCTGCGGACCTCGGTGCAGCGGGAGAGGATCTCCTCCGGATCTCCCTTGCACACCAGCAGATCCTGGTCACCGCGGCGCAGTACCACCGAGGCGCGCCGCCGGGCGTGGTCGAACACCAGCTCGTCCACCGGCGTGAAGGTGGCCTCGGCGAGCACATCGTCGCCCGCATCGGCCAGCTGCTCGGTGATCGCCTCGTCCAGCCGATCGCCCGGCGCCTCCTGGAAGTGCACGGCGAGATACGCGTACTCCGCGGGCGCCCCGTCGGTCCGGCCACGGATGTCCACACTGTTCGCGTACACCACACGGTCCTCGGTGAGGGTGCCGGTCTTGTCCACGCAGAGCACGTCCATGGCGCCGAGGTCCTGGATCGCGTCCAGCCGGGACACGATCACCTGCTCCTCGGAGAGCCGCACCGCGCCCCTGGTGAGGTTGGTCGTCACGATCACCGGAAGCATCTCCGGGGTGAGCCCGACCGCGACCGCGACCGCGAACATCACCGCCTGGCCCCAGTTCCCGCTCACCGTTCCGTTGACCGCGAGCACGATCGGCACCAGCACTGCCATGAACCGCACCAGGGTCCAGCCGACCGCGCGCACTCCACGGTCGAAGCTGGACTCCGGGCGGGCCCGGGCACTCGCGGAGGCGAGCGCGCTGGCGTAGGTCGCGTTCCCGGTGGCGACGACCACACCGGTTCCGTAGCCGGAGACCACGGATGTCCCGGCAAGGCACAGCGAAGGGGATTCGGTGACCGGGTGCGCCCGCCCGTTCTCGTGCTTGCGCACCGGAAGCGTCTCCCCGGAGATCGCGGACTGGTCCACGACCAGATCGTGCGCGGAGAGCACCCGCACATCGGCGGGGAGCACATCGCCGGGAACGAGCACCAGCAGGTCCCCGGTGACCAGATCGGCGACCGGGACATCGCGCTCGAGCGACTGGTGGCCGACCTCCGCGCGGCGGCGCACCGTCAGCGTGGTGGACACGTTCGCCCGCAGCGCGGCCACCGCCCGCTCCGAACGATTCTGTTGCCAGTACCGCAGTCCGATGCTCAGCCCGACCATCACACCGACGGTTATCGCCCCGCGCGCGTCCCCGAGTACCACGAACACCGCGCCCAGTGCCGCGAGCAGCGCGGCGAACGGGCTGCGCGCCGCGGCGAGCAATCGGGTGCCGGTGCGGGAGAACCGGCGCGGCACCGATTCGGGGTGCGCGCTCGCGCGGGCTTCGGCCTCCGCCTCGGTGAGCCCGTGCGGAGAGCTCTCCAGCATCCGGTAGACCGACAGCGCGGGGGCCGCGGCCACCTCGCCGAGCCGCTCATGCTCGGGTGGGGGTGTGTGAACCGAACGCACCATTTCGGGGTCCTCGTCTTCGCAATCGGCCGGGACAGGGCAGTCCGTGCGCACGCGGGCCGAAAGCGCCGACCCTCACCGGTTGCGCTCGTGCCGGGCTTCCGCGTTGCCATCGCCCGCGTGGTTGTTGCCGCTACTTCGATCGCCGGTCACCCGGCTCACCTCCCCTCTGCGCTCCATGGGCCGCGCCGGATCCACACCGCGGCGCGCCTCGGTCACCAGTAGAACGCATAGCGTCCTAACAGTCAAATACTTGCTCAAGTGTTGGGTTGTACGTCACCATGGTGTTGCCGACTCGAGAGGACGAATACACGTGTCGATCCCGGTTCCCGAACCGCTTCCGCCCGACCTGCTGCAGGAGACCGCCGCCACCTTCGGGCTGCTCTCGGCCAGCGTGCGGCTGCAGATCCTGTGGTTGCTCGCCTCCGGGGAATGCGACGTGGGGACCCTCGCCGAGGCCACCGGGCAGTCCGTCGCGACCGTCAGCCACCACCTCGCCAAGCTCAAGCTCGCCGGTCTCGTGCGGGCCCGCCGCGAGGGGAAGCGGCAGGTGTACTTCGTGGACGACCCGAACATCGTGGAGCTCGTCGGGCTCGCGGTCGAGCACCATCGTGGCCCCGCTGAGCCGAAAGCGCGCCGGGCGCGGGGCGCCTAGCGGGGGACTCGGTTCCGGGACGACTCGCCGGGCCGCTGCTCGAACCGGCCCGCGTCACTGGCCGTGCCGTACTCGCGGGTCGTCGTACCGGCGCCCGGTTGGCGTGGTGAACTCGAGTGCGCCGCTGCTGTGATCGAGCAGGCACGGACGCGGAGTTTGTCGGTTTTGGTGTGGCGGCTTGCCGACCGGAGCCGGACGTATTCGCGTTGCCGTGCACTGGGGCGGTACCAAGAACAGGGCGAAGCAAGGCTGATCGCCGGGAAACGGCCGCGATTCAACGGGGTATCGGCACCACCCCGCGCAGCGCCTTCAATTCGCCGAGCAGCGCCGGGCTGACCCGAACCGGATAGCGATCGAGCGCGAACTCGGTGCGCCGTGTCCCTTCCCGCAGGTGCAGCTGGACAGGGGTGTTTCCGTTGTGCGCCAGCAGGGTTCGCTTGAGTTCGAGGACCAGTTCGCGGGTGATCTCGCCGGTCCTGCTCTCCAGGATGAGCGGTCTCGAATCGGGTTCGGCCTCGATGTCCAGACGCTGCAGGCCGTCCCCGAAAACGGAGAGCCGGTCCTCGCGGGACTGGGCGCGCCCGCGCACGACGACGGCGGTGTCCTCGGTGAGTTCGGCGCCGAACACCTCGTAGGCCTTGGCGAAGAACAGCACTTCGATGGCGGCATCGAGGTCCTCGATGGTGCAGATCGCCCACGGCTGGCCCTGTTTGTTCACCCTCCGCTGCACCTCGGTGATCAGCCCGGCGATGGTGACCTCGCCCTCGCGCGGGTTTTCCAGCAGCGCGGCGATCGGAGCGGGGGCGTGCCTGCGCAGTGCCTGTTCGGCGCCGTCGAGCGGGTGCCCGGAAACGTAGAGCCCGAGCATGTCCCGTTCCTGGGCGAGCAGCTGCGCCCGCGGCCATTCCTCGGCGCCGAACCGCAGATGGGCCAGCGGCGCGGTTTCGGTGGCCTTGTCATCCGCGCCGAACAGATCGAACTGGCCCATCGCCGCCTTGCGTTTGAGCGGGATGATCGCCTCGATCGCCGCCTCGTGCCCGGTGAACAGGGCGCGCCTGGTGTGCCCGAGCGAGTCGAAGGCGCCGGATTTGATCAGCGATTCGATGACCCGCTTGTTGCAGGCGAGCAGTTCGGACTTGTCCAGGAAATCGGTGAACGAGTGGCTCTTGCCCTTCTCCTCGCGGGACCGGACGATCGATTCGACGACATTGGAGCCGACATTGCGCACCGCGTCCAGGCCGAATCGGATATCGGTTCCCACCGCGGCGAACCGGGGCCCGGACTCGTTCACATCCGGTGGCAGTACCCGGATCCCGAGCCTGCGGCACTCCGCGAGGTACACCGCGGACTTGTCCTTGTTGTCGCCGACCGAGGTCAGCAGCGCGGCCATGTACTCGGCCGGATAGTTCGCCTTGAGGTAGGCCGTCCAATAGCCGACGAGCGCGTATCCGGCGGCGTGCGATTTGTTGAACGCGTACCCGGCGAAGGGCAGAATCGTGTCCCACAGTGTCTGCACCGCCTCGCCGGAATACCCGTTCGTGCGCATCCCATCGGCGAACCCGGCGTACTCCTTCTCCAGCACCTCGGCCTTTTTCTTCCCCATCGCCTTGCGCAGCACATCGGCGCGGCCCATGGAGAATCCGGCCAGCTGCCTGGCGATCTGCATGATCTGTTCCTGGTAGACGATCAGCCCGTAGGTCTCACCGAGAATGCCGGAAAGCGGTTCGGCCAGTTCGGGATGGATCGGCACGATCTCCTGGCGGCCGTTCTTGCGGTCGGCGTAGTTGTTGTGCGTGTTCATCGCCATCGGACCGGGCCGGTAGAGCGCGTTCACCGCGATGATCTCGTTGAACCCGATGGGTGCCATGCGCCGCAACAGATCCCGCATCGCCGCACCGTCCAGCTGGAACACTCCGAGGCTCTCGCCGCGGCCGAGCAGTTCGTAGGCGGCCGGATCGTCGAGGGCGAGCCGGTCCAGATCGATCTCGGTGCCCCGGTTGGCGCGGACGTTCTCGATCGCGTCCCCGATGACCGTCAGATTGCGCAGGCCGAGGAAATCCATCTTCAGCAGGCCGATCGCCTCGCAGGACGGGTAGTCCCAGCCGGTGATGATCGCGCCGTCCTCGCGCTGCCACAGCGGGATCGTCTCCAGCAGCGGTTCGCTGGACATGATCACCGCGCAGGCGTGCACCCCGGCGTTGCGGATCAGGCCCTCCAGTCCGCGCGCCGTCTCGAAGATGGTGCTCGCCTGGGGATCGGTCTCGATCAGCGAACGCACCTCGGCGGCCTCGGGGTACCGCTCGTGCACGGAGTCCACGATCCCGGACAGCGGAATGTCCTTCGCGGCCACGGGCGGTGGCAGCGTCTTGGCGATCCGGTCGGCGATCCCGTAACCGGGCTGGCCGAAATGCACCCGGGCGGCGTCCTTGATCGCCGCCTTGGTCTTGATGGTGCCGAAGGTGATCACCTGCGCCACCCGGTCGGCGCCGTATTTCTCGGTGGCATAGCGGATCATCTCGCCCCGGCGCCGGTCGTCGAAGTCCATGTCGATGTCCGGCATGGATTCCCGCTCCGGATTGAGGAACCGTTCGAACAGCAACTCCTGCTCGATCGGGTCGATATTGGTGATCCCGAGTGCGAAGGACACCAGGGAACCGGCGGCCGAACCCCGCCCGGGACCGACCCGGATACCGAGTTTCCTCGCGTGTGCCACCAGATCGGCCACCACGAGGAAATAGGCGGGGAACCCCTTCTGTGCGATCACCTCGAGTTCGTACTCCGCGCGCGGCGGGTACTGCCCGGGGACCCCGGAGGGGAACCGCCAGTCCAGTCCGCGCAGTACCTCGGCGCGCAGCCAGCTCGCCTCGGTCTCGCCATCGGGGACGGCGAACCGCGGCATCCGGTCGCGGTGCGCGTACACCTCGGCATAGGACTCGACCCGCTCGGCGATCAGCAGCGTGTTGTCCGCCGCGCCCGGTACCTCACGGTCCCAGTACTCCCGCATCTCCCGCGCGGACTTGAGGTAGTACCCGCTGCCGTCCAGGGCGAACCGGGTCGGATCGTCGAGCGTCTTGCCGGACTGCACACACAACAGGGCCGAATGCGCCTCTGCCTGGTCCGCGGTGACGTAATGACTGTCGTTGGTGGCCAGCGGGCGCAGCCGCAGCCGCTCGCCGATCTCCAGCAGGCCCTCACGGACCCGCGCCTCGATCGCCAGCCCGTGATCCATCAGCTCGAGGAAGAAGTTCTCCGCGCCGAAGATGTCCCGGTAGTCCGCCGCGGCGCGCAAGGCTTCCTCCCGCTGCCCGAGCCGCAACCGGGTCTGCACCTCGCCGGACGGACAGCCGGTCGTGCCGATGACCCCGGCGGCGTGTTCGGCGAGCAGTTCCCGGTCCATGCGCGGTTTACGGTAATAGCCCTGCATGCTCGCCAGGGAGGACAGTGCGAACAGGTTGCGCAGCCCCGTGGCATCGGCCGCGAGCATGGTCATGTGGGTGTAGGCGCCCGCCCCGGCCACATCGTCGCCGCGCTGCTCGAATCCGCCCCAGAACACGGGTTTCCGGTGCGCGCGCCCGGCGGGTGCCAGGTACGCCTCGATGCCGATCACGGGTTTCACCCCGGAGGCGCAGGCCTCGCGGTAGAACTCGTCCGCGCCGTACATGTTGCCGTGATCGGTCATCCCGACCGCGGGCATGTCCAGCCGCTGTGCCTCGGCGAACAGCGGGCCGATCTTCGCGGCACCGTCGAGCATGGAGTACTCGGTGTGCACATGCAGATGGACGAACGGATCCACGCGTCGACTCCTCGCGGTTGTAACGTCTGCCTGGCCGCTGCATTCGAACCGGCACACCGCAGGGGAGTCCAACAATCGACACGACACGAACGACAACCAGGAGTTGTTGATGGAGGCCAGTGAGCTGGACGTGGCCGCGGTGCGGGCTTTCCTCGCGGTGGTCGAGGAGGGGCACTTCGGCGAGGCGGCGGCCGTGCTGGGGCTCTCCCAGCAGGCGGTGTCCAAGCGGGTGGCCCGGCTCGAGGAACGGCTCGGCGCCGAACTGGTGCACCGGGACCGGAACGGGGTGCGCCCGAGCGCGGCGGGGGAGCGGTTCCTGCCGCACGCGCGCGCCCTGCTCAGCGTGGCCGAGCGGGCCGTGGAGGCGGTCACCGGAACGCAGCGGCCGTTGCGCGTCGACGTGATCTCCCACCAGATCATCGCGACCGAGCTGCTGCACGCCTTCCACGAGCGGCATCCGGACATCGAGATCGATCTGGTGACCGGATTCCGTTCGGTGCGATCCCGCGATGCGGCACTGGCAGACGGGCGGGTCGACGCCGCGTTCGCGTTCGCCGCGGACGGGCCGTTCGAGCGGGTGCCCGCCTACCAGGAGGTCGCCCATCTGCTCGTCGGGCGCCGACACCGGTTCGCCCGCCGCAAACGGGTACGGCCCGCGGAGCTGCGCGGTGCGACCGCGTGGATGCCGGGTAACCGCCCCGGGGCCGAGTGGACCGGCTACTGGCACTGGTTCGGCCGCGAGTTCGGCATCGGGATGGACACCAGCGGCCCGGACCTCGGTATCGACTACCTGCTCGACTGGCTGAGCACCAGCCCAGAGGGCCTCTCCTTCGCCGGGGACGGGGTTCGGGTGCCCTGGCACGAGGGGATCGTGCGGATCCCGCTCGCCGATCCCGTCCCCGTGTATCCCTGTTCGCTGCTCTGGCGCACGGGCAACGCGCACCCCGGGCTGGCCACGCTGGCCGGTTTCGTGCGGGAGCACTACCGCCCACTGGACCGGGAATCGGTCCTGCTGCCTCCGGACAGCGCGGCTCAGGCGGCCGGATAACCGAACCGGAACAGCGCCTGCGGGTGGCCCTCGATCCCGAACGCCCTGGCGACCCCGGCGCCCAGGTGCGCCGATCGCAGTGGCCGGACGAGAACCGAACCGGCGAGTCCTTCCGCGATGGCGGCCAGCCACAGCCGGTGCAACGCCGCACCCGCCTGCACCCGCGCCGGGCGCGAGTCGTTCTCGGTGTACAGCAGCACGACCGATTCGGCCGCGATCCGGGAGGCGAGCAGCTCCGGCGGCGGCAGGTAGGTCTTGGTGCGCATGAGCCCGGAAAGCGAGGCACCGGATTCCCGGGCGGCGGAAACCGGGAACAGGGTGCTCCAGGCGAGCAGTTCCTGATGGAAAGCCTGGTCGGCGCGCTGGGTTCGCGCGGCGGCGCACAGCAGTTCGGCGAAGGAGTAGGTGTCCGTGCGGTCCCCGAGCCGCCGGACCGGCACCGGGATGGCGTTGGCGAGCAGCGATTCGCACAACACATCGGAGAGCGGGCGCGGGGCGAACGGGGCGCGGTAGCTCCTCCGCCGGAACAGCGCCGAATAGGCGGCAAGCTCGGCCGTTCCCGGTTCCCCGCCCATGCCCGCCTCGATGCTCGCGAGCAGTTCCGCCTGCCGTCCGCGGGGGAACAGCCGCGACCACGGCTGCCTGCCGAGGGCGAGCAGGCTCAGCTCGAGCGCGGTGAGCGCGGCACCACAGGACAGGGCGCGTTCCTGGGCCGGTTCGGCGGCGCGGTTCTCGTAGAGGCGCACGGTGTTCGCCTGCACCTCGAGCAGCCACGGGCGCGTCGGGCAGACCGAGGGCGCGTGTTCGAGCGCCCTGGCGAGCAGTCCGGTCTCGGCATTGGAAAGCGACTTCACGCGATCCCGACCTCCAGGCGTGTCTCCGCTGCCGCCGCGGAGTCCTCCCCGAGGAGCAGCATCGTCTGTGGATGGGTCCGTCCACCGCACAACTCACGCAGGACCGGCCGGGCGGAGGCGATCCCGGTCGGCAGGGCGCGGAATCCGGCGGTGAGCCCGAGATGGGTCGCGGTCAGCAGGACGTGCTGCATCGCCGCGCCCGCCCGCAACTGGGCGAACTCGGAGTCCTCCTCGGTGTGCAGTACGGCGAGCAGTGGGTGGTGCTCGTCCAGGCGTGCCGGCTCGGTCTCGCGCAGCGCGGCGGGGAGCTCGACGGCACCGTCGAGGAACAGCAGCCGCGCACCCGCGGCGAGCGCGGCCCGGTGCAGTGCGCGGCGTGCCGGTTCCGGGACCGGACCGTCCGGGAACGGTTCCCGGACGCGCCGCGTCTGGATGCACGCGGCGAGGGCACGCTCGTACCGGGTCGGGTGGCTGTGCCCGGTCAACAGCACACTGGCCAGGTGTTCCGGGGGTTCCGGCAGCCAGTCGACGACCACCCGGCGCCCCCGCGCGGCCACCGTGACGCGCAGGTTGTGCACGGCGGCCCCACAGGCGAGCAGGGCGGCACGGGCATCCGGATGGGCGGTCCAGGTGTGATCCAGGTGGACCTCGACCCGTTCGCCGTGCGCCCGGAACAGCCATGGCCGGCGGTCGTGCGGCGAGGGCGCGCGGGCCGCGGCACGTAGCGCCTGGGTGATGAGTTCGGTCATGGGCCCGATCCTGCGTGGCGTGCCGAGCGCGGGCACAGAGCAGACGGTCGCACCGGGCAGGGTCCTTGGTCCCCTGCATGGGCGCTGGTCAGCGGCGCATGAGCGCGCCTATGGTGAAGCATGTCCGTGAACGAGGAGCCATCGCTGCGCGGAACCCTTTCCGGATTGCGGCTACGCGAGCTGCTCGGTGAGGTACAGGCACGGGTCGAGGAACTCGTCAGCGCGCGCGATCAGATGGACGGTCTGCTCGAGGCGATGCTCGCGGTCGCGTCCGGGCTCGAACTCGATGCCACGCTGCGGCGGATCGTGCACGCCGCCATCGAACTGGTCGACTGCCGGTACGGCGCGCTCGGCGTGCTCGATCCCTCGGCGGCGGGGCTTTCCCAGTTCGTCTACGAGGGCATCGAGGAGCACACCCGCGAACTCATCGGCGAGCTCCCGCGCGGGCACGGTCTGCTCGGGCTGCTGATCGAACAGCCGAAAGCGGTGCGGCTGGAGAACCTGGCCGCGCACCCGGCTTCGGTGGGATTCCCCGAACACCACCCGCCGATGCGCAGTTTCCTCGGGGTGCCGATCCGGGTGCGCGAGACCGTGTTCGGCAACCTCTATCTGACCGAGAAGGCGGGCCAGCAACCGTTCACCGAGGACGATGAGGTCGTGGTCGCCGCGCTGGCGGCCGCGGCGGGGATCGCCATCGAGAACGCGCGGCTCTACGAGACGGTCAAGCACCGCCAGCGCTGGCAGGAGGCCACCAGCGATGTCCGCGCGGAACTGCTCACCGCCGCCGATCCCGCGGGTGCCTTCGATCTGATCGTGGCCAGGGCAGGGGAGCTGATCGGGGCCGACGCCGCCTTCCTCGCCCGGACCGAGGACGCGGAACAGCCCGTCGAGGAGGTACACGAACTGCTGGTCGTCGCGGCGAGCGGGACCGCACCGGACACGGTCCCGGTCGCCAGCGATCCCTGCGGGCAGGCGTTCCTGACCGCGCGGCCGCAGAGCGCGCCGCTTCCCGGGCTCGGCGAGCGGTTCGGCGACCGCTTCGGTCCCACGCTGGCCCTGCCGCTGCGCGTCTCCGCGGACGCGGTGACCGGAGTCCTCGTCCTGCTGCGGGAAACGGGTGCGGAGCCGTTCCCGGAGCCGGTGATCCCGCTGGCCGCCTCGTTCGCCGATTCCTCCGCGCTGGCCCTGCAGCTGGCCGAGGATCAGCGCAGGCTGCACGATCTGCGGTTGTTCGCGGACCGGGACAGGATCGCGCGTGATCTGCACGATCACGTGATCCAGCGGCTGTTCGCCCACGGGCTCGCGCTGCAGAGCACGCAGGCGCGGGTGCGCACGCCCGGGGTCGTCGAGCGGCTCGGCGAGATGGTCGAGGACGTGCAGAACATCATCACCGAGATCCGTACCGCGATCTTCGACCTGCACCGTGGCGATCGCGGGACCCCGCGGCTGCGCACCCGGCTCGACGGCGCGATCGGCGAACTGACCAGGGACATCCGGCTGCGCACCACGGTCCGGGTCACCGGACCGCTGGAGATCATCTCCGCGCGCCTCGCGGACGCGGCCGAGGCGGTGGTGCGTGAGGCGGTGAGCAATGTGGTGCGGCACGCGCAGGCACGGTCGGTGCTGCTCACCGTGTCGGTGGACGACGATCTGACGATCGAGGTCACCGACGACGGATGCGGGATCCCCGCGGAAGCCGTACGCAGCGGGCTGCGCAATCTGGAACGCCGCGCGGTCGAGGCGGACGGGTCGCTCACGGTCAGTGCGGTGGAGACCGGTGGCACCCGGTTGTCCTGGACCGCGCCCCTGGATTGAGAGGTCCGGATGAGGACCTTGGTCCCGCTGATCGAGGACGGTACGACACTGGCGCCGCGCGCCCAGGGCACCCTAGGGTCGCTCCGGGGTCCACAGGAGAGGAGAACTCGTCCGTGATCAGGGTATTTCTGGTCGACGACCATGAGGTCGTGCGCCGGGGCCTCGCCGAGCTGATCGGCGCGGACAACCGGCTGCAGGTGATCGGCGAGGCGGGCAGTTTCGCGCAGGCCCTGGCCAGGATTCCCGCGCTGCGCCCGGACATCGCGGTACTGGATCTGCGCCTGCCCGACGGCAACGGCATCGAACTGTGCCGTGAACTGCGCTCCATGCTGCCCAGCCTCAACGTGCTCATGCTCACCTCGTACACCGACGAGGAAGCCATGCTCGACGCGATACTCGCCGGCGCGGACGGTTACGTCATCAAGGACATCCAGGGACTGCGGCTCACCGCGGCGATCCTCGAGGTCGGCTCGGGCCGCTCACTGCTCGACAATCGCGCGGCGGCCACCCTGATGGCGAAGCTGCGCGCGGACGCCGCCGCGGCGGACGGTCCGCTCGCCGGGCTCACCGAACAGGAACGGGTGCTGCTCGACCTGATCGGGGAGGGGCTGACCAACCGGCAGATCGCCGAGCGGATGTATCTCGCCGAGAAGACGGTGAAGAACTACGTGTCCCGGCTGCTGACCAAGCTGGGGCTCGAGCGGCGCACCCAGGCCGCGGTGCTGGCCACCGAACTGCGTGCCCCGGAGCGGTCCCGGGAGCAATCGGACTAGCGGGCCGGCCCCGGTCGGATTCACCCCTCGACCGGACTCACTCCTCGGCCGGACCGCCGCAGAGATTCCTTTGCAGAGAATGTTCTGCAAAGGAATCTCTGTGTGTCGTCACCAGAAACGGGGCCCGCTGTGGTTGTTCGTATCGAACAGTTGCCATTCGCGATGCCAGCGCAAATAGCGCCCCCGATTGATGCCCGCCCTGGCGAGCAGGAACAGCCCGGTCAGTGCACCGGCGATACCGAGCCAGGTGAGCAGGCCGGTGCAGATCGCCCCGATTGTCACATCGTTCGCGGTCAGCGGTGCGCGTACCACCGCTCCGGTGTTGTCCAGCCAGATCTGGATCTGGTCGCCCCTCTTGGTCGCGGGAGGTACCACGATGTCCCCGTCCGCCCGCCCGGGCAGGGTGCTTTCGCTCCAGTGGGCGGGCACCTTCGTGGTCTGTTCCGTCGCGATCCGTCCCATCCCGGCGATGGGTGCGTCGGCGAGCGCGGTCGCGGTGACCGCGTGCCGGTCGGCTAGTTGTCGTGTGGATTGTTCATGCAGTTGTGTGAAATTGCTCGTTCCGATCGACACCGCAAACGGCACGGACAAAATCGCGAGTGCTACCGCGAACGCGAGCAACCCGCTTTCCAACCGGTCAACGCCGCGCACAAGTGGGTTCCGCCGGAGGTGGGCAAACCTCCACCACCGACGGGTGCGCATTGACCCGGTCATCCCGATCGCCTCCCATTCCTCGATCACCTGGTCTATCTTTATTGTCGGACCGAACGGCTAAAGTTGAACACCCTCCGTGCTAAACAATGGCGCGGCTCACGAAACCCGGCAACTCGCCGGCGTGATCCGTGCTCCCCGCAGCAGGGGACAACCCGCTGCGTACGGCCTGCGCGGGGGGAGAACGAGCGGATTATCGCCACCGTGGCACCCGGTCCAATTTGGGAAAGTTCTCCCGGCAGGTGGACCCCGCGTGGGTGAGTGCTCCTCCGTGCGGGTCGGTGTTCGTGTGCCCGCCCTCACGGTTTCGGGTGGAGGTCCGGGTCACATCGAAACGATGGCTCCGGAGTGGGAAATCCGGTTACCCGGACCGGGGTTCATCCCGCATGTCCGGTTCGGCGGACGGCGCGGCGGGCCCCGGCTATTCGAACAGCGGAGCCGATTCGATGTCCAATTCCTCGGAGGCCGCGATCACCCTGGTGAGCGCCACCCGCAATTTCTCCAGGTCGGCGACGTCGATCCCCAGTTTCTCGACCACCTGGTACGGGATTCGCTCCGCCATTTCCCGCAGTTTCTTTCCCTTTTCGGTCAACCCGACGGCGAGCAGGCGCTCATCGGCCGAATTGCGCGGCCGGGTCACATAGCCGAGCGATTCGAGCCGTTTCAGCATCGGGGAGAGCGCGGCGGAATCGGCACGCAGCGAGGTGCCGAGCTGTTTGATGGACTGTGGGGACTCTTCCCACAGCGCGAGCATCACCAGATACTGCGGATGCGTGAGTCCGAGCGGTTTCAACAGCGGCCGGTAGAGTCCGATCACATTTCGCGAGGCGACCGAGAGGGCGAAACACACCTGCCGTTCGAGGGCGAGAGGATCCTCGCCGAGATCGACCGATGAACTCACGACAATTCCTCTCCGTTCCACGGGCCGGACGCGTTCACTCCTCGTCGCGATTCGCTGCACCCTCGCTGCGCCGGTTGCTGGGCTTGCTCGGGCTTCCCTGCGCTCCTCGCTCGCCAGGGGCTCGCTGCGATGCTCGCTCAACCTTCGCTGCGCCACACCGAATCGTAGTCGAGCCGCTGGGCGCGTACTTTCTCCTCGTTCGCCTGCTCCCGGATCCGGGACGCGGTGCGCGGCGGGTACCCGTAGCGCACCAGCCGCGAGTCGATGCTGTCCGGGGCGTAGGTGAGCCCGTAGTAGATCGACACGATCAGGCCGAGCAGTACGGACAGGAAGGCCAGCCACAGTGGCCCGCCGAAGGAGGCGAGCACGAAGAACAGGATCAGCGCGGGCACGGCCACTCGCAGCAGCACCCCGGCCAGATATCGCAGCCACCAGGTGCGGCAGGTCGCGTCCTGCAGTGCCCACTCCTTGTAGCGCATGGGCAGCCGTCCGCCGACCGCGTGCCAGAGCCACTGCGCCGGATTGGGTCGGGCCATGGTCATCCGCCCGTCACCGCCTTCGCTCCCGGAAGCCGTGCTCCGGCTGTCCTCGTACGTGCTAATGCTTAACGTCTTAACTATTAAGGTAACACCCTGCGTGGGGCCCCGGGTGGTGAGCTCACCCACGCTGCCCGGACAACCGTCCGGGAAACCGGTGGACGAGCGGACCCGGGCTGGCTAACCTGCCCGGCATGTCCACCCCCGAGGCGTCGAGGAGCGGGCCACCGGTCGTTCCGGTGGCATAGCCCGAACGCGCCCGCGTCCGGTCAGCCCCGGACCGGCCGGTTGCCGTTGTCCTTCTCCGACGCAACCGATACGGGGTCTCTCTCATGCCGTTCGCGGTATACCTGCTCGGCTTCGCCGTGTTCGCACTCGGCACGTCCGAATTCATGTTCTCTGGTCTTGTCCAGGATGTCTCGGCCGATCTGCACGTCAGTATCCCGGACGCGGGCCTGCTCACCTCGGCCTTCGCCATCGGGATGATCTTCGGTGCCCCGCTGCTCGCGGTGTTCGCCATGCGCTGGCCGCGCCGTCCCGCGCTCGCCGGTTTCCTGATCGTGTTCATCGCCGCGCACCTGCTCGGTGCCGCGAGCACGGACTTCGGCCTGCTGCTCGGCACCCGGGTGCTCGGCGCGCTCGGGAACGCCGGATTCTGGGCGGTGGCCCAGGCGACCGCGATGGATCTGGTGCCGCCCGGACGTAAGGGCAGGACCATGGCGATCGTGCTCGGCGGGGTGAGCATCGCCTGTGTCGCCGGGGTTCCCGCGGGTGCGCTGCTCGGCGCGCGGTGCGGCTGGCGCAGCGCCTTCCTCGCGGTGGCCGCGCTCACCCTGCTCGCGCTCGTGGCACTGCTGCCCGCGCTTCGCCCGCACGGCCCCGAACACACCACGGTCACCCGCCTCGGCGGCGAACTGCGCGCGCTCGCCGATCCGCGGCTGCTGCTGACCTACGCGCTGAACGCGCTCGTCCAGGGGGCGAGCTTCTGCACCTTCACCTATCTCGCCCCACTGCTGACCGGGGTTGCGCGGATCGGCCCGCAGTGGGTTCCGGTGCTGCTGGTGGTGTTCGGCCTCGGCGCCTTCCTGGGGGTCGCGGTCGGCGGGCGGATCGCGGACACCCGTCCCCACCGGGTGCTCGGGATCGGCATGGCCGCACTGTTGTGCGGCTGGCTGGCCCTGCTGGTGCTCGCCGGGATCCCGGTCGCGGTGTTCGCGCTGGTGTTCGTGCAGGGCATGCTCGGCTTCGGGATCGCGCCGGCGCTCAGTTCGCGCGCCTTCTACCTCGCGACCGGGGCGGCCACGCTGACCGGAGCGTTCACCACCGCCGCGTTCAACATCGGCAACACGGCAGGCCCCTGGCTCGGCGGGCTGGCCATCGAGGCGGGATTCGGCTACCGCGCGCCGGTGGCGGTGAGCGCGCTGCTGCTGGTGCTCGCGCTCGGCGGCCTCGGGTTCGCGCTGCGCATTAACAGTAATTCCGATCGGCGATGAGACCGTATTTGTGCTGATAATTCTTTGTTTGAACGTTTCCTTGGGAAGGGTTAGCCCTGTCGGACGCATTTGTGGCGAGCGGGACCAATTCTTGGCTATTCTTGAATTACCGAATTTCTCCGTTTTTTTGTCGTGAGGAGCAATCGAATGTCCGAAATCAATCGACGGGCCGCGCTCGGTACCGGGGCGGCCGCGCTCGCCGCGACCGGGCTCAGCGCGCAGGCGGCCAATGCGACGGCGCCCGCCGATACCGCGGGCGGGGGCAACCCGTTCCTGTTCCGGCTCACCAGGTCCGCTCC
Organism: Sciscionella sediminilitoris; assembly: GCF_000737195.2. Taxonomy (GTDB): domain Bacteria; phylum Actinomycetota; class Actinomycetes; order Mycobacteriales; family Pseudonocardiaceae; genus Sciscionella; species Sciscionella sediminilitoris. Next base: position 36,857 of record NZ_JALM01000007.1, read on the forward strand.
GGACAACTACCATGGCGGCAGTCTGCGCGGTGCGCACGAAAAGGACTTCCCGGTGCTGGCCGGCCAGCAGGCATCGGTGTATTTCGTGCACCTGGATGTCGGCGGGATGCGCGAGCCGCACTGGCATCCGAGTGCCTGGGAATTGAATTTCATCATCAGCGGGACGGCGGACTGGGTGGTGCTCGGCACGCACGCCGACGGTTCCTATCACAATGAACGATTTCGGGCGGGGCAGGGCGATCTGGTGTTCGCGCCGCAGGGCTTTTTCCACTACTTCGGTAATGCGAGCCCGCACGATCCGCTCCAGGTGCTCGTGATCTTCAATACGAGCACCGCCGAGCCGAACGACGACATCGGCATCCTCGCCGCGCTGAACTCGCTGCCGCGTGAGGTTCTCGCCACAACCTTCGGAGTGGATCCCAGTGCCTTCGCCAAGGTGCCGAAGACACTGAAACCGGTGGTCATCACGAAACACTCCTGACCGTTCCGCCCGGCGAGCCGTGAGCCCCTCGGCTTGCCGGGCGGCTTGGCGGATTTGCCTCGGTCACCATCTTTGCGGCATCTTTACACCCGGCGTGCCGGGAAGTCTGGTCGGCACACCCGCTTCGACCGGGGTGGGTGTAGAGGCGTAGAGGGGCTTCATGGTGCGTAGGCGTGGTACTGGTTCGCGGCCGCTGTCAAGGTCACGTCATGAGTTGCCACCCGTACTCGGCAATCTCGGCGAGGTAGACGTACCCTGCGGATATGCACGCGGAAGACATCGCGGAGGAATTCCCGACGGTCGGCCTGGACGCGGACGCCCTGGACGCCGTCCGGCTCCTCGCGGACAATCGGCTGCCCGCGGTGATCGTGGTCGACGAGAGCGGGAAGCCGTACACGGTGCTGCCCGCCGCGCAGGTGGTCTACAGCCTCGTGCCGGGCTACGTGCGCGACGATCCCTCGCTCGCCGGGGTGCTCACCGAGTCCATGGCCGACCAGATCACCAGCAAACTCGCCGCGAAGACGGTGCGCGGGCTGCTGCCCGAGGAGCCGCCGGAGCTGCCGGTGGTGCAGCACGACGACACCCTGGTGGAGGTCGCCGCGGCGATCGCGGGCTCGCGCTTCCCGCTCGCAGTGGTGCGCGGGTGCAAGCTGCCGGTCGGCGTGATCACCGCCTCGAGACTGCTGGAGCGCGCGCTCTCCACCTCCTGACCGCCGCCACCCGGGCGGTGGTGCGGCCGTGATGAGCATTGTCGCGGTCGTCATCTTCGTCGTCGCGTACGTCTTCATCGCCAGCGAGAAGCTGCCCAAGATGGCGGTGGCGCTCGCCGGTGCCGCGGTCGTGCTGCTCATCGGGGTCGTCGGCTCGAAGGACGCGTTCTTCTCCGAGGACACCGGGGTCGACTGGAACGTCATCTTCCTCTTACTCGGGATGATGATCATCGTCGGCATCCTGCGCAGAACCGGCGCCTTCGAGTACACCGCGATCTGGGCGGTCAAACGCGCCAAGGGCAAACCCCTGCGCATCATGGTGCTGCTGGTGACCATCACCGCGGTCGCCTCGGCCTTCCTGGACAACGTCACCACGGTGCTGCTGATCGCCCCGGTGACGATGCTGGTCTGTGACCGGCTCGGGATCAGCAGGGTGCCGTTCCTGATCGCCGAGGTTCTCGCCTCGAACATCGGCGGTGCGGCAACCCTGATCGGTGATCCGCCGAACATCATCATCGGCAGCCGCGCGAACCTCGACTTCAACGAGTTCCTGATCAACATGGGCCCGATCGTGCTGATCGAGCTGATCGTGTTCGTCATCTGCCTGCGCTGGCTGTTCCGCGGTTCGTTCACCGTGGATCCGGAGAAGGTCAGCGATGTGATGGCGCTGAACGAGCGCGAGGCGATCAAGGACACCAAGCTGCTCATCAAGTGCGGCATCGTGCTGCTGCTGGTGTTCATCGGGTTCATCGGGCACTCGGTGTTCGAACTCGACCCCTCGATCGTCGCGCTGATCGGGGCCGGGCTGCTGATCCTGCTCTCCGGCACCAAACCCAAGCAGTACCTCGCCGGGGTGGAGTGGGAGACCCTGCTGTTCTTCGCGGGTCTGTTCATCATGATCGGCGCGCTCGTGAAGACCGGCGTGATCAAGTACATCGCCGGACTGGCCGCGGACGCGACCGCGGGCAACGCCCTGTTCGCGGTGATGCTCGTGCTCGTGGTCTCCGCGGTGCTGTCCGGGATCGTGGACAACATCCCCTACGTGGCCACGATGAGCCCGATCGTGCTGCAGCTGACCAACGACTTCGCGGACCCGGTGCACTCCGAGGCGCTGTGGTGGGCGCTCGCACTGGGCGCGGACTTCGGCGGCAACCTCACCGCGGTGGGAGCGAGCGCGAACGTGGTGATCATCGGGCTCGCCAAGCGCGAGGGCACGCCGATCTCGTTCTGGGACTTCACCAAGAAGGGCATGATCGTCACACTGCTGACCGTGGTGATCGCCGCGCCCTATCTGTGGCTGCGCTATTTCGCGTTCTGATCCGCCAGTTCCGGGACCCGCACGCCGGAGCGCGGAGCGGGCAGGAACGGCGCGGCGAAGGTGGCCCCGATGTGGCGCCGGTTGCGTACCAGGGCGGTGATCGCGAGCGCCGCGTAGAGCACGCAGAGCACGTAGCGCGCGGTCTGCCCGGGCACCGCGAACTGCACCGCGAACAGGGTGAGCAGGGTCCACGCCGCCCACCTCGGGAAGCGCATGGCCAGCAGGGCGGCCACCCCGAGCAGCGTCTGGGTCGCGGTGAGCAGGAACTCCTCGATCTGGCGCCCGTCCAGGTGCAGCGAGAGTCCGCCACCGCCGAGCAGATAGGCGATCGGGAGGCTGCCCACGAGCAGGGTCCACTGGTTGACCTTGGCCGAGATCAGCGTGCCGATCGCGGCGGATCCCTTGCCGTGCACCGCGAACAGGATCGCCACGATGAATTCCGGGGCCTCCGAGGCGAGCGGGGCGAGCCATTGCACGAGCAGGAACTGGTCGATACCGAGCCGGGTTCCGGTTCCGATCAGGGACTGGGCGAACGGCTGCGCGCTGGCGAGGATGACCGTCGCGGCGTAGGCGAAAAGGGCGATCACCAGGGTCCGCCGGGTCCGTGCCGGGAGCGCGCCGATGGTCGCCGCGGTGCCGACCAGTTCGGGTTCGGCGGACTCGGTGCGCGCCACCCGGACGAGGTAGTACACGAACAGCCCGAGCAGTGCGGCCCCGAGCAGCAGCGCGATCTGCCCGGTCGCCGGGATCACGAACGCGGCCAGCGAGGCGATCGCCAGGAAACCGAGCTCGATCCGGTGGTTCGATTCGAGCACGAGCGCGGAGACGGGCTTGCCGGTGCGCTTGCGGGTCACCGCCAGCGCCACGAGCACCACCAGCGACCAGCCGAGGCCGAGCAGCAGCCGGTTCGATCCGGTCATGTTCGCCGCCGCATAGGCCACGTGCGCCGGATCATGTCCCGCGGTATAAGCGAAGTAGAGGTCCACGGCGTACTCGGGGAGCACCGCGATCACCGCGAGGATGGCGATGGCGAGCCCGCCGGAGATGTCCGCCTGTGCCGCCTCGGCGGCCCAGGCGAGCAGGAACGACGCCGCGGCCACCGCGATGCCGTAGAGCAGCAGCCCGGCGACCGGATCGAGCTCGATCCCGGAAAGCCGTACGGCCAGGGCGGGAAGCGTGAGTACGCCGCAGAGCAGCAGCACCCGCAACAGCCTTGCCATGGTGATCCCTCTTCCCGGACTCGTCTCGGTCCCCGCCGAGACGTCCAGGGGGATCTCGGCCAGGCAATACGTCGCTGGCCGAAGGTCTCGCCCGCCCGTTTCACACGGGCGCCACCACCGGAGGACCGCGGTCCTCAGTCTGTCGACGGTGGGCTTCTGGGCTACTCCCCTTCGACGAGGTCCATCATGCACGAAGGTTTGATACTTTCGCAAGTACCGAAATGAAAGACTCGGTGAACGGAGATTCGCCGGGTGGGGGACAATCGGGTGATCATGTCCCCAGCTGATGCCCCGGCCGACACGCCGGAACCGACCGACGCGCAGCTGAACTCGGCTGCGGGAACCTTCGCACTGCTGGCCAGCCCGACCCGGTTGCATCTGGTGTGGCTGATCACCAACGGCCCCTATGACGTCGGCACCCTCGCCAAACGGGTCGGTCTCACCATCGCCACGGTGAGCCAGCACCTGAGCAAACTGCGGCTCGCCGGGGTGATCACCGCGCGCCGATCGGGGCGGCGGCAGATCTACGCGGTCGAGGATCCGCACGTGATCGCGCTCGTCGACCAGATCTTCGAGCACATCGCTCCGGACGGCAGCCTGGCTCCCGACCCGCCACGGTGAGGTAGCCATGGGCACGGTGAACGGTGCTGTCGGCCACAGCGGATAATGTGGCGCCGTGACTGCTGCTGATTTCTACGGTGCGGATGACCTCACCCACCTCGAGGGGCTCGAGGCGGTGCGCAAGCGCCCCGGCATGTACATCGGTTCGACCGACAGCCGGGGTATCAATCACCTGTTCAACGAGATCATCGACAACGCCACGGACGAGGGCGTCGGCGGGCACGCGAGCATGGTCACGGTCACGCTGCACGCGGACGGCAGTGTGCAGGTCGACGACGACGGCAGGGGGATCCCGACCGGGGTGCACAGCAAGTCCGGGCTCTCCGGGGTCGAGCTGGTGCTCACCCGGCTGCACGCGGGCGGGAAGTTCGGCGGCAGCGGCTACAAGGCCTCCGGTGGTCTGCACGGGGTCGGCGCCTCCGCGGTGAACGCGCTCTCGCACCGGTTCGACATCACCGTCAAGCAGAAGGGCAAGGTGCACGAGATGTCGTTCGCGCACGGGGTGCCCGGCGTGTTCGACGGATCCGGCCCGAAGGCGAAGTTCACCAAGCAGTCCGGGCTGCGGGTGGCGCGCAAGCTCAAGCGCGGCGAGTCGACCGGCACCTCGATCCGCTACTGGTACGACGCCAACTACTTCGAGAAGGGCGCCGAGCTCGATCTCGAAGTGCTGCGCCAGAAGGTGCGCAACACGGCCTTTCTGGTGCCGGGTGTCACCTATGTGCTGCGCATCGCCGGTGACGACGCCATCGAGGAGGAGCGCTTCCACTTCCCGAACGGCCTCTCGGACATGGTGGACTTCCTCACCCCGTCCGGGGACCGTCCGGTCTCCGGGACCCTGATGATCACCGGGGAGGGCACCTACAAGGAGAACGCCGCCGACGAGAACGGCGTGATGCACTCCAACGTCGAGCGCCACGCCGAGGTCGAGGTCGCGCTGCGCTGGGGCACCGGTTACGAGCGCACCGTGGAGTGCTTCACCAACACCATCCGGAACATGCACGGCGGAACCCATCGCAAGGGTTTCGACCGCGCCCTGTCCCGCGCCATCCAGGACGCGATCGGGCGCACCCGGGGCCTGCTCAAGCCCAAGGAGGACATGCCGACCCTCGAGGATGTGCTCGAGGGGGTCACCGCGGTGATCCACGTGCGCATCCCCGAACCGCAGTTCACCTCGCAGACCAAGGACGAGCTGTCCACCGCGGGCATCACCAAGGTCATGACCGGAATCGTGGAGAAGCAGGTCAAGGAGTGGACCGACGGGCGCAAGACCAAGGCAGAAGCCAAGACCGTGCTGCAGAAGGTGGTCGACGCGGCCCGGGTCCGGCTGGTGCACAAGCAGCAGAAGGACGCGGCCCGGCGCAAGACCGCGCTGGAGGGCGCGGCCATGCCACCCAAACTCGTGGACTGCCGCACCACCGGTGTCTCGCGCAGTGAACTGTTCCTCGTCGAGGGGGACAGCGCGCTCGGAAGTGCCCGCATGGCAAGGGTTTCCGAATACCAGGCGCTGCTTCCACTGCGCGGCAAGATCCTCAACGTGCAGAAGGCCAACCTCGGGGACACCCTGAAGAACGCCGAGATCGCCTCCATCGTGCAGGTGCTCGGCGCCGGGACCGGGCGCACCTTCGACATGTCCACCATGCGCTACGGGCGGGTGATCCTGATGGCGGACGCGGATGTCGACGGTTCGCACATCCGGACCCTGCTGATCACCCTGTTCGCCAAGTACATGCGCCCGGTGATCGAGGACGGCAGGCTCTACGCCGCGATGCCCCCGCTGCACAAGGTGATCACCAAGGGCCGCTCCGGCGAGACCAGGTACACCTTCACCCAGCGGGAGATGGAAGAGGCCGTCACCGAGATCCAGCAGGCGGGCAAGCAGGTCGTCACCCCGGTGCCCCGGTTCAAGGGGCTCGGCGAGATGGACGCGGACGAGCTCTGGGAGACCACCATGAACCCGGCCACCCGGGCGGTGCGCCGGATCACCCTGGACGACGTGGAAGCCGCCGAGACCGCGCTCGAACTGCTCATGGGGGAGAAGGTCGAACCGAGGCGCAACTGGCTCGTCGCCTCCGCCGACCGCGTCGACCGCGAAGCCATCGATATCTAAGAGGAGCACCATGGCACGCCGCAACGGCCCCAAGACGAAGATCGATCCGAGCGTCTTCGACAACGCGGGTGCGCGGGTCTACGACAATTCCGTGAAGACCGAGATCGAGGACTCCTATCTGGAGTACGCCTACTCGGTCATCCACTCCCGCGCGCTCCCGGACGCGCGGGACGGGCTCAAGCCGGTGCACCGCCGGATCCTGTTCTCCATGAACGAGAACGGGTACCGGCCGAACCACGCCTACGTGAAGTCCTCGCGCGTCGTCGGCGACGTGATGGGCAAGTACCACCCGCACGGGGACACCGCCATCTACGACGCGATGGTCCGTCTCGCGCAGGACTTCTCGATGAACGCGCCGCTGATCGACGGGCACGGGAACTTCGGCAGCCCGGACGACGGACCGGCCGCGTCCAGGTACACCGAGGCGCGGATGTCCCCGGAGGCCATGGCGCTGGTCGGGGAACTCGGTGAGGAGACCGTCGACTTCCATCCCAACTACGACGGTTCGCTGGCCGAACCCGAGGTGCTGCCCGCCGCGTTCCCGAACCTGTTGGTGAACGGCACTTCCGGGATCGCGGTCGGGATGGCGACCAACATGATCCCGCACAACATGGGCGAGGTGATCGCCGCGACGCGCTGGCTGATCAACCACCCGAACGCGAGCCTGGACAAGCTGATGGAGTTCGTACCGGGCCCGGACCTGCCGACCGGGGGCAGCCTGCTCGGGCTCGACGAGGTGCGCCGCGCCTACGAGACCGGCAGGGGCGTGGTCCGCATGCGCGCGAAGGTGGAGACCGGCCCGCTGGAGGGCAGCCGGGGCCGCCAGGCGATCACGGTGACCGAGCTGCCCTACGGGGTCGGCCCGGAGAAGATCATCGAGAAGATCACCGACGAGGTCGGCAAATCCAAGCGGTTGACCGGAATCGCCGATGTCAAGGACCTCACCGACCGGGAGAACGGCACCCGGCTGGTGATCGAGTGCAAGGTCGGGGTGAATCCGCAGGCGCTGCTCTCGGACCTGTACCGGCTCACCCCGCTCGAGCAGTCCTTCGGCATCAACAACCTGGTGCTCGTCGGTGGGCAGCCGCAGACGCTCGGGCTCAAGCAGCTGCTGGAAGTGTTCCTGGAGCACCGCTACGACGTGGTCACCCGGCGCACCAAGTACCGGCGGCGCAAGCGCGAGGAACGGCTGCACCTGGTCGACGGTCTGCTGATCGCGCTGCTGGACATCGACAAGGTCATCAAGCTGATCCGGAGCAGCGAGAACGCGGCGGCCGCGAAGGAGGGCCTGATGAGCAAGTTCAAGCTCTCCGAGATCCAGGCCGCTTACATCCTGGACACTCCGCTGCGCAGGCTCACCAAGTACGACCGGATCGAGCTCGAGGAGGAGCAGGAGCGGCTGCGCGCCGAGATCGCCGAGCTGACCGCGATCCTCGAGGACGACAAGGAACTGCGCAAGGTCGTGTCGAACGAACTGGCCAAGGTGGCCAAGGACTTCGACCACCCGCGCCGGACCGCCCTCGTCGACGGGGACCTCAAGGAGGTGCTCGCCGCCTCGAAACCGGCCGGTCCGCTCGAGGTGGCCGACGATCCCTGCCAGGTGATCCTCTCCGCGACCGGGCTCGTTGCGCGCACCGCGGCCGAGTCCGAGGAGGCCAGCGAGGCGCGCACGCGCAGCGGGCGGGCCAAACACGATGCGGTCGCCGCCATCGCGCACACCACGGCGCGCGGGCAGGTCCTGCTGATCACCAGCAGCGGGCGGGCGGTGAAGACCGATGTGCTGCCGATTCCGGTGCTGCCCGAGCAGTCCGGAACCGTGTCCCTGCGCGGCGGGGTGGCCGCGCGTGAACTGCTCTCCCTGGCCAAGGGGGAGCGGGTGGTCGGCCTCGCCCCGCTCGGCGAACGGGCCGCCGGATCACCGGGGCTCGCGATCGGCACCCGGCGCGGGGTGGTGAAGGTGTGTTCCCCGGACTGGCCGGTGCGCTCGGACGAGTTCGAGGTGATCGGGCTCAAGGACGGGGACGAGGTGGTCGGCGCGAGCTGGCTCGCCGACGGCAATGAAGCGCTCGCGTTCGTCACCTCGGAGGCGGCGCTGCTGCGGTTCGACGCCTCGATCGTGCGCCCGCAGGGGCTCAAGAGCGGTGGCATGGCCGGGGTGAAACTGGGCGCCGATGCACGCGCGGTGTTCTTCGGCGCGGTCAACACCACCGATGTGGAACACGGCGCGCCCATGGTGGTCACCTCGACCGGGCAGAGCGTGAAGGTCACCCCGTTCGCCGCCTATCCGGCCAAGGGCAGGGCGACCGGCGGGGTGCGCGTGCACCGTTTCCTCAAGGGGGAGCACGAGATCAGTGTGGCGTGGATCGGCCAGCGGCCCGCCGGTTCGACCGACAACGGTGCGGCGGTGGAACTGCCGGAGACCGACAACCGCCGCGACGGTTCGGGACACGCGCACCCGGGCCCGGATGTCGTCGGCCACCTGATCGAACGGGGTTAGCGGGCGTAGGCCCGGATGAAGGTGTCGGCCGCGGCCTTGGCGATCGCGCGCCTTGCCGCGGCCGGCACCTTGCGGCTGCCCGAGCGGGACCGGTGCTCCATCGGCCCGGCGAGCAGTGCCTCGAACTGTTCGGCGGCCTGCGCCGGATCGCACTCGCGCAGGGTTCCGTCGAGCACCAGGTGCGCGAACCGGTCGGCGAGCGCGGCGACCACCCGTTCCCCGGTCTGTTCCCGGATCTCGCTGTGGATCTCGGGGAAGGTGCTCGCCTCCGCGCACAGCAGCCTGCGCACCGCCACCGAGCGGTCATCGGCGTAGCACTCGATCAGGCGGACGCCCAGATCCTCGAGCCGGGCGCGTAGTTCGCCGCGCCCGTCGCTGAGCCGCTGCACCACGGCGAGGTTGCGCCCGAGCACGCGCTCGGCATCGGCGGCCAGCGCTTCCCGGAACAGCGTCTGCTTGTCGGTGAAGTGGTTGTACACGGTGGGTTTGGCGACCCCGGCCGCGGCGGCGATCACGTCCACCGCGGCGTTGGCATAGCCGTCCCTGGCGAAGACCTGGAACGCGGCGTCCAGGATGGCCGCTCGTTTGTCGATCCGCCCGGTGCTCGCCGCCGAAGGGTGCTGTGCCATGTCGCCGATACTAGCCGATCTCATTGATTGAACTCACGGGTTCAATTCGCTAGGTTGAACCGGTGAGTTCAATTCAAACAACTTCCGAGTCAAGTACTCGGCTCGACGGCCCGGTGCTGCGCCGCATTTTCGTGCTGCTGCTCGGCGGAATCATGGGCATCCTGGACGCGACCATGGTCGGGGTCGCCACCGATACGCTCGCCGTGCGGTTCTCCGCGAGCCTGGCCACGGTCGGCTGGGTGGCCTCGGGATATCTGCTCGCGGTCGCCGCGATGGTCCCGGTCGCGGGCTGGGCGGTGGGCCGGTTCGGGGCGAAACGGCTGTGGCTGTTCGCGCTCGCCGTGTTCCTGCTCGGCTCACTGGCGGCCGCGTTCTCCTGGGACATCGCCAGCCTGATCGGATTCCGGGTACTGCAGGGGCTCGGCGCCGGGTTCCTGGAGCCGCTGCTGCTGACCATGCTCGCGCGCGCCGCGGGGCCCGCGCGGACCGGCAGGGTGATGGGGCTGATGGGGGTGGTGCTCTCGCTGGGCCCGGTTCTCGGCCCGGTACTCGGCGGGCTGGTGCTGTCCTCGCTCGACTGGCGGTGGATGTTCTGGATCAACCTGCCGATCGGCGCGCTGGCCTTCCTCGGTGCGCTGCGGATGATCCCCACCGATGAACCCGGCAACGCGGGGCGCTTCGATCTGCTCGGTTTCCTGTTGCTTGGCCCGGGATTCGCGCTGTCGATGCTCGGTCTCGCCCGGCTCGGCGAGGAACCAGGCACGCTCGGCGCGATTCTTCCGCTGGTGGCCGGGATCGCGCTGCTCGCGTGTTATCTGCCGCGTGCCTTGCGCGGGCGCCGGGAACCGATCCTGAATCCGCGGCTGTTCACCAACCGGGGGTTCACCGGGGCGGTCGCGGTGATGCTGTTCACCGGAGCGGCGATGTTCTCCATCACCTACCTGTTCCCGCTGTACTACCAGCAACTGCGCGGTTTCGGTCAGTTCGCCGCCGGGCTGCTGATCGCGCCGTACGGCATCGGCTCGGCGCTCTCGATGCCGTACGCCGGGCGGCTCGCCGATCGGATCGGGACGCGCGGCCTCGCCGGGCTGGGAGCCGCCGGGTCCGCGGTCGTCATGCTGGGCCTGGGTTTCGCGGGGACCGGCACCGGTCTCGGCTGGGTCCTGATCGGGCTGTTCCTCGTCGGTGCCGCCATGGGGCTGGTGGCCGCGCCGACGATGGGCTCGCTGTACCGCAGCCTCCCGGAGGAACAGATGGCGCAGGGCAGTTCCGCGCTGTACATGCTCAACCAGTTCGGTGCCTCGTTCGGGGTCGCCCTGGTCATGGTCCTGATGCAGGGCGGTGCGGGCTATCCGGGTGCGGCGTGGTGGATCGCCGGGGCGTTGCTGGCCGTAGTGCTCGTCGCCAGGTTGCTCCCCAAGCCGCAGCATTAGGTTAGGCTCACCTATGTGAAATCTGGTCGAATGGCGGCGGCACTGCTGACCGTGCTGCTCGGATGCGGACTGACGGCGTGCGGATCGGGCACCGGAACCGAGGACGCGAAGGCCGCCGGTGGCGGTCCGTTTCCCGTTACGGTGCAAGGAAAACTCGGAGAGGCGCAGATCGCGCACCGGCCGCGGCGGGTGGTGGCGCTGGACTGGACGAGTGCGGACATCGCGGTGACCCTTGGCGTGCGGCCGGTCGCCATCGCCTCGGTGGCCGGTGCGCCGAACGGGATCGAACCGTGGACCGCGGCGCGGCTCGGCGGTTCGGCGCCGGAGCGGTTCTCCACCACCAACGGTGATCCGATCGAGAAGATCGCCTCGTATCGCCCGGATCTGATCCTCGCGGCGAAGGACTACAACCTCACGGACTCGTATCCGAAGCTGAGCAGGCTCGCCCCGGTGGTGCACTACACCGGCGGCCCGAACGCGGACAGCTGGGAGCGCAGCACCCAGGTGATCGGCCGCGCACTCGGCACCGAGGACCGGGCGAACCGGCTGATCGCCGAGACCAAGGAGGCGATCGGCAAGGCGCGTGGCGAGCTGTCCTCCCTGCGGGACAAGAGCTTCAGCTTTCTCGTCGCCCCGCAGGCGAACGGGGTGCACGTGGTGAACTCCGGCCGGGATGTGAGCGCGCGGCTGCTCGGCCAGCTCGGGCTGCGGCTCTCCGCCCCGGTGCAGCGGCTGCCGGACTCCTCGACCGTGGGGCGGGCGAAACTGAGCTACGAGACCCTGGGCACCGCCGATGCCGATGTGGTTTTCGCTACCGGGCAACCGGATTCGCTGCAGGCGCTCAAGGACAACCCGGCCTTCGGCACGCTCGCCGCGGTGCGGGCAGGGCACTACATCCCGCTCGAACCGCAACTGGCGCAGGCAGTGGCCTTTCCCTCGCCGGGCAGCCTGCAGTGGTCGCTGCGCCAGCTCGTGCCGAAGCTGCGCGCGCTGCACTGAGCTAGCTCGCGGTGGACCGAGGTCACACTTATTAGTAGTTAGTAACTGGTAACTTGTGATCATGGCCGAACCGATGAGCACGGAAAGCCGGGACCACGCGCTCACCCGGCGGGACGGGCGGCTGAGCCGCGCGCTGGTGTGCACGGCGTTGGCGGGAGCGGTGATCGGCAGCGTCGGAGCGCCGCTGATCACCCCGGTCGCCACGGGAATGCACGTGTCCCTGGACGCCGCGCAGTGGACCCTGACGGTGACCCTGTTCAGCGGGGCGATCGCGGGTCCGGTGCTCGGCAGGCTCGGCAGCGGCCCGTACCGCCGGATCACGATCCTGGTCACGCTCGCCCTGGTGGTGGCCGGTGGGCTGCTGACCGTGCTCCCGCTTCCGTTCGCGGCCCTGCTGATCGGCCGTGGATTACAGGGCTTCGCGGTCGCGGTGGGGGCCTTGCTGATGAGCGTCGCCCGCGCCCATCTGCCACCCGAGCGGTCGGCGTCCACGATCGCCGCGCTCTCGGTCGCGACCACGGTCGGCATCGGGGTGGGGTACCCGGTGATCAGCCTGCTCGACCAGCTCGCGGGCCTGCGCGCGGCCTACGGACTCGGGCTCTTGCTGTCCGCCGCCGCACTGGTGATCGCCTGGCGAACGCTGCCGGTGGAGGAACCCGGGCCGCGTCCCCGGATCGACCTCGCCGGTGCGCTGCTCCTGGCCATCGGCACCCTCGGGGTGCTCCTGGTCGTGGCCGAACCCTCGATCTGGGCCACGGCGTGGCTGGCCGGTGGCATCCTCGCCGGTTCCGTGGTGATCCTGGCCTGCTGGGTTTTCCTCGAACTGCGCGCCGCGGCGCCATTGGTGCACCTGCGGCTGCTCGGCCAGGGCCCGGTGCTGCGCGCGAACCTGGCGATACTCGTCGCGGGCACTGGGTTGTACCTGCTGTTCAGCCTGTTCACCCGCTACGTGCAGACCCCGTCCGGTGCACACTACGGATTCGCGCTTCCCGGGGTCGCCGCCGGTGCGGCACTGATCCCGTTCTCGCTGCTCGGGTTCCTCGCGGGAAAGGCGGTGCCGCGCCTGAGCACGCGGATCACCGAACGCTGGACGTACGCGCTCGCGGTCGTGATCGCGGTGGCCGGCGCGCTGCTGTTCACCATCGGCAGCGAGTCCTTGCCGGTGGTCCTTCTCGCGATCGCGCTGCTCGGCTTCGCTGTCGGCGGTGTCTTCGCGGTGCTGCCCAGGCTCGTGCTCGTCGGTGTGCCGCAAGCCGAGACGGCCAGTGTGCTCTCCATCAACCAGATCGGCCGCAGCATCGGGATGAGCATCGGCAGCGCGCTCTCCGGTTTCCTGCTCGCCGCCGCAACCCCGGATGGCGCGATGCTGCCCGGTCAGCACGGCTACCTCAGCGCGGCGCTGTGGGCCCTGCCCCCGTTGGCCCTCAGTGCGCTCATCGTCGCCGTTCCCCGGTCCCCGCGTGGATCGGGGAACGGCTAGGGCTGTTCGTACACCAGGATGTAGCGCCAGAACAGGAGGCGCCGGATCCGGGCACCCGGCAGCTGGGTGGCGGCCGCGGAGCGGATCCGGGCGAGGGTCTCCCCGGCAGGCTTGGTGCACATCGGCGGGGTGCGGGGCGTGTTCCGGCCGCGCAGTGCCGCGACGAGCAGATTCGCCGCTGCGGCGGCGAGCCCGAGCAGCCGGTCGCTGATGGTGTGCTTCCGGTAGAGCCCGAGGACGACCAGGGTGCCGCCCGGTTCGAGCAAGCCGCGCAATAGGGGAAGGGCCTCGGTCAGCGGCAGGTGGTGCACGGTTGCGATGCTGACCACCGTGGCATACCGGTCCAGCCGAGCGGTCCGCACATCCGCGGTCAGGTAGCGGACCCCGCCGCCGGATCGGGTCGCCCCGGCGATGGCGGCCGGATCGGTGTCGATGCCGTCCACCCGAGCCCCGGTCGCGGCGAGCTTCCTGGCGAATTCTCCTGTGCCGCAACCGATATCGAGTGCGGAGCGGGGTTTTTCCGGCAGTTGCCGCAGAATCAGCCGATGATAGTGCGCGTTGTGGTCCCACGGCCGTGCGGCGTGGAACCGGTCCATGGCAGCGATCAGCCGGGCACCCAGACTCGTCACGAGCGATGAGGGTACCCGGCTGATCGTGGTTCAGCGGTGCACTGTGGGCATCACCAGCGGGCGTGGAAGATGCCCCACGCGAGGTTGCCCGCCTTGCCGCCGTCCACCCAGTGCCGCAGCCCGGTCTTCATCGGGTCGAGGTAGTCGGCGGAGAGGCCGAGCTCCGACTCCCGGGCCTCGGTCTCCTGCAGCACCCGGCCGTAGTGGGTGGTCAGCTGGTCGGTGTGCGCCTCGAAGTCGACGTTCTTGACCCCGAGCCTGCCCAGCTCGCGCCGGTAGTAGTCCGGAGAACCCATGGTGTCCAGGTGCAGCCGCTCCAGGATCGGGCGCAGCGCGCTGCGCGGGCAGTTGTCCGCGGCCATCGGGTCGGTGAACAGCAGCTCACCATGCGGCTTGATGACCCGCTCGATCTCCTGGAGCACCCGGGTGCGGTCCCCGCTGTGCAGGAAGGCGTCCTGGGACCAGACGACGTGGAAGGTGTCGTCGTCGAAGGGAATGTCCTCGAAGGAGGCATCCACCACTTCCACCAGGTGGGACAGGCCGCGCTCGGCGTTCATCGCGCGGTTGCGCTCGTTCTCCTTCTCCGAGAGGTTCAGACAGGTCACGTGGCAGCCGTAGGTCTCGGCGAGATACCGGGCGGCACCGCCGAATCCGGCGCCCACGTCGAGCACCCGGGTCTGCGGGGTCAGCGTCAGCTTGTTCGCCATCCGCTCCACGGTGCGCCGGCTCGCCGAGGCGATCTCTTCCTTCTCGTTCTCGTAGAGGCCGATGTGGATGTCCTCGCCGCCCCACACGGAGAAGTAGAAGTTGTCCGCGTCCTCGGAGTTGTAGTAGTCCCGCGCGGTGTGCACGGCCTTGGAGTACTTGCTGGTGTCCGCCTCGGCGATGTACTCCTTGCTCGCCACGTGCACCAGGAAGTCCGGGTCCGCCTCGGTGTAGCTCTCCTGGAAGTCGCCGTAGGTGTCCACATTCTGGAAGCCCACCTCGCGCAGCAGCCTGCGCACGTAGTCCTTGCGCAGCGGGTACATGTTGAGGTGGTAGACCGACTTGTCCGGGAAGGTGTAGCGGAACCGGGCCAGCCCGTCGTCCACGTACTCCGGCTCGGCCGAAACCGAGTCACCGCAGTAGTAGTAGGTGTGCTTGCTGGAGAATCCGTTGTCCAGGATCGCGTCGTAGTTGCGCTGGTCGAGAATCAGGATGCCGTCGTGCTTGAGCACCGCGTAGAACTCGGCGAGCGCCTTGCGCCGGTCGCGCTCGGAGAACAGGTGGGTGAACGAGTTGCCGAGGCAGATGACCGCGTCGAAAGTGCCGTGCACATCGCGGTTGAGCCAGCGCCAGTCCGCGGTCACGACCTGCAGGATGTGCCCGCCGTAGAACCGGCCGTTGTCGAACGCCTTCGCGAGCATTTCCTGGCTGCCGTCCGCGCTGACCGTCTCGAAGCCCTCTTCGTTCAGCCGCACGGAATGGAAACCCGTGCCGGTCGCGACATCCAGAACCTTCTTGACCCCGCGTGATTTCAGCAGGTCGATGAAGAAGCTGCCCTCGCTCTCGTAGCGCTTCTTCCAATCGATGAGCTCGTCCCATTTGTCGACGAATCCACCGACGTACTCGTTCGTGTAGTGGTCCGATTCCCGTACCTCGAGAGGCTCGTCGCCGAAGTTCTGGGCAGGGTGCGGCTCGACAGGTGGTAGATCGGGGACCGCGGGATTCGTGCCTGCCGTTTCGACGTCACTCGAGTCGTTGGTACGGGTCGGTTGCGCCGGCGACTTGGCCATTGTCTCGTCCTCCGCGTCTGCGTTACTACCTGAGCGTGCTCGGTAATTTGCGTTCTGCTATTTTCTTTTATTACTTCGGTTATATTTGATTTTTACTGGAATTCGGTCGTGTTTCGCGCATGCTCGTGCGCCGTCAGCGTCGACGGTTACGACCGGGTATCGCGCCGTGTTCCTGCCGCGTCATTGCGGAATATGCTCGCGTTCAGTCGCCCAGCATTGCTAATTGGCCGGCGCGCTCGATCGGCCTTGTTTGCCGATCTTCCGGAATTCCATACTTATCGTATGCATTCTTCGATCGCGGGACAATGGTGCGAAGGCGTGAACACGGGGCGCTTCGATGTCGCCCTGGGTGAACCCGCTTCGGCGTGAATTCGTACGCCTCGCGAAGCCGTCCCGAATGCTGTTTCTCGTGGTAGCGGTGCCGCATTCGAATCGACATCCACGGTGGAGCCGGAGAACGCATGCACGCCGTACTTCACCCTTTCCTTCATTCGATTGGAGCACTTGGATGCTACTAGCAGTGGAGATTAGAGGCAATGGCTCCGGATGTGTTGCTCCACTAGCCGTACGTTCGCCGGATTCGCGCTTCGGAGCGTAATGCGCACTTTGATGCGGAAGGCGCAACAAATCTTGGGTGCGCCCATGTCATTTCCGGTCGCGTACGGAACACGTAAATTCCGAGGGAGTACGCGCACCGCACGCCGCGAATTTCGCGCGCGGGCGCGCGAGCCCGGTCCGCCAGCTTTGTCACCCCGCGGCGCGGCGCACGGCCGGGCGCCCCGGGGCAGCGGGCGTGATGTCGATCTCGTCACGGTTCAGTAGAGCCAGCGAGACTCGGCGACCACCTGCTCGGGATCGGCGCCGGCGAAGTGGGCGTGCTCCTCGCGGCGCAGATCGGCGATCAGCCCGCTCAGCTCGGTGCCGAAGGCCCGGCACAGCACCGGATCCGCTTCGAAGGCCGTGGTGGCCTCGGCAAGGCTGGTCGGCAGCCGTTCGGCGCCGCGGTCCGCGTCGAGGCTCGCCGGGTCGACGGTGATCTCTTCGGGCAGCCGAGCGCCCTCGCGGTACCCGGCCAGCCCGGCGAACAGCAGCCCGGCGGCGAGCAGGTAGGGATTGGCGGCACTGTCGAAGCACTTGACCTCGATATTGGCCGCGCTGTCGCGTTCGCCGTCCACGCCCTGGATCCAGCGCAGCGCGGCCTCCCGGTTCTCGGTGCCCCAGCAGCGGTAGGGGGCCGACCAGTGCCGGGGCACCAGGCGCAGGTAGCTCGCCGCGGCCGGTGCGCCGATCGCGAGCAGTGCGGGCAGCCGGTCCAGGATGCCCGCGGCGAAGGAACCGCCCGTGTCACCGGGGCCCGCGTCGATCAGATTGCGCTGCCCGGACCAGATGCTCAGGTGCACGTGCAGTCCGTTGCCCGCGGCCCCGGCGAGCACCGAGGGCGCGAAGCTGGCCCGGCAGCCGTGCTCGAAGCTGACCGCCCGGATGGTCTCCCGGACGAGCACGTACTCATCGGCGGCGCGCACCGGATCGGCGGCCGCGATGGACAGCTCGAACTGCGCGGCCGCGTACTCCGGGTGCACCTGGTCCACCTCGATGCCCTGGGCGCCAAGGCAGGCGACGATCTCGGCGAGGTACTCGGCGCGTTCGGTCAGCCGCCCGAATCCGTAGGGCTGGCCACCCGCGGCCGGGGTGAACGAGCCGTCCTGGGCCGGCGTGCCGATGATCCACTCGATCTCGAAGGCCATCCGCGCGCGCAGTCCCGCGGTCTCGAGCGCGGAGACCGCCGAAGTGGTGAGGGTGCGCTGGTCACCAGGATGCGGGGTGCCGTCCTGGCGGAGCCGGTCGGCGGGTGCCCAGGCCCAGCCGGGCGCGGCCGCGAAGGTGCTGAGCCGGTCGAGATCGGGATGCAGCCGGATGTCGCCGACGACACCGGGGGAGTGCGCGCTCGGCACCGGGACGCTGCGCGCGGAGAACCCGTCGAAACACGGCGACATGCCGACGCCCCAGCGTGCCGCGTGGGTGAGCCGGGAAAGCGGGACCGCCTTGGTCCGTGTGATACCCGCGTTGTCCACGCAGGTCAGCCCGACCATGGTGACTCCGTGGCCGGCCAGTTCGGCGCGCATCGCCTCCGCGCGCTCGCCGAGCCGGCGCCGTGCTTGCTGATCCAACATCCTTGTTCGACTCCTCGGGTCGTCCCACCCCGCACGAGCTCACATGATCCACCCAACCGCCCGCGCGCGCACGGTGGGAATATGGAGCCATGATGGCGCCATTGAGCTGGGGGAACGCGTTCACCACCTGGCGGCTCGACCTGCCGAGCACGATCGTGTTCCTGGTGCTCGGGTTCGGTTACCTGGTGCTGCTGCGCCGTGCCAAGGGCTGGCCGGTGCGCGATGTGCTGCTGTTCGAGCTCGGCGTGGTGTTCGGGCTGATCGCGGTGAACAGTTCCATCGAGGCCTACAGCAGGACGTTGTACTGGATGCACATGATCCAGCACCTGATGATGATCATGGTGGTGCCCGCGTTCCTGATCCTGGGCAGGCCGCTGACGCTGCTCGCGCGCGTCGGGGGGCAGCGGGTCGCCGGGGTGTTGCGCGGGCGCACGGTGGCCGCGCTCACCGCGCCCCCGGTCACCCTGGTGTTCTACGCCGTCGTGGTCGTGGGAACCCACCTGACGGCGTTCCTGCCCGCGGTCCGGGACAATCCGGGGCTGCGCTACCTGGAGCTCGCGCTGTACCTGCTGAGCGGGTACCTGTTCTTCATCACGATGTTCAACTGCGAGCCCATCCGGTGGCGGCTGTCCTATCCGCTGCGGTTGTTCCTCTCGTTCATCGGGATGGTCGTGGACACCGTGGTCGGGGTGATCCTGATGATGCACAACACCGATCCCTTCGCGATCAGTGGAATGGTGCCGAACGACTGGGGGCCCGCGCCGCTTTCCGATCTGCGCACCGGTGGGGCGGTCATGTGGGTGCTCGGGGACGGGCTCATGGTGCTGATCGCGGTGTACATCATCGGCGCGTGGATCAGTGCGCCACGGGATGCCGGAATGGGGCGCTGGCTCGAGGCCGCGCGCCGCCAGCAGTTCGCCGAGGCCACCGGAACCCAGCCGGAGACCGCGCCCGAGCACGGTGAGGACAGCACCATCGACGACGAGGAAGAGGCGAATCTGGCCGCCTACAATGCGATGCTGCGCAGGCTGGCCGCGG
>NZ_JALM01000008.1 GCF_000737195.2 Sciscionella sediminilitoris
CATTCACTGGCCGCGGTCAGTGTAGTACCGCGATAGCGCTCTGCAGGGCTCTGATCGTCGTGTGGATGCGGTCACGCCGACGTCCACGTTCCCACTCGTTATAGAGCAAGTCATGCAGGTGGCGACCAGCGCGCAGCAGTTGTTGCTCGGCCTGGCTCGTTCTAGGTAGCGGTGGCCGGTCAGGCATACGTCCTCCCGAAGTGACTTACATTTTGAAAAAATTCTTCGCGAGACTGGTCGCTGCCGAGTGATCGCCGTCCTCGCTCGAGCGATGGAAGGAACTTAGTCGTGGTCAGGTATCGCTTCGATCTCGCGAGTAATCTCGCCAGGTTGTTCAGCGCGCTGAACGGCCTTCCAACGCCGCTGTGCAGAGCTAAGCGCGTATGGCGCGACGTGGCTATGACGACTTTGGCGGTCAACTCGTGCTCGTCGCAGCATGAGTTCTACGACAAACAATCCGATCGTGATCAACGGAGCAGCCGACACGGCAAGTGCCCATATAGGAGTCATTGTTGCGGTCGGTACTTGTGTACTGTGTTGATCGAGACATCGGCAAGGTTGGCAATCACTGTAGGAGTTTTGCCATCTTTCCAACCTTTTTGGATGATCTTTTGTTGCTTCTTGGAAATAGAATTTTTGCGACCTATATCGGCCGGTCGATAATTGTATACTGTGTATACAGATACGTTGGCCAAGAGAGCTATCTTTACCGCCCGCTCGCCGTCTCGCCAGCCCTTTTCGATTATTTCCTGCTGCTTCTTGGAAATCGCCTTATCGTTCCTGATGCCGGATGGACGGTAACGTCGCGCAGTACCTTCAGAAACCCCGAATTTTCTCTTTATCTGCTTCGCGGCTAGCCCTGCGATCCATGCCTCCCGAATCTGCTTTTTGGTATCCTCGGTTAAGTGTTTGCCCGGACCACGGTGCATAGAATTGTGCTGCGGTTGATGAGCCCGTACAGTCTCCACCGAAATTCGTAGCTCTTGTGCAATTTTCTCGGGGGTCAGGCCATCACGGAGAGCTCTCCGAATAGCAAGGTACTGTTTCGCCGTTACAGGCGTTGGTTTATCAGGAGAAGGCATAGGCCATCACAGTGGTCGGTAGTAGAAATGCGAACGAGATCAGAGCCATGAGGATGAGCATCGTGAGCACGATCAACAGCAGCGCCGCCGCCCGCAGAATGCGCACTCGCGATGACCGACTGCCCAGGCTGAACATCACGACCAGGCCCCGGTGGGCGCTTCCGTTACGAGCGCCCGGTCTTCAGTGAACCTGATCCGAGCAGCCGAATCGCGCGTCATGTGGCCGCTCACAGATGCGTCACCTCCGTCAGGACGTCCCCCAGCGCGATGAGGAGTACAACAAGCAGGAGACTCCCGATAAGCCGCAGGGGCGTCCGCCGGTCGGCGTGGGTGGTTTCGCCGAGGTTCGGGCACACTCTCGGAGGCACCCTTGCACTGGCCTGAGCACGGTCTCCTCTAGAGGCCGCAGGTTGTTGGAGACCCACCGACGCTAGCGGGATGGTGCGCTCCACTCCGGCCGGTGGGAGATTAGGACGAGTGCTCGCTTGGGCGATGTCCCGAGGCACGAAAGATGCCGTCGGCGGGCATTCGATGGCTGTTGGAGATTGGCTGGAGGGCTCAAGTGGGGTTTCTATAGCTCCCAGGACTGCCAAGGTTCCGGGGGCATTGTTCCTGATTCGTGTTGAACGCTGGTTCAACGTCACGATTGCCCCACCTCGATCTGCTGGCCATCGTGTTCGATCGGCACGGTTCGGTCGTAGAGGGCCCAGTTTCGGACGTGGTCCCTTATGCGAACGAAGAGCTGGCCAGAACCGATCTCGGCGACGTGGGTGCGTACGGCATTGACATCCTGATCCCAGTACAGGTCTGCACGAGCGCCGTCTCCCGTGAACAGGTCTAGGATGAGGTGTTCGTCATGATCCTCGAAACGGGTGCGTCGATGCACCAGTTCAGGAAACCTCGCACGCAGGATCGCCCCAGTTAGGTGATGATCGAGTCCGCGTAAGTACTCGTCGAGAGGCTTCGTCGGCACCGCGGCAAGCTGCTGAGCGAGCTGCTCGAGGAGAGCGTCAGTACGCTCCGCTTCGATGGTGGGTTCTGCGAGCAGGCCTGACAACACGTTCACCTTTCTGTGGGCTGTTCGTCCGGGTCGTCATCGGTGGGCTGCGACGATTGCGGGCCTGACTCGATAACGGGAGCGGACTCAGTTAGGGAAGGCGACACGCTCAGAGGTTGCTCCGGGCGCTCAACTGTGTTGATCCAACCGGGCATTACCCTTGTCCAGCACGCGAGACAGGCGTTAGCACTGCGGTGAAAGGGAAGGAACTCCAGTTCATTTCGTGTGAATCGAGCACCGCACACCGCCTCGAGTGTAATTTCAAGTAGCATGTTTGGAGCCACGATGAAAGTGTGCGTTACTCGCCTTGCGTCTCCAGTTAATCCTTGTTGGAGGCGCGCAAAGAAGGATGGTTGTTCAGGCAGTTCTCCTTTGACCTGAACCATCCACGACGCTTGCGCGTTCGGCTCCATTTTAGCAAATGATTGGGCAAACCATTCAGCTTGCACAGGGCTGTCGGCGCGTACGGCGATGGAATCACCATTTATGTTGCCGATGACGAGAAACGATACCTTCGAAGTGTCATTGCTCACTGGATCACCGTCGATCCCAGTTGTACAGGGTGGCAGGTCGGAACTGGGGAACGCGACTGCTGGCCAGGGTTAGCGGTAGAACACGGAGCACGGGACCCACGCAACAGCAAAGACAGGCCCCCTGCCTGCTCGCTGTGCGTGGGTCCCGTTTCCGCGCCGGACAGCAGACCAGCCCGTGGGCTTAGGAGTGCGTCCTGCGGTACGGAGACCTTCGTGGTGTGCTCACACGACCACCTGGGGGTGTGGTCTCCGCGGCGGGGTGGCAAGTCGGGCGCTTCCAGGGGCCGGCCTGCGCGGGAGGCCCAGCCTTCTGGATCGGGATAGCACCGCTGGTTGCCGAAAACGCCAGTCCTAGCGTTGTCCGCAGGGAGAGGATCTGTTAGCAGGCGGGATACCTCACCTACCGCTGACCGGCTCGTAGCCGTATGAGGACGTCGAGCGACCACCGGATTCGGTGTTCTGCAGCTCTGCGACATCATGCTCCCGAGGTACTGGTTCTGTTCCCGCCATGGCGGTCACTGGACCTCTACCGTGCCTCGGTGGCCGGTTGAATTGGAAGGTAGTGCTGCACCGGAACTGCTCGAAATTGCTCGGCCAGCCTCAATATCAAGGCCGCTGAGGTGCGAATTTCCTGAAAGGCGGAGGTACGCCGGCAAAGCACTCAGACCCAGACCGGTCGAGTTTTCGATACGGATGGTCGACACCGCGTGTGCCCAGAGAAGTCCGTTTCAGTGCCGACGCAGGTCGTCGATGAGCAGCTTCGGACTAATACGAGCTGTTGCGCTACCAACGAGAAGCAGCCCGGTCGGGTCGCATCCGTGGACCCCCTAGGCCGATTCCGGGTAGCTAGGCCAAACGGAGTTCATAGACAGCACGGTGTTTGCCTGGCCCCTTGTAGTCCGAAATCACCTGAATGTCGTTGACGCTGTGGTCGCCCGGGACGTTGATGAATCCGCTGGTAGTCCAGGTTCGATGTGCGGCGACGTTGTCGGGTTCCGATGTGAGATAGAGGCGTTGGCAACCAAGTTGTTCTCCCGCGGTGCGTACTGATCGGAGCAGGGCTGTGGTGATGCCGCGGCGTCGGTGACTGGGGTGGGTCATCACGTCCTGGAGGTAGAGGTCAGCGGGCTGGTCTTGACTGCGGAACGCGATGATCGCGCCGACGAGCTCGCCACCGTCATCGGCCACTGGACACGTACCAGAGAAGAGGTTGGCGTAAAGCCAATAGTCCGACGCCGTACGAGGTCGGATGTAAGGTTCGCCGAGGCCCATCAGCTCGATTATGGCGGAAATATCTTCTTGGTGAAGGGGTCGAATATTCACGAGTGCCTTCCATTGCGGTGTGCGAGTTCGACGATGTGGGCTGCGGCCGTAACGGGATCGACGGCGTCGGCAACGCTTCGGCCGACGATGAGGATGTCCCAATTGGGGTTGGAAAATACGGCGTGGTCGGTGGTGCTGAATCCGCCGCTCACGGCGACAGGCAGCTGGGTCCAGGTACGTATCGCACGGGCGGCATCGAGTGCCGTAACGTTGCCGATGCCGAGGTCGATATTCGTTGTGACCGTGAAGCCATCGACTCCCGCTCGTTCCATATCGGTGACCCAGCGGTGACTGGTGGCGATGGGAGTGTCGAGCAATATCGGAACTCCGAGGCGCTGTCCTGCTTCGACGGCAGCACTAACGCTTGCGACGGTAGCGGGCCCGATGAGCTGTACAATGTCTGCCCCGGCCTGAGCGGCGAGCAGCACCTGATCGCGGCCCCAATCGGAAGACATCATCTCTGCGACGATCGTGGCCTCGGGAACTGCATTCCTGACTCGCTCGATGCTAGAGATACCAGCCTCTTTGATGAGAGGGTCGCCTATTTCGATGAAGTCGGCGCCAGCATTGACGGCCGCACGAGCCACAACGGTGGCATCCTCGATGTCGCGCATGTCAAGGGCGATCTGTACCGCGCGATGGTCACGTGCTCGCCTAAACCGTTCGCGGCTGAGACGGGGGTCGTCTCCTGGACGCGACTTGTTCTGCTCGTCGTCAGCGCGTTCTGCTTCCTGTCGCACCAGCAAGCTATTGCTCTGTAGCGCGCTCCGTATCACGGTTTCGCGCAGTGCGTTCGGCAGCATCAGGTGCCCCGTCCGATTTTCACGAAGTACCGTGAACAGCGCGCGGTGGTCCCCGGCGGCCAGGTCGGACGTGTTGGGCTGCGGATGCAGGAGCTGAAGTCGCTGCCAGCTGGGAAGAATATGCTTCGGACAGCGCCGCCAATGGGTGTCCTCGTCCATGATCTTCAGTGCTGATTGGACTAAGAGATCATTGCAGAATG
>NZ_JALM01000009.1 GCF_000737195.2 Sciscionella sediminilitoris
CCTCCCGCTTCGGCTGCCGCAGCCGAAGCGGGAGGGCGGACTGACGCTCACCGAGGCGCCGAGCACGGTGAGCTTCACGGCCGATCCCGGAGCGGGCACCCCGCCGGGGCAGTTCCAGACGTTCTGGCTGTCGCTGGGCCCGCTGCCACCGGACACGGATGTGCTGCACCTGCCGACCGAACAGCGCTACGACGACGGAACGGTGGTGGACTGGGCCACCCCGGCCCGGCCGGGTGCCACGGAACCGGAACACCCGGCCCCGGAGATCACGCTGGCCGGTGTCTCCCGCCCTCGAGCAACGGCCCAGCACGCGGGAACCGGCGACGGGACGGCGCGACTACTCGGCGGGCTCGGCGTGGGGATCGGGGTACTCGGTCTGGGGCTCGCGATCGGGGTGCTGCTGCGCCAGCGAAGGGTGAACCGATGAGGCGGGCAGTGCTACTGGCCGCGCTGATGCTGGGATTCGCCGGGCTCGCCGGTCCCGCGTTCGCGCACAACACCTTCGTCGGATCGAGCCCGGGAAACGGTGCCACGGTCGGCAGTTCCCCGAAGCAGGTGACGGTGACCTTCGGCGAACCCGTGCAACAGGGGGAGAATCGCATCTCGGTGCTCGGCCCGGACGGGCGCAGCCAGTGGCAGGCACAGCGTCTGGCCACTGTGGACGGTGACAGCGTACGGGTGCCGCTGCGCGAACTCGGCCCCGCGGGCCGCTACACGATCGCGTACCGGGTGATCTCGGCGGACGGGCACCCGGTTTCCGGAACCGCCACGTTCACCCTGAGCACACCGGGCCACGGCACGCCCGCTGATCCGGAACAGTCCGAACAGGCCGGTACCGGCGGCGGGATCCCGGTCTGGGTCTGGGTGGCCGGGGTCGTGCTGCTGCTCGTGGTCGCGATCGGGCTGGCGCTGCGGCTGACCAGGCCCGCGAGGAAGTAGTGCGCGCTCTGCCCTTCGCGGCGCTCGCCGTGGTGGTGGCGCTGACCGCGGCGGCGCTCGGGGTGGCCACGATTCCCATTGCGGTGCCGGGGATCCCGAACAGCCCACCGGCCATCGGGATCGGAATCTCGGTACTGCGCGGAGTGTTCTACCTTGCCGCCGTGGCGCTGCTCGGTGTGCACCTGTTGCCCGCGCTGGGGGCTTCGAAGGCGGGAACCCAGCCCATCGCCGCCTGCGCCGCGCTGGTGCTCGGTGCCTCGGCGCTCGGTCAACTCGTGCTGCAGAGCGCGGATTTCCGCCCGGAGCGTCCGGTCACCCTTGCTTCGATCGGCGAGTACGTGGTGCTGGTCGGCGCGGGGAAGGCGCAGGTATTTCTGTTCGCCCTCGCCGTGGCCCTCGCGGTGCTCGCGGTACTGGATGCGCGGCGCGGCGGCGGGATCGCACCCGCGCTGCCGCTGCTGGTCTCCGGTGCCGCGGTGCTCGTCCTGCCGCTTGTCGGGCATGCCACGGATCAGCCGGACTGGCGCGGGCGGCTCGGCACCGTGGCGATGGAGCTGCACGTGCTCGGCGCGCTGGTCTGGACCGGAGGGCTGCTCGCGGTGCTGTACACGGCACGACATCCCGCGGCGACGGTGCTCGCCCGGTTCTCCACGGTGGCCGGGACATGCCTGGCCCTCGTCACGGTCACCGGGATCTGCTTCGGTCTGCTACAGCTTGCCGCTGTTCCGGGAATTCCCTGGTATGTCACGCTTTTCCGGAACGACTACGGCCTGCTGCTGTGCGCCAAGCTGGTCTGCCTGCTCGCGCTGAGCGGGCTCGGGGCTGCCATGCGCTATCGAGTGCTGCCCGCCGTGCTCAGCGGAGCGCGTGGCGGATTCGCCCGGCTCGCGGTCGTCGAGCTCGCCGTGCTGGGGCTGGCGATCGGTGTCGCGGTGGTACTCACCAGAACACCGCTACAGCAATAGTGCGCCGATTCGATTTATTCGATCCCGGATATGCTCGAATACGAGCATATAACGAGACTATAACAGTGCCAGTTGCCGGGAACTTTTCCGCATCGTCATTGTTGGTTCGTGAGCTGCGAATATGCCCGCTATTCCCTGCTTTGTACGCCTGATCGGGTGATGACAAGGATGGTGGGACACGTTGACATCACCCGCGCGGGGCGAAAATATTCACCCATGCTTCGTACGCTCCTGGTAGCGCGTATTCATGCGGACCTGTGCCGCACGGCGAGCGCACTCTGTCACTGAACTCCGTATTGTTTCTGAATTCGCGGTAATTCGAAGTATCTGTTTCCGCCGTATCCGGATCGGATGGGCGGGTTTGTTCGTGCCCTCGCACGCTGTTGGAATCTGAAATGGAGAGTGGATGGTGAAAACCTCGCGACGATGGTCCAAGGTTGCGGCCGTACTCGCCGCCGCCGTGGTCGGTACCGGCCTCGCGGCATTCCCCGGAACGCAACCGGCCGAGGCGGCCGTGCAGGTCTCGACCGAGCACGCCAAGGCCGCGGACGGCAGGGACTACTGGGTGAAAAACCACCTGGTTCCGGGAAATCTGGCGGCCAAGGCCGATACCGGAGGCAAACGCAAGGAATGGCTGCTCGTCTGGGCCGGTGACGAGAACGTCGCCGATACCGCGGTCAAGGACATCAAGGGGTTGCCCGGATCCCTCGGCGGTGGCCTGGACAAGGTGAAGAACGCCCTGCCGGGGCCGGACTTCCTCGCGGTGATCGATGCGACGAAGGGATCCCCGGACTACGGCAAGGTGGTCAACACGGCCACCGTGGGGCCGCTGGTGGAGAACGAGCCGCACCACATGCAGTACACCTGGCACAAGGGCGACACGATCTATGCCGGTGGTTTGTTCAGCGCGGCCACCTACGCCTTCGACGTGTCGGCGCTGCCCAAGCTTACGCTCAAAGGGGTGAGCCTGCCGACCCAGACGCTCGGCGGGTCGGTCCCCGACGCGTACGACACGCTCAAGGACGGCACCGCCTACGGCACCTACATGGGTGGCCCGGTCGTTCCCGGTCCCTATGTGGACAGTAACGGGAAAACCGTGATCTCCAACGGGTTCGCGGGAAGTCCGGGGGAGGTGGTGCGCTTCGACCGGAAGGGCAAGGCACTCTCCCAGGTCTCCGCCGCCACCCCGCAGGGCGACAATCAGAAACTCTGTGACGACCTGCCGCAGCTGGGCAAGGCGACCTGTGCGAACCCGCACGGCATCCAGGTGCGCGAGGATCTGAACACCATGGTCACCAGTGACTACGTGGAACCGCGGAACATCATCCTGGACCCGGTGAAACAACCCTCGCCGTATCTGCGCCGCCCGACGATCCGGACCTGGGACATCGCCGACCGCGATCATCCGAAGCTGAAGTCGGTGGCCTATCTCCCCGACGGGCCGCGGTCGAATCCGAAAGATCCGCTGCACAACGAGAGCCGCGCGGTGATGGAGAACGGGGTCACGCACAAACCGGGCCACAAGGGTGCCTTCGCGCAGACCATGCAGGGCGGCGCGATCTTCTACACCCCGGACATCACGGCGAAGAAGCCGGAATGGCGCGAGGTCTGGGACGACGGAACTGCGGGCAAGAAGTTCGCCCAGGGGAACGACAACATCGGATCCGGCACCAACGGCGGCTGGGTCGCGGTGAGCCCGGACGACAAGTTCCTGTACCACGCGGTCATCGGGCGACCGAAGGGCACGCTCGGCCCGAGCGATCCGGGGACCAGTGGCGGGGTCTACACGCTGAACATCCAGAAGCTGATCGGTGCCGGTGATGACGTCAAGTGCGCCATCGACACCAAGTCCAAGGCCGAACAGGGCGGCGGTGCCGACTGCCCGACACTGGCCGGGGCGGCCGGGATCAACCCGGGGCAAGCCGGTCAGGGCCCGCACTGGGGCACCTACGATCACTTCCAGACCGGCAAGGACGGCTACTACCACGAAACCGAGCAGCCCTCACGCATCGCGGCCTCGGACTACTTCGTGGCCCGCTCCGGGCTGGACGGGGACCACAAGGTGTGGATGCTCGGCCTCGGCAAGGACGGGAAGCTGTCGGTGGACAAGGACTTCCGGGACGAGGTCACCGGCCAGGTCGGGGTCGACTTCAACCGGAAATCCTGGCCGCACGGCGATTTCGGATACGCGAAACCGCACTCCGAACTGTTCGTCGTCGCCGACAAGGACCTGAAGTAGGTCACCGGCAAGGAAAACCGGTCGGTGGTGCCGGGATATCCCGGCACCACCGACCGCCGAGCTTGGAGTCGTCATGGACATGCCGGGGATGGATCACGCGGCGCAGGCCGCCGAGGCCGGAACACCGATCCTCGCGGTGCTGCTGCGGATCGTGCTCCTGGTGGCCACCGCAGTGGTCGCCGGGCTGGGACTGCTGCGTCCGGTGGTGCGCGCGCACTCGAAACGGACCACGGTCTCGGTGTGCGCCGCGGCCGGGATCGCCGTGCTGGCGGCCGCGCTGTCGGTTCCGTTCGCACAGGCGGGGATCGCGGTCACGGTGGTGCAGATCGTGCTCACCGCCGCGATCGCCGTGCTGCTCGGTAAACCCGGGCCGGTCGCGGTGCTCGCCGTGCTGTTGACCGGATTGCTGATCGCCGAGGGATCACGCGAGGCGGCAGGCGGGCTGTGGTTCGCGCTGGACCTGTTCTTCATCCTGGCCGCGGTGGTACTGCTCGGCGCGGCCGGTTATCTGGCCACTGTGGACATTCGGAACTGGCGCCTGGATCGGTCGCGGGTACGGACACTGGGCCTTGGCGCCGCCGCGGTGCTGGCGGTCACCGGGACCGGGCAGTTGCTCGCCTCCGGGGTTGCCTTCGACCGGCGGCTGTACCAGACGGCGTACGGGCTCGTGGTGTTCGCCGGAGCGGTGCTCGCCGTGCTGGTGCTGATCGCTCTGCTGCTGCGCCGGTACGCGCGGATCGCCTCCCGGGCGGCGGCGATCGCCGTGGTGCTGAGCTTCGGCGCCTGGACCGCGGTGGCCGCGATCCCCGAGCCCGGTGCGCTGCCCACGCCGGGGGTTCCCGAACTCACCCACGTCCGGCTCGCGGGCAAGCAGGTTCCGCTGCTGGTCACCCCGAACCGGCCGGGTCCGAATCTGGTGCACTTCCCGGATTCCGCGGGCAGGGACATCACCGTCACAGGCGCGGACGGCCACCGGGTGCGCGCCGGTTCCCGGCCAGGAGCCGAGGGCAGCTGGGCGCGGGTGAACCTGCCCGCGGGGCGCGGCACGCTCACCATCGGCGATCAGGAAGTGGGCGTGGACACCGGAACCGGTGCCCCGCTGCCGCAGGCGGCCGGGCCGGACGGGCCGGAGTGCGCGAGTGCCGCACTCGGTTCCCTGGTCACCGGGAACCGGAACGTACTGCGTGGCTGCCCCGCCGATGCGCTCAGCGCGGGCGATGCGCGGGATCTGCGCACCACCGTGGGATTCCTGGCCGGTCGCGGGGCGCGGGTGATCACCGTGGCCGGGGACGCGAGCCCGCGTTCCACGGCGGCACAACGGGTTGTCCGCGAGGCCGCCGCGCGGCACGGGATCACGATCGCCGCAAGCCCGCATCCCGATGGGGCACTGCTGGTGCTCGCCGGATGGCAGCACGCGAGCGACACCCTGGTGCACACCCGCCGCGCGCAGCAGGAGGATCCGCTCTACGCCTACGGGAACTACCTCGCGCCCTGGCTGCTCAACGCGCCGATCGTGAATTCGGTGCCGACCTCGGAGCTGCCGCTGCGGTTCGACCCGCGGGTGCGCGAATCGCTGGAATTCTCCGTGGCACTGGAAAACCTGTTCGGCGGGGAGAACCCGTCCACGGCGGCCTATCGTTCCTGGGCGGCCGAGACCGGCGCGCCGGTGGATGCCGGGCTGCAGATCTACGGCTGCGCGCAGGTGAACGCGATGCCGATGGATTCCATGACAGACATGGGAAAACCGTATCCGGGGCAGTGGATCCCGGACGGCACGATCGTCCCGGTCACCGGAATTCTGCGCTGAGACATGTCCCGGGCAGCACGAGAAAGGACGCGATATGACGGCAATCGACGGCGGTTTCGGACTACCCGCGGCGCGGGCGCCCTCGGCACGGGCAGGCGTGGTCGGCGTGGGACTGGTGCTGGCGGTGGCGCTCGGGCTCGCCGTGTTCAACGCGGCGGGCTGGAAACCGACCCTGCTGTACACGCTCGGCTTGCTGCTCGGCCTGGTGTTGTTCCACTCCCGGTTCGGATTCACCTCGGCGTGGCGGCAGTTGGTCACCGTCGGCCAGGGCAGCGCGCTGCGGGCGCACATGCTGATGCTCGCGGTCGCGTGTGCGCTGTACGCGGTGATCCTGGGATTCGGGGCGAGCCTTTCCGGGCGGCCGGAGGGGCTGGTCATGCCCGCCGGGGTCGGGGTGATCCTCGGCGCGTTCCTGTTCGGGGTCGGCATGCAGATCGGCGGTTCCTGCGCCTCGGGCACGCTGTTCGCGGTCGGCAGCGGCCAGACGGCGATCCTCTACACCCTCGGCGGGTTCATCCTCGGTTCGATCGCGAGTGCCTTCGCCGCGAACTGGATCACCGTGCTGCAGAACCTCGGTCCGAAGGTCTCGTTCGCCGAAACCCCGCTCGGATATCCGGGCGCGCTGCTGATCTCGCTGGTGATCATCGCGGGCGTGGTGCTCGCCTCGCGGTGGGTGCAGCGGCGGCGCAGCCCACCACCGGTGCAGCGACCGCCATCGGCGCGGGGCGTCGCCAGGGTGCTGCGCGGTTCCTGGCCGCTGTGGGCGGGAGCGATCGCGCTGGCCGTGCTCAACGCCGTCACGCTGTTCGTCTCCGGCGGCCCGTGGGGCATCACCTCCGCGTTCAGCCTGTGGGGCGCGAAGATCCTCGGCTGGCTGGGCATCGACATCTCCGGAGCGCCGTACTGGCAGGTGACGAAGAACGCCAAGGCATTGCACGCTTCGGTGCTCGCGGACAAGACCTCGGTGATGGACTTCGGCATCATGATCGGCGCGCTCATCGCCGCGGCGCTCGCCGGAGCCTTCGTGCTGCACCGCAGCGTCCCGCCGCGGATGGCGCTCGGGGCCGTGCTCGGCGGAATCCTGATGGGATTCGGCGCGCGGCTCGCGGGCGGGTGCAATATCGGTGCCTATTTCTCCGGTATCGCCTCGTTCAGCCTGCACGGCTGGCTGTGGGGAATCATGGCCATCGGCGGCACCTATGCGGGAATAGCATTGCGCCCGCTTTTCGGACTGACAAATCCCAAACCGACGGATTCGGTCTGCTGAATCCTGATCCGCAACAACAGTGAGGAGTACGTACCTATGAAACGACGTTTCGCGCGTGTCCTGATCGGTGGCGGTATCGTCGCGGCGGCGCTGGCCGGAGCGGCCGGACCGGCGAGCGCGGCGCAGCCCGCGGACCAGGACGGTCCCGCCGTCTGGCTGGTGCCCGGGGTCGACCTCGGCGGCGTGCTCAGCCCCACCGTGGGGCTGCCGACCGCCCTGCTCGCTCCGGTGGACAAACTGCTGACCGTGTTGCACGGCTGAGGGCACGAAAACGGGGCCGTCGCGCCGAATCCGGTGCGGCGGCCCCTGTTCGCGGGTTCAGCTTCCGGAGGGCAGCAGCTTTCCGGGGGCCTCGGCGACCGACTGGATCAGCCCGACGACCGGGACCCCGAGCACCGTGTAATCGGTCCAGATGTCGTGCAGACCGCTGGTGTCCGGCTCGCCCACGATCGCGGGATCGCCGCCATCGCCTGGGCCGCCGCCGGTCGCCGCCATCGCCGGTACTCCCGCGCCCGCGAGCAGGCCGAGCGCGATCACCGAGGACGTGATTCCACGCCGGAGACAAGTGCGCATAACCGTATTCCCAATCTGGTTCCGGTGGTTATTTTCCGGAACTACCGTGGCATCGCGCGCTGGGAAAAGAAAGCGTGATCCAGTTCTCGGGAATTCCTCGATATTCGAGTATTCGCGGGTCAGTAGGCGAGCGCGGCGCTGTTATTGCGGTTGTGCGAGGCGGCCTCGACCCGGCCGGTGACCGGATCCCGGGAGATCGCGACCCAGTAGCCCTCGCCGCCGAACCGCGCGGCCTCGGAGCTGACCTCGGTCCACGGTAGCCCGCTCGCCTCGAGCACGGCGTGGTCGTATTCGCCCTCGTGGAACACGGCGGTGGCGGCCCCGGTGGCCGGGTCGAAGGACGGCATGAAGAAGTCCGGCGTGTTCACCGCCTCCTCCACCGTCATCCCCAGCCGGAGGTGATTCAGCAGGCACTGGAAGGTTTTCTGGTGCAGGCCCGAGCCCATCGAGGCGAAGCCGAGCACCGGATCGCCCGCCCGGAACACGATCCCGGTCTCGGTGGGCGCGGGCAGCCGGCCGCCGGGTTCGGTGGCCGCGATCTGCTGTTGCTGGTGCGCGCCCGGATCGCCGACCGTGATCCCGTCCACCACGATCGCGGGCCTGCCCCACAGCACGCAGTTGATCGAGTGGGTGATCGCCGCGATGTTGCCGTGCTCGTCGACCGCGACCACATCGTCGGAGTGCCGCGGCGGCACGGTTTTCCAGGGCAGTGGGGAACCGTTCTCGATCCGCTGCCACAGCTGCCGGGCGTGCTCCGGGGTGACCCGGTTCTCCGGCGAGAAATCCAGCCCGGGGAACGCGGCAGCCACGGTCTCCGCCGGTAGACTCGACACCAGCAGCAGTTGGGTGATGTCCAGCGCGCGGCGCAGGGATTCCCCCGATTCCGTCCAATGTGGACTATCGGTCAGACCCGCCGCGGTGGCGAGGTTCTGCGCCTCGATCATCGCGATACCACCGGCGTTCGGCCACGGCGCGGTGGCGATGACCAGTTCCTCGCCGAGGTCCGCGCGCAGTGCGGGAGCCCACCGCACCTCGTAGTCGCGCAGGTCCTGCATGGTCATCCGGCCTCCGTCGGCGCGCACCGCTTCGACGATCCGTTCGCCGAGCGGGCCGTGGTAGAGATGATCGGTTCCCGTTTCGGCGATCTGCCCCAGGGTGCGCGCGAGCCGCGGCTGCCGAAGCGTTTCACCGTGACGGTAGCGCGAACCGTCCGGCTTCAGCAGGGTTTCCCTGGTCTCCGGAAGCCGCCGCAGGTCCTCCTCGCGCATCGTGTAGGCGAGGTCCAGCCCGGGACTGATCGGAATCCCGCGCTCCGCGAACTCGATCGCGGGTCCGAACAGGCTCGCGAACGGAAGCCTGCCGAACCGCTGGTGCCCCGCCTCCACCCCCTTGAGGAAACCGCCGACGAGCGCGGCCCTGCCGCTGGGCGCCGCGCCCCGCGCCGCCTCGACGCTGCCATCGAGGGTCACCCCGCCGGGGATCGACAGCGGATCGTTCTCCCCGGCGACCGTGTTCCACTCGGCGTTCATCGTGTGCACTTCGCCGCTGCTCGCCTCGTAGTACACCAGCGACATGATGCCGAAGTAGCTGACCGCGGATCCGGCGGTGAGCGCAACCTGGGCCAGCGCGGTGGTCATCGCCGCATCGGCCGCGGTGCCACCCTGGCGCAGGGCTTCGAGACCGGCCCGCGCCGCCGGTGCTCCGTAGGCGACGGTCACCGCCCCGTGGTCGCCGCTCGCCGCGCCGGCCCTGGTCCGCACCGCGGTCTGCGCCTGGAAAAACCGCTCGTACTCGCCCGGCTGCCAGCTCGCCGGGCCGAGATCGATCCCTGAATCAACCACGATGTTCCTTTGCTGCCGGGGACGACCCAAGAATCGGGCATCTCATGCTCACCGCGCGTCCGGCAACTGTCAAAAGATCCGGCCCGCAGGTGCGACAAGTGCCGAGCCTGGCCGCAGGCTATACCGATCTGTATAGTCGACCGCGGTATACAGATCGGTATAGTCAATCGGCTGGAGGAGTCCACATGACCTTTCTGAGCGGCG
The DNA here is from genome assembly GCF_000737195.2 of Sciscionella sediminilitoris. Classification (GTDB taxonomy): domain Bacteria; phylum Actinomycetota; class Actinomycetes; order Mycobacteriales; family Pseudonocardiaceae; genus Sciscionella; species Sciscionella sediminilitoris. The sequence goes on from NZ_JALM01000009.1 coordinate 9,836, forward strand.
ATCTCCTGGTGGACGGTGTTCGGCTCGCGTATCGCGATCGGGGTACGGGGGAGCCGGTGGTCTTCGTGCACGGCACGCCGTCGCATTCCCATGAATGGCGGGACGTGGTCCCCCGGGTCGAGGCGACCGGTCATCGCGTGCTCACCTATGACCTGTTGGGGTATGGGCGATCCGAGCGTCCGCTGGACCGGGACACCTCGGTGGCCGGGCAGACCACGCTGCTCGGGGCGTTGCTCGACGAGCTCGGTCTGGACCGTGTCACCATCATCGCGCACGACATCGGCGGTGCCATTGCTGCGCGGTTCGCCCTCGCCGCCCCCGAACGGGTGCGGCGGCTGATGCTGCTGGACACGGTCAGCTATGACTCCTGGCCATCGGCGAGCTGGCGCTCGATCATCGCCGAACACCTCGAGGACTACCGGAATCTGTCCCGGCGGGAGTTCGACACTTTGCTGACCCGCCAGCTCGAAATGACCGTGGCGGACAAGGAAATCATGACCGGCGCGGTACTCGAGGCCTACCTGGCACCACACCAGTCCGGCCTCGGGCCCGGTTCGTTCTTCGAACACCAGGTCCGCCACTACGACTCGATCTACACCGAGGAGATCAGCGCGCACCTCGGCCGGTTGCGCATGCCGGTGCGCATCCTCTGGGGTGCGCAAGACGAATGGCAGCCCCTCGACTACGCCCGGAAGCTCGCCGCCGACATTCCCGGCGCCGAACTCGTCACCATCCCGGATGCCGGTCACTTCGTCATGGAAGACGCGCCCGACCGGGTCACCGAGGAGATCCTGGACTTTCTCGGCATCTCAGCATGAGGGAACACCGGAGCAGGATTTCGTTGCGGTGACTGCGTTTTGTGGTCTTCGCGCGTCCGGGTGTCGCCTGAACGGCGGTAGGTCCGGTCCTGCCGCGGATGGCAGGCTCGATCCGGTGGGCGGATGCGCCGCTGTCCACATTGTCTAGTGGAAGGTCACTCGATGACGGTCCAGGGATCTGTCGGGCAGCAAGCGGTGAGCGCACTCGCCGCGCCGGACACCGAGGGTTTCACGACGCTGTGCGACATGCTGCTCAGAGCCGATGAGGCCCGGCTGGTGTTCCCGGAATCCGGGCAGGTACTGACGACCGGCGAACTGGTCGAGCGGGCGGGCGGAATCGCCGCCGAGCTGGCGGATTCCGGTGTGGGCACCGGATCGGTGGTCGGCGTTCTCGGCCCGACCTCTCCGGACTTCGTGGCGGCCGTCTTCGGGATCATGTTCGCCGGTGCGGCGGCCACACTCCTGCCGGTCCCCTCGATGGCCACCGGGCCGGACGCCGCAGTCGAGGCCTTCTCCGGCCTGCTGAACAAGGCCGGGGTGCGCCTCGTGCTCACCGACGCGGCGACCGCGGGCCTGCTCACCACGCTGATCCCCGGGGAAACCGGAATCCGGTTGCTGGAGGTGGGAAACTGCCGAACGGGCACGCCACCGATCGCCTGCCGCCCCGGCCCGCGGGATCCCGCGGTGGTGCAGTTTAGTTCCGGAAGCACGGCCGCGCCGAAGGGAATCGTGCTCACCCACGAGGCGCTGTTGCCCAGCATCCGGGGCACGCTGGCCCGGATGGGCACGACCAGCTCGGACATCGCGTGGCAGTGGGTTCCGTTGTTCCACGACTTCGGCCTGATCGGCCTGCTGAGCTTTCTCTACATCGGCCTGGAGGCCCATCTGGTCAACCCCGGCGCGTTCATCCGCGATACCGCGGGAGCGTTGCGCTATCTGGCCGAGCACCGGGTCACGATCTTCACCGGACCCAATTTCGCCTATGACCGCCTCGTTTCGGCCGCGCGGTCCGCGGACGGCCGCCCCGATCTGCGCTTTCTGCGCAGCGCGGTCAACGCCGGTGAGGTGGTCCGCGCGTCCACGATGCGCGATTTCGCCGAAATACGGGGAAAAGCGGGTGTGATGACGCCCGGCTACGGCATGGCCGAATTCTGCGTCGGTATCACGCTGCAGCACACGGAAGTGGTCTCCCGGACGGTGCACGTCGACCGGTCCAGCCTGGAGAACGGGGCCAGGGTCCGTTTCCTCGCCGAAGCGGATCCGTACGGACTGCCCGTTGTCTCCCAGGGGCCGCCGTTTCCCGGGGTCACCGTCCGGATCGTCGACGCAACCGGGTTTCCGCTTCCCGCCGGGCATGTCGGCGAGATCGAAGCGACCGGCCCCAACCTGATGAGCGGCTATCTCGGGGACCCCGAGGCCACCCGCGAGCGCATGCACGCGGGCTGGTTCCGCACCGGCGACACCGGTTTCCTGCACGACGGCGAGCTCTACGTCACCGGCAGGATCAAGGACGTGATCATCGTCGCGGGCCGCAATATCCACGCCGAGGACGCGGAATCGATCGCCGGTGTGGTCGACGGCGTCTATCACGGGCACTGTGTGGCCGTGGCCGAGCCAGACAGCGAACGCATGCTCGTCGTGGTGGAAACCCGGAGCGAGGACCACGATGCGCTCACCACGCGGGTGCGCCAGGCGATCTCCGGACGGCTCGGCATCGGCGAGATCGCGGTCCGCGCCGTGCCACGCGGCTGGCTTCCCCGCACCACCAGCGGCAAATGGCGGCGCGCCGAAGTGCGCGAACGCCTTGCGGCGCAACAGGAGCAGCACGGATGAACGAGACAACCGAAACACTGCGGGTCCTCGCGCGTCATCTCGCGCACGCGCTCGAGCTCGCCCCGGAGGACATCGATCCCGCACAACCGCTGACCGAGCTGCCGAACGTGGACTCGCTTCGGCTGCTGGATGCGGTCTCGGCGACCCAGGACGAGCTCGGTGTGCAGATCAGCGAGGAGGCCCTGTTCACCGCGCGCACGGTCGCCGACCTCGCGGAGCTGTGCCGTCCTGTCGGCCACGAAGGGAAAACCGCGTGACCACCGAACCGTTCACGATGTGCCCGTACCAGACCGATACCGATGCGAAACTGGCCGAGCTGCGGGAAAGCGGCCCGGTGCACCGGCGCGTGCTTTCCACCGGGCTCCCGGTGTGGATCGTCACCAGGTACGCCGAGGTGAAGGAGGCGCTGCAGCATCCACTCCTTTCCGCGAATCCCGCCACGGTCACCGATCCGCGGGCGCGCTTCGGTGGCAGCCGTCATCCCGAGGACGGCATCACCATGAGCGGCAGGCACGCGCTCAACACCGAGGAAACCGAGCACCGCCGGTTGCGTGCGGTGCTGTCCTCGGCCTTGTCGGCCAAGGCGGTGGCCCGGCTGCGGCCGATGGTGCACGAGGTCGTGGACAGCCGCCTCGAACACCTTGCGCGGCAACCGCGGCCCGATCTCTGCGCGGATTTCGCCTATCCGGTGGTTGCCGAGGTCGCCTGCCGGGTCTTCGGTATCGAACCGGGCCTGGCCGGGGAAGTCGCCCACCTGGTCACGACCATGTCCACCTTCGCGAGCCCGGTCCGCGGCGATATCGCCGAGGCGCAACGCGAACTCCAGCGGTTGTGTCTCGCGACGATCGAGGACAAGCGCGCCGCTGCCGGTGACGACCTGATCTCGCTCGCGGTGCACCGGTATTACCGGGCCGAGAAACTGAGCTTCCGTGAACTGGTCAGCACCGTCATGCTGGTGCTCGCCGCCGGTATCATCACCACGGCGACCGCGATCGGGTACGGTGCCGCCCTGTTCGCCGGGCAGCCGAGGCTGCTCGATTCCCTGCACGACGAGGATCCCGGGCCACTGATCGACGGGCTGCTCCGGCACCATCCCTCGATCCCGTTCGCCATCTGGAGATTCGCCAGTGCCGAGCTCGAACTCGGCGGGGTGCGTATTCCCCGCGACGCACACGTGATGCTCTGCCTGGCCAGCGCCAATCACGATCCGCGCGTGTTCAGCTCCAGCGGAGCGCTCGAGGAACAGAACTCCGCCGAGCCCGCGCACCTGAGCTTCGGGTACGGCATGCACTACTGCGCCGGTGCGCACCTGGCCCGGCTCGAACTGACGGTCGCGCTTCCCGCACTGTTCGCGCGTTTTCCCGGGCTGCAACCGGAAATTCCCGCCGAACGCCTGGAATGGACGCCGAACCTGATCGACCGCAGGATCGTCGAACTCCCCGTCCGGCTCGGCGCGGCCACCGCACCACGATGAGGATCGGCGGACAACTGCACCTCGCCGCCGCCACCGAATGGCTGCCGGACAAGCGTTATCGAGCGGAAGAAGCGGTGGCCGCGGGGGCCAGCACCGACTCGGACACCGCGAACGCCGCCTACCGCGCGGTGCCCGTCGCCGGGGAGATTCCCGCCTGGCGCATGGCACTGGCCGCGTGCCGGAACGCCTGCGCGACCGCGCGGATCGAGCCGGACGGGATCGATGTGCTCGGCTACTCCGGAATCACGCTGAGCGAGGAGGATCCCTGGTCGCCCGCGCACCGGATCGCGCGCACCCTCGGCGCCGAGCACAGCATCGCTTTCGCCACCGAGCAGATGTCGAACGGCGGGGTGGCCGCACTGCACTACGCCGCGAGCACCCTGCTCACCGAATCCCGCACCAGTACCGCACTCGCCTGCACCGCGGCGAACTTCAGCGAACTGCCCTACGACCGCTGGAACACCGCGCCGAGCACCGTCCTCGGCGACGGGGCCACCGCCGTGCTCATCGGAACCCGGCCGGGCCCCTACGCCGTGCTCAGTCTGGCCATCGCCGGTGATCCCCGTGCGGAGGAACGGTTTCCGCGGTTCCACCCGTTCCGCAGGCAACCGGAGGGCAGTGCCGAACTGAGCACCGATTTCGTGCACAACCTGCGCGCCATCCGCGAACTGACCGGGATCACCTGGCAGCGCGCCCTCGCCGATGCCGGGCTCACCGAGGAACAGGCGCGGGACACCATCGACGTCGTGTGCACCGTCCGCCTCGGTGCCCAGGTCGTCCGGCACTCGATCCTGGCCGCGCTGCCCGCATTCCTGCGCCGGCGCCATCTCCCGTTCGGCCACGAAACCGGCCACCTCGGGCCCGGGGACACCCTCGCCAATCTCGCCGCGCTCGCCCGGCTCGATACCCTGGCACCCAGCAGACGGGCGCTGCTGCTCTGTCTGGGTGCCGGTCTCACCACCAGTGCCCTGATCATCGAGCGAACGGATGTCCGCCAGCCGAATCGGACACAGGATGGCGGCCCTCAGGCGAAGTAGGCGCGGCAGGCGAGCTGGAGTCTGAGCCGCTGTTCCGGGTCGTCGAGGTCGGCGGCGAGTAGTTCACCGGCCCGGCGTACGCGCTGGCTGACGGCATTGCGATGCAGGTGCAGTGCGGCAGCCGCGTTGCTCGGCGAGCCGTTGTGGTCGAGGTAGCTTTGCAGCGCGGCGATCAGTGGTTCCGCTTTGTGCGCGCCGAGGCACAGCAGCGGACCGAGTAGTTCGGTCACGGCTTCGCGGGCGGGTGTGGATGAGTACCAGTCGAAAAGCATCCGGTCGAGACCTGCCGCGTCGTAGTAGCCGGGCGCGGTGGCATCGGGCTCGAGTCGTTGTACGGCACCGCGGGCCTCGCGAGCCGAGGCCTGGATACCGCGCGGGCCCTGATGTGCGGTGCCGACCCCGCAGCGGAATCCGTGCCCTGGCAGGCGAGTGCGGATGTGGTCGAGCAGCTGCCCGGCGTGCGAACGCGGCTCGGGCCGGTCGTGGTGCTCGGTGAGCAGCACGTGCACGGCATCGTCCGCGGTGCAGGTGGTGCGCTGGGCGCAGGGGTGGTCGAGGCCCTGGATTTCCCGTTCGGCGGTGGCGAGCAGCCGGTAGCGCTCGGTACCGGTACTGGCCGACGGTTCGATCCGGGCCACGGTGTGCGTTCCGTCGATGGCGAGGCCGAGTGCCCGGGCACGGGCGGCGAGGCTCAGCGCGTGTTCGGCAGGCGCACTGAGCAGTTCGGCGAGCAGCCCGCCGCGCGATCTGGCGGAGATGGTGCTCACCCCGGCGGCGTGTACCGCCGCGGCCAGGCTGAGCACGATTCGGCTGAACGGGGTGTCGGCGCCGCCGGAAAGCCGGTTCTCGCCGAAGGTCACGGTGCATTCGCCCGCCGTGGCGCCATCGTGACGCACCGGTTCCCCGATGGCTTGTGCCGCGATCTCGAGCGGATCGGCTTCGCCGGAGCGGAGTGCGCGGGCGGCCGTGTCGAGCCGGGAGAGCGCGGCGGTGGCATCGCCGAGCAGGGCATCGCGCATGATCAGGAACAGCTCGACCGGATCACGAGGAGTGTGCAACAGGCACAGCTCGCCCCGTTCGGCGATCCGCTGCGCCGTGACCGGGATCGCCGCGTCGGTCTCCACCAGCAGTGCGGCCAGCCCCGCGCGCACGGCGTCGCGCAGGGCCAGATCCAGCCGATGTCCGAGGTGCGGGCCGAGCAGCACGGCCAGGGTCCCCGGGGAGCATCGGGTGATCTCTTCGGCGGTACGCAGCAGCCGCGCCGACCGCGCCGAGCCCTCGGTGGGCCCGGCGAGTACGGAGATCCCGGCCAGTCCCGGGGTGGCGAGCAGTTCGGACAACAGCATCCGCACAGTGTGCTTGCTGCACAACGAATTCGCCAGCTGTGTGCGCACAGCCCTTCGTTCACCTCCCGGTGCGCCTTAGGGTGGCCGAATGCTGCTCACCGCCGAACTGGTTCCCGACCTCGCGCTGGGCTGCGCGGTCCTGGGCTCCGGAGGTGGCGGCAGCACGAGCCTGTCCGCGGCCCTCGCGGCGCAGGCGATCGAGGAATGTGGCCCTGTGCAGGTGTGCGCACCCGGCCTGCTGCCCGCCGATACCGCGGTGTTCACCGTGAGTCAGGCGGGATCCACCCTGCTGAGCGAGGAGATGCTGGGCGGGAGAGCGGACGCCGAGGTGATGCGCGAGGCCCTGGAACGGCTCACCGGACGGGTGCCGCGCGCCGTACTGTGCGCCGAGATCGGCGGGTTCGGCGGGCCGTTCGCGGTGGCCTGGGCGGCCCGTCTCGGCTTGCCGCTGTTCGATGCGGACGCCATCGGCAGGGCGTATCCGCGCATGGACCAGAACGTGTTCGAGCTCGCCGGGCTGCCCGCCGGTCCGGCGCTGCTCTGCGACGGGCGTGGGCGGACCGTGTTGCTGGACTGGGCGGACGGTGCTTGGCTGGAACGTTTCGTGCGCGCCAGCCTGGACGCGTACGGCGGCCAGGTCTTCTCCTGTGACTATCCGGTCGACGCCGGTCAGGTCGCCGAGTACGCGGTCGGGGATTCGGTGTCCCGCGCGCTGCGTATCGGCGCGGCGGTGCGTGCCGGTGATCCCGATGCCGCCGGGTTGCGCACGCTCGCCACGGCCAAGGTCACCGAGGTCGGGCAGTACGAGGGGCACACCGAGGCGGTGCTTTCCGGAGTGCTCGCCGATGCGGACCGGCTGTTGCGGCTGGTGGTGGCCGACGAATACCTCGCGGTGTTCGAGAACGGCGAACCGCTGGCCATGGTCCCCGATGTGATCACGCTGCTCGGCAGCAGTGGACCGGTGAGTGCCGAGGAACTGCGCTACGGGCAGCGGGTGACCGTGGTGACCGCGCGCAGCGCACCCGCCTGGTACACCCCGGCCGGTCTGGCGCTCGGTGGTCCGGAGGCATTCGGGGTGCGCACATGATCGGTGTGGACATCGGTGTCCGCGAGACGACGGCGGTGCTCGACGGTACGACGGTGCGGGTGCCGAGTACCGCCGATGTGTACGGCGGAGTGCGTACGGCGCTGGACCGGCTCGGTGCCAGCGGGCCGGTGGTCTATGGGCTGCACAATCTCGGGCGCGCGGTGCTGTGCCGTACCGGGCTTGCCCGGGTGGCGGTACTGCGTATCGGCGGTGGTGCGGTGGATGCGGTGCGCCCGTTGTACGACTGGCCGGAGCCCTTGCGCGCGGCGGTACACGCGGACAGCACGATCGTCGACGGTGGCGTGGAACGCAGCGGCCGCGCGATCGCCCCGCTGGACCGCGCCGCCACGATCGCCTTCGCCGAACGCAATCGTGGCGCCGCCTTCGCGATCTGCGGTCCGTTCGGTCCGTTGCACGACGAGCAGGAGCGGGACGCAGCCGAGCTGGTGCGTGCCGCTGCCGGAACCGAACACGTTTCCTGCTCGGCGGATATCGGATCGCTCGGTTTACGAGGGCGGGAGAACGCCTGTGTGCTGGACGCCGCGCTGCGTCCGCTCGCCGCCCGGCTGGCCGAACGGCTTGCCGCTCCGGATGCCTATTTCCTGTGCGGGGACGGCAGCTGCTGCGCGCTGGATCTGCTCGCCGAGCGGCCGAGCAGCGCACTGGGCAGTGCGCACGCGGCCTTGCTGCGCGGTGCGGCGGAGCTGCGCGGACGGACCGAATTGCTCGTCGTGCTGGAGGACGCCGTCGGTGCGGTGGCGGGCGAACTGCTCGTGGAATCCAGCGCGGCGCGGTTCGCCGGGGTTCCGGTGAGCCTGCCGATCGCCGAGACGCTCACCGCCACCGATGCCGAGGGGCTCGCCGAAGCGCTGGACCGGTTGGCGCCGGTACCGGGACAAACACCGGTGCAGCGGATCGGCGAGCTCGACGCCGATCCCGCGGTGGTGCGCGCCGTCGGGGCCGCCGCGGCTCCCGTCGTCGGGCGGAGCGTGCGGGTGGACGATTCGGGAGAGGCCGCCGAACCGGCCGCCCGCGCGGATGCGATCCGCCGCGGTGCCGAACCGGCGGACGTGCGCACCGTTTCCGCATGGCGGCACCGCTTGCCCTACCTGCACGCGGCGGGAATTCGTTCGATCGCGGTCGCGGCCGGCCCGGCGGTGCACCATGGGAAAGGAGCAGCGGATGGCGGATGAGGACTACCCGCTCGAACGGGTGCCGAGGGCCAAGCGGCATGCCTGGTTCGGGGTCGCGGTGCAGCGCTTCGGGCAGCTCTCCGATCTGACCCAGTTCCTGGTCGGTGCCTCGCTCGGGGCCGGGCTGACGTTCTGGGGCGCGTTCTGGGCGTTCACCCTCGGTTCGGTGACCCTGGAGGTCGTGTCGATCTTCATCGGGATCGCCGGGATGCGCGAAGGGGTCTCCACCTCGGTGCTGGCCCGCTGGACCGGTTTCGGCCGGTACGGCGGGGCGTTGCTCGGCCTGCTCATGGCGGTGAGCCTGTTCGGCTGGTTCGGTGTGCAGACCGGGGTGTTCGCCGAAGGGCTGCATTCGATGCTCGGCGGGGTGCCGCTGTGGGCCTGGTGCCTGATCGCCGGGGTCGGCACGACCCTGTTGGTGCTGCGTGGTTTTCGCGCGATGGGCTGGACGGCTTTCGTCACGGTGCCCGCTTTCCTCGGTCTTGTCGGCTGGGCGGTGGGAACACGTTTGGCGGATCAGCCGGTGCACGCGGGTTTTGCCGGGCACCCGTTCGGCGCCCCGCTGACCATCGCCAGCGGGGCCACCATCGTCGCCGGTTCGTACATGATCGGCGCGCTCACCACTCCGGACATGACCCGGTTCAACCGCACCGCCGGGGATGTGGTGAAGCAGACGGTCGTGGGTATCACGCTCGGCGAGTACGTGCTCGGGCTCGCCGGGGTGTGGCTGGCCCAGGCGATGCGTTCCTCGGATCTGATCGCGCTGATCACCGCTTCCTCGGGGGCGGTCGGGGTGCTGATCCTGATCTGCGCCACCGTCAAGATCAACAACTGGAACCTGTACTCCTGCGTGCTCGGGCTGATCAACGCCGTGCAGACGCTGTTCGGGATCCGGCTGCACCGGGTGACCTGCACGATCGTGCTCGGGGTGCTCGGCAGTCTCGCGGCCGCGCTGGGCATTCTCGGCGCGTTCACCGGTTTCCTGAACGCGCTCGGGATCGTCACCACCCCGGTCGCGGGGATCATGGTCGCGGAGTACTTCATCGTCCGGCGCTGGCGCGGTGAGCTGGACGTTTCCCGGGCGCGCGGCAGGCTCCCGGACACCGAGGTCGGCTGGGTACCCGGCACGATGCTGGTCTGGGCACTGGCGATCGCCGTAGGCTGGCTCTCGGATTCCCTTGGCTGGTGGGGGATTCCCGCGTTGAACGCGCTGCTGATCGGGCTGCTCGGCTATGTCGTGCTCGGCAGGCTCGGCTGGCTCGGCGCGCGCGGGAGCTTCACCTTCGAACAGCCGGAAAACCCGGCGGCAACCGTCGAGATCGGAGAACAACACGGTGCGAATCGGGATTGACGTCGGTGGCACGAACACCGACGCGGTCGTGCTCGACGCGGACAACCGGGTCCGGGCGTCGACCAAACAGGTCACCACGGCCGATATCACCACGGGCATCACGGCCGCGGTGGGCGCGCTGCTCGCGGAGATCGATGCGGAGATCGAGTCCGTGATGATCGGCACCACGCATTTCCTGAACGCGCTCATCGAGCGCAGCAGGCTGGCGAAAGTGGCCGCGGTCCGGCTGTGCCTGCCGTCCTCGGCCGCGGTGCCACCGATGGTCGACTGGCCCGGCGAACTGCGCACCGCGCTGGGGGACACGGCCTTTCTGTGCCACGGCGGCCGGGAGTTCGACGGCCGCGAACTGTCCACTATAGACACCGAGGAACTGCGCCGGATCGCCGCGCGGATCGCCGATTCCGGGATCGACTCGATCGCGATCTCCTCGGTGTTCTCTCCCGCGGCCCCGGAGGACGAACGGATCGCGGCGGAGATCCTGGCCGCCGAACTCGGCGAGGTGCACATCTCGCTGTCCAGCGATATCGGCCGGATCGGTTTGCTGGCACGAGAAAACGCGACGATCGTGAACGCCTCGCTGCGCGGGCTCGCGGAGCACATCGTGGATTCCTTCGCCACCGGGCTCGCCGAGGTCGGGGTCACCGCGCCGATCTTCCTGTCCCAGAACGACGGCACCCTGATGGATGTGCAGCGGGCGCGCCGTTATCCGGTCGCCACCTTCGCCTCCGGGCCGACCAACTCGATGCGCGGCGCCGCCTTCCTCTCCGGGCTCACCGACTGCGCCGTGGTGGACATCGGCGGAACCACGACCGATATCGGCATCCTCTCCGCCGGGTTCCCGCGGATCGCCGCGAACGAGACCAGGATCGCCGGAGTGCGCACGAATTTCCCCATCCCGGACGTGTACTCGGTCGGGATCGGCGGTGGCTCGCTGATCGCCGGGGACGCCACGACGGGCCCGCGCAGCGTCGGCTACCGGCTCACCGAACAGGCCATGGTGTTCGGCGGGGATACCCTGACCGCCACCGATCTCGCGGTCGCCGCGGGATATGCCGAGATCGGTGATCCGGCCAGGGTGGCGCAGCTGGACCGGACGACGGTGGACACCGCGCTGCGCGGGATCGCCACCCGGATCGACGAGGGGATCGACCGGATGCGCACCTCGGCGGCCGCGTTGCCGGTGGTGCTCGTCGGCGGGGGCAGTGTGTTGCTGCGCGATCGGCTGCCGAACTTCGCCGAGGTGCACCGCCCGGACCATTTCCCGGTGGCGAACGCGGTCGGGGCCGCGATCGCGCAGTGCAGCGGTCTGGTGGACGGCATCTACCGGATCGGCCCCGGACAGCGGGAGACCGTGCTCACCGAGGCGCGCGCCGAGGCCATCGACCGGGCCCACCGGGCCGGTGCGCGGCAGGGAACGGTGGAGATCGTGGACATCCAGGAAATCCCGCTCGCCTATCTGCCCGGCGGGGCGACCCGGATCTGTGTCAAAGCGGTGGGCGAGCTCGCCGCGCGAAAGGAGGAGCCGAGCCGTGCGTGAGATCGGCGTAGCACAACTCGAGGATCTGGCCAGGGGTGCGGCGATCCTCGGCACCGGCGGTGGCGGCGATCCCTATGTGGGGATGCTGTACGCGCGTGGTGCGATCGAGCGCAACGGACCGGTGCGAGTGCTGGAGTTCGGCGAGGTCCCCGCGGATGCGGCGGTGCTGGCCATCTCCGGGATGGGAGCGCCGACGGTGCTGCTGGAGAAACTTCCCGCGGGCACCGAGGAAATCGCCGCACTGCGCGCCTATGAGCACTACACCGGCATCACGGTGAGCCATATCGCGCCGATCGAGATCGGCGGCATCAACTCGATGATCCCGCTCGCGCTCGCCGCCGAACGCGGACTGCCCGTCGTGGACGGGGATGCGATGGGCCGGGCGTTCCCCGAGCTGCAGATGGTGCTGCCGAACCTCGCCGGGATCAGGGTCACCCCGATCGCGCTCGCCGACGACAAGGGCAACACGCTCGTCGTCGACGCGGTGGACGCGCACGCTGCCGAACGCATCGCGCGCGCCGCGTGCACCGAACTGGGCGGCCAGCTCAGCAGCGCGGACACGCTGATCCGGGGCGAGCAGCTGGATTCCGCGCTCGTGCCGGGAACGCTCGGGCTGGCCGAACGCCTCGGCGCCACGGTGCGCACCGCCCGCGAACAGGGCGCGGATCCGATCGCCGCGGTCACCGAACTGCTCTCCGCGGTCGTGCTACTGCACGGAAAGGTCGAGGATGTCGCGCGGCACACCGCGGGCGGGTTCGTGCGCGGGCACGCGTGGATCACCGCGCCGGAGGGAAAACTGCGGCTGGACTTCCAGAACGAGCACCTGCTCGCCACCGTGGACGGGCGGATCCGGGCCACCACACCGGATCTGATCTGCGTGCTGGACACCGAGACCGGCGAACCCGTCACCACCGAGGGAATGCGCTACGGGCTGCGGGTCACCGCGATCGCCGTGCCCTGCGATCCGCGCTGGCGCACCGAGGCGGGCCTTGCGCTGACCGGTCCGCGCTATTTCGGCTACGAGACCGATTACCGCCCGATCGCCGCGGACCGCTAGGAGAGGGGTTCCCCTGGTTTGTCCGCGGTCTTCCGGCCCGGGTTCAGGTCGTGCTCGATCTCCTCGAGGCTGCGGCCGCGGGTTTCCGGAACCCAGCGGTACATGAACAGCACGGCAGCGATGGTGAGTGCGAGGTAGAGCAGGAAAACCTGGGCCTGGCCGAGAAGTTCGACCAGTGGCAGGAAGGTGATCGAGACGATCGCGTTCGAACCGAAGATCATCATGGTGGCCAGCCCCGCGGCCCGTGCCCGCAGCCGCAGCGGATAGATCTCGGAGTTGATCAGCCAGAACGCGGGGCCGAGCCCGATGGCGAACGCGCCGACGAAAGCCATCAGCGCGGTGACGCTGAGCCAGCCGGGTGCGCTGGCGGAGAAGACGAACGCGAGCAGCGCCAGGCAGACCGCCATCACGGCGGTACCGGCGATCAGCAGGGTGCGCCTGCCGATCCGGTCGAGCAGCAGCAGCGAGACCACGGTCATCGCCAGGTTGACCACGCCGATGCCGACCGTGCTCAGGGTGGCGCTCTGCGCGGAGAATCCGACGTCGTCCAGGATCGTGGGCGCGAAGTAGATGACCGTGTCGATCCCGGTGATCGTCTGGAACAGTGCCAGGGTCAGCCCGATGAACAGTGCGGGCCGGACGGCGCGGCCGAGCAGCGCCCGCATCCCGGCTTCCGGTCGTTGCGAGGCGGCGCGGATCTCGCCGAGTTCGTGTTCGGCCGAATCCGCCCCGGTGACCCGGGTCAGCACGGTGCGAGCCCGATCGAGGTGGCCCTTGGTGGCCAGCCAGCGCGGGCTTTCCGGTAACACCGCCAAGGCCGCGAGCAGCACCAGCGCGGGGACCGCGGCCAGCCCGAACATCCACCGCCAGCCGCCCGTCGGGGCGAACGCGGAGTTGACCAGATAGGACACCAGGATCCCGGCGGTGATCATCAGCTGGTTCAGCGAGACGAGCGCGCCGCGGAATTTCGGTGGCGCGATCTCCGCGATGTACACCGGAACGGTGAGCGCGGCGGAGCCCACCCCGATTCCCTGCAGAATCCGGGCCAGCACCAGGATTCCGTACCCGGGCGCGATGGCGGCGAGCACCGCACCGGCCACGAACGCGACCGCGGCGAAGCTCAGCGCGCGCCTGCGGCCCCACCGGTCCGAGACGGGCCCGCAGACCCGCGCACCGGCCACGGCACCCAGCTGCATCATGCTGACCACCACGCCCTGCTGGAAGGAGGTCAGGTCGAACTCGGTGCGGAAGAACAACAGGGCACCGGAGACGACGCCGGTGTCATAGCCGAAGAGCATGCCACCGAGCGCCGCGGCGGAGGCGATCAGCCAGATCGAGAACCGGGAAGTGCTTCGTCGCACGGATTTTCCTCTCAACGCGGGACAGGGTGATGGTTCGGTAGCAGTTCCGGTCCACCCGTTTCCGGGAACGTGGGCAGCTGGCGGAATGCCTCGCCGTACCGGGCGCCGACCAGGGCACCGCGATCGGCGGCGTGCCCGCGCATCAGATCCTGGTACTCGATGCCGTAGGCGGTGTGCAGCCATTCGCGCTGGCTGCGGTGTTCGCCGAGGATCGCGGACTTGCGGTCGATCACCGTGGACACGTCGACGATCTGCTGTGGCGCGAAGCCGTGCCCGCCGAGGGTGTCCATGATGAACACGGTGGGGATCTCGCATGCGGGGAACGCGCCCTCGATGAGCGGGACCGCGCAGGGGATCCGTGCGTCCTGGGCGATCTGGCCCGCGGTGCGGTGATCCGGATGGTAGTCCGCGGTGGAGTGGGTGAACAGCACCCGCGGCCGCGCCTGGCGGATAGCGTCGATGAACCGCCGCCTGGTGGGCTCCTCGTTGAACAGGAACTCGTCCGGGTACCCGAGCCAGATCAGCTCGGCGCCCAGCCGTCCGGCCGCGGCAAGGGCTTCCCCGTACCGGCGTTCGGCGATCTCTTCCTTGGTGCCGAAACTGGAACCGACCTCGCCGTTGGTGGCGATGGCGATGGTGACCTGATCGCCGCGGTCGGCATAGAGCGCGAGCGTGCCGCCGCACAGCAGCTCGACGTCGTCCGGATGGGCGCCGATGGCCAGAACGTTCATGACTGCTCCGTTTTCGCGGTGTGCCGGGGATTCAGACGCTCACCGAGGACTTGGCGAGGACACCGCCGTCGCAGCCGATGAGTGAGCCGGTGGTGTAGGAGGAGGCGGCGGAGAGCAGCCACAGCACGCACTGGGCGATCTCCCCGGGACGGGCGAGGCGGCCGAGCGGGACCTCGCCCGCGATCCGCTCCCGGATGGCCGCGCGCTCGGTTGCGGTGACATTGGCCCACATCAGTTCGGTCTCGGTGGGCCCGGGGAGTACGGCGTTGACCCGGATGCCGTGCCGTGCGTAGTCCACGGCGAGGGTTCTGGTCATGGACGAGATCGCGCCCTTGGACGCGCCGTAGGCGGTGACCCCGCCCGCGGCGAACCCCACCTGCGCGGCGGGGGAACCGCAGAGCACGATGCTTCCCCCGCCGCCGGTGGCGAGCATCGCGCGCAACGCCTGCCGCACGACCAGGAACGTCCCCGTCGCGTTGACCTCCAGGACTTTCCGGAAGGTGTCCGGACCGAGTTCATGGGCGAGGCCACCGAGATCGACCCCGGCCGAGGTGAAGACCCCGCGCAGTGCGGGTCCGCGGGCCACCGTGGCGAACGCTTCCTCGACCTGCTCCTGCGCGGTGACGTCGACGTGGTGCGCGGTGGCCCGCCCACCGGCCGCGTGGATCTCCCCGAGCAGGGCGTGCAGCCCCCCGGCGTCCCGGTCGAGCGCGTGGATGTGCTGTCCGCCAAGGGAAGCGGCCAGGCAGACGGCGCGCCCGATTCCCGATGCGGCGCCGGTGACCAGGACCGCGGTCTCGCTCATCGGTCCGCTCCGAGCAGCGCCTCGGCATCGGTGTAGCGCCCGAGCGCGTCCGGATCGAGTTCGATGCCGAGCCCCGGTCCCTCCGGAATCGGGAGCATGCCCTCGCTGTCCAGCGCCCAGGGCGTGCTCAGGATGTCGTCCACATACGGGGAACCGGTGACGTACTCGACCAGATCGGTGTCCGGCAGCGCGGAGGCGAGCTGCAGATCGGCGGCCAGGCCGACGGCCGTGTTCCATCCGTGCGGGATGAGCCGGATGCCGTGATCGTGGGCACTCCAGCCGACCCTGCGCAGTTCGCTGATCCCGCCGACCTTGGTGACATCGGGCTGGACGATGTCGAAGGCGCCGCGCTCGATCCAGGGCAGGTAGCTCTGCCGCCTGGTCAGTACCTCGCCCCCGGCGATCGGGACCGGGGCGTGCTCGCGAAGCCGGATGTAGTCCTCGATGGCATCCGGCGGAAGCGGTTCCTCGAACCAGGCGATGTCGTAGGCGCGCAGCATGTCCGCGGTGCGCCGCGCCCATTTGTAGCCGTTGCGCCAGGCGCTGTCGCTGGCCCCGGCGTCCACCATGAGCAGCGCATCGGGCCCGACGGCTTCCCGCGCGGTGGCCACGATCCGTTCGTCGAGCGCGGCGCCGGACCGGCCGAACGGGCCCCAGCCGATCTTGAACGCGGTCCATCCGGCGGCCACGCAGGGGCGGAGGCGATCGGCCAGCTGTTCGGGCTGCGTCATGAGCAGGGAGGCGTACGGCCGCACCCGATCCCGGTGGCGGCCGCCGAGCAACCGCCCCACCGGCTGACCGGTCGCCCGCCCCAGCAGGTCCCACAGTGCGGCGTCCACTCCGCTGATGGTGTGCGTGATCGAGCCGCCGCGGCCGAGCCAGAACGTGGCCCGGTGCAGTCCCTCGGCGAGCCGCTCGGGTTCGAGCGCGCTCTCCCCGATCAGCAGCGGGCGCAGCACATCCAGCGCGGCGCGGACCAGGTTCTCACTGGTGAACACGCTGCCGAGGCCGAGGATCCCGGCATCGGTGTGCACCGCGACCAGGGTGTGCACGACATCCTCGGAACGCAGTTCCTCGGTCCAGCCGCCTTCCGGAGTGGCACCACGCAGGCCGGCCGCGCGGACATCGGTGATCTTCATGGGGAAGCAACCTAGGCGGCAAATGGCAGATGGTCAACCATCTGGCACTTGCTAGGGTTCGGGAATGCAGTTGTCGGTGCCCCCCGAGAGTCCTCCCGAGTCCCGCCGCGACTGGGTCGTGCGGCAGATCCGCGGCCGCATCGCCGCCGGTGACCTGGTCGCCGGGGACCGGCTCGTGGAGCGGGATCTCTCGGCCGCCTACAACCTCAGCAGGGGCCCGGTCCGGGAAGCGATCATGGTCCTGGAGCACGAGGGCCTTGTACAGACCCAGCCCTATCGCGGCGCCGTCGTGGTCGGGATCGAGCAGGCGGAGATCACCGAGATCCTGGTGCCCATCCGCCTGGTCATCGAGCGGGCGGCGTTCCGCGCTGTCCTCCGGTCCCGGCCCGACGGCCTGCTCGACAAGCTCGAGGGCATCGTCGCCAGGATGGAACAGGCCGCGCGGATCCCGGTGAACTTCGACGCCCTCGTGGACCTGGACGTGGAGTTCCACGAGAGCGTCATCGCCGCGGCCGGTTCCGCGCAGTCGCTGCAGATCTGGCGCACCATCCAGCCACGCGTCCGGGCGTATTTCCTGCGCGACGCCTCCGGGCACACCTCGCCCCAGGATGTGGTCGACCAGCATCGCCTGCTGCTGGATGTGCTGCACGAAGGGCGGCCCGAGCGGATGGACATCGCGGTGGAGAACCACGTGCAACTGTTCCTCGACGCCGACCAGCACGCCTAAAGCGGACAGGTTCCGGCCGCTTCCTCTGCGATCCTTGCCGATCCGAAGCGAAGGAGCCGATCTTGTCCGTCCCGACCACCACCCGCCTGAGTACCCGCGCGCTCAATCGCGCCACCCTGGCCAGGCAGTTGCTGCTCGACCGCGCCGAGGTCCCGGTGCACGAGGCCGTCGCGCACCTGTGCGGGCTGCAGGCCCAGGAACCCCAGGAACCGTTCATCGGGCTGTGGTCGCGGTTGCGCGCCTTCGATCCGCACGCCCTCTCGGACCTGCTCGTCCGGCGGAGCGTGGTGCGGACCCATCTGATGCGCCGGACCGTGCACCTGGTCACCGCCGAGGATGCCCTCGCGTGGCGGGCCCGGCACGACGCGATGCTGCGCCAGCGGGTGCTCGGGAACTACCGCCGTGAGCTCGCGGGCGTGGACCTCGAGGAGCTGGCCGCGGCGGGTGCGGCGGTACTGGCCGACGGCGAACCCCGTTCGATGACCGGGCTCGCGCGGGAACTCGAGGAGCGCTGGCCGGAACCGGGGCCACGGGCGCTGGGGGAGATGCTGGTCGCAGCGCTGCTCCCGATGGCGCAGTTGCCGCCGCGCGGACTGTGGCGCACGAACGGCGGGGTGCGCAATGTGCTGCTCTCCTCGTGGCTGGGGCGCGAGATCGAGCCGCTCGCCCCGGACGGCAGCGATCCGGCCGGTGCCGCGCTGGTGCTGCGTTATCTGGCCGCGTTCGGTCCCGCGGCCGTCGCGGATCTGCGTGCCTGGTGTGGACTCGCCGGATTTCCGGCCGCGGTTGCCGAGATCCGCGAGCGGTTGATCGGTTTCCGCGATGAGCGTGGCCGGGAACTGCTGGACCTTCCCGATGCGCCGCGCCCCGATCCGGACACTCCCGCCCCGGTGCGGTTTCTGCCCGCCTTCGACAACGCGGTGCTCGGCTATCAGGACCGCGGCCGGATCATCGATGACGCGCACCGCGGACTGTCCGTTGCCGGGGAGCGAATGGTGCTCGTGGACGGCCGGGTCGCCGCGACCTGGAGGCTTGAGGAGGGCACCGTGCTGGTCGCGCCGTTGCGCCGGTTCTCCCGGGCCGACCGTGGGGCCGTGGCCGAGCAGGGGCGGGAGCTGGCGGCGTTCCTCTCCGAGGGGGCGTGTCAACGGGTGCGGGTGGCCGCCTCGCCGCGCTGATTCGACGTTTGCGGCGAGCTGCGCTAACCTGATGACGAACATGTTCGTTACGAACACATTCGAGGGAACCGATGCCTGAACCACGCAGCCGCCGCGACCGGCCGGCGAAGCCACCGCTTTCCCGGCAGTGGATCATCGACACGACGATCGGGATCATGCGCCGCGAGGGGCTCGGCAAGGCGACGATGCGCCGGGTCGCGAAGGAACTCGACACCGGACCGGCCTCGCTCTACGTCTATGTGCGGAACACGGCGGAACTGCACGCCGCGGTCATCGACGAACTCCTCGGCGCGGTGACCGTCCAGGAACAGGGCGACTGGCAGGACCGGCTGCTCGCGCTGGTCACCGACTACCGCACCATTCTCGCGGCCCATCCGGGCCTGGCCCGCTCGGCGCTGGTGATCCGCCCGTCCGGACCGCATCTGCTCGCCCTCTTCGACCGCGCGATGGGCCTGTTCATCGAGGGAGGCGTGGATCCCGCCCAGGCCGCGTGGGGAGTGGACCTGTTGTTGCTGACCGCCACCGCGAGCGCGGCCGAACACGCCGAGCCCGAGGACGGGGATGTGGACGCGGACACCGATGCGCCCGCGAAGTGCGACGCCATGGCCGAGGCGGTCCGCGCCGCGGAGGCCCCGCTGCTCGCCGAGCACGTCGACGCGGTCCTCGGCGGCACCCCGCAGGGGCGCTGGACCTGGTATTTCCGGGCGCAGATCGCCGGGATCGCCGCAACACCGACATCGAACGACTGAACAGGGGAGTCCCATGACCGCGATACCGCATTTTCCGATCGCCATCATCGGCGGTGGCCTGGGTGGCCTGACCGCCGCGCGCGTGCTGCACGTGCACGGCATCGAAGCGGCCGTTTTCGAACTCGAAGCGGGCCGCCACATCCGGACCCAGGGCGGCATGCTCGACATTCACGTGGAGAACGGGCAGCGGGCGCTGCACGCGGCCGGTCTGTTCGAGCAGTTCCTCGGGTTGATCAACCGGGGCGGGGAGGCCATGCGCATCCTCGACAAGCACGGCACCGTGCTGCGTGACGAGGCCGATGAGGGGAACCTGGAACGGCCCGAGATCGACCGCGGCACCCTGCGGGATCTGCTGCTCGACTCGCTGCCCGGGGACACCGTGCACTGGGGGAGCAAGGTCGCCGCGATCCGGGCGGTGCCAGGGCATTCCGGGCGGCACGAGGTCACCCTCGCCGAGGGCGGCACATTCACCACGGATCTGCTCATCGGCGCGGACGGTGCCTGGTCGAAGGTGCGCCCCCTGGTCTCCACCGCCTGGCCCGCGTACACCGGGATCTCGTTCATCGAGGCGGATCTCTTCGATGGCGCGGAAAAGCATCCGATCGAGGCCGCCGTGATGGGTGAGGGCATGCTGTTCGCGCTCGATGGCCGGTCCGGTCTCGGTGTCCTCGGGCACAAGGAAACCGATGGCAGCCTGCACGTGTACCTCGGGTACCGGTGCGGTCCGGAATGGGTGGCGAGCATCGATTTCACCGACACCCCGGGCGCGAAGGCGGCGATCCTGGAACTCCTCGAGGGCTGGGACGAGGGACTGCGCGGGCTGATCGCGAACGCCGACACCGGGCTGATTCCCCGGCACATCAACGCTTTGCCGGTCGGACACTCCTGGGACCGGGTGCCGGGGGTGACCCTGCTCGGCGATGCCGCGCACGTCATGTCCCCGTTCGCGGGCGAGGGGGCGAATCTCGCCATGCTGGACGGCGCGGAACTCGCGCTGGCGATCGCCGCGCACCAGGATGCTTCGCCCGCCGAGAACCGCGAGGCCGCGCTCGCTGCCTACGAGGCCGAGCTGTTTCCCCGATCCGCTGCCTCGGCCCAGGAATCCGCGGACGGGCTCGAGATGATCTTCGAACCCGAGGCGCCGAAGGGCCTGGTCGAGCAGTTCGCCGCGTTGGATCGGGAGGTTCAGTGATGGCAGGGAATCCGGTGTACGAATCCGGGAGCGGCCGGCCGGTTCTGGTGCTGCATGGTGCGCCCGGACCACAGGGCGCGCGGCAGATGGTCGACCATCTGGCAGGTGTCGGTCATGTCTACGCGCCGACCCACCCCGGCTGGGAGGACGTCCCGCTGCCCGAGGGTGAGGTCTCGGTCCCCGCGCTCGCCCGCCGCTATCGGGAGCTGCTCGCCGAACTCCGGCTCGAGGATGTGCTCGTGGTCGGCACCTCGTTCGGCGGATGGATCGCCGCCGAGCTGGTCGCCCAGGACGCGAGCGCGATCCGGGGACTCGTACTCGTCGACAGCGTCGGCATCGAGATTCCCGAACATCCGCTGCGGATGCCCGAGGGGCTGCCGCTGCTGGACGCCTACGGCAAGGGCGCGCTCACCGATGCCACGCTGGGACCCCGGCTCGCCGGGACCACCGTGCCCAGCCTGGTGATCTGGGGCGAGGACGACCCGATCGCGCCGTTGCCCTACGGCAAGGCGGTCGCGGCGAGCCTGCCCGGGGCCACCTTCGTGCCCATCGCGGGTGCCGGGCACGTGCCCTACCGGGACGCACCCGAGGAGGTGTGGGCGGCGCTGGACCGCTTCGCCGGGTAGCGGCACGCATGGCTTGACCCTGCCCTTGGGACACGGTTTCGAATGAGGCCACGTCGCGAACCGCGACGCCCGCCGACCGTCAAGGACCATTCGATGACCACGACCCTGGATCAGGGCACGAACCGTGTGTCCCGCCTCGGGAAACCGTTCCGGATCATCCGCGCGAACCTGCGCGCCTACCTGGTGATGAACGCGATCGTCTATGGCCTGTGCCTGATCGGCATGGGCGCGGGGCTGCTCTTTCCCGGGCTGACCGCCGCGCGCAACACCACCCTGCGCCAGGACGGGACGGCGGATCTTGTCGGCTGGCTGCTCGGGAACATGTGGCTGTTCAGCCTCGGCATCCTGGTGGTCAACATCCTCACGGTCGGCCTGCTGAAGATCCTGCTGCCCTCGACGATCGTGCCGTTCGCCGGAATCGCGGTCTACGCGTACTGGGCGTTCAACACCGGAGTAACCCTCGCCCCGGTGAACGCGGTCGCCGCGAAGACCATGATCCCGCATTCGCTGACCGTGCTGATCGAGTTCCAGGCCTACGCACTGCTGATGCTCGGCGCCTATCTGCTCGGCAGGTCCTGGCTGCGTCCCGGGAGCATCGGCGCGCGGAATCGCCGTCAGGGGTATGTCCGCGGGCTGGCCCGGATCGGCTGGCTGAGCCTGCCCGCGCTGGCGCTGTTCGTCATCGGCGCCGTCTACGAGGCCTTCGAGGTGATCCACCTGGTTCCGCGGCTGGTCGCGGGCTGATCCGGGAACCAGCAGAATGAGCGTGCACAACGTGGGAGGAAACGATGGCGTGGAGCACCCGGCAGCTCGCCGAACTCGCGGGCACGACGGTGAAAGCCGTGCGCCACTACCACCGGATCGGGCTGCTGGAGGAGCCCGAACGCGCGTCGAACGGGTACAAGCGCTACGGGGTGGCGCACCTGGTCCGGCTCGTGCAGATAAAACGGCTCGGCGAACTCGGGGTTCCGCTGGCGCAGATCGCGGCGATGGAGCGGGCAGATGAGGAACCGGACGAGGCGATCCGGGTGCTCGACGCCGAACTCGAGGCGACGATCGGGCGGTTGACCCGGATCCGCGCGGAACTGGCCGTGATCCTGCGTCATCGCGCACCACTCGGGGTGCCGCCCGGATTCGAGACCATCGCCCGGGATTTCTCCACCACCCAGCGAGCCCTGCTGACGGCCTATTCGACGGTCTTCAGCGAGGAGGACATGGCGGAGTTCCGGGAAATGGTGGCGGCACGGGAGGAGACCGACGACGAATTCGACCGGTTGCCCTCCGAGGCCGGGGACGCCGTGATCGAACGGCTCGCCGAGCGCCTGGCGCCGGTCGTGCGCCGGAGCCGGGAAGAGCACCCGCGGTTCGCGGATACATCCGGGTATTCCCCGCAGACCATCAGCACCATGGCGCATGCCGTCGCGGAGCTGTCCAACCCGGCCCAGATCCGTGTGCTGCACCGGGTGAACGAACTTCTCGCCGGGGAGACCGGATGACCCGGGACCCCTCCCGAGCGGACGGCCGCATCATGGTGGTCTCTGGCGACACGTTCAGGAGCGGGCCATGGGTGCGACGCTGAAGACCGAAGTTCGTTACCGGCGCGGGGCACCGGCATGAGTTACGTGCTGCCCGCGGCCCCGTCCGGAGCGGGAACCGGCGGGAAAACCGAGCACCGCATGGCCCCGGCCCGGCTGCTCGGCAAGTGGTCGCCGTGGCCATGGCGCCGCCTGTTCGAGCGGCTTCGCGGCGCTCGCGCGAGAACTGTGAGCTGAACCACCCTGTTCGGATGTTGAGTGTGCCGTAACGGCACAGCTTTTACTGGCCGCACCACAACATCCGGGAGGACAGCGATGAGCACACTCGAGAAGACTCCGGACCGCGCGGCCGATCCGAAGCAGGCACTGCTCGATGGACTGGGCGGCGTCTCGGGAATGGTGTACACGGCCCTGCCGGTCGCGGTTTTCGTTGCCGCCAACGCGTTTTTCCCCCTGCCGGTCACGATCGGGATCGCGGTACTCGCGGCGCTGCTGCTCACCGGCTGGCGGAAGCTGCGCGGGGAACGGCTGATGTCGGCGGCCGGTGGGCTGTTCGGTGTCCTCGCGGCCGGCGGCGTCGCCGCATGGACCGGTTCGGCGAACGGTTTCTTCCTGATCGGGATCTGGGCGGCGTTCGGCGGCGCCGTCGTCATGCTCGCCTCGCTGCTCGTCCGCAGGCCACTGACCGGGGTCGTCTGGAACCTGGTACACGGCGGAAAACACGTGTGGCGGGCGGACCGGCCGAGCCTGCGCGCGCACGATCTCGCCACGCTCGCGGTGACGCTGGTGTTCGCGGCCCGGTTCGTGGTGAAGCAGTGGCTGTACGTCGAGGACGCCACGGGCTGGCTGGCGTTCACCAAGATCGCGATGGGTGCCCCGCTGACCGCGCTGGCCGCCGTGGTGGTCCTCTGGGCGTTCCGCCGCTGCAGCACCCGGCTGACCGGTGCCACCGCGGCTGCCGGGCGATGACTGGAGCAGAAACCCATGAATCCGACGCTGCCGCAACGGCTTTACCTGTTGTGCTTCGACCCCGGCCGGAACAAACTCGACACGGCGAGCGTCCTGGTGCGCGGTTCGCTGCTGCGCGCGGCCGCGGTCGCCGAGTTGCGCATGCGGGGGCTGCTCAGTGACCGGGACGGCAGGGCGGTACGCGAGACCAGCGCGACACGGCCGAGTGATCCGTTTCTCGCCGGAGTGCTCGACCACGTTTCCCCGCACAAGCCGTGCCGCTGGTTCACCCTGCTGGAGCGCGACTGGTACAAAGCCGAGAAGACCGTGCGAGAACAGCTCGAAGCGAACGGGCCGGTCATCGGAAACCGGGTGCGGCGACTGGGAATCCTGCCCGGAAAGGAGTTCAGCCTCGCCGATCCGGGACAGGTGAGCGCTCTGCGGGAGAACACGAGGAACACCGTGCTGCGCCACGGTGATCCGGCCGTTTCCCCGGTGGAAATGGCCGTACTGGCCGTGTTCTCCGCCGACGGCGATGTCCGCAGCGTGTTCACGACGAAGGAACGCCGCGAGCACAAGCAGGCGATCAAGGCGCTCCGCGCGCGGGTCGAGGACGAATTACCCGGGCTGCGCAAGGCACTCGGTTACGCGATCGCGGCGCGCAGGATGCCCGCGTCCTCGGGCTGAACCGCGTGCTGGCCGCTCAACGCCGGGTACCGGCGATTGGTCTGTTCGAGGGTTAGTTGTGCACCGCGGCTGGTGTTTCCGCTGGGACATCAGGACATGCGGATGCGCCGTGTATGAACGCAGGTTCAGCTCCGGCTGATCCCCGCCGAGTTCCGGATTGCCCCGGCTGTGCCGCAGATCGTTCGGTTTCGCCCGCATGATCGGCGAGTGCATCCCGTGGCCGGGTGCGCACCAGGAGGTTGTCCCGCGTCCGGTGTGCCGGGCCGTGGATGCTGCGCTATTCCACCACGACTTGTCAACTCGGATTGATCGCTCGGCTGGTGGGATTGCGGGACAACGGCGCGGCCGTGGTCGGTGCTGCCCCGGGGAATATTGGCGATTGGTCTGTTCGGGGGAATCTCGGGTGAATGGCGGGAATCCGCGTTGCCGGTTGGTATTATAGATGTATGAACACTGGGGAAATGGAAACGATATTGTCTAGCCGGGAGCGGCTGGACCGGTTCATTGAGCAGGCTGCTGTGGTGCGGCGTGCTGAGGCGGAGTTGTTGCATCAGCTTGCGGAGTTGGACAAGGAGGGTGCTCCGGTCGAGTTCGGATACTGTGGCTCGGCGGCGACTTTGGCACAGGATGTGTTGCGGATCAGTCGTGCCGAGGCCCGCAGGATGGCCGAGAGTGCGCGGGTGTTGTTCGGTGCGCTGGGAATCAGTGGGGAGCCATTGTCTCCGGATCTGCCGAATACCGCGGAAGCGTATTCGCGTGGTGAGGTCGGTGTCGAACATGTGGATCGGATTCGTCAGTTTGCCGCCGAATTGCCCGCGGAGGTACTAATCGGAGACGCGTGGCCGATCGCGGAAAACGCCCTCGCCCAGATCGCCGGGGAAGTGGGTCCACGTGGGCTCGTCCGGCCGATTCGGGAAATACGGGCGCGCCTCGATCCGGATGGGCAGGCACCGACTGATCGCGAGCCTGCCCGTCCGGATCGGGAAATCTGGCTCCGGCAACGCAACAACGACTGGGAAATCCGGGGACACTTGGACTACGAAACCGGACTCAAACTCCGCAGTGTGCTCGACGTGCTCGGTAAACCCCGTAGCAGCGAAGCCAACGGCGGCACCCCCGATACCCGAACTCCAGCCGAACGCGACGCCGATGCCTTCGCTGAGATCGTCCAGCTCGCGGCGAACCCGGAGAGTCTTCCCGAAAACGGCGGGGAACCGTTCACGATCATGGTCACCATGACCGAAGAATCCCTGCGCGAAGGCATCGGAACCGCGACAACCATGGACGGCACCATTATCCCCGCCACCCAGCTACGCAGAATCGCCTGCGACGCCGGAATCATCCCCACCATCCTCGGCAGTGAAGGCGAAGTGCTGGATATGGGCTGCCGGGATCGCACCGCGTCGCCGAAACTCCGACGCCGACTCATCGCCCGCGACAAGGGTTGTGCGCACCCCGACTGTGATAAACCGCCCGCACTCACCCAAGCCCACCACATTCAGCACCACGCCAACGGCGGACTCACCGTCGAAGACAACATGGTGCTGCTCTGCCGCCACCACCATGCCCTCATCCACCACACCGAATGGCAAGTCCGCATCCACAACGGAAAACCGGAATTCACCCCACCCGAATACCGGCCTGCCTTCAGCTCGACGGCATGAGAACCCCGTCGATAATGTAGACGACCGCGTTCGCTGTCCGGACATTGCCGCAGATGATCTTCGCGTTGTCGTTGACGGTGAAACTGGTACCGGAACCACCGGTCCGGATCGACTGGCCGGTCAACGAAGTGAAGGTTCCGTTGTTCAGCTGGATGTCCTTGACGCTGTTGAGCGTGCCGACCAGCTCGGCCTTCTTGACCGCGGTGACCGCAGGGAATCCGCTCCGCAAGCGTGCTGCCCCCGGAGACGGACCGGGCAACGCAGCCGACCACCCGGCCACTGCTGACCTTCCCGGTCGGCTGAGCGGAATCGCTCAGGGCACCAGGTCGAGGAATTCCCAGTGTGCCCCGGGCTGCGCGCCACTGAGCCATTTCCCGCAGTTCTGCAACACCACCGGACCGGAGGTGATGTGCTGGCTCCCGGTGCGCAGATCGCGCAGGAACCGGTCGATCGGCCCGCGCCGGATCGCGGTCGTGGCCGCCCAGCGGTGCACCGTCTGGCCGATGTCCTGCGCGGTCCAGGTCGCGTGGTTGAGCGCGAGCCGGAGCAGGGTTTCCTGTTCGGTGCTCAGCAGTTCGTCCGCGTCCAGGGTGCGCTCATTGTCCCGCCACACCTGGAGCGCCCAGGCCCCGGCCGCACGCAGTTTCGCTTCCGCGTTCGCGAATTCGGCATGGAACTGCGCGGTGTCCACGGCAGCGCCCGGGGCGCCGGACTTTCTCGCGGCGTAGCTCCTCAGTTCGTCGAGCAGGCGCCGCCCGGCACCGAGCGCCCAGCCGGTGTGCACGATCGCGGCCATGTTCACCAGACCCACCCGGTAGATCGCGCCGCCGTTCGCGGGCCGCATCGTGGTCGCGGGATAGGTGTGCGTTTCCGGGACGTACACATCCGCGCAGTGGTAATCGATGCTGCTCGTCGCGCGGAGCCCGAGCACATGCCAGTTGTCCACGAGGGTCACCGCGGATTTGGGCATCGCGAGCACCCGTGGCTCGCCGGTGTCCTCGACCTGGATGGCGCTGTGGATATGGGTGGCCAGCGCCATCCCGGAGGCGAACTGCCAGTGCCCGCTCACCAGATAACCACCCGGTACCGGGACCGCGCGGCCGGGCCGGGTGCCGTGCCCGGAGAGCAGCGCGTGCTCCCCGGCGGGCACATCGGGAAACAGCTCGGCCGCCGCGACGGAACCGAGATAGGCCGCGGTGGTCCCGGTCATCAGCTGCAGCGCCAGCATCGTCCAGCCGATCGCGGCATCGTGATAGCTGAGCCGTTCGATCGTGCGCAGCAGCTGGCGCGGGGAGAACTCGTCCCCGCCGAGGTCGCGCGGCAGACCGGCCCGGACGACCCCGGCCGCCAGCAGGGCCTCCGCGATCTCCTCGGCGGGCCCGCCGAGCTCTTCGGCCCGGTCCGCCGCAGCGTCGATGGATTCGCCGAGCGTGTCGATCTGTTCGAGCAGTGCGGGGAATTTCGCACTGACGTGCAGCCGGGCCG
This sequence comes from Sciscionella sediminilitoris, assembly GCF_000737195.2. Lineage (GTDB taxonomy): Bacteria > Actinomycetota > Actinomycetes > Mycobacteriales > Pseudonocardiaceae > Sciscionella > Sciscionella sediminilitoris. Next base: position 37,396 of record NZ_JALM01000009.1, read on the forward strand.
GTTCCGTCATGGATCGCTCCTCGCTCAGGCCTTCGTGGTCTGCTCCGGATCCACCTTGCCAGCCCGGGAGGTCCGAGTGGCAGTGGTTTCACCCGAGAATCAGGCCGCGCCGCCGAGCATGGCGGCGGTCAGCACGGTGCCGCCGACACCCCAGCCGCCGTCCGGGACCTCCTCGACGAGGACGACCGTGCTCGCGCGCGCCCGCTCCCCGTAGATCTCGGCGTACAGCTCGGTGGTGCGTTCGACGATCTTCTTCTTGTCCGCCGCGGTGATCGTGCCGTCCGGGACCTTGAAGTTGGCGAATGGCATGGTTTCTCTCCCTTGTCGGTAACGGGTTGCCGGTATTGGGCTGTCAGACCAGGCCACCGTTGGCGCGCAGGATCTGACCGTTGATCCAGTGGCCCTCGGCACTGGTCAGGAAGGCCACGACCTCGGCGATGTCCTCCGGGGTGCCGAGGCGTTCCAGGGGCGGGGTTTTCGCCAGGGCCTCGATCTCGTGTTCGGTCTTGCCGTCGAGGAAGAGCTCGGTCGCGGTCGGGCCGGGGGCCACGGTGTTCACCGTGATGTCCCGTCCGCGCAGTTCCCGCGCCAGGATCAGGGTCATCGACTCGATCGCGCCCTTGCTGGCCGCGTACGCGCCGTAGCCGGGGAACTGGGTGCCGACCACTGAAGTGGAGAAGCCCACGAAGGAACCGCCCGCGCGCAATCGGTTCGCCGCCTGCTTGGCGACCACGAAGGCCCCGCGGATATTGGTGCGGTGCAAGCGATCGAGCTCGTCCAGATCGAGTTCGGCGATGGGGGAGAGGGCAAGGCGGCCCGCGGCGTGCACGACGACGTCCACGCCGCCGAACTCCGCCCCGGCCCGGTCGAAGAGCTCGGTGACCGCGGATTCCTCGGAGATATCGCCCTGGACCGCGATCGCGTTCCCGCCCGTTTCGGTGATCGCGGCGACCGTCTGCTCGGCGGCGCTGCGGTCACCCGCATAGTTGACGAGGACGCCCATGCCTCGGGCGGCCAGTTTCCGGGACACGGCCCGGCCGATGCCGCGCGAGCCCCCGGTGACGATGGCGGCCCTGCCGGTCGCCTCGGTGCTGTCGTTGGATGCCATGACTCCACGATGCGGCGGTTCCGCCGGCGGAACCAGGGGATGTCATCCCCTGTCGCGGTTGCCGAGGGTGGCGCAGACTGGTGCCATGCGGACCACGAAGTACGCCGAGCTCGGCGCGTTCCTCCGGTCCCGGCGAGAGCGCATCCGCCCGGCGGAGGTCGGACTGGTCTCCGGGCCGCGGCGCCGGGTTCCCGGGCTGCGCCGCGATGAGGTCGCCCAGCTCGCGGGCGCCTCGGTGGACTACTACACCGAACTCGAACGGGGCGCCGGATCCCAGCCCTCCGAGCAGATGCTCGCGGCCTTGGCACGGGCGCTGCGGCTGACCGCCGATGAGCGCGATCACCTCTACCACCTCGCCGAACGCCCGGTCCCGGCGCAGGGCGGGATCTCCGCGCACGTGCACCCCGGAATGCTCGACCTGCTCACCCGGCTGACCTCCACACCCGCCCAGGTGATCACCGATCTGCACGCCACGCTCGTGCAGAACTCGCTCGCCCTCGCCCTGTTCGGCGACCAGTCCGGCCTGCGCGGGAACCAGGCGAGCTTCGTGTACCGCTGGTTCACCGATCCCGGCGCGCGGCGGATCTATCCCGAGGCCGACCACGCCGAACAGTCCAGGGCGTTCACCGCCGATCTGCGTGCCGCGGCGGCCCGGCGCAGTGCCGCGGACACCGAGGCGAGCGCGCTCATCGAGGAGCTGCTGGCGCGCTCACCCGAGTTCGCCCGGCTCTGGGCCGAACACGATGTCGCGTTCCGCCGCAACGACCGCAAACGCCTCGTCCACCCCAGCCTCGGCCTGCTCGAGGTCAACTGCCTCAACCTGTTCAGCGAGGATGGCCGCCAGCGGTTGCTCTGGTTCACTCCCGCGGTGGGCACGGAAAGCGCGGGCAAACTGGATCTGCTCGGCGTGCTCAACACCCAGTCGCTGAGCGAATCCTAGGGGTTCAGCGCTTCGAGATCCGCTCGCGTCCTGCCGGTTGCCGTGCTCAGCTCGGCCGGGTCGATCGCCCCGCAGTCGAGACCGCGGAGCAGGAAACCGGACAGTGCCCGGGCCGTTGCCGGTTCGTCCAGTACTCCGCCCGCGGCGTGCTCGAGGTAGCGGCGCAGCCGGTCCGCGGCCGCGGGGAAGCCCGCGCGGAAGAACGCGTAGGTCGCCGCGAACCGGGTGGGCAGCTGGGCCGGATGCAGATCCCAGCCCTGGTAGAAGCCGCGTTCGAGGGAGCGCCCGACCAGCCGGGTGTGCAACCGCCAGGCGTGGTGCACCTGCTCGGCGGTACCGACCGGGAGGATGTTCGTGGAGCCGTCGGAAAGCCGCACCCCGGTCCCGGCCACGGCGAGCTGCATGACCGCCTTGGCGTGATCGGCGACCGCGTGCTCCATGCTCTGGTGCTCCGCGGCGATCCCGCAGGCCGCCGAATAGTCGTAGGTGCCGTAGTGCAGACCCGCGCACCTGTTCCCCGCGACGTGCACCATCCGCGCGATCGGGGCCGTGCCATCGGCGCCGAGCACGGTCTGCGGGGTCTCCACCTGGATCTCGAACCGGAGGCTGCCGTTGTCCAGGCCGTGCGCGCGTTCCAGTCCCGCGCACAGGGCGAGCATGGCCTCCACCTGTTCCACCGCGGTGACCTTCGGCAGCGTCACCACGAATCCCTCCGGGAGCGTCGTGGTGGCCAGCAGTGCCGCGAGGAACGTGTCCAGGGTGCGGATTCCGCGCTGCCGGGTGGCCGCCTCCAGGCTCTTGATCCGGATCCCGTGGAACGCGGGGGCGCTCCCGTCCGCGATCGCGGTGCCGAGCTCGGCCGCCGCATGCCGCGCGGTGGCGTACTCCTGTTCCGCGGAATGCCCGAGGTAGCCGTCCTCGAAGTCGATGCGCAGATCCTCGATCGGTTCGGCGGCCAGTTTGGCGCGCACCCGCGGGTAGAGCTCACCGGCCAGCACCGGGTCGATACCGCTCGCCGCGGCGAACCCGTCCGGATCCGGGCCGAACTCCGCGAGCGCGCGGATGGCCCGATCGCCCCATTCGCGGCACAGCCGCGCACCGAAGCGGTCGGCGGGGACGTAGACGGTGTGCACCGGCTGGCGCTCCCGGCGCTCCCCCGGATACATCCGGGCGAATGCCGCGTCGACCGGTTCGAGGTTGCGTTCGATCTCTGCCAGGACATTCGCGTCGATGTGCATCCGTCTCCTCGAGTGCGTGCGATGGTTGACATCGGCCGACCGGGATTCCAGTATATATTCCACAAAACGGTATGACAATTTCATTGAACGAAATTTACGGCCGGAAAATCGCGGCGGTCGAGGAGAGGACGCCATGGATCTCGTGTTCAACGCACCTCGGGTGATCACCGCCGGGGGAGAGGTCGCCGCGTCCATCGGGGTGCACGAGGGCCGCATCCGCGCGATCGAACCACTGGGCACCGAACTGCCCGCCGAGCGCACCGTGCACCTGGACGGCGACGAGGTGCTGTTGCCCGGGCTGGTGGACACCCACGTGCACGTCAACGATCCGGGGCGCAGCGAATGGGAGGGCTTCGAAACGGCGACACGGGCCGCGGCCGCGGGCGGGGTCACCACCATCGTGGACATGCCGCTGAACAGCCTGCCGCCCACGGTGGATGTGGCCGCCCTGGAGACCAAACGCGCCGCGGCACAGGGCCGGGTGCACGTGGACGTCGGATTCTGGGGCGGCGCGGTACCGGACAATCTCGGCGAACTGCGCGGACTGCACGAGGCCGGGGTGTTCGGCTTCAAGTGTTTCCTGTTGCACTCCGGGGTGGACGAGTTCCCGCCGCTGGACCAGCAGCAGCTGCACGCGGCGGCCACCCGGATCCGGGAACTGGACGCGCTGCTGATCGTGCACGCGGAGAACTCCGCGGCGATCGAGCAAGCCCCTGGCGCGCACGGCAGGCGGTACCGGGACTTCCTCGGTTCCCGCCCGCACGATGCGGAGAACATCGCCATCGCCGAGGTGATCGAGCTCGGCAAAACGACCGGGGCACGGCTGCATCTGCTGCATCTGTCCAGTGCCGAGGCGATCGGGATGCTCGCGGACGCGCGCCGCGAAGGCCTCGCGCTGAGCGTGGAGACCTGCCCGCACTATCTCAGTTTCGTGGCCGAGGAGATCCCGGACGGGGCGACCGAGTTCAAGTGCTGTCCGCCGGTGCGCGAGGCGGCGAACCGGGAACTGCTCTGGCGCGGGCTGGCCGAGGGCACCATCGACTGCGTGGTCAGCGACCATTCCCCGTGCACGCCCGAACTGAAACGCCGGGACACCGGGGATTTCGGCGCGGCATGGGGCGGGATCGCCGGGCTGCAGCTCGGCCTGCCCGCGGTGTGGACCCAGGCGCGCAGGCGCGGATTCACGCTGACCGATGTGGTGCGCTGGATGGCCGAACATCCCGCCGCGCAGACCGGAATGCGGCGCAAGGGCCGTATCGCGCTCGGCTGCGACGCGGACTTCGGGGTGTTCGCGCCGGACGAGACCTTCCTCGTGGACGCCGGGAAACTGGAACACCGCAATCCGGTCACCGCCTATCACGGGCTTCCGCTTGCCGGGGTGGTGCGCCGGACCTGGTTGCGGGGCAGGGAAATCGGCGGCAGGGAAATCAGCGGAGACGAGCCGTCCGGCGTGCTGCTGCGCCGCGGTGACTGCTGAACGGGGGCAACCGATGCGCATCGTCGTGGTCAACGTGAACACCAGCGAGGCGGTCACCGAGGCGATCGGCGCGCAGGCGCGGGCCGTCGCTTCCCCGGACACCGAGATCCTCGCGGTGACCCCGTTTTTCGGCCCCGAATCGGTGGAAGGGAACTTCGAGAGCTACGTGTCCGCGGTGGCGGTGCTGGACCGGGTGACCGCGATCGGGGAACCGTTCGACGCCGTGGTGCAGGCGGGTTTCGGGGAACACGGCAAGGAAGGGCTCGCCGAACTGCTCGAGGAACCGGTCGTCGACATCACCGAGGCCGCCGCGCAGCTGGCCTGCCTGCTCGGGCACCGTTACTCGGTGATCACCTCACTGGACCGGGCGGTCCCGCAGATCGCCGACCGGCTCGCCCTGGCCGGGCTCGATGGGCGGTGCGCCTCGATCCGCGCCACCGGGCTGCCGGTGCTCGAGCTGGAGGCCGATCCGGAACGGGCACGGGAACGGATCACCGAGGAGGCCGCGGCCGCGATCGCCGAGGACCGGGCCGAGGTGATCTGCCTCGGCTGCGCGGGAATGTCCGGGCTCGCCGAACGGATCACCGCGGCCACCGGGGCGCCGACGGTGGACGGGGTCGCCGCGGCCGTCGGGCTCGCCGAGACGCTGGTGCGCTCCGGACTGCGCACCTCGAAGCTGGGCGGTTACGCACGGCCACGGCCGAAGCGGATCACCGGCTGGCCGATCACGCCGCGCTGAGCCGGTTGCCTGTTCGCTCGTTTCCGATAGGCTCGAAACTGAGCATTGGTCACCGTTTCACCGGCCGCCGAGGAGGGCACCGTGGCGAGGCATCATGGCAGTTCCGGAAGTCACGGGTCCGGTCACTCCGGGTCATCGGGTTCCGGTGACAAGGACTCCAAGCGGGACGACAAGGGCAACGACAAGCGGGGCAATTCACGCCGCAACGACCGGGGTTCCGGCAGTTCCTCCTCGGGGTCGAACGACCGCTACTCCGGTGGCCGCGGATTGAAGACCGATCTCTCCGCGGTGGATTCGATGGCCAAGAAAATGGGCAACCTCGGCTCGAAGCTCGACGATGTGGGCTCCAAGGTCGGTTCCGCGCATCCGGGCAACAGTGCCTTCGGCGTGGTGGGCCAGTCGCTCGGCGGGCGGCTGGGCACGGTGCTGAGCAGCGCACAGCAGCACATCGGCCAGGTGGCGAACGGGGCGCGCGGGGCCGATCAGAAGCTGCGCAAGGTCGGCTCGAGCATGCGGCACAACGAGGACACGAACGCGAAGCTGATGAAGGACATCGGCGACTCGCTGAAGGGCTCGCCGGGAAAGGGCTCGGGCCAGTCCTCCAGGAGCGTGCCGTCCGGCAGCGGCAGCGGATCGGGCAGCGGTGGCGGCGGCCGCAAACGCAAGGACCCGCCCGGCGGCAGCGGGTCCGGAAGCGGTGGCGGTTCGAACAAGAAGCCGAAGAACAACAATCCGCCGACCTGGAACAACCCGACTCAGGACGGGCTGTACCCGCATTCGCAGAATGTGCCCTACGCCGGGATTCACAAGGACTCGAAGCAGCACTCCAAGCAGTTCCACCAGGAATCCGAGCACGTGGTCCCCTCGAACGTGACCGGGCGGCCACCGGATGGCCAGCCCGCGATCTCCATTCCCTACGATGCCCACCGCGGGCGTCCGGGTGAACGCCTCGGCGGGGTCAGCTCCACCGGAAGCGGCGACACCGCACGCCAATGGCGGGACCAGATGCGCGGGCCGTGGAACGATCCGGCGCGGCGGCACGAGGCAGTCCGCATGGGCGTGATCGACAACCTGAACGCGAACATCGAGTCGGCGCCCGGCCTGCACACCGTTATCGAGGAACACTTCCGGCAGGGCAACCTCACCCGGCAGCAGGCCAACGAACTGCAGAACGAGGTCGCGGACACCTACTACCGGCGCACCGGAAGGCGCAACCGCTGAGTCCGCTCAGACCCCCTCGGCGAGCACCAGGTCCAGGTGGGTGTCGATGAGCCATTCGGTGACCTGGTCGTTGTGCTCGATGGCCAGGCCCTGCGCCAGCTGTTCATCGGTGTCGGCGACCGCGTCCACGAGCCTGTTGTGCGCCTTGACCACATCCGGCACGTAACGCTCGGCCTCGGGACGGGTCCACAGCAGCGGTGCGCGTTCCCCGGCGATCTGCACGGTGGCCGTGGTCAGCCGCCGGGACTGGGCCGCGACCGCGAGTTCGATGTGGAACCGGCTGTCCGCGCGGCGGCGCTGCTGCGGACCGTCCGCGGCTTCCAGCTGTCCCACGAGATTGCGCAGCCGGGTGATGTCCGGCTGATCGGCACGCGCGGCGGCGAGCCGGGCCGCGGCCGCACCGGCACTGCCCGCGAGGTCGCCGAGATCGCGCAGCGCCTCGGTGCTGCGTTCGCGCAGCCGCCGCTCGGCCTCCGCGGCGGAGACGACATTGGTGTCCCGCACGACGCTGCCCCCGCCGCGTCCCCGCCTGGTCTCGACGAGCCCGCGATCGCGCAGCATGGCCAGCGCCTGGCGGACATTGAGCATGGTGACCCCGAGCTGGGCGGCCAGGCTCGGTTCCGGGGGCAGGCGTTCCCCGTCCCCGATGAGCCCGACCGCGATGGCGGTCTCGAGCTGGGTGGCGACCTGCTCCGCGCGGTTCCCGCCGTCGAACTCGCTGGTGCGCAACTGCGCCACGAGCGTGAACGGCTTCCCCACCTGCTCGGCGTTGCTGCTGGCTGCCATGTGCTCAGGGTAAGTCAGTCCGCGCCGTCCGCTCATCCGACGGTGATCAGCCGCCATGGCAGGCGATCCGGTTCGATCGAGCGCACCGGGACCGCGCCGGTGTCCCGGGAACCGGAACGGAACCGGGATCCCGTCACGTGCCGGGCGCTGTTGGACGCGATCACCCGGTCGTTCCCGGCGAGCAGCACCACCTTGTGCTCCCGGGTGCCGATGCTGTGCAACAGCAGCACTTCCAGGGCGGGCATGGACAGGTCCGCACCGATCACGCAGTCCCCGCCGGAGGCGAGGGTGAGTGGGATGGCGAGCGTGACGGTGTACATATCGGTGCCCCCGGCGTCCAGGTAGGGACCGGTCGCCGCCGGTGCGCCGCGGCCGATCGGGGCGCGGAACCATTCGCGTGCCTGGTAATCGTAGAAACCGACCACCTCGGGATTGAGCTCGTGCCGGATGAACTGGCTCTGCCCGCCGGGTGCGCGCTGCCACCAGTCCAGCCACCGCGGCGCGTCGGTGAGCACATCCGGTTCGACGGCGACCCCGATGCCCCAGATCAGCGGTTCCTCGCGGGCGAGCAGTCCCTGGATCGTCGGGCGAACCGTGGAAAGGCCCTCGCGGTCCAGCGGACGGCGCCGTTCGGCCGCCCGTTCCCCGACATCGGCCACGTGCCTGCGCAGCCGGTGCAGTGCGGTGAACACCCCGTCGATCCGGGTGGCGATGGTGTCCGCGGTATCGGTGAGCAGTCGGTCGAGTGTTTTCATGACGGGGACTCCACAATGGACTCGGCGGGCCTTGGTGCCGACGGGTCCGCCGCGTGCCCGGGCAGCACCCCGGCGCGGTGCCGCAACCGGAAGTGGAACAGCAGCCAGCCGCCCACCACCAGTACGCCGAGCACCAGCACCCCGGCCCAGCGCAGGTACCAGTGATGCGGCGGTTCCGGGTTGTACACCTCGGCCCGTGGCCACACCATGTTCAGCGCCATCGCCGCGCCCCAGACCACGGCGAGCACGTTCACCACCAGCCCGGCGACCCGCCCGATGGAGTACTCCCCGGGGCGCCGGTCGGCCAGCGGCCAGCGCCCGCGCAGCCTGCTGACCAGCATCGGCACCGTGACCAGGAGATAGGCGGAGTAGATGAGCACGATCGCGAGGGTGGACAGCACCACGGAGATCTGCGGCTGGGTCATCATCACCGCCAGGATGGCCAGGGCGATCACCCCGGTGGTCACCGCGGCATTGGTCGGCGTCTTGCGCACCGGGTGCACCTGCGCGAGCCAGCGGGCGAACGGCAGATTGTTGTCCCTGGCCATGGCGAACACCATGCGGACCGCCGCGGCCTGGATGGCGAGGGCGCACACCAGGATCGCGATCGCCACGCACACCAGGAACACCTTGCCGAGTCCGCCGCCGAGCACGGACAACACGATGTACTGCAGTCCGCCCTCGCTGGAGGCGAGCTTGGGATCGGCGAGGCTGCGCGCGGCGAGCAGGCCGAAGAACAGCAGCGCGCCACCGAGCAGGAAGGAGGCGGTGACCGCGCGGATGATGGCGCGCGGGGCGGTGCGCTTCGGGTCCTTGGTTTCCTCACCGAGCGAGGACGCGGTGTCGAAACCGAACATGACGAAGCCGGAAGCCAGCGCTGCCACCAGGAACGCGCCGAAGTAGCCGAGCGGTTGCCCCTGTCCGTGCTGCTGGGTGTCGACCAGCACCGAGGGGCCGCGCACCGCGTTGATCGCCAGCACCACCACGAGCCCGACCGCGGCGAGCAGTTCCACGAAGACACCGATGCTGTTGATGATCGTGGTCAGCCGCACCCCGAATGCGTTGACCAGGGTGGTGAACGCGACCAGCGCCCCGGCCAGGATCACCCCGTTCAGCGAGGCGTCGTGCGCTCCGGTGCCGTCCCCGATGAACTGGAAAACGGACCAGATCTGGGGAAGCGTGACCTGGATGGTCACCGCGACCGCTCCGACGGTGACGATGGAGGACACGATCAGCAGCCAGCCCGCCAGCCAGGAGGTGTGCGGACCGGTGAGCTTCTTCGCCCAGTTGTACAGCGAACCGGCGACCGGATAGCGGCTGGCCAGTTCGGCGAAACACAGCGCAACCATCAGCTGCCCGACGAAAACCATGGGCCAGGACCAGAAATACGCCGGACCGCCCGCGCCGTACCCGACATAGAACAGCCCGAAGACCCCGGTCAGGATCGAAATATAGCTGACACCGGCGGCGAAGCTGGCGAATCTGCCGATGCTGCGATCGAGTTTCTGGTCGTAGCCGAACTCGCGGACCCCGTGATCCGCATCGGTTCCGGTATTCGCTCGCGCGGACATGACTCTCCCTCCCTCAGCCGAACAGCCTGCGGGTGGTGGCATTCAGGAACACCCCGTCCGGGTCGAGTTCCCGGCGCACCGCACGGAAACTCTCGAATTCCGGGTACAGCCGCGCGACCCGGTCCCGGTCCAGGAAATGGATCTTGCCCCAGTGACAGCGCGCGCCGAACTCGCCGAGAAGTTCGTCCACGGCGCGCAGATAGGGCCAGTAGTCGGTTTCCGGCGCGCCGGAAACGGAAAGCACGGTGGTGTCCCGGCCGTGGAACGGCGAGAGATACGCCTGGTCTCCTTTGACCCAGCGGGTCTCCAGCGGATAGCGCTCATTCGGGAACCGGGTGCGCATCAGGTCCTGCATGGCCTCGATGGCTTCCAGCCCGCGTTCGGCGGGGACGTAGTACTCCAGTTCGTGGAACGGGATCATGAACCCGCCCGCGTAGATCCGGTACGCGCGGTCGGCCCGCCTGCCTTCCTCGGTGACCAGGTCCCCGGGTTCGGCCAGTTCGGCCTCGACGTATTTCTTGGTGTAGGCGCGGCCGGTCATGTCCAGCCCGTCCGGGGTCGGCAATTCGTACAGTGCCGCGGAATCCGGCTGCGGGCACCACAGGAAGGAGAAGTGCCGATTGGCCGCGAGCTCGGCACCGATCTGCTCGCGCAGCTGATCCCAGTGCGGATAGCTGATCTCCTCGCGCAGGTGATAGCGCGGGGAAACGGCGAGCTCGACCTCGGTCATGATGCCGAGCGTGCCCACCGCGACCTGGGCCGCGCGCAGCCGGTGCAGATCCTCCTCGCCGATCTCCACGATCTCGCCGTGCCCGGTGACCAGGCGCACCCAGCGCAGCCGCTCGGAGAAGCTGGTGTACTCGATCCCCGAGCCGTGGGTGGCGGTCGCGATCGCCCCGCTGATCGACTGCTTGTCGATGTCCCCCTGGTTGGACAGGGAAAGACCGTTGTCCCACAAGGGATCGCCGATCTCCGAGATCGGGGTCCCGCCGCGCATCCGCACCCTGCGGCGCGCGGAATCGGTCCCGGTGATCCCGGTGAGCGCATCGGTCTCGATCAGGACCCCGTCGGTGGCCACGATCGGGGTGAACGAATGCCCCGCGCCCATCGCGCGCACCGGAAGCCCCTCGCGGATCGCGAAGCGCACGGCGTCGAGCACCTCCTGCTCGGTGCGCGGGCGGACGGTGAAGGCCGGGGTGCAGGACTGGTTGCCGCCCCAGTTGGTCCAGCGCTGTTCGGTGCGGAACGGGACGGGCGGAGTGGAAGGCATGATCCGGGCTCTCCTCGGTGCGAGTTCAGCGGCCGTTGTTGGTCATGACGTGTTTGGTCCGGGAGTAGTCCTCGAGCGCGTAGATGGACAGATCCCGCCCGTAGCCGGATCCCTTGAACCCGCCCCAGGGCACCTCATTGGCCAGCACCAGATGCGAATTCACCCAGACGGTCCCGAAATCCAGCGCCGCGGCCACCTGCTGGGCCCGGCGGCCGCTCTCGGTCCACACCGAGGAGGCGAGCCCGTAGGGCACCGCGTTGGCCCGCCGCACCGCTTCCTCCTCGGTGCGGAAGGTCTCCACGCTGACCACCGGGCCGAAGATCTCCTCCTGCGCGCACTCGGCGCCCTCGGGCACATCCACCAGGACCGTCGGCGCCACGAAGTAGCCGGGACCGTCCAGTGGCCCGCCACCGACCGCGGCGCGGATGCCGTTTTCCTCGGCGCGGCGCAGGAATCCGCACACCCGCTCGTAATGCGCCTTCGACACCACCGGGCCTAGTTCCACTTCCGCGGCGGCGGGTTCGCCGACCACGATGGCGCGCACCGCGTCCACCAGTTTCGCGGTGAACTCCTCGGCGACCGATTCGTGCACCAGCACCCGGCAGGCCGCGCCGCATTCCTGCCCGGAGTTCCAGAATCCGGCGGTGCGCAGCGCGGTGGCGGTCGCGTCCAGGTCGGCATCGTCGAACACGAGCACCGGCGCTTTTCCGCCGAGTTCCAGGTGCACCCGCTTGAGCGAGTCCGCGGCCGCGCGTGCGACCGACTGCCCGCTGCGCACCGACCCGGTCAGGGCGATCATGTCCACATCCGGGTGCGCGGCCAGTGCCCCGCCGACCTCCGGACCGAGCCCGGTGACCACGTTCAGCGCACCCGGTGGAAGCAGATCCGCGGTCAGCTCGGCGAATTTCAGCGTGCTCAGCGGGGTCTGCTCGGACGGTTTGAGCACCAGGGTGTTGCCCGCGGCCAGGATCGGCGCGATCTTCCAGGCCGCCATCAGGAAGGGATAGTTCCAGGGGGTCACCACCCCGACCACGCCGAGCGGTTCGCGCAGCAGCACCGAAAGGTGCTGTTCCACGTATTCCGCGGCGGCCTGCGCGGTGCTCGCGCGGACCGCGCCCGCCATGAACCGGAAGGTGTCCGCGCCACTGAGCACATCGTCCTCGGCGACCTCCGGGGGTTTTCCGGTGTTCGCCGATTCCAGCCGGGCCATGGTCTGCGCGTGCTGCTCGACCCGTTCGGCGATCCGGTACAGCACGCTCGCCCGGTCCTTGGGGGACAACCGTGCCCAGTCCGGCTGCGCCCGGCGCGCCGCCGTGACGGCACGATCCACCTCGGCGGCAGTGCCCTCCGGAACCGCGGCGATCCGCGCCTCGGTGCACGGGTCGACGATTTCGAGTTCGCCTCCGGACGCACCGGGTACGAATTCGCCACCGAGAAAATGCCGCTGTGGTGGTAACTCCGTGGGATCGAGGGTCAGTGGACCCCTGCGGATCGTCTGCGCGGGATCGACAGCTGTGGACATCCGTTCGCCTCCTCACCGTGCGCGGCCATCGGCGGCCGCGTCCTGCCTGGTCAGCGCGGCGCGGCCGGATCGACAGCGCCGCGCGGAAACCTCGCCGGATAAAGCTCGGAATTAAAGTTTCGGATTCGCATGTTTCATGCTCGCCACGTGTCCTGTCAAGACACGAATGCGGAATGCGCACCCTGCGCAGGGGTATCGGGCACCCACGGTGAGCGGGCGGAGGATGCCGGGCTCGCTAGGAGGCGCCGGCGGTGGTGTCGTCCAGCTGGGTGCCGAGTGCGCGCGCGGTCTCCCGCACGATCGGCACGATCTTCGTGATCACCTCGGGGGTGAGCCTGCCTTCGGGGCCGGACACCGAAACCGCGGCCGGGGCGGGTCCACCGGGAACGGCGACGGCCACGCAGCGCACCCCGAGCTCCTGCTCCGCCTCGTCCAGCGCGTAGCCCTGCTCGGCGATGGCGGCCAGCTGGGCGAGCAGCGCATCCGGATCGGTGTAGGTGTGTTCGGTGTAGGCGGGCATCCCGGTCCGGCCCAGCAGCGCGCGCACCTCCTGCGGGTCGAGGCAGGCGAGCATCGCCTTGCCGACCCCGGTGCCGTGCGGCAGCACCCGCCTGCCGACCTCGGTGAACATCCGCATGGAGTGTTTGGAGGGCGCCTGGGCCACGTACACGACCTCATCGCGCTCCAGCACCGCGAGATTCGCGGTCTCGCCGACCGCGTCGACCAGTTCGGCCAGCAGCGGCCGGGCCCAGGTGCCGAACTGCATGCTGGCCTGCTCGCCGAGCCGGATCAGCCGGGCGCCGAGCGCGTACCGGCGATTGTCGTTCTGCCGCACGTATCCGGCCGCGACCAGGGTGCGGATCAGCCGGTGGATGGTCGGCATCGGGAGTTCGGTCGTCGCGGCGAGTTCGGAGAGGCTCGCTTCCCCTCCGTTGTCCGCAAGCCCTTCCAGGAGCTCGAAAGCGCGCTGCAGGGACTGCACGCCGCTACCGGCACCGTCCACGGGCATGATCGTCCTCTCCGTCCTGCCACCGACCGTATTCCACGATACAGAAACGATACTCCACGAATTCAGTCGGTGCTCGATACGGCGATCGACTCGCCGGAGACCGCGCGATAATCCCGGTGGCGCTCGGCGATCAGGTAGTACAGCAGCGCGGCGATCCCGGCGCCGAACAACCAGGAGAACGGGGCCACCACGGCGAGTTCGGGCACGAAGGCGACCGCGACCGCGATCGCGCCGGCCACCGCGAACGCGAGAACCGCGCGCGGGTTGACGCCAGCGCGGTAGTGGTATTCGGCATCCGGTGCCGGACTGTACAGCGCGGGAATGTCGATCCGGGCCCTGCGCACCAGCCAGTAGTCCGCGATGAACACCCCGAACAACGGGCCGAGCAGCGCGCCGAGCCCGCCGAGAAAGTATTCGACGACGACCGGGCTGTTGTACAGATTCCACGGCAGGATCACGATCCCGATGATCGCGCTGATCAGTCCACCGCGCCGGAAATTCAGTTTCTTCGGGAACAGGTTCGCGATCGCGTAGGCGGGTGCGACGAAATTCGCCATCAGGTTCACCGCGACCGTGAGGATCAGCAGCGCGAGCGAGGCGATGACCAACAGGAAGGTGTTCGGGATGGCGTGCACGATATCGGTGGGGCTCTTGATGATCTGACCGTTCACCGTGAACTGCGCACCGCACAGGACGACGGTGACGATACCGAAAATACAGATGTTGATCGGCAGTCCCCAGAAATTGCCCAGGGTGATCGATTTCTTGCTCTTCGCGGATCGGGTGAAATCGCAGAAGTTGAGCAGGAAGGTGCCGTAGATGGCGATCCAGAGCGAGCCGCCCGCGAAGATCTTGTTCCACATCGGCGCGCCGGACAGTTCGGAACCGGTGGACCAGGAGATGGAACCGCCCGCGCGGAAGAACATCCACACGGCGAGCGCGCCCATGGTGAACAGGATGATCGGGCCCGCGAACGCCTCGTATTTGCGCACCATCTCGAGGCCGTACATGAGGATGACGACCTGGACGATCCACAGCACCCCGAAGCAGATCCAGCCCAATGTGGACAGTCCGAGGATGGAATTCCGGTACAGCGCGGACAATCCGGGATCGATCGCGATCAGCATCACGCAGAACACGACCGAGGCCAGATAGGTCTGGATACCGAACCACACGATCGCGACCGCGCCACGGATCAGCGCCGGGATCTGCGCGCCGCGGATCCCGAAGCTGATCCGGCTCAGCACCGGGAACGGCAGCCCGGTCTTGTAGCCCATGTACCCGGAAAGGTTCAGCAGCACGAACAGCAGTGCGGCGCCGATCATCAGGGCGAGCAGCACCTGCCAGGCGCCGAGTCCGAGCGCGAACAGGCCGATGGCGAAGGTGTAGTTGCCGAGGCTGTTCACATCGTTGGCCCACAGCGTGAAGATGTTGTAGGCCCGCCACCTGCGCCCGGCGATCTTGGTCGGGGCGAGATCCTCGTTGTACAGCGCGGTGCTCACCGGGCCGGAGGCCGCCGGATCGGTACCGGCGGTCTCGGCGATACGCGAGGCGGTGATACGCGAGAGCAGGCCCATACCCCAACTCCGAGCTGTTTCGGTGTATGGAATTGAAATACTGTCTTGCGGAAACAAGCGTATGGCCCGGTGAGGCCGTGGTCAAGGGTGCACGCTCAGGAACCGCGCAGGAGCTCGCGCAGGGCCGCGGCGGGCGCCTCCGCGATGTCCGCCGCCCTCAGCGCCGCGTCCAGCCCCGCCGCGTCACGCAACGGCCGGTGCGCGAGGACCGCGGCCGCCGGTGCGGCCTCCAGTCCGGCCTCGGTGCTCAGTACCGCCGCGGCCGCGGAATCGGGCAGCCGGTCGAACCAGTCGAAGCCGAGGTGTTCCCGGCCCGCCGCGGTGAGTTCCCCGTAGGCGCGGAACCGGGCGAAACCACCGTCCGGGTAGACGTCCACCCGCAGCGCGCCCACCGGTTCGCCCGCGCGGATCCGGAACCGGTGCCGGGTATCGGCTTGCAGCGCGGTGCGCGGCAGGAGTTCGGTCCACCGCGCGGAGTCCGTGTCCGCGGCGCCCCCGCTGAGCCGGAACCAGCCGGGCGCGTTGCCCTTGAAGTAGCGGGTGTCGATCTCGATCTGGTGCGGCACGCCCTCTCCGGCTAGGCGCACCGTGACGAAGTCGTTCCCGTCGTCGCGGCGGCGCGCCGTTTCCCAGCCATCGCCCATGCTGCGCGCGAGATCGGGGCGCAGCAGGTTGTTCGGCGCGGAGTAGAACCGGTTCGAGCAGTCCGCGACCATTCCGCCGTTCTCCAGCGCGGCGAGGTCCAGCGGCGCACCCGCGATCCAGCGCGGATCCGCGACCGCGGTCCCGTGCACCCGCAGCCGGGCGACCCCGCCGTCCGGGAAGATGTTCAGCCGCACATGGGTGAACCGCTGTGCCGAACGCACCTCGAAGGAGTTCTCGGTGTCCCCCTCGAGCGCCGAGTTCGCCACGATCGGCACCCAGTCCACATCCGGGGAGGAAAGCTCCTCGGGACTGGGGTGACCATCGATCGCAGCCGCCTCGACCGAGCAGGATTCGGGGTAGTTGCCGGTGAAGAAGGCGGTGTCCACGATGACGCCGTGGATCACCCCCGGTGCCCCGAGGCGCACGATCGCCCAGTCGTTGCCCGGACCCCTGCGCCGCCTGGTCTCCCAGCCGTCGTAGACCTTTCCCTTGTGCCCGAAGGACTGTGCGTCGAAGCTCGCGGGACCGGGTTTGATCAGGTTCTCCCGCTCGGCGAAGAACTCGTCGTTCGCCACGAGCACCGCACCGCCGAGGTCCCGGCAGGCGAGGTCGGGCAGCGTGCGGAATTCCGGTTCGGTCATGAGGCTCCCTAGGTTGTCAGAGTCCTTCTCCGTTGGTACCGCGTCATCCGAGCGGCAGGATCGCGGTCGGCGCGTGTTTGGGATTCTCGGCCAGTTCCTCGAACTCCACGGTGTTGTCCAGCTCGGTGCCCATGGCGATATTGGTGACCGGTTCCAGGATCACCTCGACCAGGACCGGAACCTGATGGGTGGCCATGAGTTTCTTCGCCTCCTCGAGCGCGGGCAACAGGTCCGCGGGTTCGCTGACCCGGATGGCCTTGCAGCCCAGCCCCTCGGCGACCTTCACGTGGTCCACGCCGTAGGAGCCGATGCCCGGCGAGTTGATGTTCTCGTAGGAGAGCTGCACGCAGTAGTCCATGTCGAACCCGCGCTGCGCCTGGCGGATCAGTCCCAGATAGGAATTGTTCACCACCACGTGCACGTACGGAAGGTTGAACTGGGCGCCGACCGCGAGTTCCTCGAGCATGAACTGGAAGTCGTAGTCCCCGGACAGCGCCACCACGGTTGCCTCGGGTGCGGCCCGGCAGACCCCGAGGGCGGCGGGCACCGTCCAGCCGAGCGGCCCGGCCTGTCCGGCGTTGATCCAGTGCCGCGGCCGGTACACGTGCAGGAACTGCGCCGCGGCGATCTGGGAGAGCCCGATCGTGCTCACATACCGGGTCTCCGCGCCGAAAGCCCGGTTCATCTCCTCGTACACCCGCTGCGGCTTGATCGGCACGGTGTCGAAATGGGTGCGCCGCTGCATGGTCTGCTTGCGCGCGCGGCAGGAGTCCGCCCACGCGGTCCGGTCCGGGAGCCGCCCCGCGTCCCGCCATTCCCTCGCCACCTCGACGAACCGGGTGAGCGCGGCGTGCGCGTCGGAGACGATCCCGTAGTCCGGGGCGAAGATCCGCCCGATCTGGGTCGGCTCGATGTCCACGTGCACGAAACTACGGCCCTGCCGGTACTTCTCCAGCCCGCCGGTGTGCCGGTTCGCCCAGCGGTTGCCGATACCGAGCACGAAATCGGATTCCAGCAGGCTCGCATTGGCGTAGCGGTGCGCGGTCTGCAGCCCGGCCATCCCGGCCATCAGCGGGTGATCGTCGGGGATGCTGCCCCAGCCCATCAGTGTCGGGATCACGGGCGCGCCGACCAGTTCGGCGAACTCCACCAGCAGGGCGCTCGCCTCCGCCTGCACCACACCGCCCCCGGAGACGATCAGCGGGCGCTGCGCCGCGGCGAGCATGGCCATGGCCTTCTCGATCTGCGCCCGGCTCGCCGCGGGCCGGTGCACGGGCAGCGGCGCGTAGGTTTCCGGATCGAACTCGATCTCGGTCTGCTGCACATCCACGGGGAGATCGATCAGCACCGGGCCGGGCCGCCCCGAACGCATCAGCTGGAAGGCCTTGCTGAGCGCGCCGGGAACCTGGGCGGCCTCGCGGACGGTCATCGCCAGTTTGGTGACCGGGCCCGCGATGGACTCGATGTCCACGGCCTGGAAATCCTCCTTGTGCAGCCGCGCGACCGGTGCCTGGCCGGTGATGCACAGGATCGGCACCGAATCGGCGGATGCCGAGTACAGCCCGGTGACCATATCGGTACCCGCGGGACCGGATGTGCCGATGCACACCCCGATATTGCCCGCCTTGGCCCGCGAGTAGCCCTCGGCCATGTGCGAGGCGCCCTCCACGTGGCGGGTGAGCACGTGCTCGATGGCGCCGCTGTCCCGCAGCGCGGCGTAGAACGGGTTGATCGCCGCGCCCGGCACGCCGAAGGCATCGGTGATTCCCTCGGCGCGCAGCACCTCCACCGCCGCGCGGGCGGCCGTCATTCGTGGCATGGCAAGGCTCCCTCGGTCAACTACGGTTCGGCTTCCCGGACAGTTCATCGGCGAGCTTGAGCAGCCCCGAATGGTCGAGGCCGCCGTCGCCGCGCGCGACGAGCGCGGCGACCAGTTGGGAGACAACGGAACCGAGCGGCAGCGGCACACCGGCGTCCCGCGCGGCCGCCTGCGCGATACCGAGGTCCTTGTGGTGCAGTTCCAGGCGGAATCCCGGGGTGAACTCGCGGTTGAGCATGCCCGCGGCCTTGCGGTCCAGGATCGCGTTCCCGGCCAGCCCGCCCGCGAGCACCTTGACCGCGGCCTCGGTGTCCACGCCGTGCGCCTCGAGGAACACGATGGATTCCGCGACGAGCTCGATGGTGCCCGCCACGATCAGCTGGTTCGCCGCCTTGACGGTCTGCCCGGAACCCGCGGGCCCGACGTGCACCACCGTCTTGCCGACCGTCTCCAGTACCGGGCGGGCGGCCTCGACATCCGCTTCCGCGCCGCCGACCATGATCGACAGCGCCCCGTCGATCGCGCCCTGCTCGCCGCCGCTGACCGGGGCGTCCACCACCCGCACCCCGGAGCGCGCGCCCGCCTCGGCCAGTTCCCTGCTGACATCCGGGCGGATGGTGCTGCAGTCGATGAGCAGGGTGCCGTCCTTCGCGTTGGCCAGCACCCCGTCCGGGCCCTGCACCACCTCGGCCACATCCGGGGAATCGGGCAGCATGGTCAGCACGATGTCCGCCTCCCGTACCGCCTCGGCGACCGAACCCGCGGCCTGCCCGCCCTGTTCGGCGAGCTTGCGCACCGCGGCCTCGCTGCGGTTGTAGCCCAGTACCCGGTAACCGGCCCCGGCCAGGTTGGCGGCCATCGGCGCGCCCATGATGCCGAGTCCGATGAATCCCACAGTGGTCATAACGCTGCATCTCCTCGCTGTCAGTGCTCGGGCAACCAGCCGAAGCTATCGGCGCTCGGCCCGGAAGGCGAGTACTCCAAACCGATCCGGCCCCGGTACCCCGCTTCGCCGAGCAGTCGCAGGTGTTTCTCGATCGCCAGTTCCCCGGTGCCCGGCTGGTGCCGTCCCGGGGCGTCGGCCAGCTGCACATGGCCGATCCGCGTGGAATGCTCGGCGATCACCTGTTCCACATCGTCCCCGTTGACCGCGAGGTGGTAGAGATCGGCGAGCAGCCGCGCGTTCTCGATTCCCGCCTGCGCGAGGCGGTCCAGCACCGCGACCGCGTCCGCCGCGGTGCGCAGTGGGTAGGCGTCCACGCCGGAAACCGGTTCGAGCACGACGGTTCCGCCGATCGGTTCGACCGCGCGCGCCGCCGCCTGCAGGTTCACCAGCGCCAGATCGTCCTGTACCTCCGGATCCGCGCCCTCGGCACGGTTGCCGTAGAGCGCGTTGAACACCCGGCAGCCGGTCGCCGCGCCGATCCGCGCGACCTGTTCGGTGTTGGCCAGGAACTCCGCACCGCGACCGGGAACCGACAGCACGCCCCGGTCCCCGGCGGGCATGTCCCCCGCGAAGAAGTTCAGCCCGGTCAGCTCGGTGCCCGCCGCGCGCAAGGCCTCGAGGAACGCGTCCACCTCGGCCTCGGCGGCGACCGGTTCGCGGAACGGCCACCAGAACTCCACCGCGGAGAACCCTGCCCGCTTCGCCGCGGCCGGCCGCTCGAGCAGCGGCAGCTCGGTGAACAGGATGGAGCAGTTCACGGCGAACCGGTCACGATCGATCCCCATCGCGCACGCCCTTTCAGATCGCCATTTTCGTATTGCGGAATCAAGATTCTGTGATTCGAAACAACGATAGGGCGTGTGCGGGTGAGCCGTCAACCGATCCGCTGGTAGGCGGGCAAGGTCAGGAAGTCGGCGAAGTCCTCGGCAAGGGCCACCTCGCCGAAGATCTCCACCGCGGTCGCCAGCCGGTCCCCGGGGATTTCCGCGGCCAGTTCCGCCCTGGTCTCCGCCAGGATCTCGCGCACCAGTCCGGCGGTGAGCACCGCACCGGTGTCCAGCCGGGTGCCGTTGTGCACCCACTGCCAGAGCTGCGAACGGGAGATCTCCGCGGTGGCCGCGTCCTCCATGAGGTTGTGGATCGCGGCCGCGCCGTTGCCGCCGAGCCAGGACGCGATGTAGCGCACCCCGACATCCACCGCGGAACGCACGCCACGCTCGGTCGCCTGCCCCGGAGTCGCCGCGACATCCAGCAGTTCCTCCGCGGTGACCTCGACATCCTCGCGCAACCGGTCCAGCTGGTTGGGCCGGTCGCCGAGCACCGCACCGAACTCCGCGGCACAGATCTCCACCAGGTCGGGATGGGCGACCCAGGAACCGTCGAATCCGGCCGTGGCCTCCCTGCGCTTGTCCTCGTGCACCTTGCCCAGTGCCCGCTCGGTGACGGCTGGATCGCGCCGGTTCGGGATGAAGGCGGCCATCCCGCCGATCGCGTGGGCGCCGCGCCGGTGACAGGTGCGCACCAGCAGTTCGGTGTAGGCGCGCATGAACGGCGCGGTCATGGTGACCCCGTCCCGGTCCGGGAGCACGAATCGTTCGCCCGCGTCCCGGAAGTACTTGATCACGCTGAACAGATAGTCCCACCGGCCCGCGTTCAGCCCGGAGGCGTACTCGCGCAGTTCGTACAGGATCTCGTCCATCTCGAAGGCCGCGGGAATCGTTTCGATCAGCACCGTGGCCCGCACGCTCCCGCGCGGGATGCCGAGCGCGGCCTCCGCGTGCGCGAACACCTCGGCCCAGAGCCGGGCCTCGCGGTGGCTTTCCATCTTCGGCAGGTAGAAGTACGGGCCGCTGCCGTGTTCGAGCAGGTAGGCGGCATTGTGGAAGAAGTAGAGGCCGAAGTCGACCAGCGCACCGACCGCGGACCGGCCGCCGATCTCGATATTGCGCTCATCGAGGTGCCAGCCGCGTGGCCGCACCACGATGGCCGGTCGCTGCTGCCCCTCGTGCAGTGCGTAGTGCTTGCCCTCCGGGCTGTCGTAGGTGATCTCCCCGCGCACGGCGTCGTACAGATTGCGCTGCCCGCCGAGCACGTTCGCCCAGTGCGGGGTGTTCGAATCCTCCAGATCGGCCAGCCACACCTTGGCTCCCGAGTTGAGCGCGTTCACCGTCATCTTCCGGTCCGTGGGCCCGGTGATCTCCACCCGCCGGTCGCGCAGGGCGGGCGGGGCGGGTGCCACCTGCCACTGTCCCTCGCGGATGCTCCTGGTCTCCTCGAGCCAGTCCAGCCGCCCGGTCTCGGCGACCTGCGCCCGCCGCCGCGCCCGCGCCGCCAGCAGTTCCGCGCGGGTCCCGGCGAAGGCCTCGTGCAGTTCGGCCAGGAAACGCAGCGCCTCCGGGCTCCGGATCTCCTCGGTTGCCTCGACTTCGGCTCCCACCACGCGAACATCGGACACGATCGACACCTCACCTAGTAATTCTGCATAGCGGACAGTGATTTCTACTATGCGAAAATACTCCGCTCGCCGGGTGGGCGCCAACCAGGTCAGTCCACCGGGATGCTCAGCGGGTGGTGGAACACGTTGCGCGGGTCGTAGGCGCGCTTGATCTCCTTGAGCCGCCCGAAGTTCGCGCCGTAGTAGCTGGCGAACAGGTCGCGGCCGTTGTCCGCCTCGTGCCGGTCGTCATCGCCGATGTAGCCGCCGGTGGTCACCGGGTAGAACAGCTCGTAGCAGTCGTTGAGCCAGGGCAGCCGGGCCGTTCCCGCGTCGGAGGCCTCGTTGTCGTCGTCCTCGCTCTCGATCCACACCGACATGCCCATCAGCCAGGGGCAGCCCCGGTTCTTGATCGCGGTGTCCTCGGCATCGCGATCGTGCTCCGGGTCCATGGCGAGCAGCTGCACCCGGACCCCGGTGGTGGGCTGGGTGGCGGCCAGTTCGCCGAACGCGTGGATGAACTCGGGGCCGAACTTCTCCGGCACGAACCCGGCCTTGATCTTCATGAACCGGGAGTGCTCCTGGCCTTCGCGGTGGATGTTCTCCAGCCGCTGGTACCAGGGTGCCGAGGTCTGGCGCAGCCCCAGATCCCGGACGGATTCGAGGAACGACATCGGCTCGATCACCTCGGTCGTCGGAGCGGGCAGCTTCGCTTTCAGGTCGGCGATCGCCGCCTCGCGCTCCTGCGGGCTGTCGGTCATGATCGAACCGGCCACCTCGAGATAGCCGAGCCACACGATCACCATCGGGTTCACGGTCACCGGCGCGGCGAGGGTGTAGTCCTGGATCGCGGTGAACACGCTGTCGAAATCGATATCGCTGAGCGCGTACCGCAGTTCGAAGTTCGCCGGTGCCTTCGGTGCCGGGTTCAGGGTGATCCACAGTTTGGTGATCACACCGAAGGAGCCGGTTCCGTTGCCGCGCAACGCCCAGTACAGATCCGGGTTCTCCACCGCGTTCGCGATGCGCACCGTGCCATCGGCGGTGACCACTTCGAACTGGCGGACCCGGTCGGTGAGGATGCCGAAGGTGCGCGCGTAGTGGCCGTAGCCGCCGCACTGCGCCTGGCCGCCCACCCCGACGCTGACGCAGGAACCCATCGGCGCCATGAGGCCGCCGTTTTCGTACGCCGCAAGATAAAGCTGGCCGAGCAGCGCACCGCCCTCGACCACCGCGGTGCGGCCCTGGACGTCGATGTCGATCCGGTTCATCTTGATCATGTCGATGACCAGGGCGTGCCCGTCCGGGCCGCCGAGGCTGCCGCCCTCGAAGGAATGCCCGCCCGAGCGAATCGCGATCTGGTCCACCCCGGCCTCGGCGGCCAGCCGCAGAATCTGCTGTACCTCGGCGGTGGTGCGCGGCTGTACCACGCCCGCCGGGCTGTACCGGGTGAGAATGTTCCACGCCGCCTTGGCCTCGGCGTAGTTCTCCTCGCCCTCGAATGCCGTTTCCAGTTCCGGCATATGTTCCCGCAGCAGCGCTCGCATTCCCATTTTCTGCTCCCTTCTCGCTGGCCCCGCTTCCAGTGTGGGCGCGAGCTGAGCAAAAACCTAATGAATGTCGACAACCTAGAAGATAAAGTCGGCTAATCTAGTGTTATGCCCGAAGCGATTCCGTTCACCCTCGCCCAGCTGCAGTATTTCGTCGCGGTGGCGGAGACCGGCACGATGACCGATGCCGCGCACCGGGTGAGCACCACGCAGCCCGCCCTGTCCACCGCGATGTCCCGGCTGGAGCGCCAGCTCGGCTGCCAGTTGTTCGTCCGGCATCACGCCAAGGGGGTTTCGGTGACCGCGGCCGGTCAGGAGCTGCTGGTGCTGGCGCGCGGGGTGCTGCGCCAGGCGGAGGAGCTGGCGGTCAGCAGCCGCCAGTTGCAGACCGGTCTTTCCGGAACCCTGCGCGTGGGGTGTTTCCCCACGCTGATGCCGGCCTTCCTGCCGCCGGTGCTGCACGCGCTGCGCGCAGAGCATCCGGAGCTCACCGTCGCCGTGCACGAGGCCGATACCGCGGACCTCATGACGGCACTGCGCGAGGGCGGGGTGGAAGTGGCCGTGGCCTACGGACTGGGGATCGGGGAGCAGGTCGAGTTCCGCCCGGTCACCCGGCAGCGGCCCTATGTGCTCGTCCCCGAGGATGATCCGGTGGCCCGGCAGAAGAAGGTCCGCCTCGGGAAACTCGCCGCGCGGCCGCTGGTGCTGCTGGACCTTCCCGAACCGCGCTCGTTCGTGGAGCAGGCGCTGCACCTGGTGATCGACAAGGTGCCGGATGTCCTGCGCACCACCAGTCAGGACGGGGTGCGCGCGCTGGTCGCGGCCGGGCTCGGGTTCAGCATCATGAATCAGCGCAGCGCGGACACTACCGGGGTGTGCGCCGTGGAGATCGAGGACCGCCTCGATCCGGTGGCGATCGGGCTGGCCACGCCCTCCGGGGTCACGCAGACGCGGCGCGCCCGGGTCTTCACCGAGCGGTTCGCCGCGCTGCACGGCTGATCAGTGTCCGTTCGGCGGCATGTGTTCGGTGAACCAGCCGAGGATCCGGGTGAGCAGATCGGTGACCGCGGGATAGGCGCGCACCCCGTGTCCCTCGCCCGGGTACACGACCAGTGCCGATTCCACGCCCCGGTCGAGCAGCGCATGGTGGAACTCCAGCGCCTGGCCGGGCGGGGTGCACCGATCCCTGGCCCCGGCCACGTTCAGGCAAGGGGTGCGGACCTTGCTGGCCTGCAGCACCGGGCTGCGGGTGTGCGCGGATGATCCGGGCTGTTCCGGGTCCGCGCGCAGGAAGGCATTGCCCCAGCCGTTGATGTTGCTGGTGAACGACTGGCTGTACCAGTCGGTGACCGGGGCGATGGGCACCGCGGCCGCGAACCGCTGATCCTGGGTGACCAGCCAGGAGGACATGAAGCCGCCGTAGCTTCCGCCGATCAGGCCGACACGTTCCGGATCGGCGATACCCTGTTCGGCCAGCCAGTCGATACCCGCGAGGAAATCACCGGTATCGGCCCCGCCCATGTCCCCGACGACCTGCTCGGCGAACTTCTGCCCGCGGCCGCCGCTGCCCCGCGGGTTCGGGTTGAGCACCGCGTAACCGTGCGCGACCAGCAGCGGCACCCACGGATAGTTGAGCGACCAGGTGTTGCGGAATGCCCAGATGGGCCCGCCGTGCACGTTCACCACCAGCGGATGCGGTCCCTCGCCCCGCGGGGTGCAGAGCATGCCGTCGATCTCCAGCCCATCGGCGGCCCGCCAGGTGACCGGCCGGGCGGTACCGGCGACCGAGGACAGGTAGTCGGTGCCCGGACCGGCCACCGAACCGAGCACCGTGTCCGTTGAGCCATCGGTGCTGATCAGTTCCTGGGGCAGGGCATAGGATTCGCGGATCGTGACGACCCGGCCGTCCGCGGTGAACGTGCCGTCCGGATAGAACCAGCTTCCCCCGCACGCGTCTCCGGTGGCGAACACCTCGGTCACCGTTTCGGTCGGCACCTCCGCGATTCCGGCGACCGAGTCCATCCGCCGCAGCCCGAGGAAACCGAGCCGCCGCTCGTCGAGCCACTGCAGCCGGGTGACATCCGTGCCCGCCGTGTCGATGCGGTGCCGCGCCCCGGTTTCCAGTTCGATGACCGAGAGCTCGCCCGCGAGGATCCAGCGGTCACTGCACACCGCCTCGGCGATCGCGGCGTAGCGGCCGTCCGGGGAACCCGCCGGAAGGCCGAGCTGCACCTCGCTGCGCAGCAGTTCCCTGCTCGTCCCGGTGGCCGGGTCGATGTGGTGCAGCGCGGCGCCGTACCAGGAATCCTCGCTCGGGTCGTCCGAGGCGATCGCGAGCACCCCGGCGGGGCCCGCCCAGCCCGCTTCCCAGCAGTTCAGCCCGTCCGGGGAAATCCGCCGCACCGCACCGGTCTCCACGGTGTAGAGCCACAGGCCGCGCCAGGCGTCCTCGGTTGCGCCGGTGTCCACTTCCGGTAACCAGTCCGCGGCGGGGGCATCGGTCGCCGTGGTGATCGTCCCGGAGCCCTGGCCACCGGAAAGGTCGGCGCCGAGCCCGGCGACCCCGAGCAGAATGTGCCGCCCGTCCGGGGACCAGTGCGCGTACTCCACCGTTCCGGGCACCGTCGGCGTGCCGACCGCTTCACCGAAGTCGTTGTCCCGCAACAGGAACAGCTGGAACTCGCCGGGTGTGGCGCGGTCGGCGAGGAAGGCGAGCGCCGAGCCGTCCGGGGCGAACCTCGCGGAGCGAGCCGATCCGGTTCCCGCGGAGACCGGCCGGAGCTCGCCGTCGCCGGTGTAGATCCCGGTGCGCGGATGGCCGGCGAGCCGATCGAACACCAGGCCGGTCACCGCGACCCGCGTCCCGTCCCGGGAGACCTCGGGCTCGCGCAGCGCGTGCGGCCGCCCGAACGCGGGCTCGTGCAGCCGCCGCAGATGCTCGGCGACCGCGGCAAACTCGGTGGTGTCTCGCAGATCGGCTTTCATGTGATCCCTCTCGGCACGGTGCGGGTGGGATCCACCTTCGCCGATCGGGCCCGCTGTGCGCCACCGACAGGTGTCTGCTGCCCACCGCGCGGGGTTCGACAATCGTCGCGCCGGCTCCCCGAAGCATCCGGCGACTGTCGCTGGCCGTGACCGCCGGCAGCTGCCTACCGTGCTGGTATGGCGTGGAACGGACGGCGAACGATACCCGAGGAACGACTGGAATACCCGGCGGCACGGACGGTCGATGCGCGGGAAGAGCTTCCCGGCGCCGAGTTCCCCGATCCGTATCGCTGGCTGGAGGACGAATCGGCGGAAGCACGGGACTGGCAGCAGGCGCAGAACGCGCTGACCGACCGGATCATCGAGAGCTGGCCACACCTGGACGCGTTGCGCGCCTCGGTGGATCACTGCGTTGCCGATGGCACCGGTTCACCGAACTGGATGGTCGATCCGGTGCCGTGTTTCGCGGGCGGGCGCTGGTTCCGTCTGGACCGGGTTCCCGAACCGGACTACCCGGACCGCGCGGTGCTGGTGGTCTCCGATGCGCCCAGTGGTCCGGGGCGGGTGCTGTACGACCCGAACCCCGAGGCCGGGCAGGTGTCCTGGTTCGCGCCTTCCCCGGACGGCCGGATCGTCGCGTTCGCCGTCTGCACGCAGGGTTCCGAACTCGGCGAGATCCGGTTGCTCGAGGTCGGAACGGGGCAGCGCCTGGCCGACCGGATACCGCACCGCACCATGGGGCCATTGGTCACCCCGCAATGGCTGCCGGACAGCACCGGGTTCTTCTACACCGCGGGCGACACCGCCGCCGAGACCTTCGCGTTCCACGTGTACTTCCACCGGGTCGGCGCGGAACCGGCGGCTGAGCCCGAACCGGTCGATGTCGAGCACGGTCCGGTCGTGCAGGTCGCCGCGGACGGTGCACACGCCGTGCTGACCGGGGTCTGGCCGCTGCCGCGGTACGTCTGCGAACTGCCGGAACGGAAGTGGCGCCCGTTCGTGCGGGGACTCGATGCCACGGTGGCCGGTCTGATCGACGGGGACCGCTATGTCGCGGTCACCAATCACGAGGCGCCGCGCGGCCGGGTCATCGCGATCCCGTTCGACAGTCCCGATCCCGGGGATCCGGGCACCTGGCGGGAGCTGGTCGCCGAATCGACGCGGGTGCTCGGCCATGTCCGGCTGATCGGTGACCGCCTCGTGGTGACCGGCTCCGTGGACGCCGAGGCCCGCGCCTGGGTGTTCGACCGCGGTGGCCGAGAGTTGGAGGAGATACCGCTTCCCGGGGCCGGTGCGCTTCCCGCCGATGTGCTGCCGAATGCCGCCATGGCACCCGAAGGGCACCCGGAGGAGTTCGTTTTCCTGTTCTCCACCCCGACGACATCCCCGGGCCTGTACCGCTACCGCCCGGGATCGGGGCGCTTGCAGACCTTGCGCGAGCCCCGGGTCACGCTGCCCGGGGCGGGCGTTTCGCTGCGCTGGGCCCGATCCGCGGACGGTACCGCGGTGCCGTATCACCTGGTGCTCCCGGCGAACGCCGAAGGACCGGTGCCCACGCTCATCACCGCCTACGGTGGCGGCGGGGTCGCCTGGCCCGCCCAGTTTCCCGGCCCGGTCGCCGCCTTCCTCGCGGCCGGTGGCGCGCTGGCCATCTCGCACCAGCGCGGCGGCGGGGACCTCGGCTCCGACTGGGCCGAGGCCGGGCGCCGCACGCACAAACAGAACAGCCTCGACGATCTCTACTCGATCGCCGAGCACCTCATCGAATCCGGTGTCACCACCGCGGAACGGCTCGCCATGACCGGGTGGAGCAATGGCGGATTCCTGGCGGGCGCCGCGATCACCCAGCGCCCCGAACTGTGGGCCGCGGTCGTGCCGCAGTGCCCGCTGCTGGACATCATCGGCGCGCATCGCCACCCCTACGGGAAGTTCGCCGTCTGCGCGGAATACGGCGATCTGGACGATCCCGGGGAGGTGGCCCGGCTCGCGCGGATGTCGCCGTATCAGCTCGTCGAGGACCAGGGCGTGGCCTATCCCGCCGTCTACGTGCATGCCGGGGACGCCGATATCGCCTGCCCACCGGGGCCGATCCGCAAATTCATCGCGCGCATGCAGGCCGCGGACGGGAACACCGCCCCCGCGCTGCTGCGGGTCTGGGACCGGGTCGGGCACGGGGTGGCCTCGGGCCGCACGGAAAGCGTCACCCACGCCACGCACTGGCTGGCCTTCCTCATGCGAGTGCTGGGGATGGTCCCCCGGCAGTGAACGGCGACTGTTTCAACTTGGAACAGTCACCGGCGCGGCCGCATCGGATACTCGGCCGATGGACGAGGCACGGACCTGGGACCGGCGGGGATTTCTGACCCGGATCGGGTTGTTCGGCGCGGCCGGTGCCGGCGGGTTGTTGGCCGCACCCGCCGCAGCCGCTCCGCGCGGCCCGATCGAGGATGTCGTCGGGCTGCTGCGGCCGGTGCTCGACGAGCTCGCACGGGACACCATGACGGGACTGTCGGTGTTCGTGTGCCCCGGACCGGACGCGCACTCGCTCGCACAGGGAACCCGGCGCGGCGAACCGGGGGCGGTGGAGGCGGGAACACCGCGGTTCCTGCTGGACGCGCTGAACAAGTTCATGCCGCTGCCGGACGAGTTGCTGCGCCCGGCGGTGGCCGCACTGGTGACGGCGCTCTCGGACGCGGGCGTGCACCTGCCGATCCTGGACGGCCTGCCGAACGTGGTGGCCACCCTGGACAAGGCGCTGGCGAAACTGTTGCAGAACAATGCGACCGTTCCGCTTCCGGTGGTCGCGGCCGCGCTGCTGAATCTGGTGGCGACCGGGGTGAAACCGGCCGCGGCCACGGGACCGCTCGGTTCACCGTTCTCCCGGCTTTCCTTCGCGGAGAAGGCCACGGTGTTCTCGGTGATCGAGGCCCCGCTGCCGGATCTGGTCGCGGTGCTGGATGTGAACCTGCCGCAGCCGTTCAAGGCCTCCCTTTCCGGGCTGCTGAAGTTCCTCGGCGGGGCGCTGCTGGAGTTCGCCGCGTTCGGCTCGTACAGCGAGTTCGCCGTGTTCGATCCGGTGCACCGGAGGCTCACCGCGCGCCCGGTCGGCTGGACGCTTTCCGGATATCAGCCGGACGGACCGGTCGAGGGCTGGGACGAATTCCTCGGCTATTACCAGGGACGGCAGGAGGTACGTGGCTGATGCGGGATGTGATCGTGGTCGGGGCGGGAGCCGGTGGACCGGTGGTGGCCAAGGAACTGGCCGCGAAAGGGCTCGATGTGCTGCTGCTGGAGGCCGGGCCGAGACACGCGGACCCGCGCGCGGAGTGGACGAGTTTCGAGAACGATGCGAACAATCCGCTCACCGGGTTTCTCCGGCTCGGCCCCACGGACCGGACCCGGCCCGCGTGGTTCCGGGAGCTGCCGCAGAATTCGTTCGTATGGCAGGTTTCCGGGGTCGGCGGGACGACGCAGCATTTCTACGGGAATTATCCCCGGCCGTATCCCGGCGTGTTCGCGGACTACACCGGAGCGGACGCGGGGGCCTACGACACGAAACACCGCTTCCCGTTCGGATTCCGCGAACTACTGCCGTATCTGGAATGGGTCGAGGCCACCGCACCGGTCGCCACGGCCGCCATGGGACACAAGGAACAGACCTTCTTCCGGGGCTGCGAATCCCTCGGCCTTCCGGTGCAGACCACCAAAACCACCCGCGAAGCCTCGTATCGCCCGCAGCAGAACGCGGTACTGCAACCACACGGAACGGCGGGCCGCAGCACGGACACCGAACTGCTGCGCTATCCACAGGCGACCGGATGCACGTTCTGCGGCTACTGTTTCCAGGGCTGCATGCGCCCGGTCGGTGCGCCGCGCAACCAGTACGCGAAACGGTCCACCGACAATTCGTATGTGCCGATGGCGCTGACCGCCGATGCGTGGGCGCGGGGCGGGAAACCGATCACGCTGATCGCCGATGCCTACGTCACCCGGATCCACGCGGAGACCAGGAAAGGCACACTGACCGCGAACGGGGTCACCTGGAAGGACAACACCACCGAGACCGAGCACCGCGAGGACGCCCGCGTGGTCGTGCTCGCCGGTGGCTGTGTGGAGAACCCGAGACTGTGGCTCAACAGCGGGCTGCCGAACCCGAACGACTGGGTCGGGCGCGGGGTCACGGACCATTTCCTCGACTGGGTGGTCGGGGTGTTCGACGATCCGGTCGGCAATCCGAAAGGCGTCGGTTCGGCCGCGCGCGCCGATTTCCCCGCGAAGGGCGGACTGGAGAACGTCGGTGTGCCACCGGCCCTGCACGCGTTCGCGATGAACTTCTCGGACAGCGGTATCCACGGGCAGTATGCGAACGGGCGCGGCCCGGCCGGACCCTGGGACGGTCCCGCGGGCCGGCTGACCGGGCCGATGCTGAAGGACCTCATGGCCGGGCGACTGGAGAATCTGCTGTCCGTCGTGGTCCTCACCGATGACGATGTGCAGCCGGAGAACCGCGTGGTCCGCTCCGGGCTCCCGCTCGGCGATGAACACGGCCCGGTGCCGAAGGTGCAGATGTGGGGCCGTCAGCGCACCAGGCGCACCCTGGAGAACCGGGAATTCCTCGCCCGCAAGGCCGCCGAGGTGATCCGCGGTGCCGGAGCGAAGCGGGTCTACCGGATCGACTGGGCGCCCCTGCTGCTGCACATTCAGTCCTCGATGCGCATGGGTGAATCCGAGAAGGATTCCGTGCTGGACGCCGATGCGCAGTCCCGCGCGGTCCGGGGCCTGTACATCGCCGACACCTCCGCGCTGGCGAATGCGCTCGGCGGCCCGAACCCGACCCTGACCACCCAGGCTCTGGCCACCCGTACCGCCGAGAAGATCTTCGCGGAGCACTTCGGCGGAGATCCCTGGGTGTACGCTGAGAACCCTGTCGTGTCAACCGATCCCCGCATCACGGTCCGGCTCGGTCAACTCGGACTCTGAGCCGGGTGGAGGTGGGTATGTACCTGACCCAGACCCTGCACCGCGCGGTTCAGCAGGCCCCCGATCGTCCGGCGACGGTGTTCTCCGGGCGCACCCGCTCGAGCGCCGAATGCGCGAACCGGGTGGCGAGGCTGGCCGGGGGACTGCGGGCGCTCGGCGTCGCCTCCGGTGACCGGGTGGGGATTCTGGCGCTGAATTCCGACCGGTACCACGAGTGCCTGCTCGCGATACCGTGGGCGGGCGCGGTGCTCAACCCGCTGAACATCCGCTGGAGCGTGGCGGAACTGTCGTACGCGCTGCGCGATTCGCGCACCGGGGTGCTGATCGTGGACGACCGGTTCGCCCCGCTGGTCCCGGTGCTGCGCGCGGAGTGCCCGCAGCTGTCGGTGGTGATCCACGCGGGCGAACACGAGGTGCCGCAGGGCCTGCTCGACTACGAACAGCTCATCGCCGAGACCGCGCCCGCCGAGGATGCGCGCCGTGGCGGGGATGATCCGCTCGGCGTGTTCTACACCGGTGGCACCACCGGAACTCCCAAAGGCGTGCTGCTTTCCCACCGCAATCTGCTCACCTCGGCGCTCGGTTCGCTGGCCACCGGGGATTTCCTCACCCCGGAAGGCAGGCTGCTGCACAGCGCGCCCATGTTCCACCTCGCCGACCTCGCCATCTGGACCGCGGGACAGCTCATCGGCTCGACCCATGTCATCGTTCCCGCGTTCAGCCCGGAAGCGGTACTCGCGGCGATCGGTACCCACGGGGTGACCGATCTGCTGCTCGTGCCGACCATGATCGAACTGCTGGTGAACGCTCCCGGGCTCGCCGGGCACGACCTTTCCGGGGTGCGCCACATCGGCTACGGTGCCTCGCCGATCGCGGAGACCGTGCTGCAGCGCGCCCGCGAGGCTTTCCCGAACGCGGGGTTCACCCAGGCGTACGGCATGACCGAACTGTCCCCGGTCGCCACCCTGCTGCGCCCCGGCGACCACGAGGTTCCCGAACTGCGCCGCAGTGCGGGACGGGCGGCACCCCATGGCGAGGTCCGGGTGGCCGATCCGGAGGGCAACGAGGTCGCGCGCGGCACGGTCGGGGAGATCCTCGCGCGCGGGGAGCACGTCATGCTCGGCTACTGGAACCAGCCCGAAGCGACCGCCGAGGCACTGCGCGGTGGGTGGATGCACACCGGGGACGCGGGCTATATGGACGAGCACGGCTACGTGTTCGTCGTGGACCGGATCAAGGACATGATCGTCACCGGCGGCGAGAACGTCTACTCCGCCGAGGTCGAGAACGCGCTCGCCGCCCATCCCGCGGTCGCCTCCTGCGCGGTGATCGGGCTGCCCGATGCGCGCTGGGGCGAACGCGTGCACGCCGTGGTCGTCCGCCAGGATGGGCACGACGCGGGCGAATCCGAGCTGCGGGAACACTGCCGCACCCTGATCGCCGGGTACAAACTCCCGCAGAGCATCGAATTCACCGGAGAACTCCCGCTGTCCGGGGCGGGCAAAATCCTCAAACGCGAACTCCGGAACCGGTATCGCACGGCATGATCCGCATCCCCCGTTCGGGTATGGGAACGGCACTCTCTTCGGCGTATCGTCCACCGACAACACAGCACGATTCGTGTCATAACGGTCACCGATGTCCGTTGGGAGGGTTGTCGCCGTGGGTTCGCAGTCGGAGATCGCCCTGGCCTGGCATCGCTCGAAACAGTACGGCGTCGATCCGGAACGCGCGCTGAACAACATCGCCATCGCCGAGGTCGACCGCTCCAGCCGGCTGCTGCACGCCGCGGCTCCCGTGCTCGAAGCATTGACCGAACAGTTGGAGGGCACCAGATTCGGGCTGGCCCTGACCGACCGGGATTGCCGGATCGTGTACCGCTGGCTTGCCGATCCGAGCATGGACCGGGCGATCTCCTCGATCGGATTCGTGCACGGCGCCCAGCTGGACGAGGAACGCATCGGGGCCAATGCCTTCGGCACCGCACACGAACTGCACCGGGCCGTCCGGATCCACGGCGGCGAGCATTACGCCGAACCACTGCGCGCGTTCTCCTGTTACGGCCATCCCATCAAGCATCCGCTCACCGGCCGGGTGGAAGGCGTACTCGACATCACCGGCGCGGCCGCGGACAGCAACCCGCTGTTCGCGCCGCTGATCGCCCGCGCGGTCGCCGACATCCGGACCAGGATCCTCGAAGGGGCACAGGCCAGCAGGCGGCGGCTGTTCGAGGCTTTCCAATGCGCCACCGCACGCCAGCACTCCCCGGTCGCCGTGCTCGGCGGGGACGTCGTGCTCGTCAACCGCAGTTGCCTCGACCAGCTCGGTGTCGCCGGGCCCGCGCTGTTACGGGTCGCGGCGGACGAACTGCCCCGCGATCGCGGTATCGAGCGGCCCCTGTATCTGCCCGATGGTGCCGCGCTGACCGTCACCATGTGCCGCATCGACGGCACCGAGGACGGGGTGCTCTACCGGATCGGAAAGCCGCGCCCGCAACAGATTTCGCACCCGGCGGCGGAACCGGAAGCGGCGGAGACCGTCTTCGTCACCGGTGAGCCGGGCACCGGTCGCAGTCATACCGCGGAGAAACTGGCCGGGACCGTGCTCGCCGGGAATGGCGAACCGCTGCGGCTCTCCCCGGCCGATGCCATCCTCGGCGCGGTACCGGAATGGCACGGCGGACTCCGGAAAGCCTTGCGCGAGAACAGGACGATCATCGTCGAAGACGTGCACCTGTTCCCGGAGCAACACCTCGCACTGCTGCGGTCGATCGTCGGTGACCGTCGTGGCCGGATCATCTGCACCGCCTGCCGCGACGAGGATCTCGCGGGAGCGGTCGCGGTGCTCGCGGCGCGGTGCTCCCGGCGGATCATCCTGAAACCGTTGCGCGAACGCATCGCCGAGCTTCCCGCGCTGGCCGCGCCGATGCTGGCCGAGCGCTTCGGCACACCCGCGCCGGTGTTCACCGACCGGGCCATGGAAATACTGCGATCACGTTCCTGGCAGGGAAATCTGGCCGAGCTCCGTGCGCTGACCGAGCGACTGCCCGCACTGTCGCCGGGGACCGGGATCACCCCGGAACACCTGCCCGCCGAATACCGGATCGGTACCACGCGGCAATTCGGCGGAATGGACCTCGCCGAGCGCAATGCCATCATCGCCGCACTCGAACAGGCCGAGGGCAACAAACAACAGGCGGCCCAACTGCTCGGCATCGGCCGGACCACGCTGTACCGGCACATGCGCACCCTCGGGATCCCCGACCTTTCCTGACCCGGTGCACGGGGAAGTGCGCCCACTGAAGCGATCCAGCGTTTCAAGATGGAACACGGACCGGAGAGTGCTCCGTGCCATTCTCGGAATCGGCTGCGGTTCGGCGATTTCAGGAGGCACGATGGCCAGCGCGGATGAGCGGAAAACGGGCGGTGACTCGGAACGGGGCATCTCCTCGCGGCGTTCGGTGCTGCAGGCCGCGGGTGTGGCCGGTCTCGGTGTCCTGCTGGCATCGGCCACCGGGGTTCCGGCCTCGGCGGCCGCGGCGAAAGGGCGCAGGGTGGCGGTGTTCGGTGCCGGTCCCGGTGGCATGAGTGTCGCGCACGAACTGGCCGAGCGCGGTTTCCAGGTGGATGTCTACGATCGGTTTTCGCGGCTCGGTGGCGGGGTTCGCTCGTACGTGACACCGGGCGGGGGTACCGCGGGCCGCCCGGCGCTGCCCAATACGAGCGGCGGCCACTTCTTCCTTCCCGGTTATGCGGCCATGCCGGACCTGCTCGGCCGGATCCCGACCGGCGACGGGCGCACGGTCCTCGACCGGCTCGCCTTTTCCTCGCAGGGGATGCTCGGCGGCCGGATCGGTGTCAACGGCGCGCTCATCGGGCTGGGGATACCGACTTCCCTGGAGCGGATCGGGGAATTCAACCCCGCGCAGATCGTGCAGACCATTCAGGGAACCCTGCAGCTGCTCGGCGGTTTCCGGCTCTCGGATATTCCGCACCTGGCGAGCAAGATCGCCGCCTGGGTCACCAGCGGAACACTGCGCAGGGAGAACCAGCTGGAGTACATCGACCTGGAATACGGCTTCTTCCGCAGCGAACTGCTTTCCCCGACCGCGCACACGCTCATCCGGGACCTCGCGACCACGGTCTCGGTGGATTCCCCGACCCGCGGGATCAATTCCCTGGTGTATCTCACCGCCATCATCGACCAGATCATCAACATGCTCGCCGGGCGGCGCACGTATCCGAAGTCCCCGGAGAAGGTGCTCGACATCCTCACCGACGGCCCGGAAACCGAGGTGTGGTTCGACCCGTGGGCACGGTATCTGCGCGGCCTCGGCACCCGGTTCCACATGCGGCGCACCCTGACCCGGCTCGGTGTCGAGAACGGACGGATCGCCGGTGCGGAGATCACGGATGAGCGCGGCCGCACCGAACGGGTCGATGCGGACTGGTACGTGCTGGCGATGCCACCGGACCGGATGCGCCCGCTGCTGAGCAGGGAACTGCTCGCCGCCGATCCCGGGCTGGCGAACGTGCGAAAGCTGGATCCCGCGGTGGAATCCGGGTTCGAGATCTTCTTCCGCGATCCGGTCGGTTTCGAGGGTGGCCAGGTCACCAACCGCAACGGTGACCAAGAGTGGCTGCTCACGCTCGTCGGGCTCTCCGAGATCTGGGGTATCGACCTTCGCGAGTTCGGTGACGGACAGGCGAAGGGGATGCTGTCCGTGGAGTTCAACAATCATCCCTACTTCGACACACCGGGAATCCTGTACGGAAAACCGCTCAAGGACCTGAACTACGCACAGGCCTTCGACGAGATCCGCGCCCATATCGAACGGGGGATCCCGGACGGGAAAGCCTTGCTGGACAAGGACAATCTCCTCGGCTGGCGCCCGCACCCGACACTGTCCTGGACGGGGAGATCGGGCTGGACCGTGCCCGATCACCGCACCGCATCCGCGCCCGGAACGACCAAGTACTTTCCCGATCAGGTGCGCAGGATCCCCAACCTGTTCCTGGCCGGTGGCAGCACCAAGACCGCGATCGGCGGGGACAACATGGACTCGGCCGCCCTTTCCGCGAAGCTGGCCACCAACTGGATCATCGAGGCCGCCGGGGTGCGTGAACCGCACACCGAGCTGCCGTTCTATGGCCCGCCGCCCGAACTCGAGGCCGCACGCCGGGACGACGACCGCCGTTTCCGCGCGGGCCTTCCGCACGCCTTCGATCTCGTCGCCCCGGCCAGGATGCCGCCGCCGCGGGGCTGAGAAACCCGCTTCATCGCGAGAAAAGGAGAGGACATGACGATTCGCACCAGGCTCGGCCGAAGGCGTGCCGTACGCCCGCCGAGGCTGCTCGCCGTCCTGGCCGCCGTACTGCTCGCCGTCTCACTGGGCAGTGTTCCGGCATCGGCGGCCGGAGAGCAGGCCATTCCGGAGTGGCAGAAATACGAACCGAAGGGATACGACACCTCCCCGCTCCCGAAGGAGAAACAGGCCAGGGTGGCTACGCCGGAGGATACCGCGCTCGACAAACTGAACGGCGAGATCGTCGTCTCCTGGTGGAAGCTCAAGAATCCCAAGGATCCGAAGCGCTCGCTGTTCGTGCTCGAAGCCGAGCCCGGGTGGAAGCAGCCGAGGCAGATCGGGCAACAGGGAACCTATGTCTGGGCCATCGCGGACGAGGCCAACGAGGAACAACCGCAGTTCCCGTTCCTGAACGGGATCATTTCCTTCAAGCGGGGGCTGCCGTTCGGTGGCTCTCCGGGAACCGCGACGATCGACGGTAAGCCGGGAATTCGCGGGAACAACCTCAGCTTCGACCACGATCCCGCGGCGAACACCTGGCATGTGCAGGGGCAGTCGCCGAACAATTCGGCGAACTTCACCGTCGATCAGGTCGTCCCGGGATCGGTCGGTTCCTATTACCCGCCCGATGGGCACACCACCGGGCCGACGAATGTGGACGCGGTGGCGAACGGCCGGGTGCACGGGAGCTTGACGCTCAACGGACGCAAGATCGATCTGGACGGCTGGCGGACCAATTACTGGCGGATGAACATGTTCCCGAGCGTGTTCGACAGCCAGCTCAACCCGGTGACCTCCTGGCGCGGCTGGGAATGGAACATGGTCCTGGAACCCGACGGCGGGGCGAGCCAGTATTACGCCATGATGGATCCGAGCGGCCGGATGCACGACGGCTATCTCGTCGACGCCCGCCCATCGGGGACCCGGGTCTGCTCGCGGATCACCATGAAATTCGGCGACTACCACTGGGGCCGGTCGATGTTCGGGGACATCTCGCCGCCGTTCCAGCGCTACACCATTCCGGGATGGATCAAGGTGAAATGCGCACCGGGTGAGAAGGTGCAGATGGAGAAGACCTTCTACCCGGACTCGCGGGACTACGTCGACGCCGGGCTGCTGACCGCGACCGAGATGCCGATGCACACCGTTCCCGGTTCGTTCGGCACCTACGAACACATGCGGTATTCCACCTACCGCGCGCAGAAATTCGCCGAGCGGAACCAGCCAGCGCAGGCTCAGCAGAGCCAGTAGGGGAGCCGGAACACCTGGACCGCGCTGAACGCCCGGGCACGATCACAGGGCGAACAGCCGGTCCAGGTGTGCATCGATGGCGGAAAGGGCTCCCTCTGGCCGCACGACGCCGAGCTCGAGCAGGGTGGTGAATCCGGTGAGGGCGAGCAGCAGATCGGTCTCGGCAACGGGATCGCGGTGAGCCTCGATGTGCCCATCGGCGATCGCGGTGCGGATCAGCTCCTCGAGCCCGGCGCGCGCATGCCGGAGATCAACGCCGGCCTGCTCGCGTAGTTCGCGGTCGTGCAGTGCCTCCAGCACATAGGCGGCGCTCATCCGGCTGGTAGCGCGGGAATCGGACTGCAACGGCAGTAGCTCGGTGAGCATCAGCCGCAGGAGATCGCGAGGGTGCGGTTCCCCGCCGAGCCGGTGCAGCCGGTTCTGCACGCGCAGCGCGCGCTGTTCGGCGGCGAAGTCCATGGCGAAGGTGAGCATCGCGGTCCGGGAACCGAAGTAGTGCTGCAGCTGCCCGAGGGAGATCCCTGCCTCCTGCGCGACCTCGCGCATCGTGGCCTTGGCGACTCCCTGCTGGTCCACGACCCGCCACAGCGCACGGGCGATCGCCTCGCGGCGCTGGCGGTGATCGACCTGCTTCGGCATCCGAACTCTCTCCCGTGGTTCCAATACATGTGACATAATACAGTTGACTTGGAACCTCGGCGAGGGGAGTGGGGCATGTCCGGTTCGGGGCAACCGCCCAGGGTGCGCACGGCCGATGGGATGGTGCAGGGCCGGTGGCGGCCGGGGCTCGCCGAGTTCCGCGGCATCCCCTACGCCCAGCCCCCGGTCGGCGCGCTGCGCTTCACCGCGCCCGTCCCGCCGGTGCCCTGGGATGGCACCAGGCAGGCCACGGAGTTCGGTGCCCCGCCGCCGCAGTCCGGCCCGGTGCAGGTGGCGGCGGAGCGGGACCCGGACTGGCTGAGCCTCAACATCGGCACCCCGGATCCCGGTGCGGCCGGTCTTCCGGTGCTGGTGTGGATCCCCGGCGGCGCCTACATCACGGCGGTGAGCGGTGATCCGATGTATGACCCCGCCGAATTGTGCGCGGCGGGGATCGTCGTGGTGAGCCTGAACTACCGGGTGGGCATCGAGGGGTTCGCGCAGCTGGACGGTGCCCCGGCCAATCGGGGATTGCTGGACCAGCTGGCCGCGCTGGAATGGGTGCAGCAGAACATCGCGCGGTTCGGCGGTGATCCCGGCCGGGTCACGGTCGCCGGACAGTCCGCGGGTGCCGGATCGGTCGCCGCGCTGCTGACCAGGAAGCGGGCGCGGCAACTGTTCCGCAGGGCCATGACCCATTCGGTACCGGGCAGCCATGCCGTGCCCGCCCTCGCGGAGCGCGTCGCCCGCACGTTCGCGGACCGGCTCGGGGCGGCGCCCACCGCGGCCGCGCTCGGCGAGTTCGATCCCTGGCGGCTGGCCGCGGAACTCACCGCCTTCAACACCGAGCTCTCCGCCGATCGCGCGCGCTGGGGCCGGATGGCGCAGGCCGGGGTGGCCGTCTGCCCGGTGCTCGATGGCGAGGTTCTTCCGGAAACCCCGTGGTCCGCACTCGCCGGTGGGCGGGCGGACGGCATCGAACTGTTCGCCGGGCACACCCGAGAGGAGTTCCGGCTGTTCTCCGTGATGGCCGGGCGGGCCGGGACCTTCACCGAGCAGGAAACGCGGACCGCGCTGGAGGGTCTGGCCCCGCAACCGGGCGGCGCGCGGGCCTACCGCGCGGCCTATCCGCGCGCGGGTGCCGAGGAACTGCTGGAGACCGTGTTCTCCGATGCCCTGTTCCGGATGCCGTCGGTGCACCTCGCCGAGGCGAACGCGAAGGCGGGCGGCGACTCCTTCCTGTTCGAACTGGGCCTTGCCGCGCCCGGGCTGGGCGGCGTGCTCGGCGCGTGCCACAGCCTCGATGTCCCGCTCGCCTTCGGCACCCTGGACAGTCCCACCGGCAGCCAGGTGTTCGGCGCGCAGCCGGGCCCCGAGATCCGCAAGGTTTCCCGGGAACTGCGGCAGGCCTGGGCCCGCTTCGTCACCGATGGTGACCCCGGATGGCCCGCGTATCACCCCGACCGGCGGCTCACCCGCGTACTGGACACCGATTCCCGGACCGTTCCCTATCCCGAGGAGGAATCCCGCCGGATCTGGGCGGAGCATTTCCCGGTCCCGTTCGGATCCTGATCGGCTAGGCAGGTCACGGCGAATCCGTCCATGTGCAGCTCGTCGGCGCAGCGCGTGATCTCGGCGAGCGCGGCCCGCGGGTCATCGGTCGGCAGCGCGGCGAGCAGACCGAACCGGGCGGGGTGAGCGGCGACGTAGTCGTTGGACTCCCGCAGCGCATCGAGAGTTTCGGGGATAGTGCTGAGCAATCGCATCGCGACGCCCGCGCGGTCCATGTAGTCCAGTGTTCCCGCCATACGCCAGTGGCGGGGCTGCGGTGCGAGGAACCGTTCCGCGCGCATCGCCTGCCACCGGGCCCGCCGTTCCCGGGCCGTGGTCGGCGGGGTGAAGTGCGCGTGCACATCGCGTAATCCGGTCGCACCTCCGAG
Organism: Sciscionella sediminilitoris; assembly: GCF_000737195.2. GTDB lineage: Bacteria > Actinomycetota > Actinomycetes > Mycobacteriales > Pseudonocardiaceae > Sciscionella > Sciscionella sediminilitoris. The sequence continues at coordinate 77,744 of NZ_JALM01000009.1, forward strand.
GATGATCCGCACGCCGTTCCCAAGGAAGCAAATCCGTTCCATGCCGGATATAGACTGGCCCTATGTCCACGGAGTCCGAGCCGGCGAAGCTGCACAGCCTGGACAACAATCACCTGCACGCCTTGCATGCGCTGCTGACCGAGCGCACGGTCACCGGTGCGGCGCAGCGTCTCGGTCGTACCCAGCCGACCTTGTCCGCGGTATTGGCCCGGCTGCGCAGGCACTTCTCCGATGATCTGCTGACCAGGTCCGGGAATCACTATCAGCTCACCCCGTTCGCGGCCCAGCTGCTCCCGCTCACCAATATCGCCGTGGCCGCGGTCGAACGGGTCTTCTCCGCCGAATCGAGTTTCGATCCGGCGGGCTCCGAGCGGGTTTTCACCATCGTTTCCTCGGACTACGGAATCAGTGTCATCGGCGCGCCTCTGGTGGCACTGCTGGAAAAACGGGCACCGCGGGCCAGTGTGCGCTTCGAGCCGGTCACCCCGGAGGTGCTCAGCAGGGATCCGGAGTTCTACCGGAGCGTGGACGGCGTGTTCATGCCGCACGGATATCTCGATCTCCCGCGGTCGATGGATCTGTTCCGGGACCGGTGGGTCTGTGTGGCGGCCGCGGACAACCCGGCGATCGGGGACCGGCTGAGCATGGCCGAGCTGCACAACCTGCCGTGGGTGGCGACCTTCGGTGATCCGCTGGGGCGCGCGCCCGCGTGGCGGCAGATGGAACTGCTCGGCGTCACACCCCGGGTGTGCGCCACCGCGGATTCCTTCCTGAGCATGCTGCAACTCGTCCGCCGCACCGGTGGGCTCGCGCTGGTGCAGCACAAGCTCGCCGCCGGGATGGCCGAGGCATTGGGGGTCCGGATACTGCCCTGCCCGTTCGACGCGGTGCCCATCGTCGAAGCGTTCTGGTGGCATCCGATGCACGATCCGGACTCCGCTCATGCCTGGCTGCGTGGCTTGCTCACCGAGGCGCGCGCCGAGCTCAGCTGACCTCGACCGACGGCGCCCAGCGCGGAATGCCGGCGGTGCCGGAGGGCAACCGCAGGCTCTTGCTGTACCCGAACTCCTGCAGCGTCTCCAGGGCGTGTTCGCGGCCGTAACCGCTCGCGCCGACCCCGCCGAACGGGGTTCCGGTGAACGCGCGGTTGTAGTGGTTGACGAACACCATACCGGCGCGCAGTGCCCGGCCGACCCGCATGGCGCGCTCCGCATCGCGGGTGAAAACCCCTGCCACGAGCCCGAATTCGGTGCCGTTGGCGATGCGCAGCGCCTCGGCCTCGTCGTGGAAGGGGATCAGGCACACCACCGGGCCGAAGATCTCCTCCCTGGCGATCCGCATGTCCGGGGTGACGCCGGTGAACAGGGTCGGTGGCGCGTAGTACCCCTCGGCGAGCGCGGTATCGGTGGGTAATGGTGCCTGTGCCGCGATTTCCGCGCCTTCGGCCACTCCGATCTCCAGGTAGTCCAGCACCCGCTGCCGTTGCGCCGGGGTGACGAGCGGCCCGACGTGGGTGCGCGTGTCCGCGCCGTCGCCGACCCGCAGGCGGCGCACGGCGGCGGCGTAGCGCTGGGCGAACTCCGCATACCGATCGGCGTGCACGAGGACGCGGGAGGCGGCGGTGCAGGCTTCGCCCTGGTTGAAGAATCCCCCTTCGAGGGCCCAGGGCAGCGCCGAATCCAGGTCGGCGTCCGCGAAGATCAGCAACGCGTTCTTGCCGCCGAGCTCCAGCAGGGCAGGAGTCAGGTTGTCCGCGGCCGTTTTCAGCACCGCCGTTCCGGTCGCGGGTGCGCCGGTGAAGGAGATCTTCCCGACCAGTTCGTGCCCGGCGAGCGCCGCGCCGATCTTCCCGGTTCCCGGGACGACGTGCACGACATCGTCCGGGAGCACCGACCGGGCCAGCTCCACCATCCGCAGCACGGAAAGCGGCGCCTGCTCGGGCGGCTTGAGCACCACGGCGTTTCCGGCCGCGAGCGCGGGGGCGAGTTTGCCCGCGGTGTGCAGCGGCGGCCAGTTGAACGGCACGATCGCGCCGATGACGCCGTAGGGCTCCAGCACGGTGACATCCAGGATGCTGCCCGCGTCCCGCACCTGGCCGGGCATCGCCTCGCACAGCCCGGCGAAGAGTTCGAAGATCGCGATGGCGGCCTCCAGGTCGAATTCCCGCGCCTGAGTGACCGGCTTGCCGTTGTCCCGGGATTCCAGTGCCGCGATCTCGTCGGCGTGTTCGCGCACCGCCGCGGCGATCTGCCACAGCCAGCGGCCGCGCTCCCGTGGTGTGCGGGCCTTCCAGTCGAAATGTGCCTCGTGCGCGGCGCGGACCGCCCCGTCCACCTGCGCCACTCCGGCGCCCTGGACCTCCGCGGTGGGCTGACCGGTCGCCGGATTGTCCACAGTGAACACATCGGCCGGGTCCGCGGAGGACCACGGGGTACGGATCGTGGATGGCATGAGCATCGAACTCCTTCCCTGGTTGATCAGAAATGGGGCAGCAGGCCTAGTTCCGCCGCGTTCCCGCCGCCGATAGCCGCGGCGAGCTCCGGATCGGGTACCGCATCCGCCAGCCACCGCACCGGATCCTCGATGCCCATGTCGAACGGATAGTCCGAGCCGAGCAGCACCCGGTCCGGGCCTGCCGCGCGGATCAGGGCATGCAGGGACTCCGGGGTGTACACCAGCGAGTCGAACCACATCCGGGGCGGATAGCTGCTCGGCCGTTCGCGGCACCCGGCCGCTTCGGGGCGGTGACGCCAGGCATGATCGGCGCGCGCGAGGCTGGTGGGCAGATAGCCGCCGCCGTGCGCGATCAGTAGCCGCAGCCGGGGAAACCGGTCCAGCACACCGCCGAAGATCAGGTGCGTGATGGCGACCGTGTGCTCTACCGGCTGACCGACCGAATTGGCCAGATACCAGCGATCGAGGCGCGCATCGAGCGTGCATCCCCAGGGGTGGAGGAAGAGTACGGCACCGAGTTCTTCGGCGCGTGCCCACAGCGGATCCAGCGCGGGGTCGGAGAGTTCCACGGTGCCGCCGTCCGGCAGGGGAGCGTGTGAGGAGATCTCGACGCCACGCAGTCCGTTGCCGAGCGCGTGCTCCAGTGCGGCGACCGCGGTCCCGGGATGACGCAGCGGCGCCACCCCGAGGCCGCACAGTCGCTCCGGATGAGCGGCGCAATGGTCCCGGATGCCGTCATGGGTGGCCTGGGCGAGCTCCCAGGCCAGCACCGGATCCGCCCAGGAGTGGTACTGCGTCGGCGAGACCGAGACGAGCTGGACGTCGACCCCGGCAGCGTTCATCGCCGCGATGCGTGCGTCCGGATCGGTGAGCAGCTCCCGGTTCTCGGTGAACCGGCGCGCGCTCACCTCGGCCGAGGCGCGGCCCGCGCGCAGTTCCTCGAGCTCCGTGTACGCCCGGTGTTCCGGACGGTCTCGCACCAGGGACTGGATTTCGGGTAACCAGGCATGCGCATGCACATCGACGGTCCGGGACATGCGTCCATGGTCGAGCCGGCAGCGCCGGTCAGGGAAGCGCGATCTCCCGATGGGCGGTATAGAGCAGGACTATGTCACGGAGTCTGCGCCTGAACGGCCTGGTTGGTGATCGAGGCCCGGAACCGGTAGCGGTCGCCCCGGTAGACCTGGACGGTCAGCTCGATCGGCCGGTCCGCCTGGTTGAAGGTCAGCTGGGTGGCCACGAGCATCGGCATGGTCTCCCCGGTCTCGAGCAGCTCCCGCTCCGAAGGTGTGGGATGCCGTGCCTCGGCGGAATAGTCGGCGACCCGCGGCAGTTGCGGCGGATCGGCGGCGCGCAGCGTGGCGTACAGCGAGGCGGTGCTGAAATCGGTCTCGGCGAGCGCGGGACAGACCGCGAGCGGCAGCCGGTTGTGTTCGAGTACCACCAGCAGCCCGTCCAGCAGCCGTAACCGGAGTAGGTCGAAGAGTTCGGCGCCCGGGGCGATGCGCAGCTGCTCGGCCTCGGCCACGGTCGCCGGGCGGACCGAGGAGCGCAGGATCTGGCTGCTCGTCTTGAGGCCGTGCGCCTGCGCGTAGTCCGCGAAGCCCTGGATCTGCGGGGCGGAGATGGTGGGCTGTGCCGGTTCGGTGACGCTTTCCTCGATATCGGCGATGAACCAGCCGCGGGACGAGGTCGGGCACACGATGCCGCGCGATTCGAGTTCGGCGAGCGCGGCGCGCAGGGTCACCCGGGACACGCCGTACCGGGTCGCCAGGGCCCGCTCGGAAGGCAGCCGGTCACCGGCGCGCGGGGCGGTGGCGTGCAGGTCGTCGAGCAGGCGGGCGGCGGTGCGCTCGTAGAGCGGCAGCGCGTCGTCGGCGAACAGGCCGCGTGGCATCGACGTCCTCTCGGGCATACCAGAAGCATACCGGTTCGCCTCGTGAGTTCGCGGTGATCGCGCCAGCTCATCCCCTGCGACGGTTACCAAACTGATCCAGATGCATACCAAACGTTGACCGTTGACAAGCCAATTAAATACCAATATGTTCAGCCGACAGACCGTTGGGAGCGGACAAAGGAGTTCACCGTGGGCGAGGAGGTGGCCGTGTATCTCGGCGTCGACGGTGGGGGAACCAAGACCGCCTACTGCCTGGTCACCGAGACCGGCGCGGTGCTCGCACAGTGGCAGGGGCCGTCTGCCGACTACTTCTCGGCGGGAATCGATCTGGTCGCCCGGGTGCTCACCGAAGGAGTCGCCGAGGTGTGCTCGGCCGCGGACCTCAAACCCGGCGACATCCGGCACGCCTTCTTCGGTTTGCCCACCTACGGCGAATCGAGCGGCGATCTGCCCGCCCTGAACGCGGCGGCCCGCACCGCGCTCGGGCACGACCGCTACGACTGCGGCAACGACATGGTCTGCAGCTGGGCCGGTTCGCTCGGCGGCGCCGACGGGATCAACGTGGTCAGTGGCACCGGTTCCATCGCCTACGGGGAGCGCGCGGGAACCGGCGCCCGGGTCGGCGGCTGGAGCGAACTGTTCGGCGATGAGGGCTCCGCCTACTGGATCGGGAACCGCGGGCTGGCCGGTTTCACACGGTGCAGCGACGGGCGGTCACCGGTCGGCCCGCTGTACGCGCTGGTGCGCGAACACCTGGGGCTCACCGAGGATCTGGACCTGATCGGCCTGGTGCTCAACCAGTGGCGGGGCAACCGCAGCAGGATCGCCGCGCTGAGCAGGCTCGTGGTCACCGCGGCGGGCCAGGGCGATCCGCAGGCCCGCGCCATTCTCGCCGAGGCGGCCCGGGAACTGGCCGAGATCGTGGACACGGCCCGGAAACGCCTCGGTTACCGGGACGGGCAACCGGTGCCGGTCTCCTATTCGGGCGGGGTGTTCAACGCGGGCCCGGAGATCCTGGACGCATTCGCGCACGAACTCGCGAACCGGTACGCGGGCTACGAACTCCGCGAACCCCGCTATGCCCCGCATTTCGGTGCCGCACTCTACGCGGCCAAGCGCACTGGTGCCCCGCTCGGCGAGATCGCGCTCGCCCGCCTGCGGTCCGCATCCGTGACAGCACTGGGAGAAGATGATGACAAGCAATAGAAGCTGGATCCTCTACTCGGCGCTCGTGGTCGTCGTCTGGGGTGTCTGGGGCGCCCTTTCCGATCTGCCGACCAATCTGTACGACTATCCGGATCAGATGGTCTACGTGATCTGGGCGCTGACCATGCTCATCCCGTGCGTGTTCGGGCTGCGCGGGAAACGCTTCGACCGGCGCCCCATCGCCGCGGTCTACGGCCTGATCGTCGGGCTCACCGGGGCCGGCGGGCAGCTGCTGCTGTTCCACACGCTCACCATCGGGCCCGCGTACCTGGTCTTCCCGATCACCGCGCTCTCCCCGGCGGTCACCGCGCTGATGGCGATCGCGTTCCTGCGCGAACGGCTCACCAAGATCGCGGTCATCGGGCTGATCGCGGCGATCGCCTCACTGGTGCTGTTCAACATCTCCGGCGGGGACGGGGACGCGAGCGCGGGCACCTGGCTGCTGCTCTCGATCGGCATCCTGATCGCCTGGGGTGTGCAGGCCTTCTTCATGAAGAAAGCGGCCTCGGTCGGGGTGAACGACGGCACCACCTTCGCGTACATGACGATCAGCGGGCTGCTGCTGATCCCGGTCGCGATCGCCATGATGGGCGGAATTCCCGGCGGTTTCCCGTGGCAGGCGCCCACGATCACCGCGGTGACCCAGGTGCTCAACGCGATCGGCGCGCTGTTCCTGGTGATGGCGATGAGCCGGGGGCGGGCCACGATCGTGGCGCCCTCCACCAACGCCCTCTACCCGGTGTTCACCGCGATCGTCTCGCTGGTGATCTACCAGAAGGTGCCCTCGATCTATTCGGTGATCGGGATTGTGCTCGCGATCGGCGGATCGGCGCTGATGATCTACAGCGATGAGCGCAGGAACGCGAATTCGGTATCTGGCCTCGACAGTGTCGACGAGAGGAGTCTGACGTGACCGGTATGGATCGGCGAACCATCCTGAAACTGGCCCTCGGTGGTGCCGGTTTGGCCATGGCAGGGGGATTCGGCACGGCGCAGTTCGCCGGGGCCACGGGCCGCTCCGAGCTGCTCGGGGTCGGCGATGATTCCATCACCGTGGAATTCGACGACACCCTGCGCAGCCGGGTGCGGATGGCGGGCGAGCCGGTGACCGGTTTCGACGCCGGTGAGGCGCTGCTGCTCGGCGACACCGCCGTCGAGGCGTTCCGGTACACCGGCCGGGAGAGCCGGAACACCTGGCATCCCCGGCACGGCGCCGGGATGCAGGTGATCCTGCACGGCGAGGCGGAGCAGGGCGTGCGCAAGACCGTGGAACTGACCTCGTTCCGGCGCCTTTCCGGCATGGTCATCATGAAAGTGAGCTATACCAACGTTTCCGGTGCGCCGCTGACGGTCACCGGATGGCGCAACGGGGCACACGAACTGCTGGCCGCGCCCGGCGGGTTCTACCTGTTCTCCGGCGCCACGCACGAGGACCGCCGGGACTGGGTGCGGCCGATGACCGAGGGGTTCTTCCAGGAGAACTCCCTGGGCATGGTCGCCTCCGACTACGGCGGCGGCACCCCGCTGGCCACGGTGTGGCGCAAGGGCGCCGGGCTCTCGGTCGGGCACGTGGAACCGGTCCCGCGGATGCTGCGGATGCCGACCAGGCGGACCACCACGGGCGCCACGATCGCGATCGAGGGGGACAGCGCGCGCACCCTGAAACCGGGGCAGCGGCTGAGCACCGACACCACGTTCCTCATCACCCATCCCCGCGATCACTATGTGCCGCTCGAGCGCTATCGCCGCTATATGTCCGATGTGGACCAGCGCGCGCCCCGGGTCGGCGCGCCCGCGTTCGAGGCCATCTGGTGCGCCTGGGGCTATGAGCGCGATTTCACCGTCGAGCAGGTCGTCGCAACCCTGCCCAAGGCCAAGGATGTGGGCCTGGACTGGGCGGTGCTCGACGACGGCTGGCAGACCAATGTGGGCGACTGGGAACTCGATCCGAAGAAATTCCCGCGCGGGGAAGCGGATATGCGTTCCTTCACCAAGCGGATCAAGGACAAGGGACTGCGGCCGCGGCTGTGGTGGGCCCCGATCGCGGCGCATCCTTCGAGCAAGCTGTTCGCGCAGCGCCCGGACATGTTGCTGCTGAACGAAAAGGGCGAGAAACAGAAGGTGTCCTGGTGGGACTCCTACACGCTGTGCCCCGCCTATCCTCCGGTGATCGACTACTTCGTGCGCCAGGCGAGGAAGTTCATCCGGGACTGGGGTTATGCGGGAATCAAGATCGACGGACAGCACCTCAACGCCGTGCTTCCCTGCCACAATCCGGCGCACGGGCACGCGCGGCCGGAGGAATCGACCGAGGGACTGGCGCGGTTCTGGAAACTGGTGCACGAGGCGGTACACCGGGCCGAGCCGGATGCCGTGGTCGAACTGTGCCCGTGCGGCACGGCTTTCGCGTTCCACAATCTGCCCTATGTGGACCAGTATCCGGCCTCGGATCCCGAGTCCTCGTTCCAGGTGCGCAGCAAGGGCAAGTCGATGAAGGCCCTGATGGGACCGGGCAGCAGCTATGCCGGGGACCACGTCGAGCTCAGCGACGGCGGGGACGATTTCGCGTCCAGCTACGGTGTCGGCGCGATCCTGTCCACCAAGTTCACCTATCCGCCGCGCTCGGCGAAGGACCCGTACGCGCTCACCCCGGAGAAGGAACAGCTCTGGCGCAAATGGGTGGCGCTGTACAAGAAGAACATGCTGTCCACCGGCGAATACCGCGGCGAACTCTACGACATCGGCTTCGACAAACCGGAAACCCATGTCGTGGCCAAGGATTCGACGCTGCACTACGCCTTCTACGCACCCTCCTGGGAGGGCACCGTGGAACTGCGCGGGCTCGGGCCCGGCCGGTACCGGCTGACCGACCCGTTCCACGGCGGTTCGCTCGGCACCGTGGACGCCGCGCACAACACCGTGCGGTTGAAGTTCACGAAATTCCAGCTGATCGAGGCCCAGCGGCTGGGGTAGCGGCCGTAGCCGGGTGGCGGACCAGGACGAAGACCGCGAGCACGCAGCCGATCGCCTCGGAGGCCAGTGAGGCGAGGCCGGGCACCGAAACCCAGTCGCCGATGTAGTTGTACAGCGCGGGCAGGCCGACCGTTCTGGACAGTACATAGGCCAGGGCAGCCAGCCCGGTGGTGAGCGCGGTCAACGTCCAGGCCGCCGATGAGTCACGCAGGAACAACGCCGCGATCAGCACCAGATCGGCGAGGATCAGCAGCAGGAAAAGCGCTGCCACATAAGGTGTTTCGCGTAGCTCGGGTGCCACGACCGGAATGTGCGCGAGCGCCGAGACGAGCAGCATGATCATGACCGGCCAGCGCAGCGGGGAACCGTACCGCCGCAGCCAGAACGCGGACACTGCCGTACCGGAAACGGAGTGGCCAGCCATGAAGCACCTCCTTCGAGTGCCCCTGTGGCTCAACGATACGACGACTCGGGGGTGCCGTCCACGGACGGCACCCCACGCGGTCAGTCCTGTACGAACCGCAGCAGCAGCTCGTTCACCTCGGCGGCGTGTGTCCACAGCATCCCGTGCGGCGCGCCCTCGATCTCGGCGTACTCGGCCTCCGGGAAGGCGGCGTGGAACGGCCGTCCGGTGGCGTCGATCGGCAGGATGTTGTCCGCCGTGCCGTGCGCGATCAGGGTGGGCTTGCCGCTGGCCCGCACCGCGGCCACATCCGCGCGGAAGTCCTCGAGCCAGGTCGGGACCACGGCGTACGCGGCGACCGGTGCACTGCCCGTCGCGGTGTTCCAGTTCGCGGTGACGACTTCCGGCGAGATGCGGGAACCCAGATTCTCGTCGAGGTTGTAGAAGTCCTTGTAGAACTGGGTGAACCAGGCGTAGCGGTCGGCATAGGCGGCCGCGGAGATGCCGTCGAACACCGACTGCGGGACCCCGGTCGGATTGTCCGCCGTCTCGAGCAGGAACGGTTCGAGCGAGGCGAGGAACGCGAGCTTGGCGACCCGCTCGTGCCCGTGGTTGTGCACGTACCGGGCGAGCTCGCCGGTGCCCATGGAGAACCCGACGAGGATCACCTCGCGCAGATCCAGGGTTTCCAGCAGGGTGTTCAGGTCCGCGGCGAAGGTGTCGTAGTCGTAGCCGGTGCCGACCTTGCTCGACCGGCCGAAACCGCGCCGGTCGTAGGTGATCACCCGGTACCCGGCGGCGATCAGCTCCCGGGACTGCAGCTCCCAGCTGCTGCCGTCAAGGGGGTAGCCGTGGATGAGCACGACCGGCTGTCCGCTGCCGTGATCCTCGTAGTAGAGCTCGGTCGTGGTGCTGTTCTCGGTGCCGACCTCGATGTGACCCATGATCCGGATGCCTCCTCGATTCCTGGAGAACGGTCGTTCTCCGTATGTTTGCTAGAGTAGAGAACGAACGTTCTCCGCGCAAGGGGCGGGCGTCGAGAAGATTGGGTGAGTGACGTGATCGACAAGGACACCGCCCGGGACGAGGTGGTCCGGGCCGCCGATGAGCTGTTCTACGCGCGCGGCGTGCAGGCCGTAGGCATGGACGCGGTGCGGGAGCGCTCCGGAGTCTCGCTCAAGCGGATCTACTCGCTGTTCGCCTCGAAGGACGAACTCATCGTTGCCGTGCTGCGCCACCGCGTCGGCGTGTGGGACACCGGCCTCGCCGCGGCGGCCCGCAAGGCGAACACCCCGCGGGAGCGCATCCTGGCCATCTTCGACTTTCTGGACAGCTGGTTCCGCGAACCGGACTTCCGCGGCTGCGCGTTCATCAAGACCCACGGGGAGATGGGCGCCATCTCGACCGCGGTGGCGAAGGTGGTCCGGCAACAGAAAGAGACGTTCCAGGAGTACGTTGCCACGCTCGTGGCCGAGGCGGGAGAACCGCCCGAACTGGCCCCACAGCTGGCGATCCTCGCCGAGGGGGCGCAGGTCACCGCGGCCATCTCGGGCAAGCCCGATGCCGCGGGGCACGCGCGCGCGGCGGCCGAGGCGCTGCTCGGCGCGGATGCTGCTCACTAAGGACGGCGCTCAATAAGGACGCCGCTCAATAAAAGAAACCTGGCGTCGACTTGACGGTCTTCATGGTGAACTGCGATGTGGTGCGCGCGATCCCGGGCAGCTGGGTCAGTTTCGCCATGTAGACCTGCTCGTAGGCCTCGATATCGCGGACCGCGATGTGCAGCAGGTAATCGGGTGAGCCGAACATCCGCTGACAGGCCACCACTTCCTCCAGTTCCTGCACGGCCGCTTCGAAGGCCTCGACCGTTTCCCCGCGCTGCTCGGCCATTTCCACGTGCAGCAGGACGTGCAGTCCCTTGCCGAGTTCCTTCGGTTCGATACTGGCGTGGTAGCCGGTGATCACCCCCGCCTCCTCCAGCGCGCGAACCCGGCGCAGGCACGGGGAAGGGGAGAGGCCCACCCGTTCGGCGAGTTCGTTGTTCGCCAGCCGGCCGTCCGCACGCAGTTGGTCCAGGATTGCGTGATCGATCTGATCCATGACACAACATGCTACAAAAGGGCGGGTTCGCCAGCATTTTCGCAATCGGGTACCGGTCTCGGCCGCCTAGCATTTCCGGGTATGGCCATCGAATCCACACCGAGCCCGCTCGTCTTCGGCCCCGAGACGCGCGCCAGGGCAGGCGAACTGCTGACCCGTTTCCTGGACGACTACGAACGTTCCCTGCCCGAGCGTCCGCTGCTTCCCGCCCTGGACCGGGACGTGCTCGCCGAGCTGCTGACCGAACCGGTTCCCGAGGAGGGAATCGGGGTGGACGGCTTCTTCACCGAGCTGTACGAGCGCGTGCTGCCCAATTCCACGGCGGTGGCCCATCCGCGGTTTCTCGCCTATGTGCAGGGACCGCCGAACAGTGTCGGCCCCTATGCCGATGCCATCGCGGCCACCCTGAACCAGAACTGCAACTTCTGGCAGCTTTCCCCCGCGGCCAGCGTGATCGAACGATCGGTGGTGCGCTGGCTGAGCGGGCTGTTCGACCTGGGCGCCGCCGCGGGCGGGATCCTCACCAGCGGCGGATCGGTCGCCACGCTGAACGCGCTGACCGCGGCCCTCGTCGCGCGCCGCCCGGACTTCCGGCGGCGGGGACTGCAGGACCGGGACCGGCCACCGCTGGTGGTGTACACCTCGCAGGAGGCGCACCGGTGCGTGGACAAGGCCGCCGCGATCCTCGGGCTCGGGCTGGACAATGTGCGCCACATTCCCACCGATGAACACTTCCGGATGCGCGCCGATCTGCTCGAGGAGGCGGTGCGTGCCGATCGCGCGGCCGGGCGGGAACCGTGCTGCGTCGTGGCCACCGCGGGCACGGTGACGAGCGGATCGGTCGACCCGATCGATGAAATCGCCGATGTGGCAGGGAAGCACGAGCTGTGGCTGCACGTCGACGGTGCCTACGGCGCGCTGTTCGTGCTCGCCGAGCAGACGAGGGACCTGTTCGCCGGCTGCTCGCGCGCCGATTCGATCGCGCTGGATCCGCACAAGATGCTGTTCGCCCCGTACGAGGTCGGCTGCCTGCTGGTGCGCGACGCGGAATCCCTGCGCGCGGCCTATTCCTTTTCCGCGGCGTATCTGACCGTCGAGCCCGATCCGCTGATGATCGATTTCATGGACTACGGGCCGCAATTGTCCCGGGGGTTCAAGGCGTTCAAGGTGTGGGCGGCGCTGCGTACCTTCGGGGCGGGCGCGTTCCGCGATGCGGCAAGGAGCTGCCTGGAACTCGCCGCTCATCTGGGTCGGCGGGTCGCGGCCGAGCCGGGCCTGGAACTGCTCAACCCGGTCACGCTCACCGCGGTGTGCCTGCGGATCGACGGTCGCACCGATGCCGAACACACCGCGATCCTGAGCGAGCTGATCACCGGGGGAACCGCGCTGCTCGGGCCGGCCCGGCTCGGCGAACGGACCGGGATCCGCGCCTGCGTGACCAATCACCGCACCACGAAAGCGGATATCGACCTCGTCGTGGACCGCCTCGCCGCCTACGCGCGATCCTAGGGCGCGTGGATTCCGTCGAGCAGGTAGGTGGTCCGGCGGTCGTAGTCCGCGCGTCGCGGGCGGGTTCCGTGTTTCAGGGCGAGCGCGCTGTCGTGCAGCAGCACCTGGAGGTCTTCGGCGGTGAACTCCGGCCGTAGCGCGCCGCAGGACTGCCCCGCCGTGACGAGTTCCTCGTGGATCTCGGTGCCCGCGTGGCAGATCGCCATGAGGTTCTCCGAGTCGGGGTAGACCTGCAGCATCGTGTCCACCAGTGCGGGCTGCCGGTATTGCAGATCGCGGACCGCGGTCACGTAGTACCGCAGCCGCTCACCGGGTTCCCCGATGGACCGGGTGCGGTCCATGATGGCGTACAGCTCGGTGGCGACCACTTCTTCGATCACGGCTTCGATGAGGCCGATCCGGCCGCCGAACCGGTTGAAGATCGTGCCCTTGCTCACCCCGGCCACTTTGGCGACCTCTTCCAGCGGCACGGTCAGCCCCCTGCCGTGGAAGGCATCGATCGCCGCACGCCTGATCTGCTCGGCATTGCGCTCGGCATCGGCGCGCAGCCGAGGTTCCGGAGCTGTCGCACCGGCCATGCCCGTCACCGCCTCTCGAACCTCTCGAACGTCCGCCACAACTTGACTCACCGAGTCAGTTTACCTACAGTAGTCGGCGGGGGCGAACTTGACCAGAGCGGTCAACTTATCGATGTGCAGGAAGGACCACGGACATGATCGTTGTCACCGGAGCTACCGGAGGGCTAGGGAGCGCGACCGTCGACCACCTCCTCGAGCGGGTACCCGCCGAGCGGATCGGGGTCAGCGTCCGCGATGTCGGCAAGGCGCGGAACCTGGCCGACCGGGGAGTGCGCGTGCGGCAGGGATCCTACGACGATCCGGCCGGGCTGCGGGACGCGTTCGAGGGCGCCGAGCAGGTGCTGCTGGTGTCCGGCAACGACCCGACGGCCGATATCGCCGCCCAGCACCGCAATGCCATCGAAGCCGCGGTCGCGGCAGGCACGCAGCGCATCCTCTACACGAGCCAGCAGGGTGCCGTTCCCGGCAATCCGTACCCGCCGACGGAATTCCATCTCGCCACCGAAGCGGTCCTCGCCGAGTCCGGGGTCGCCTGGACCGCGCTGCGCAACGCCGCCTACGGCCCGCTGGAGCAGGTGCTCGGCCCGTGGCAGCGGACCGGGGTGATCGCCCAGCCGGAAGACGGTCCCGTTCCCTACGTCGACCGTGCCGAGGTGGCCGAGGGCATCGCGGCCCTGCTCGCCGGGGACCGCTCCATCGACGGCCCGGTCGACCTCACCGCGGCGAAGGCGATCACCTTCGCCGATGCCGCCGCGATCGCCACCGAGCTCACCGGCCGCACCATCGAGCGCGTGGTCCTGGACGACGAGCCGTGGGTCGCCGACCAGATCGCCGCCGGTGTCCCGGAACAGATGGCCCGGCTGCTGCTGAGCTTTTACCAGGGCAGCAGGGAGGGCTACCTCGCCGAGGCCAGCCCGGTGCTGACCGAACTGCTCGGCCGCGAGCCGAGCAGCGTCGCCGACCGGCTCGCCGCGGACCTGGCTTAGGGCTGGACGGCGTCGAAGAATTCGCGTTCCAGTGTGGTCGCCCGGCAGAACAGCTCCCGGCATCCCCGGGCGGCCTCCTCGGTGAGTCCGGGACCGAGCCGGTCGAGCTCGGCGCGCAGCCAGTTCACCCAGGCGGTGAATTCCGGGCCACGGTGCAGTTCGATCCACTCCGCGCAGATGGCGTTCGGCGGCGGGGTTTCCGGGGCGCGCTCGGCCCAGTCGGAGTAGAGCCATTCGGCAACGGTCAGCACGATGAGGCAGCTCGGATAGTCCAGGCTCGCCCGTGCCCGGTCCATCAGCCGGTTGAACGCCTCGGTGACCGGATGCAGTACCGGGGCTTCGCGATCGGCCTCCGGCACCCCGAGTGCGGTGAAACTGCGCTGGAAGTAGGTGTTCTCCCCGCCGCCGATGACCCCGAGCTGGCGGGCGAGCACCATCCGGCCGTCCACGGTGTCCGCACTGGCCACCGCGGCACCGAGCAGTGCGACGAACCGGTCCACGAACTGGTAGTCCTGCACCAGATAGCGGCGCAGCACCGGTTCGGCGAGCTCGCCGGTGTACAGGCCGGCTACGAAGGGATGGGTGACCGCCGCGGTCCAGTCGGGTTCGGCCGCCGCCCGCAACCACTCGGAGAAGGTGCCGTGCTGTGCATCGAAGGACATGCCGTCATTACACCAGTGCGGGTTCCTCGTCCCGGGCCTGCCGTCGTGCGCTCACCGCGATGATCAGCGCGCAGGCCGCGAATCCGGCGCCGAGGATGCCGGTGCCCAGCCAGCCGTGCGCGGTGTACACGGCGGTGGTCGTGGCCGCGCCGAGGGCGGAGCCGAGCGAGTAGAACACCATGTAGCCGCCGAGTACCCCGCTGGTGCGATCCGGATACGCGGTGGTGAGCACGTGCTGATTGCTCACCTGCACGGCCTGCACCGCGAAGTCGAGCAGCACGATTCCGGCGCCGAGCAGCCACAGCGACCAGGGCAGCTGCGCGATCGCCGCCCAGGACAGGATGAGCAGACTCAGCGCTGCGACGGTGACCCGGGTGGTCCGGCCCGCGTCCGCCCAGCGGCCCGCCCGTACCGCGCCGAGCGCACCGGCGAGCCCCGCGATGCCGAACAGCCCGATCTGCGCATCGCTGAGCTCCCAGGGCCGCGCGGCCAACGGCAGCGACAGCCCGCTCCACAGGGCGCCGAACGAGGCGAACAGGAAGAACGCGATGAGCCCGCGGGTCAGGAAAAGCCGCTGCCCGAACAGTCCGCCGAGTGCGCCGAGCGCCGATCGGTATCCCCCGGCGACGCGGGGAGGCCGTTCGGCGGGCAGCAGCAGGAGAACGAGTGCCGCGAGCCCGAGAGCGAGCACCGCGAGCACGGCGTAGCCGGTGCGCCAGCCGGACAGTTGCGCCAGCGTTCCGGTGACCACCCGCGCGCCGAGAATGCCTGTCACGACACCGGAGGTCACCACTCCGATGTTGCGCCCGCGATCGTCGGGTGAGGAGACCGAGGCCGTGTAGGCGACCGTCGTCTGCACCACGACCGCGAACAGTCCCGCCGTTGCGAGGCCCGCGAACGCCTGCCAGGCAACCGAAGCCGTGGCCGTCAGGAGTGCGCCGAACGCGGTGAGTGCCAGCTGCGCGGCGATCAGCAACCGCCGCTCGGTCACATCGCCGAGCGGCACCAGCAGCACCAGTCCGGCCAGATAGCCGAGCTGACCCGCCGCGACGATCCACCCGGCCAAGTCCGGTGCCAGACCGAGATCCCGGCCCATCGGCCCCAGAACCGGTTGCGCGGCATAGACGTTCGCCACCGCCACTCCGCACACCACCGCGAGCAGCAACCGCCGCCGGCCGTCCATGATCACCCGCCAATCAGTAGCATTTTGCAACCGATTTGAGCGTACGGCATAATGGTTTCAATCTGCAACTCATTGGGAGGTGTCATGAACGTCCCGGACTGGACCGACCCCGACTGCCCGGTCGCCCGCACCCTCGACCTCATCGGCGACCGGTGGAGCCTGCTGGTCATCCGGGACGCCATGGACGGGGCGCGCTCGTTCACCGAATTCCAGCGGCGCACCGGAATCGCGCGCAACATCCTCACCGACCGGTTGCGCAAACTCATCGCACACGGCTTCCTCGCGCAGCACACCGCGGAATCCGGGCGCCGCAAGGAATATGCGCTCACCGAGGCCGGTCGCGACCTCTTCCCGGTCATCCTCAGCCTGCGGCAGTGGGGCGAACGGCACGCCTTCGCGCCCGGCGAGGCCCATTCCACGCTCGTCGATCGGCACGGCGAACCGGTGCCCGAGTTCGTACCGAGCGGCGCGGACGGAACCGTGCTGGGCGCCGAAACCACGCGGGTGCGCAAGATCGGTTAGCGCGCGGGCACGCTTCGCATTCTCTTCTCCGTATGCCCGGCTGGCTATACGGTGGCAGCGTCAATGTTGACCGGAAGGAGCACGGCGTGCGCCCCTACGATCTGCTCGATGGCCGGCTGAAGTTGCGACACCTCGTGCTGCTCACCGCGGTGGCCGAGCACGGCAGGGTGGTGAAGGCCGCCGAGCACCTTCACCTCACGCAACCCGTGGTCACCAGGGGGATCCACGAATTGGAGGCCGCACTCGGGGTGACCCTGTTCGAGCGGGGCGCCCGCGGGATGACGCCGACAACGGCGGGCACCGTGTTCGTGGCGCACGCCCGCGCGGTGCTGCTCGAACTGCGCAGGGCGGGCCAGCATCTCGGGGAGCTCGGCGAGGGCGCACTCGGCACGGTGACCATCGGAACCCATCTGGCCGGTTCGAATCTGCTGTTGCCGCGCGCCATCTCCCGGTTGAAGACCGAACGTCCGAACGCGACGGTCGTCGTGCGGGAAGCGACCCCGGACCTGCTGCTCGCCGATCTGATCTCCGGCGAGATCGACATGATGATCGGCAGGCTGACCTCGCCGGACAATCCGCGCGTCCAGCAGTATCCGCTGTACCGCGAACCCATCAGACTGGTCGTGCGCACCGAACATCCCGCCTGTGCCATGGAATCGCCCGAGCTCGGGGATCTGCTCGACTACCCGTGGATCGTCCCGGTCAGGCAGACCACCCTGCGCCAGGAACTCGAGGAGGTCTTCGCCAATCAGGGTCTCCCGCTGCCCGTCGACCGGACCGAGTGCACCTCGATGCCGACCATGCGAACCCTGCTGCTCGGTGCGGATGTGATCGCCGCGCTGCCCTCGCTCATCACCAGGGACGAGGAACGCCTCGTCGCGCTGCCGACACCGTTGGCGACCGGGCGCACCGTCGGGGTCACCGTGGTGCCGGGGGCCACCCGGGCACCGATCGCGCGGCTGATGCTGAGCCAGCTCGAGGTCGTGGCGGGCGAACTCCGTCAGGAGCTGCATTCCCAGGTGTGAGCCCGCTCAGCGCCGTTCCCCGGTCTTCCCGGGCAGGGGAACGGGTTCCGGATTACGCGGTTTGCGCGCGGCGAACAGGCCGATCCCCGCGGTGGCCGCGCTGACCACACCGAGGAACAGCCAGCCCGCGTGGAATCCGCTCGCCGTGCTGATCAGGCCGAAGACATAGGGCAGGACGAACCCGCCGATCGCCGCGATGGTGAGCATGAGGCCGAACGCGGTGGCGATGTTCTCCGCCGAAACATTCGTTCCGCTCGCGGGCAGGGTCTGCCAGACCGCCGAGCCGAGCCCGAAGAAGAACCCGATACCGAAAGCGGCCAGGCTGAACCAGATCGAACCGGCCGTGGTCACCGCGATCAGCGAGATTCCCTCGGCCACGGCCGCGATGCAGACCAGGCCGTAGCGATTGGCCAGCCGATCGCTGAGCCAGCCGCCCGCGATGCTGCCCGGGATACCGGCCAGTCCGGGCAGCGCCCCGGCGACCGCCGCCTCCCCGGGGCGCAGATAGCCGAGCGTGTCCGCATAGGTGGTGATCAGTTGCGCGGCGGCGAAGAAACCGCCGTAGGCGCCGAGGAATCCGGCACCGTACAGCCACAGTGCGCGGTTGCCGATGGTCTCGGCGAGGTTGCGGCGGCTCAGGTGCACGCCGCCGAGCCGCCCGGCGTGCGGTGGGGTGCGGAACGCCCACGCGGTGGCGATGGCGAGCAGACAGCCGAGTATTCCGGCGATCGCGATCCCGCCGCGCCAGCCGAGCAGCTGGATCACCCACGTCCAGGCGTAGGTGCCGAGCGCCGCGCCGATGTCGAACCCGGCTGCGGAGAGACCGAGCGCGAGGGCGAGCTGCCGTTCCCGGAACCAGACGCTGACCGCGCCCACCCCGACGGCGGCGTACACCGAGGCGCCGATCCCCGCGGCGATCCTGGCCAGCTGCAGCATGAGTTCGTTCACCGCCACCGCGGAGGCCACCGTGGCCAGCCCTTCGAGCGCCAGCCCGGCGACGAGGGCGCCCCGCATCCCGATCCGCGTGGCCAGCAGCCCGCCCGGGATGTGGCAGATGCCGTATCCGGCGACGAAAACCGAGATCAGCAAGGTCAGCGAGGGAAGGTCGAGCCGTAGTTCGGCGCCGATCCCGGTGAAGGCCGAGGACACGACGAACCAGTTCAGGGTCATGACGAGAAAACCACCGCCCACCAGGGCGAGCATGAGCCAGCGGCGGCGTTCGCCGGGCTCGGTTTCCGGAGCTGTCACGATGACCTCCAGGGTGTGGAATCCGTTCCGGAAAGCGTTGTCCGTGCGCTTCCCGGAAACAAATACCTATTCGCCCCGCGGGTATGCCGGAATGCCTATGGAATGACCCAGTGCGCCCGCTGACCAGTAGCTATGCCCGGATGGTGATAGCCGGTCCCGGTTAGGTATTTGAGCGCTCCCTTCGGCTCGGCGAGGCTGAACGGCATGGCGTTCCGAGCGACGAAGCAGGAAAGCGGATCGGGTGTGCTGCCACCGGAGTTCGCGGATCTCGAACCGTATCTGGCGGACTGGTCCTTGCCGACCCAGCGGTTACGCAATGACAAGCGGGTGGCCTCGACGATCGAGGAACTCGACGGGTTCTACAACCTGATGCTCCCGCGGGTGCCGGAGATCGCGGACTATGTCGACTTGTTTCCACTGCACGCCATGCCCGCCGCCGCGGTACGGCTGCTGGATCTCGCCCGCATGCTGATGGAGATCGCCCCCGCGGTCGAGGTGATGCGCTCGCCCGATGTGGTCAGCGAGTTCCCGCGGGACCGGCTGGTGATCCACGAAACCGCCTGCCAGTACGGAATCGCGGACGAGCGGCAAGCGTGAGCCGGGACAAGGAGGACCGATTTCGATGAGCACCGCGCAACAGCCCGCCCTCACCGGGGCGGAGAAACCGTGGCATGCGCGCTATCCGTTTCTGGGGACCGGGCCGGTCGGGGTCACGGAATACCTTTCCGAAAAAGCGTTCGACGAGGAGAAGGACGGCATTTTCGGGCGGTACTGGCTGCTGGTCGGGCACACCTCGCAGCTGCCGGACAAGGGGGACTATTTCGAGGCGCGCATCGATGCGCTCTCGGCTTCCCTGATCGTCCTCCGCGACCGGTCCGGAGAAGTGCGGGCACTGCGCAATGCCTGCAGGCACCGGGGGAGCAAGGTCATCTCCGGCGCGGGTAACGCACGGTTCCTGAGCTGCCCGTTCCACGGGTGGACCTACGGTCTCGACGGCTCCCTCAAGGGAATTCCGGACAACGAACAGTTCCACGACCTCGATCCCGCATGCCACGGGCTGCGCACGGTGCACTGCGAAACCTGGAACGGGTTCGTCTTCGTGAATCTCGCCGGGCAGCCGGATCGCTCACTGCTCGAACAGCTGGGCGGATTCGCCGAGGAATACGCCCGCTATCCCTTCGAGAGCATGGTCTGCGGCGGCCGGTGGTCGGCCACCCTGGATGTGAACTGGCGGGTGTTCCAGGACCAGTTCCAGGAGGGTTATCACGTCGCCGTGGTGCACACCGGGACCTTTCCGGAAGTGTTCAACGGCAGGCTGAATCCGAACAGCAGGCCTTCGGATTTCACCGTGCACGGGCTGAACAGGCGGATCTCGTTCGCCGCCAATCCGGAGTACGTCCCGACGCCGGTGGAACGGCTCGCCGGGCAGCTGGGCAGTACCTTCGGCGCGGGCGCGCGCACCGAGGGAAGCAATCCCGCGGGAATCGAGAACTGGGCCTTCGATGTCAACGGGGTGTTCCCGAACACCCTGCTGGATCCGGCGAACGGCTTCTTCTTCGGCCACCAGTTCTGGCCGCTGTCCCCGGGAAGGACGCGCTGGGAAGGATTTCTGTACGTGACGCCCGCGGCGAAGCCGAGCGAACTGATCAGCCAGGAACAGACCTACATCCTGATCCGGGACGCGTGGCGGGAGGACATGGAACTGGCCGAGACGATTCACCGGTCGATCGCCTCCGGCGCGGTCGGGGAATTCCATTTCTCCGACCCGGAGATCGCCTGCAGGCACAGCCATTACGCGGTGAACGAAGCGCTGGGGAGGAACGGTTGACCATCCTGTGCCGACTCGCCGATTTCGACGAGGAATATCCGATCGTGCGCGCGGTCGTCGACGGGTTCCCGCCCCTTGCCGTGTACCGGATCGGTGCGGACGAGGTGTTCTGCACCGCGGACACGTGCACCCACGCGCAGGCCTCGCTCGCGGAAGGGGAACTGGACGGCTACACGGTGGAATGCCCGTTCCACGGCGGCGCCTTCGATGTGCGCGACGGTGAACCGGTCGCGCGGCCGTGCCTGACCCCCATCCGGACCTATCCGGTCCGCCTGGACGGTGACGCGGTCGTGCTGCTCGACGGGGAGCGCGGTGATGGCTGAGCCGATCCGGCGCGTGCTCGTGGTCGGAGCGGGCGCCGCGGGCCTGCGTGTCTGCGAGCGGCTGCGCGCCGAGGGGTACACCGGGGAACTCGTGCTCGCCGGGGCCGAGCCGGAGATTCCCTACGACCGGCCGAAATTGTCCAAGGAGGTGCTCTCGAGCGGACGCGATCGGGTCGACCTTCGCCTGATCACCCAACCGGACTGGGAAGCGCTCGATCTGGAGCTCGCACTCGGCCGGGCGGCGCGCGGACTGGACACTGCCGGGCGCGCGGTGGAGTTCGCCGACGGACGCAGGATCACCGCCGACCGGGTCGTGCTCGCCTGCGGTGCCGTGCCACGGAGCTTCCCGCCGGACCTGGTGCCCGGTCCGCGGGTGAGCGTGCTGCGTTCGCTCGCCGAGGCCGAGGCACTGCACGCGGTGCTGCGCGAGCAACCGCGGCTGGCGGTGATCGGCGGCGGATTCATCGGCGCCGAGGTGGCCGCGACCGCGAGCGCCATGGGCGCTGCCGTGACCATCGTGGAGGAACAGCCGCTGCCGCTCGCGGCGGCCCTGGGTACCGCATTCGCCAGGCGGATCGCCGAATGGCAGCGTGCCGCGGGAATCGAGCTGTGCACCGGTACCCGGGTGCTCGGCACCGAAAGCACCGAACACGGTGTCCGGCTGCGGCTCGGGGACGGCCGGGAGCTCATTGCGGATCACGTGCTGCTCGCGACCGGGTCGGTGCCCGCCACCGGCTGGCTCGCGGATTCCCCGCTGATACTGCGCGACGGGGTGCGCTGCGATACGTGGCTGCGGACGGAGAATCCCGGCGTGTTCGCCTGTGGTGACATGGCGAACGTCGCGGGAACCCGGAGCGAGCACTGGACCGCCGCGCTGGAACAGGCAGAAGTGCTCGCCGGGACACTGCTGCACGGTGCCACCACGAGCTATCGGCCGAGCGGGTACTTCTGGTCCCAGCTGCACGGGCACGTTCTCCAGTCCGCGGGCCGGACCGGGGACACCGTGGAACTCGCCGAAGGCGCGGACGGCGTGCTCGCGACGCACACCGAAGGCGGCTCCCCGGTCGGGGTGACCGCCATCGACGCGGCGCGCCGGTTCAACCGGGCGCGCCGGGAGCTCGGCACCGCATCCCTTGCCGGGGTGACCCGATGACCGATGCCGTGGTGCGCACGACGCGCGGTCCGATCCAGCTGAACCTGTTCGCGGAACTGGCGCCCAAGACCGTGGCCCGGTTCATCGCCGTTGCCACCGGGACGGTGCCGTACTCCGGGGACGCCGTGGCCGCCGACGGTGGCAGGCGGCTCTACAACGGCCTGCCGCTGTACCGGGTGGACGCCGGGTTCATCACCCACACCGCCCTTCCCCCGACGCGCGGCGACGGATACGCCGCACCACCGGAAGCCGCCGAGAAACCGGGGCGTGGATTCGGCGCGGCCTATCTCGCCGGTCTGACCCGCAGCACGGAATTCGCCAGGCTCTTCATCACCACCGCGCCGACCCCCTGGCTCAACGGGCACCACGCGCTGCTCGGGGAGGTCGCCGATGCGCGCAGCCGTGCGGTCGTGGATGCCATCGGCCACGCGGGCGAATCCATCCTTTCCGTTGATCTCAACCGCGTTGACCTCGACCGTGTTGACCCGAATCGCATCGATCCGAACCACTTCGACGAAGGAGCGACACCGTGACCGTCGAGAGTTTCCTGACCGCGGCCTGCCGGGAGATCGGGCAGGAGTGGGTGCACACCGGCGCGGACACCCGCGGGGACTACGGGGTCAGCGAACTCCCCGGCGGGGACCGTGTCCCGGCCGCGGTGGTGCGCCCCGGTTCCACCGCCGAGGTACAGGCACTGGTGCGGCTGGCGAACGAGCACCGGACACCGCTGCACCCGATCAGTACCGGGCGCAATATCGGCCTCGGTGCCGCGGTCGCCGTGCGGGAGGGCACCGTGCTCGTCGACCTCGGCGCCAGGATGAACCGGATCCTGGAGTTCGACGAGACCCTGCAGTACGTCGTCGTGGAACCGGGGGTGAGCTATCGGCAGCTGTACGCGGCCATCCAGGACAGTGGCGCGCCGCTGATGTGTGACACCACTTCCGGGCCCGCGGACGGGAGCCCGCTGGGCAACACCATGGACAAGGGTGCCGGATACACCCCGGCCGCCGATCACTTCGGGAACAGCTGCGGGCTGGAGGTGGTGCTCGGCGACGCACGGATCCTGCGCACCGGGGACGGCGCGGTGCCCGGTTCGCGGACCTGGCATCTGGCCAAGTACGGCCTCGGGCCGTTCCTGGACGGGCTTTTCCTGCAGTCCAACTATGGAATCGTGACCCGGATGGGAATCTGGCTCATGCGGCGGCCACCGATCATCCGTTCGTTCTTCTTCACTTTCCCCGAGGACGAGGACCTCGCCGAGATCGCGGACCTCGCCAGGGATCTCCGGTTCGACGGCACCGTGCCGACCGCGATCAAGGCCACCGGCGACCTGTACGCGCTCGCCGCGCAGATCCCGTATCCGTACGAAAGCACCGGAGCGGGCGGATTCCTCCCGGATGCCGTGCGGCGTCGGCTGCACCGGGAACACGGCATCGGCGCCTGGATCGTCAGCGGTGCGGTGTACGGCGCGGGCGAACAGGATATCGCCGCACGGCTGGGGAAGGTCCGCGAGGCATTCCTCGCCTCCGGGAAAGCGAGCCATATCCCGCACGAGGAAGCCGTGCAGCGCCCGATCCTGAAGATCCACACGGACACCTACAGCGGGGTGCCGACCGATGAGGAGCAGAAGATGGCCGGGTGGAAAGGCGGCGGCATCGCCTCGCTGACCCCCTCGACCCCGCTGCTCGGCCAGGTCGCGGCGAGCCATCAGCGCCAGTCACGGGAGATCCTCAACCGGAACGGACTGGACGCCTGTATCGACTACATTCTCGCGGGCCGGGCCTCGCGGGCGCTGCACAGCGTACTCTTCGACCGCGCCGATCCCGGGGAACGCGATCGGGCCGCGCGGGCCTGCCGGGAACTGCGCGAGCACTACGCCGGGATCGGGTACCCCATCGGGCGGGCCCCGGCCGATATGCAGCAGGACGAGATGGCCGCGCGCGATCCGGTGTTCCGCGCGGTTCTCGGGGAACTCAAACAGGTTCTCGATCCGGGCGGCGTGCTTTCCCCTGGGCGGTACGGGATCGGTTAGAGCTCCTGCTTGCGGCGGACCATTTCGGTGATCCAGACGGGGGCGAAGGGTGAGGTGCAGCCCGGCGAGGTCGGGTAGTCCTCGAGCACCCGCAGTCGCTCACCGATCTCGATCGCCCGCTCCCGGTGTTCGGCGTGCTCGATGCCGATCTGCGCGAGGCAGTTGTTCATCTCCCACTGCAGGCGCTCCGGCGCGTCGGCGAGTCCGGCCTCGATGGTGTCCAGCAGCCCGGCCAGGTCGAGGCCGTCGGGTTTCTTCGCCACGCGTTCGGCGGTCAGTGCCCAGCCCGCCGCGGCGATCACCGGGTCCGGATCGCCGGTCCAGGCCAGGCGCAGTTCCTCGGCGTGCGGGCTCTTCTTGACCGCGTAGTTCACCAGCCAGTCGTGCACCTTGGGAGTGCGGGCGGAGCGCAGCATGGCGTCCAGTTCGGCGCGTTCGAAGGCCTTCGGGCGGCAGATCAGCAGGGCCAGCAGCCGTGCCGCGCTGTCCCCGGTTTCCCAGAGTTCGCGGGCGAGTGCCTGCTGGGTTTTCAGCCGTTTCGCGAGCGCGCGCAGTTTGCCGAGGTTCACGCCGTGATCGTCACCGTGTTTCTCGTTCACGGCGCGTACCTTCGGATCCTCGAGCCCGGCCAGTTCGGCGCGTACCTCGGTCACGGTCGGTTCGACCACCTCGGTCTCCCTCGATCACCTGTCGGATTCGGCCTAGGATCGATGATATGCGTTTCGCCTTCAAAACCTCGCCGCAGAACACCACGTGGTCGGAGATGCTCGCCGTCTGGCAGGCGGCCGATGATATCGAGATCTTCGAGTCCGGTTGGAATTTCGACCATTTCTACCCGATTTTCTCCGATCCGACCGGTCCCTGTCTCGAAGGCTGGGTGACGCTGACCGCGCTCGCCCAGGCCACCAAGCGGCTGCGGTTCGGCACCCTGGTCACCGGCATCCACTACCGGCACCCCGCGGTGCTCGCGAACATGGCCGCCACCCTGGACATCGTCTCGAACGGGCGGCTCGAACTCGGGATCGGCGCCGGGTGGAACGAGGAGGAGTCCGGCGCCTACGGCATGGAACTGGGCACCGCCAAACAGCGCAGCGACCGCTTCGAGGAAGGCTGCGAGGTGCTGGTCAGCCTGCTCACCAAGGAGACGACGAGCTTCGAGGGCGAGTACTACCAGCTGACCGAGGCGCGCAACGAACCCAAGGGGGTACAGCGCCCGCACCCGCCGATCTGCATCGGCGGCAACGGGGAGAAGCGAACCCTGCGCACCACCGCGAAATACGCCCAGCACTGGAACTACCTCGGTGCTTCGCCCGAGGAGTTCGCCCGCAAACGCGAGGTGCTGCACCAGCACTGCGCCGAGCTCGGCAGGGACCCCAAGGAGATCACCCTGTCCAGCCATGTGCGGCTCGGCGAGGACGACGACTTCGCCAAGGTGGCCGCGGATGCCGCCGCGCTCGGTGAACAGGGGCTCGACCTGGCCATCATCTACCTGCCGCCGCCGCACCGCCCCGCGATCCTGGAACCGCTCGCCGAGGAACTCGCCAAGCTCGGCTGAGCTCGTTCAGCGCGGCCGGGAAGCCGCTCCGGCCCGGCCGAGCAGGTGGCCGAGCTCGGTTTCCAGGTGCGGCCGGCGGAACTGGTGACCGGCGCGGGCCAGTATGGCGGGTTCGACGCGCTGGTCGGCGAGTGCGAGTTCGTCCGCGCCCCGGCTGCCGAGCAGCAGCCGTGGCCCGAACGCCGGGATCGGCAGCAGGGCCGGGCGGTGCAGCACCCGCCCCAGCGTGCTGGTGTAGTCCGTATTGCGCACCGGGTTCGGCGCGACCGCGTTGACCGGCCCGCTCAGGGTGTCGTCGAGCACGGCGCGCCGATAGATGTCGAGCAGGTCGTCGAGGCCGATCCAGGACAGCCACTGCTCACCGCTGCCGAGACGCCCGCCGAGACCCACGGCGAACAGCGGGTACAGCAGACCGAGTGTGCCGCCGCGCGGGGTCTGCACGATGCCGGTGCGGACCTGCACGGTGCGCATTCCGGCTTCGGCGGCGGGAATCGCGGCGGCTTCCCAGTCCGCGACGAGATCGGCGAGCACGCCGGAACCGCGCTCGCTGGTTTCGCTGAGCCGCTCGTCACCCCCATCGGGTCCGTAGTAACCGATCGCGGAAGCGGACACGAACACATCCGGTCCCTGCGGTGTGTTCGCAGCGCATTCGGCGAGCCGCCTCGTCGGGCCGACCCGGCTCTCGCGTACCGCCCGCAGATGGGCCTCGGTGAACCGCCCCGCGATCGAGACACCGGCCAGATGGATCACCGCGTCCACCCCGGCCAGCAGCCCGGGGGCGGGGCTGTGCGGGTGCCATGCGCGTTCCCCTGCCGAGCGCGGGCGGCGGCGCACCAGGCGGATCACCCGGTGTCCTCCGGTGGAGAGCAGGGCGCACAGCGCGGATCCGACCAATCCTCCCGAACCGGTGACCGCCACGGTCAGTGGTGTGGGGTGCCAGGCGCGGGCGCGGGACTGTGCGGCGAGTTCCGCGGCCAACTGACGGTGCCGGTAGGCGAACATCGAGCGCAGCACGGCGGCGGGCACGGCGGATTCGATGGTGTCCCGCATCCGCGTGGTCGTGGCCGTCTCGGCGATGAACTCGTGGGTGTGCCGCCACGTTAGCGCGGTTGCCAGTGGCGGGTTCGCCAATCGGTCCACGAATCGGTGCGGCGGGTCGTATCCGTCTGCCTGGTGCCTGGCGTGCCAGCGCAGCCCGCCGGGGAAACCGAGCACGGTCCTGCCGTTCCGCAGCGAGGTCGTCTCCTCGAGCACCCGCACTGGTTGCCACGGCGGCATCAGCCGCGTGATGGCCCCGCTTCGCGCGTGCCAGTCGAACACATCCCCGATCGGTGCTTCGAGCACGCTGTCGTAGCGCAGTCCCATGGGATCACTCCTGTCCTGCCGTGTCCGGGTCCGCGGTCTGGCCGGGTGCGGCGTAGGCGTGCATGACGGCGGCGGCCTGCTGGAGGAACCGCAGCACCGTTTCGGCTTCGGATTCCTCGAGCCGGCTGATGACCTCGGTGAGCGCGTCGAGCATGGGGGCGAGTAGCGCGCGCACCTCGGTACGACCGTCCGTGGTCGGGGTGAGCGTTACCCGCCGCCGATCCGCCGGATCCGGTTCGCGCACGAGGTGCCCGGCGGCCACGAGCCGATCCACCAGCACTGCGGCCGAGGCCGAACGGATGCCGAGCCGGTCACCGAGTTCGACGGTGCCTATCGGTTCCTCGATCGAAGCCACATAGTCCAAGGCCTGCACATCCGTCACCCGCAATCCCAGTCCCCGCGCGAGGGTGGCCTGCATTTCGCGGCCGGTCTGCAGCACTCGCCGCAGTTCCAGACCGATAGCCCGTCCGGTATGAGCATCTACCACCCCGCGATGGTAGCTAGAAAACCTAGCCTAGGAGTAGCATACCCGATATGACTAGAAGTTCTAGTGGAATTTCGGAGCCGGGTGGCGTGCTCCCCGGAGATGAGGGGGCCGGTGATCAGGCGTGAGCGGCAGACGGCCCTCGTGCGTGATCGTCGGTGGTGGCCCCGGCGGAATGGTGCTGGCTCATCTGCTCGCCCGCGGCGGGGCGTCGGTGACCGTGCTGGAGGAACACCGGGATTTCGATCGGGATTTCCGCGGTGACTCGCTCCATCCGTATACCCTCGAACTGTTCGAGCAGCTGGGGCTCATCGACGAATTGCTGGCGCTCCCGCATCACCGGGCGAGGTTTTTCCGGTTCAACACACCGGCTGGTGCGATCACCACGGCCGACTACGGCAAACTGCCCACCCGATTCAATTACGTGGCCTTGCTTCCGCAGGCGCGGTTCCTGGATTTCCTGGCCGCCGAAGTCACGCGGTCGGCCGGATCGGTGCGCACCGGCTGCCGGGTCACCGATCTCTGTCATGACGGCGCGGGGAGGGTCAGCGGGGTCGTGTACCGCGATGGAGCGGACAAGCACCGGCTGGCGGCCGATCTGGTGGTCGCCACCGATGGGCGATTCTCGAAGGTGCGCCGTGCCGCGGGTATGGAAGCGGTATCGCTCGGCGCACGCACGGACCTGTTGTGGTTCCGCCTCCCGAAACACGATTCCGACCCGCCGGAAGCGGCTCTCGACCTGTTCTTCGACAGGGACCACTATCTGGCACTGCTGGCCGGACCCGCCGGATGGCAGATCGGCTACAGCCTGCCGAAAGGTGGCTATCCGGCCGCTCGCCAGGCCGGTGTCACCCCGATCCGGGAATTTCTCGCCGAGCGGATCCCCTGGTTGGCCGACCGGGTGCACCTACTGGAGAGCTTTTCCCAGACCACCTTGTTGTCGGTGGACATCGCCCGGCTGCGGCAGTGGTGGCAGCCGGGTTTGCTGCTGCTCGGCGACGCGGCGCACGTGATCTCCCCGGTCGGCGGGAACGGGATCCTCATGGCCATCCAGGACGCGGTCGCTGCCGCGAACCATCTCGCGCCCGCCCTGCGCGAGCCCGGACCGGTGTCCAATGCGGTGCTGGCCGCGGTCCAAGCCGAACGCGAGCCGGCCATCCGGGCCGTGCAGGCCAGGCAGGTTCGCACCGAACAACGTGTCGCCACCGCCCGGGAAAAGGGCAGACCCATCACCCCGCCGTGGCTGCTTCGCTTGCTGACCGCCCTGCCCGGTGCCCGGCGGCGCGCCGCCGATTCGAACGCCTACGGACCGCACCCGCCGGTGCTCGAAACCGGATGGCCGGGCCGGGACTTCTGCCAAGGCGATGCCCGATGAGGACGTCTCTCGAACCGTGCCCAAGGAGCGCCTGATCATGCCCGTCCACACCGCGATCGTCCTGTTCACCCGCGACCTGCGGATCGAGGACAACCCGGTGCTCGCAGCGGCCGCCGCGAACGCGGAGTATGTGCTTCCCCTTTTCGTGCAAGACGTACGCCTGCACGCCACCGGATTCGCCGCGCAGCGCCGCAGTGAATTCCTCGCCTCGGCGCTCGGCGATCTCGATGAACGACTGCGTGGCCGCGGTGCCGCGCTGCTCATCAGACACGGCGAGGTGGTGACCGAGGTTTGCCGGCTCGCCGAGCAGACCGGAGCGGCCGAGGTGCACCTCGCCGCCGATGTCTCCGCGTTTGCCGCGCGCCGCGAACGGGCCCTCGCCGCCGCCCTGGAACGGCAGCGCCGGAAGCTGGTCCGCCACGAGGCGGTGCACAATGTCATCGCCCCGGGCACGGTCACCCCGCAAGGCAGCGACCACTTCGCGGTCTTCACCCCCTACTACCGGCGCTGGGCGGATGCCCCGTGGCGCGGACAGGCGGCCGCACCGCGCGGGCTGCGGTTGCCGCCCGGTATCGAGCTGTCGCCGCAAGCGGGCAAGGGCCGGTCCGTGCGCTGGCCGGGCGGTGAAACGCCTGCCCGCGGGCGTGCCGAGCGGTGGCTGCGCCAGGGCATCGACGAGTACCAGGGCCGCCACGACGACCTCGCCGCCGATGCCACCTCGAGGCTTTCCCCGGACCTGCACTTCGGCTGCCTTTCCGCGCGTGAACTCGCCGAGGAGGCTGCCGCGCGGGACACCGCGGGTGCGGCGGCGTTCCTGCGGCAGCTGGCCTGGCGCGACTTCCATCATCAGGTGCTCGCCGCCCGGCCCGCCGCCGCGCACCGCGACTACCGGCCGCGTGGTGACGCCTGGCGTGATGATCGGCAAGCATTGGATGCGTGGCGGGAAGGCCAGACCGGCATCCCCATCGTGGACGCCGGGATGCGCCAGCTGTCCAGGGAAGGCTGGATGCACAACCGGGCACGGCTGATCGTCGCCAGTTTCCTGACCAAGACCCTGTATCTCGACTGGCGCCACGGTGCGGCGCATTTCACCGAACACCTGCTGGACGCGGACATCGCCAACAATCAGCTCAACTGGCAGTGGGTCGCGGGTACCGGCACCGATACCCGCCCCAACCGGGTGCTCAACCCGTTGCGTCAGGCCGAACGCTACGACCCGGGTGCCGACTACACCCGCCGTTGGGTTCCCGAACTGGCCGGACTGAAGGATCCGGGGGACGTCCACCGGCCCTGGCGCCTCGGCGGACCGGCGCTGCGCAAGCTCGGCTACCCGCCACCGGTCACCGATCTCGAGACCGCACGGTTGCGCTTCCTGGAACAGCGGAAACCGTCCCGGAACCGGTGATCCCGGGGCGTCGGCGCGGCGCTCAGGACCGGCGGGTGGCGAGGATCCGGTCGACCCCCATCCGGCCGGTCTCGAAGGCCAGTGCGGCGCCCGCGAGGTAGAGCCGCCATACCCGGGCGTAGCGTTCGCCGGTCAGCGCGGCGACCTCGGTGTAGCGGCGTTCGAACAGCTCGCTCCACGCCCCGATGGTGCGCACGTAGTGCTCGCGCAGTGCCAGGACGGCACGGATCTCGAGCCCGGCCACCTCGAGATGCGCGAGTGTCGCGGGCAGCGGCCGCATGGTCATATCGGGCGCGATATAGGACTCGATGAACGCGCCTCCGCCCGGCGCCCGTGTGCCGTGGGACATCTGCTGCAGCCACAGCCGTGCGCCGGGGCGAAGGGAACCGGACAGCGCCGAGGCGAAGTCCGGATAGTGCCGTTCACCGACATGCTCACCCATTTCGATCGATGCCACCGCGTCGAATTCGCCGCGCCGGTCGAGATCCCGGTAGTCCAGAGTGCGGACCTCCACGAGCCGGTCGAGCCCCTCGCGTCGCGCGCGGTCGCGGATGAAGCGGGCCTGCTGCTCGGCGAGTGTGATGCCGAGCGAGTGCACGCCGTATTCGCGTGCGGCATGCAGCACCAGCGAGCCCCAGCCGCAGCCGACGTCGAGCAATCGGGCCCCCGGTGCGAGTTCCAGTTCGCGGCAGACCAGGTCGAGTTTCGCCCGCTGGGCCTGTTCGAGGGTGTCCCGCTCGCCGCGCCAGAGCCCGCACGAGTACGCCATGCTCGGATCCAGTACGAGCTCGTAGAAATCGTTGCCCCGGTCGTAGTGGTGCGCGATCACCGCACGGTCCCGGTTCCTGCTGTGCGGCTTGCCGTGCGGGCGGGCCTCCTCGCGTGGCGGGCGCGGTCGCGGGCCGAGGGCACCGAGCCGGGCGATCGATCCCGCTGCGGCCAGGACCCGGTGCGGCCGCAACGCTCGGCCGCGGTCCACGGTGGTGAGGGGCCAGCACCTGCGGAGTCCCTCGGTGAGGTCGCCCGCCACATCGAGTTCCCCGGTGACATAGGCTCTCGCGAGCCCGAGTTCGCCCGGTGCCCAGAGCAGGTGACGCAGCGCCGTCGGGGAGCGCAGCACCGCGACCGGGTCTTCGCCGGGTCCCGCGGTGCTCCCGTCCCAAGCGCGCAGTCCGACCGGCAGCGGGGCACCGAGCAGCTCCTCGAACAGGTTCGCCAGCCGTCCGGCGATCGTCGCCATGGGTACCCCTTCCGTTGTCCGGTTCCTTATCCCCCTGTTCGGAACGACCGGCGGCCCGGACGGTGTGATCTGTCTCGCGGCATCCGGGCCCATCCGCCTACCGGATCTGCTCCGAATGACGGGTGTGAGCGAAACGGAGACACCGTGCCCGAGCCTGCGGTGGATCACCGGACCTGGCCGATCCGCCGCCGTCGTGCTGTTGTTGCACGGCGGCCGGGTCATGAGCGGCCGCCGAGTCAGTCGGTGTGCGCTCGCCCATCTGCGCATGCTCGCGCTCGGCCGCCGGATCGGCAGGGAGCGGGTGAGCTGCGGACTGGCCATCGGGGTACTGCGTAACCGCTACCGGGGATGGAACGAACCGGGGCGGGACGCGATCGCCGATGCGCGCTGGGCGATCGGCGAAGCGCGGCGGCGACATCCGGAGATCCCCCTGATCCTCGTCGGGCATTCGATGGGCGGCCGGGTCGCGCTGCGGCTGGCGGGTGCGCCCGGGGTGCGTGCCGTGTGTGCGCTCGCACCGTGGATCGAACCGGGTGAGCCGAGTACACAGCTGGCCGGTTGCCGTGTGCTGATCGCGCACGGCAACCGGGACAGCTGGACGGACCCGGCTGCCTCGCAGCGATACGCGCAGCACGCCGGGGTTCCCTGGATCGTGATACCGGGCAGCGGGCACGCCATGCTGCGCCGCGGCCGATGGTGGCTCACGGTCATCCGGCATTTCATCGAGGATGCGATCACTTCGGCAGCAGAACGACTGGAGTGCGGATGACCCGGGAACGAGTCGCCGTGATCGGCAGCGGGATCGCCGGGCTGACCGCCGCTTACCTCCTGCGCGAGCGCTATGCGGTGACCCTCTTCGAACGCGAGCCGAGGCTCGGCGGGCACGCGCACACCCACCGGTTCCGCGAGGGCTCGGCCACGGTGGCGGTGGACAGCGGGTTCATCGTGCACAACACCCGTACCTACCCGAACCTGGTGCGGCTCTTCGGTGAACTCGGGATCCGTACCGTGCCGAGCGAGATGTCGCTGAGCGTGCGGTGCCACGGCTGTGGGCTGGAATACGCGGGAGGCAAAGGCATCGCCGGGCTGTTCGCCCAGCCGGGAAACCTGTTCCGCCCGCGGTTCCTGCGGATGCTCGCCACCGTTCCCCGGTTCCACCGGGCGGCGCTGCGGCTGCTCGACGACCCGCTGGCCCCGGAAACCACGCTGGACGAGTTTCTCCGCGCCGGCCGGTTTCCCCGGTACTTCACCGATCATTTGCTGCTGCCGCTGATCTCGGCTGTGTGGTCGGCGAATCTCACCGATGCGGGCCGCTATCCCGCGCGCTACCTGTTCACCTTCCTGCGGCACCATGGGCTGCTCTCGGTGGGTGGTGCACCGGCCTGGCGCACCGTGGTCGGCGGTTCCGGCGAGTATGTCGCCCGGATCGCCGCGCGCGTTCCCGTCGTGCACCGGGGCAGACCGGTGCACGCGGTGCACCGGGAGGCGAACGGTGTGCGGATCGTCGCTGCCGGGGGTGTGGTGCATGAGGCCGAGCGAGTGGTCATCGCCACCCATCCGGACCAGGCGCTCGAACTGCTTGCCGAGCCGAGCGAAGCCGAGCAACGGGTGCTCGGTGCGTTCGGCTACGTGAGCAACGAGACCTGGCTGCACAACGATCAGAGCGTGCTGCCCTGCCGCCCGGCAGCACGCGGAAGTTGGAACTACCGCAAGCCTGGTTGCCGCTCGGATCCGGGCCAGGTGCTGGTGAGTTACGACTTGACTCGCCTGATGCGGCTGCCAGCCGAACACCGGTACGTGGTCACGCTCAACGCGACCGAGGGAGTCGATCCCGATGCCGTGCACGAGAAGATGGTGTACGAGCACCCGATCTACACGCCGGAATCCGTTGCCGCGCAAGCGAAGCTGTCGACCCTCAACGACGGGAGGACGGCGTTCGCCGGTGCTTATCACGGTTGGGGTTTTCACGAGGACGGTTGTGTGGCCGGGGTGCGCGCCGCCGAATCCTTCGGGGTGTGCTGGCGATGAGCGCGGCTCTGTATGCCGTGCGCGTCCGGCATGTCCGGGCCGATCGGATACGCACGATGTTTGGCCACGATTTCTATCTGTGGCTGGTGGATCTGGACCGGATTCCGCGGCCGCCGCGATGGCTGCGGCCGTTCGCCCGGTTCGACGCGCGCGATCACGGGACAGGTGATCCGGTCGCCGGTGATCAGGGCACGGCCATCCGCGCGGAGCTCGAAGAATGGCTTGCCGTCAGAGGAATTCCCGCACCGGCCGGGCGGATCACGATGCTCGCCTCGGCACGGGTTCTCGGCTATGTGTTCAATCCGCTGAGCGTGTTCTGGTGCCACGATGCGGCAGGCTCGGTGACCCATGTCGTGGCCGAGGTGCACAACACCTACCGGGAGCGGCACCGGTATCTGCTGTATCCCGATGCGCGTGGGCAGGCCACGGCCGCGAAGACCTTCTACGTCTCGCCGTTTCTCGCCATGGGCGGGCATTACCGGATGCGCCTGCCCGAACCGGACGAAACGCTACGCCTTTCCGTGGTGCTCGAGCAGCACGGACACCGCCCGCTGGTCGCCACCATGGATGGCAGGCGCCTTCCCGGGGGGAACCGCGCACTGCTGCGGATGCTGCTCCGTCATCCGCTCGCCCCACTGCACGTATCGGCGGCGATCCGCCGTCGCGGCATCGCGCTGTGGTTGCGCGGAATCCCGAGAACACCGCGGGGCCCGGTCACCAGCACACCGAGGAGGCGATGAGATGCCAGCCGACTGGCCGGATATCGAGGAAGTACCGCATGCCCCGCTGCGCGCGGCGATCGCCCGGGTGCTGTTCCACCAGGCGGTGCGTACGCTTCCGGTGCGCGTCGTGTTCCCGGATGCGACGATGCTCGGTGGCGGTACGGCGGAAAGTCCGGTGCTGCGTGTGGTCCGCCCCGGCCGCTTCTACCACCGGCTCGGCGCCGAGGCCAAGATCGGGTTCGGTGAAGGCTATATGGCAGGCGATTGGACCAGCACCGACCTCGCGGGAGTGCTCGCCGTGTTCGCCGGCCGGATCAGTACGCTTGTTCCCCCTGCGCTGCAACGGTTCCGCAGACTCGCCGAACGGACGACCCCGAAAACCGACCGCAACACGGTCGAGGGGGCGCGCCGGAACATTCATCACCACTACGACTTGTCGAACGAACTGTTCGCGAGCTTCCTGGATGAGACCATGACCTACTCGGCCGCCTGGTTCGGTTCGCCGGATGAGTCGCTGGAATCCGCGCAGTTGCGCAAGATCGACGGGCTGTTGGACTATGCGGGAGTCGGTGCGGGCAGCCAGGTCCTGGAGATCGGCACCGGATGGGGATCACTCGCCGTCCGCGCGGCCGAACGCGGTGCCGAGGTCACCACGGTGACCGTTTCGGCCGAGCAATTCGACCTGGCATGCAACCGCGTCGCTACCGCCGGGGTGGCCGACCGGGTACGGATCCGCTTGCAGGACTACCGGGAGATCACCGGAACCTACGACGCGATCCTGAGCGTGGAGATGTTCGAAGCCGTCGGAATGGACTATTGGCCGGTGTTCTTCCGCACCCTGGAACGGTTGTTGCGTACCGGTGGACGGATCGGGCTGCAGACCATCACCATGCCGCATGACCGGATGCTGGCCACACGGCGTTCCTACACCTGGATCCACAAGTACATCTTCCCCGGCGGCATGCTGCCGTCCGTGCAGGCGATCGAGGATGTCCTGAAAAGGCAGACCGGGCTGCGGATCCTCGAGCAGCGTTCGCTCGGCGCCGACTACGCACGGACCCTGCGGCTCTGGCGTGAGCGGTTCCTCGAGCAGTGGCCGCGGATCGAAGCGCTCGGCTTCGACGATACCTTCCATCGGATGTGGGAGTTCTACCTCGCCTACAGCGAGGCCGGCTTCCTTGCCCGGTATCTGGACGACTGGCAGCTACGCATCGGGCCCTGAGACGGGCCGTCTCAGCTCAGCGGGAAGGCCATCAGCGGATCCGTCGTCGGCTGCGGGGAACCGCCCGCCGGTTCCAGGGTGAGGCCGACCTGCTCGGCACCCGGTACCGTCGGCGCGATCACGGGGGTGAATCCGTCACCGGCGCCGCGGTGCAGCAGCCCCGCCGAATACGCCTTGCCTCCGCCCATGAACCACAGCTGATAGACGCGATCAGCCGGGGCCGGTGGCATTCCGGTGACCAGCAGCACGGCCCGGTGCCTGCTCGGTGCGACCACGGCCGTGGCGGTGCCGCCGTTCGATGCGGTTCCCTTGGCCGACTTGGCATCCGGGGCGTTGATCACCGCACTCACGGCGGCCAGTCTGCTCTGTGTCCCCGCAAGGTCCCGGTCGGTGTGCCACAGGTCCACCCCGAGCAGCACGGCGGCGACCACCGCGGCGGCCGCGACCAGTCCGGTGATCCGCACCGTCCACCGGGCGGGCCGGGCCCGCCCGGCCCGCGGCCCGGCCGGGCCGAACTGTCTCGTCCGCGCCACCTCGGCGAGGACCCGTTCCCGCAGCTGCTCCGGCGTGCTGACGGCGGCCGCCACGCCGAGGCGTGCGGCGGTCTCCCGGAACTCCCGGACCTCACGGGCACAGTCCGGACATTCGGCGAGATGACGTTCGAACGAGGCGCGTTCAAGATCGTCGAGTGCGTCGAGCGCGTAGGCGCCGGTCAGTGTGTGCACGTCCGGATTCATCGTGCCACCCCCAAGCAGTCGCGCAACCGGATCAGTCCGTCCCGTAACCGGGTCTTCACCGTGCCGAGCGGGGTGTGCAGCAGTTCGGCGACCTCCCGATAGGTATACCCAGTGTAGTAGGCCATCGTCACCGACTGGCGCTGCAAATCGGTGAGCGAACCGAGACAGTGCCGGACCCGTTCCTGTTCGAGCCTGGCCACCGTCGCCTCGCTCACCTCGTCGTAGGGCCGTTCGGCCAGGACCTGCTCACGCTGGTCGCGCTGCTGCGCCGCCTGTTCGGAGCGCACCCGGTCGACGGCTCTGCGGTGCGCGATGGTCAGCACCCAGCTCTGTGCGCTACCCCGGGCCTCGGCATAGCGCGGCGCCTTCTGCCACACCTCGAGCAGCACCTCCTGCGCGACTTCCTCGGCATAGGCGGGATTGCGCACCACTCGTTCGATCACGCCGAGCACGCTGCCCGCGAACCGGTCGTAGAGTGCGGCGAATGCGGCCTGATCGCCGCGCGCCACGCGGTCGATCAGGTCCTCGGCGCTCGGCCGGTTCGGCCCCGCGGCCGCGCCGGCCGATGGTGCCCGCTCGTCCATGATGGCTCCCCTCAGGAGTCAGCGATGTCATCGATCATTCGGACTGACAACCGGGGACGGATTGGTGTCACACCCTGTTCGGGTGATCATCGCGGCATTTTCCCATCCGGCGGCAGTGCCGTTTCCGAAGTCCAGGCATGCGTCGAAGGCTGGGTTACGCGGCACGAGGAGTGGCGGCGGCGATGTTCGGGATCGGTATCGCCGAATTCCTCGCCGCCTTCCTCGGTGCGTCGTCCTCGCCGGTCGGGGCGGTCGCGCGGTTCGCCATCGACAGCGCGCCCGTGGCGGTCAAGGAATCCGCCATCCGCTGGTTCGGCACCGGCGACAAACTCGTGCTCGTCGCCGGGGTGATCCTCGTCCTGTTCGCCCTCTCGGTGGTCGCGGGCCTGCTGTGTCTGCGTTCCAGGGCGGGGGGCAGCGTGCTGATCGCGGTGCTGGGGATCGCCGGAGCGCTGGCGGCAGCGTCCGGTACCGGTGCGGGCCCGCTCGACGCGCTCCCCTCGCTGCTCGCTGCCTTGCTCGGTGCCGGTGTGTTGCGGGTGCTCACCAGAGGCCCTGGACCACAAGCGGTCGGCGAGCGAACCGGCGTGGACCGGCGGGTGGCGCTCGGTGCGTTCGCCATCGGTGCCGCCGGTCTGGCCGCCGGACGGCTCACCGGTGCCCCGGACCGGCCTGTGGCAGGAGTGCTACCCCGTGCCGCGGACCCGGCTCCGCCGCTGCCGCCGGGACATCGATTCGCCATACCCGGGCTGAGTCCGTTCCGGACCGCCAACGCGGACTTCTACCGGGTGGACACCGATCTGACGCTGCCCGCCATCGATCCCGGCGAGTGGGCGCTGCGTATCCACGGCGCGGTCGACAAACCGGTCGAACTGAGTTACCGCGATCTGCTCGCCAGGCCACTCGTGGAGCGGGACATGACGTTGTGCTGCGTGTCCAACGAGGTCGGCGGACCATATGTGAGCACGACGCGCTGGCTGGGGGTTCCCCTCGCCGCCCTGCTACGGGAGAGCGGGGTCCGGGCCGGGGCTGACCAGCTGCTGTCCATCTCCACCGACGGCATGACCATCGGCACCCCGACCGGGCTGGTCCTCGACGGGCGGGAGGCCATGCTCGTGGTCGGGATGAACGGCGAACCGTTGCCTCGCAAGCACGGCTACCCGGTCCGGATGATCGTCCCCGGACTCTACGGGTACGCCTCGGCGACCAAATGGCTCACCGAGCTGAAACTGACCAGCTTCGCTGCGGACCGCGCGTACTGGGTCCGGCGCGGTTACGTGGCGCAGGGTACCGCCAAGACCGCCTCCCGTATCGACGTTCCCCGTCCGTTCGCGCAGCTGCGGCCCGGTCCGGTCACGGTGGCCGGGATCGCCTGGGCCCTGCATCGCGGGATCGAGGCAGTACAGGTCCGGGTGGACGGCGGTCCGTGGATGCGCGCGGAACTGACCGCGGACGCCGGACCGGATCTGTGGCGGCAGTGGCGCTGGAGTTGGCGGGCCGACCCCGGCAGTCACCGCCTCGAGGTGCGTGCCGTGGACGGGAGCGGCCGCATGCAGACCGGCGACCGCGCCGAGGTCTTCCCCAGCGGATCGACCGGCTGGCACTCCGTGCTGGTCACCGTTTCCGAATGAAGTACGGATACCGAGAATGGAAGGAAAAGCCAATGCGGGCAACAAAAGCGGGAGTTCTCCTCATCGCCGGACTGGCCATGACCAGCCTGGCCGCGTGTGGTGGCCAGGCTGGCGAGAGCGGTCAGGGCGGGGCGAGCTCGCAGAGTTCCATGTCCAAGCCGGAACCGATGCCCAGTAGCTCGAGCGCGGCCGCTATGACCGGTCAGTTCGGACCGGCATGTGCGGCGGTCCCGAAGGAAGGAGCGGGCAGCTTCAGCGGGATGGCCGAAGCTCCGGTGGCCACCGCTGCGAGCAACAACCCGGTTCTTTCGACTCTGGTCACGGCGGTCAAGAAGGCAGGTCTCGTCGACACCCTGAACAATGCCAAGGGAATCACGGTGTTCGCCCCGGACAACGAGGCGTTCAAGAAGGTTCCCAAGCAGCAGCTCGATCAACTGCTCGCGGACAAGGACAAGCTCGCCAAGGTGCTCCAGTACCACGTGGTCGGTCAGCAGATCACACCACAGCAACTGGCAAAGGGCGAGTTCAAATCCCTTTCCGGGCAATCGGTGAGGACGAGCGGTTCCGGCGAGAACTTCACCGTCAACGATGCCGCGAAGGTCGCCTGCGGCAACGTCAAGACCGCGAACGCCACCGTATACATCGTGGACAGCGTGCTGATGCCGCCGATGTGACCGTCCTTGGTGGGTTTCCCGGGAACAGCGGGAAACCCACCCGGCCGAAGGGAGGGGATCTGTGCGACTGCTGGACACCGCGCTCGAGCGGCTTGTACTGCCGGGGTACAGCCGTATCGGCTATCGGCTCCGGGCGCGCGGCTGGCCGCGTGCGGATCCGCGTCCCGGTGCGCTGCGGGGCAGGACCGCGATGGTTACCGGAGCGAACTCCGGCCTCGGCATGGCCACGGCACGCGGACTTGCCGGGCTCGGGGCCACCGTGATCATGGTGGTGCGGGACCGGGAACGGGGTTATGCGGCGGCCAGGGCGATCGCCGCCGCGGTGCCCGGCGCGCGACTGCGCGTCGAACGATGTGATCTCGCCGATCTCACCGATATCGCCCGGTTCGCCGCCAGGTGCACGGGAACACTGGATGTCCTGGTGCACAACGCCGGGCTGTTACCCGCCGAGCGCACCGTGACGGCGCAGGGACACGAGCTCGCCTTGGCCACACACGTGCTCGGTCCGCTGTTGCTGACCGAATCGCTTCGCCCATCGCTTGCCGGGGGACGGGTCGT
The DNA here is from genome assembly GCF_000737195.2 of Sciscionella sediminilitoris. Lineage (GTDB taxonomy): Bacteria > Actinomycetota > Actinomycetes > Mycobacteriales > Pseudonocardiaceae > Sciscionella > Sciscionella sediminilitoris. The sequence continues at coordinate 117,406 of NZ_JALM01000009.1, forward strand.
TTTCGTCTCCTCGGCGGGGATGTACACCCAGCCGCTTCACGATGCGGATCCCGAATACCGGACCGGGCGTTATCGTGGCGCGGTCGCCTACGCACGGACGAAGCGGATGCAGGCGGTACTCACCGCTCCGCTTGCTGAACGGCTTTCCGCCGACCGGATCTCGGTGTACTGCACGCATCCCGGTTGGGCCGACACTCCAGGCGTGGCCGAATCGCTACCCGGGTTCCATGGAGTGCTGCGGCCACTGCTGCGTGATCCCGATCAAGGGGCCGACACTGCGATCTGGCTCGCCGCGACGGACCCGGCCCCGGAAAGCGGCCGGTTCTGGCACGACAGGGCGCAGCGGCCGATCGACTACCGGCGCGGCACCCGAACCGGCCCGGACCGGGCCCGGCGTTTCCTCGACCGGTGCCTCGGCATCCTCGGGACGGCGCGGAACTGATGGCATTGCCGGGAACTTCCGGTGCCGCAGATGCGTATAGTGAGCATTCCCGGTGTGCGGTTTGCGGAGAGGAGTCATGGACCCGTCCCGATGTAGGAACGGCGGTGCCCATCGGCCGAGGCGGGTGGGCTCGTGTTCACCGCGCTGATCACGGTGCTGCTCGGGGTACTGGTCGTGGTCCTGGTGACCGCGCTGACCGGCTACTTCGTCGCCCAGGAGTTCGCCTATATGGCGGTGGACCGGTCCGGGCTGACGGTGCGCGCGAATGCGGGGGACGCCGGGGCCCGGCGCGCGCTGCGGATCACCCGCCGCACCTCCTTCCTGCTCTCCGGCGCCCAGCTGGGGATCACGGTGACCGGGCTGCTGGTGGGGTACGCGGCGGAACCGCTGATCGGGGAAGGGCTCGGCACGCTCCTCGGCGGTGCGGGGGTGGCCCCCGCGGCGGGGATCGCGGTCGGCACGGTGTTCGCGCTGGTGTTCTCCACGGTGGTGCAGATGGTGCTCGGCGAGCTGGTGCCGAAGAACCTGGCCATCGCCCGCCCGGAACCGCTCGCCCGCAGGCTGGCCTGGTCCACCGGGCTGTACCTGGCCGTGTTCGGCTGGCTGATCTGGCTGTTCGACCGGGCGGCGAGCCTGCTGCTCAAGGCGGTGCGGATCGAACCGGTGCACGATGTCGAACACGCCGCGACCGCGCGCGATCTGGAAGGCATCGTGGCGGCCTCCCGGGCGAACGGTGATCTGCCCGCCGAGCTGTCCGGGCTGCTGGAACGCACCCTGGACCTGTACGGGCGCACCGCGGGGCACGCCATGATCCCGCGCACCCGGCTGGTCACCATTCGCGCGGAGCAGCCGGTCGCCGAGGCCTACGCCCTGATGGCGGCCGGGCACTCCCGCCTTCCCGTGCTCGGCGAGGACGTCGACGATGTGCGCGGACTGCTGTGCCTGCGCGCGGTGCTCGAACTCGAACCGGACCGCGCGGTGACCACGCTGGCGGGTGAGCTGGCCACGCCCGCGCTCGTGGTGCCCTCGCTGCTGACCCTGCCCACGGTGCTGGACCGGTTGCGCTCCACCGGGAACGAGCTGGCCTGCGTGGTGGACGAATACGGCGGGCTTGCCGGGGTGATCACCGTGGAGGACATCGCCGAGGAACTGCTCGGGGAGATCGCCGATGAGCACGACAGCACCGAAGCCGACCGGATCACGCGCGCCGGTGATGCCTGGAGCCTTCCCGGGACCGCGCACATCGACGAGGTCGAGCGGCTGCTCGAACACCGGCTGCCGCGCGGGGACTACGAGACCGTGGCCGGGCTGGTGATGGCGAGCCTGCAGCGGCTGCCGGAGACCGGGGACACCGTGACCCTCGCGCTGCCCGCCCGGCCCGGCGCCGAGGAACCGGCCGGGCATCTCGTGGTCACCGTGGACGCGCTGGACCGGCGCGTTCCGGGGCGGGTCTCGCTGAGCCACTATCCCGCGGAGCACTCATGAGTACCGCGGTGGCCGTGTCGATCTCGGTGGCGCTGATCGTACTCAGTGCCTTCTTCGTCGCGGTCGAGTTCGCCCTCGTCGCGGCCCGCAGGCACCGGCTCGAAGAGGCCGCGGACACCAGCATCGCCGCGCGGATGGCGCTGCGCAGCGCCCGTGAACTGTCCCTGCTGCTCGCCGGTTCGCAGCTGGGCATCACGCTGTGCACCCTCGCGCTCGGCGCGGTCACCAAACCGCTGGTGCACGATCTGCTCACCCCGCTGCTGCACGGCACCGGGCTGCCCGCGACGACCGCGGATGTGCTCGCCTTCCTCCTCGCGCTGTTCGTGGTCACCTTCGTGCACCTGGTCATCGGGGAGATGGCGCCGAAGTCCTGGGCCATCGCGCATCCGGAGCGCTCGGCGACCCTGCTGGCGATCCCGATGCGCGGATTCATGTGGCTCACCCGGCCGCTGCTGCTCGGGCTGAACGACATCGCCAACCGCTTCCTGCGCCGCGCGGGTATCCAGCCGGTGGACGAGATGACCGCCGGGCAACGGCCCGAGGAACTGCGCCAGCTCCTCGATCACTCGGCACAGGCGGGCACCCTCGACCCGCGGCGCCACGAACAGCTCACCACCGTGCTCGATCTGCACACTCAGCCCATCGAGAGCATCGCCGGCGCCGAACCGGTGAGCATCCCGCCCGCGGCCACCCGCGAACAGATCCTGCGGGCCGCGCGGGAAAGCGGGCATCTGCGGCTGATCGTCCGGGACGCGCACCGGATCCACGGCATCGTGCACGTCCGGGATGTGCTCACCCGGCCCGCAACCACCACCGCGGCCGAACACCTGCGCCCGCACCTGACGCTGGCCCCGGAGACCCCCATCGCGACCGCGCTGACCGCGATGCGCCGGACCCATCAGCACCTCGCGCTGATCCGGACCGGCGAGCACACCCACGGCCTCGTGACGCTGCACGATCTGCTCGAACGGTTGCTGCCACAGACGCTGTCGCCGGAGGAAACCGCCTAGGATCCGGGGTCGTGACGAACCCGGAACAACCCTCGCCCCGGCCGGTAGCCCTGGTGACCGGTGCCGGGCGCACCGCGGGCATCGGCGCGGGCATCGCCGGTGCCCTGGCCGCCGCGGGCTGGGACATCGCGTTCACCTACTGGGACGCCTACGACCGGCGGATGCCCTGGGGCCCCGAACCCGGCGCGACCGAGGCGATCGCCGGTGCGCTGGCCGAACGGGGCGCGGCGCAGCTGGCCGTGGAAGCCGATCTCGCCGATCCGGACACCCCGGCGCGGGTGTTCGACGAGGTCGAGCGCGGCCTCGGCGCGGTCAGCGCTTTGCTGTTGTGCCACTGCGAATCGGTCGATTCGGATCTGTTCGGCACGACGGTGGAAAGCTTCGACCGGCATTTCGCGGTCAACGCGCGCGCCACCTGGCTGCTGATCCGGGAGTTCGGCCTGCGGTTCGCCGCGGCGCGGGGTACCGGCCGGATCATCAGCCTCACCAGTGATCACACCGCGGGCAATCTCCCTTATGGGGCAAGCAAAGGCGCGATGGACCGGATCACCCTCGCCGCGGCGCGCGAGCTCGCGCACCTCGGTGTCACCGCCAATGTCATCAATCCAGGTCCGGTGGACACCGGCTGGATGTCCGGGGAACTAAGAGCTCATTGCACAATGACGCCACCTGCTGCGCGGGGCCAGATCGGCGCCTCGCTGCGTTGTCGTCAATCACCATAGCTGCCGCTATGGCTCAATCCTCCGCCTTGCGATGCATCCAATCTGATCCCCGCTCGCGACGGAGGTCATTATGCAACGAACTCTGAAGGAAACCGTGCGGGATGCGACACCGCTCGGCAGGCTCGGCACCCCGCGGGACACCGCGCACCTCGCCGCTTTCCTCTGTTCGCCCGAAGGCCAGTGGGTGAACGGGCAACTGTTGCTGAGCAACGGTGGTCTCGTGGGAAGCTGAGCGCGGCACCGTGGAAAGGAGCGCGCATGCGCTGGAGTACCTTCGCCGACGAACAGGGCAGGGAACGGGCCGGAGCCTGGAGCGCGGCCGGACTGCATCCCGCGCCGGTCGGCGAGACCCTGCTCGGCCTGATCGAGGACGGACGGCTCCCCGAGGCCGCCGAACGGGCACTGGCCGAACCGGCGGTGGATCCGGATTCGGTCCGGCTACTGGCACCGATTCCCCGGCCACCGTCCATCCGGGACTTCATGGCCTTCGAGAACCACGTGGTCACCTCGTTCGCCGCGATCGGGGTCGAGGTGGATCCGTTGTGGTACCGGCAACCGGTCTTCTACTTCACCAATCCCGCAGCGGTGCGCGGGGCCACCGAACCGATCCCGGTCTCGCCGGGCAGCGCCGCGTTCGACTACGAACTGGAGATCGCCGCGGTGATCGGCCGGGAGGGCGCCGACCTCGATCCGCGCACCGCGATCGAGCACGTGACGGGCTACCTGTTGTTCTGCGACTGGAGCGCCCGGGATCTGCAGGGCGCCGAGATGAAGCTCAATCTCGGCCCGGCCAAGGGAAAGGACTCCGCGCACAGCTGCGGGCCGTGGCTGCTCACCGCCGATGAACTGGACGGTGCCGCGAGCATGTCCGCTTCGGTCAACGGCCGCCCGTACAGCGCGGGCAGTCTCGCCGATCTGTACTGGAGTTTCGGCGAGATGATCGCCTACGCCTCGCGCGGCACCCGGGTGCTGCCCGGGGACCTGATCGTCTCCGGAACCGTGGGCACCGGCTGCATCCTGGAGCTCTCCCGCACGCACGGCACCGAGGCGTATCCGTGGCTGCGGCCCGGTGACCGGGTGCGCCTGGAAGCACAGGGACTCGGCGCGATCGAGGCCCGCATCGAGGACGGCGCGCCCGTCGTCGCGCTGCGCGAGGGGGACCGATGACCGAGATCACCGTGCCGGGCAGGCCGCGGCTGCAGGAGGTTTCCGCGGACATCTACGCCTACGTGCAGCCGGACGGAACCTGGTGGATCAACAACACCGGGTTCGCCGTCGGCCCGCAGGGGGTGGCCGCCTTCGATTCCTGTTCCACCGAACGGCGCACCCGCGCGCTGCTCGAGACCATCGCCTCGGTGACCAGCGCGCCGGTGCGCACCCTGGTGAACACCCATCACCACGGCGATCACACCTTCGGCAACGCCCTGTTCCCGCAGGCGACGATCGTGGCCCACGAACGGACCCGTGCCGAGGCGATCGCGTTCGGCCCGGCACGGGAACTGCCCTGGTGGCAGAACCCCGAATGGGGCGAACTCCCGCTCGAACCGCCGTTTCTGACCTACACCGACCAGGTCACGCTGTGGTTCGGCGAGCTGCGCGCCGAGGTCCGCTATGTCGGTTCGCCCGCGCACACCAACAACGATTCGGTGATCTGGTTCCCCGAGCGTTCCGTGCTGTTCTGCGGGGACCTGGTGTTCCACGGCGGCACGCCGTTCCTGCTGATGGGCTCGGTCGCGGGCGCGATCGGGGTGCTGGAACAGGTGCTGCGGCCCTTCGGCGCGGAGACGATCGTGCCCGGCCACGGACCGGTCTTCCACGACGACGCGCCCATCGCGGACACCCTGGACTATCTGCGGTTCGTGCTCGATCTCGCCGAACGCGGGCACGCCGAGGGGATCCCGCCGCTGCAGGCCGCACGGGACACCGGGCTCGGCCGGTTCGCGGACTGGCCCGATGCCGAGCGCATCGTGGGCAATCTGCACCGCGCCTACGCCGAACTGGGCGGAACACCGCGCGGCGGCACCATCGACACCGCGACCGCGCTCACCGAGATGGTCGACTACAACGGCGGGAAACCACTGACCTGTCTGGCCTGAAGCCTCAGCCGATGGGCTGGCGCCGCCTGCCGATCAGGAACCAGCACAGCGAACCGAGGAACGGTGCACAGAGTGCGAAGATCAGCCAGACGATCTTCATCCCGCCGTCGATGTTCGAGAAGATGATGCTCACGAAGGCGGCCACGATGAACACCACATAGGCCAGGGCGATCAGGGTGAGGAAGATCGCCAGTCCGAATCCCAGTCCGGAGACGGAGTCGGCGAGGACGGTGGTGTGCGTGGCAAGCATGAGTACGTGATCCTTTCCCGATTGACGTCCTCACGCTAACCACACCGCGTGTTCTCCCACATCGGTCCGCGGTTGGATCGGCCATCCGACCGTGGACCGATGCTGACGAATGCCCTAGGATTAGGTCATGCGAACTGATCCTGGGTCGAGCGAACTGACGTTCACCGAGGTGGCGCGGCGCAGGCAGATCACCGCGGCCGCGATCGAGACGGTGGCCGAACTCGGCTACGGGAAGGCCTCGTTCGCCCAGATCGCCAAGCGCGCCGGGCTGAGCAGTCCGGGGCTGATCTCCTACCACTTCGCGAACAAGGACGAGCTGATCAGCCAGGTGGTCGCGGAGATATACGCGACCGGGGCGGAGGTCATCCACCCGCGCACGGACGGCGCGGAGACCGCCGGTGCCCAGCTGCGTGCGTACGTGGCGGGCAGCATCGCCTTCTACGATTCGCACCGCTCGCACATGCGCGCCCTGATGCAGATCCTGAACGGGCACCCGCAGGCGCGGGAACGCTGGTTCGACCGGCCCAACTCGGCCGAGCTCGACGGGCTGACCGAAGTACTCACCGAGGGGCAGCGCACCGGGGAGTTCCGCGATTTCCCGCCGCGCACGGTCGCGACGATCGTCCGGGATCTGCTCTCCGGCGCGCTGCTGCGGCTGCTCGGCACCCCGGATCTGGATGTTCAGGAATACACCCGCGAACTGGTCGCCCTGTGCCAGAGCGCTGTTCATGGAGGCTGCGCTGTCGAAGGGAACACGGCATGACCGAGATTCACGGCACGATCGCCCCCGGATTCGAGGCGGTCGGCGAGGCGTTCGCGCGCAACCTCGCCGAAGGAACGGAGGTGGGCGCGGCGGTGGCCGTGTACGCCGAGGGCAGGCCGGTGGTGGACCTGTGGGCGGGGCTCGCCGATCCGGAAACCGGCCGCGCCTGGGAACGGGACACCCTGCAGCTCGTCTACTCCACCACGAAGGCCGCGACCGCCGCCTGCGCGCTGCTGCTCGTGCAGCGCGGCGAACTGGACCCGGACGCGCCGGTCGCCGAATACTGGCCGGAGTTCGCCGCGGCGGGCAAACACGGCATCCCGGTCCGCTGGCTGCTCACCCACCAGGCGGGATTGCCCGCCCTGGATCGCCCGCTCGCCCGCGATGCCGCACTGGAGTGGGATCCGATGGTCGAGGCGCTGGCCGCGCAACGGCCGCTGTGGGAACCGGGCACCGCGCACGGGTACCACGCGCTCACCTACGGCTGGCTGGTCGGCGAGGTCGTCCGCCGGATTTCCGGGCAGAGCCTGGGAACCTTCTTCCGGGAGCAGATCGCCGAACCGTTCGGGCTGGACTTTCACATCGGGCTGCCCGTGCCGGAGCTGCCCCGGGTGAGCAGGCTCGTGCAGCCGCCACCGGACTTCGACCGGTCCATCGACCTGGACGCGCTCCCCGAACCGATCCGCGAGCTGGCCAGGGCGTTCGCCGATCCGGATTCGCTGACCCGGCGGGCTTACGGCTGCGTGGAACCCGCGCTCGACCACGACGCGGAGGCCGAACAGTGCGCCGAAATCCCCGCCACGAACGGCATCTGCACCGCCCGCGGGCTGGCGCGGTTCTACGCCGCGCTGATCGGTGAGGTGGACGGGCGACGGCTGCTCAGCGCGGAAACCCTCGCCGCGGCCACCACCGAACACACCAGGGGACCGGATCTGATCACGCACCTGCCGTTCCACATCGGACTCGGTCTCGGCCTGCCCACCCCGGAGACCGCCTGGTATTCGCCGAGCGCGTTCGGGTTCTCCGGGCTCGGCGGTTCGCTCGGCTGCGCCGATCCGGAGACCGGCCACGCCTTCGGGTACGTGATGAACCACATCCGCACCGGACCGGAGGCCGATCAGCCCGCGGCGAAGCTCACCGCCGCGTTGCTGAACGATTGCTGAAGATGCGCCCGGCAGGCCCCGGAAACTCAGGATTCGCACAGTTTTCCGGCTCAGCCTTGGCGTGGACGGCGGCGAACCGGTCGCCGCCGCACGCGAAGGAGGATGCAGATGCAGCACAGGACGAAGCTGGTCGGCGGGATCGCCGCCGCGGTGCTCGCGATCTCCGGTGTCGGTGCCGGGGTCGCGGCCGCGGAGACCCAGCCCGCCCCGCAACCCTCGGCAGACCAGCAGCAAGCCCAGAACCAGGACCAGAAACCGCAACCGGGCAAGAAGAAGCACCGGTCCCCGCTCGCCAAGGTCTCGCACGGCGAGCTGACCATGGAGGGCAAGAAGCACCGGGTGGTCGACATCCAGCGCGGCGCGGTGACCGCGGTCAACACCTCCTCGATCACGGTGCGCAGCTCGGACGGGTTCACGAAGAGCTATGCGGTGAACGACAAGACCAAGGTGCGCGCGGTGCCCGGGAAGAAACCGGAGAAGATCACCGATGTGCACACCGGGGACGAGGTCGGGATCCGCGCGGACAAGGCGGGGAACACCTCGACCGCGACCCTGATCGCCGACCGGGGCGCGGGCAAGTAGCGGCTCAGCCGGAAAGCGGCAGCGTGAGCTCGAACGCGGCTCCGCTGCCGCTTTCCGGTGCCACGCAACGAAGTTCGCCGCCGTGCGCGCGGGCGTAACCGCGGGCGATGGCGAGCCCGAGCCCGCTGCCCTCCGGGCGCCGCGCCCGCGCCGGATCGAGCCGGACCAGCCGGTCGAAGATGCGTTCCCTCTCCTGTTCGGGAACCCCGCGGCCGGAGTCGGTGACCCGCAGCAGGGCGAAACCGTCGGCAGCGCGGATATCCACGTTGATCCGGCCGTCCTCCGTGCTGGCCTGCGCGGCATTGTCCAGCAGGATGGCCAGGATCTGGGTGACCCGCGCCGGATCCGCGTACACCGTGGCCGTTCCGTGGACCGAGGCGCGCATCCCGTTGTGCGCCAACCGGATCCGCTGGCATTCCGCCTCGGCGAGTCCGTGCAGCTCGAGCGGTTCGCGGTCCAGGCCGATCCCGACATCCAGCTTGGCCAGATCGAGCAGGTCCTCCACGAGCTTGGCGGCGAGCCGGGATTGCCCGCGCAGCAGGGTGAGCAGCCGCTCCCGTTGCTCCCGTTCGAGTTCGCCACCGCCGAGCAGTACCTCGGCCACCGAGGACATTCCGGCGATCGGGGTGCGCAGCTCGTGTGCCGCGTCCGCGACGAACCGGCGGGTGCTCTGCTCCGATTCGCGCGCCTGATTCTCCGCGCCCTCCAAGGCGTTCAGCATCTCGTCGATGGCCGCGGCGGTGCGGCCGATCTCGGTGTCGGTGCGCCGCGGGGCGAGCCGGTTTCCCCGTTCACCGGCCGCGATCCGGCGCGCCATGCCCGCCATGGTGTCCAGCGGGGCGAGCGCCATCCGGACCACGAGGATGATCAGCACGGTGGTGGCGGCGAGCGCCACGATGCCGGTGATGATCAGTACCCGGATCAGCGTGCCCTGCGCCCCGGAGAGCAACCGGGTCTCCGGGGCGAGGATCAGCCGGGAGCCGTCGCGCAGCCGGACGGTCCTGCTGTCCTCGCGGTCCTCACCGGGCACCCGGCCGTAGACGCGGCCATCGGGCAGATCGAGCTCGGCGCGCACCGAACGCCGGTCGAGGCGGCGGACCAGTTGCTCCGGTGGTACCCCGCGCGCGTCGAGCTGGCGGGCGAGCCGCACCCGGTCACCGAGCACCGTGTTCACCGCTTTCGCCGATTCCGCGGAGAACAGCAGCCCGACGGCGAGCACGGTCGCGGCGAGGACCGCGAGGAACACCGCGAGCACGGCGACCAGCACCCGGCGCCGCAGCGAGGTCGTGACCAGGCCGGTCATTCCGCGGCCTCGGTGCGGAAGACATATCCGTTGCCGCGCACGGTGTGTACCAGGCGAGGGCCGTGCGCCTCCAGTTTCCGGCGCAGCGCGCTGACGTGTACCTCGACCAGATTCGGGTCGTACTCCTGATAACCCCACACCGCGTCGAGCAGCTGGGTCTTGCTGAGCACCCGCCCGCGGTGCGCGGCGAGGTAGTCCAGCAGGCGCAGTTCGGTGGCGGTCAGCTCGATCCGGGCACCGCCGCGCAGCACACTGCTCGACTGCGGATCGAGCACCAGCTCGCCGGTGTCCACCACCGCGGGCAGGCTTCCCGTTCTGCGCAGCACCGAATCCACCCTGGCGAGCAGTTCCTCCAGGACGAACGGCTTCACCACGTAGTCATCGGCACCGCAGCGCAGCCCGTGCACCCGATCGCCGACCGCGTCCCGGGCGGTCATGATCACCACGCCCGCGCTGCTGTGCGCGCGGATCAGCCCCAGCAGGGCGAACCCGTCCCTGCCGGGCAACCGCAGATCGAGCAGCACCAGGTCCGGATGGAACCGCACCAGTTCCTGTTCGAGCTCCGCCCCGTCGGCGCGGGCGAGCGCCTCGTGCCCGGCCCCGGTCAGCGCCGTCTGCACGGCGACCCGGATCGCCTCGGAGTCCTCGATCACCAGTACCCGTGCCATGGACACATTCTGTGCCCGGATAGGTGAAATCCGCTGAACGAGGGTGAGCGCACGCTCGCGCACACTATACGAACACGAGTGTTCGTGATACTTTCCGTGCCGGATTCGCCGCAGTCCGGAACTGCGGCACTGTGGAACGAGGGGACTCGTGATGAATCTGCTACGAAAACTGCGACCGATAGTGGTCGCGGGGGGGCGGTCCTGGCCCTGTTCGGGTCGGTGAGCGGTATCGCCTCGGCCGGGACCGCGGCACCCGAGGGCGGGGCGCACTACTACATCCTCATCGGCGGGACCTGCGATGGGCAGGCCGGAGTCTACGACCAGGCCTGGCTGCAGGGCGGGATCCGCAAGGTCGTGCAGTACCCGGCGGGAGCGGCCGGACTGCCCGGCTGCGACCAGACACCGATGGACCAGAGCGTCGCCGCGGGGCATACCGAGGGCGACCGGGTGGTGCAGGAGGCGTTCGGGGAGAACCCCGGCGCGGAATTCACCGTCGTCGGCTATTCGCAGGGCGCAGTCGTGGCCAACATGGTGCTGAACGACATCGCGGACGGGAAACTGGGCGTGGACAAATCCCGGTTCTCCGCGAAGCTCTACGCCGACCCGATGCAGCCGGTCGGCCCGCAGAGCAGGGGAATCAGCGCGGTGCTTCCCGCGGGGACCGGGGCGCCCTCACCGTTCGGCGGCTACGTCTCGTTCGGCCCGGGGCGCACCGACTTCGGCGGGATCCCCTACATCCGGTACTGCATCGAGACCGACGGGGTGTGCAATTTCGAAACCCCGGAGGCACCGGGCGGATACTTCGCCCAGCACCAGTGCTACCAGTGGCTGCGCCCCGACGACCACCGCTCGATCATGGGCGACACCCTGGCCGATGGCGTGTACAACAACGCGTCCACCCCGTTGCCAAGGCAGAACTGTCACCCGCCCACACCGCCCGCCTGATCCGCTACCGCTCGCCGAGCCTGGCCCCGAACAGTTCGCGGGCCAGGCTCACCAGCGGTTCGCGCAGTTCCGGAAGGCTGGCGCTGTCCCCGGCACCGAGCCGGGTGGTCACCAGCGAACTGGTCGCCGCGACAAGGGCCTCGCAGGCGAACCGGTCCCGTTCGGCGGTGACCCCGAGGATCCCGATCATCGCGTCCACGAACAGCCGCTGCACCGTGGCGCGTTTGGCCAGCGCCACCGGGCCGGCCGCGTAGACCTCGATCAGGAAGGTGCGGGCCAGTTCGGGCTCCGCGGCCAGGGTTTCCAGATAGCTCGCCAGTCCCCGGCTCCATCGCTGCAGGGCGGTACCGGTATCGCCGATCGCCTGCCGGGTCGCCGTACCGAGCCGTTCGACCACCGCGTCGTAGGCGGCGAGGAAACAGTCCTGTTTGTCGGTGAACAGCTCGTAGAAGGTCTCGCGCCCCACCCCGGAGCGCCGGAGTACCGCGGCCACCGAGGTCTTCACATAGCCCTGCTCGGCGACCACCCGCGCCATCGCATCGAGCAACCGGGCCCGCTGCACGGCGCTCACCTGTTCGCGGCTGAGCCCGTGCCGCCCGCGCGTCAGCTTGCCCTTCCCGTGCTCGCCGATCACGCTGACCACCGTAACAGCAACGGCTTCACGGCTCCGGCGCCGAGGAACCGAGTGCCGCTCGTGTCGCGTTCTCCCGCGGGTGGAACGCGGTTCTCGTCGGACTGCGCCAGCGGCCATCGGATGTGCGCAGCCAGGCCCGTGGCGCGGCGGCGAGCGCGAGCGCGGCGTCCAGCATCCGCAGCGGGAGATACAGCGGTGCCCAGAGCAGGTAGCGGAACCGCCTTTCGGCACAGGTCACGAACACGGTCAGGGCCACATCCGGGGCGAGCACCCCGATTCCGATGGTCTCCGGCGGTAGGACCGCGGCCACCGGCGGCAGCAGGAAGGACAGCACGGCGAGCAGCGGCGCGGCGCACAGCAGCACCCCGGAGAGCACCAGCTCGAAAAGATAGGCGGCGAGCGCGAAGCTGAACACGTCCGGGCGCGGCCGATAACGGCGCACCGCCTGCCAGAAACCGAGCGCCCAGCGGTGGGTCTGGCGGACGTATTCGCCGAACCGGTTCGGATCCTGGGTGGTGGCAACGGCATCGAGGACGAACGCGATCCGGCCGAGCCGGTTGCGGTGTACCTCGAAGGTCATGTTGAAGTCCTCGATCACCAGACCGGGTGCGTCGATTTCCAGGTAGGGCAGCACTTTCGTGCGGTACATGCTGGCGAACCCCGGCGCGATCGAGATGGCGTTCGCGTGCCGCCAGGCCTGGCCGAACTTCATCAGCCGCTGCAACAGGGAATAGACCCGGGCCCGGTGCGCGGTGAGCAGCTGGGCCAGCGGGGTGCGCGGGGTGGCGGACCATTCGGTGCGCGCGCAGCAGGCGACCACCACGATCTCCGGATCGTCGAACAACGGCAGCGCGCGCTCGAAATAACTGGGCGTGAGCCGGGAATCGGCGTCCAGCAGCAGCACCACCGAATACCCCTCGATCAGGCCGAAGTGCTCGATCCCGTAGCACAGTGCCCGTGCCTTGCCGATGTTCGCCGGGGTGCGGGCGATCCGGACCCCGGCGGATTCGGCGATCTCCTCGGTGCGGTCGGTCGAACCGTCCGAGATCACGTGTACCTGCCGCGGTGGCAGGGAAGCGGTGATCGCGGCGAGCGAATCGGCGAGTACCGGTTCCTCGTTGTGCGCGGCCATCAGCACCGCGACCTCGTCGCGCCCGACCGCACCCGCGCGCGGCCGGTGCCTGCCCGATACCGTGCGGTGCACCAGCCGCAGCCGGTCCTCGAGCAGCCGCAGCACCCCTGCGGTGGACCAGAAGGTGACGTTCGCGCCCACCACGAGCAACGCGAGCAGCCAGGCTGGGATCACGAAACGCTCCGCAGACTGGCGCGGTTCGCCGCGACGACCGATTCGATGATCTGCTCGAGCGAGTGCCGGGGCGCGAAACCGACCCGTTCGCGTGCCCGGGTGCAGTCCGGGATCCGGCTGGTCATGTCCTCGTATCCGGGCCCGTAGGCCGCGGAATAGGGCACCGTGACGATCTCGCTCGCCGATCCGGTCACCGCGATCACCCGCTCGGCGAGCTCGCGGATGCTGACCGGTTCCGCACTGCCGAGGTTGTACGCCGTGCCGTGCGCCGATTCCTCGGTGAGCAGGGCGTGCATCGCGGGCACCACATCGTCGACATGGCAGAAACACCGCACCTGACTGCCGTCGCCGAACACGGTCAGCGGCTCGTTCGCCAGCGCCTGGGCGACGAATCGGGGCAGCACCATGCCGTAGTGCCCGCGCTGGCGCGGACCCACGGTGTTGAACAGCCGCACCACCACCGCGCCGAGGCCGAATTCCCGGTGATAGCAATAGGTCAGCGCCTCGTCGATCGCTTTCGCGTCCGCATAGGACCAGCGATTCCGTTGCGGCGCACCGAGAACACGGTCGTCCTCCTCGCGAAGTCCCGGCTTGTCGTTCTTCCCGTACACCTCGCTCGTCGAGGCGAGCAGCATCGGAATACCGCGCTGGCGCGCCGCCTCCAGCACGGATTCAGTGCCGTGCAGATTGGTCCGCAGGCTGCGCAGCGGGTGGTCGAGGATCGCGAACACTCCGACCGCGGCGGCGAGATGGAAGATCCCGTCCACATCCCGGGCCGCGTCCAGTACGGTGCCGAGCTCGGCGGCCGAACCGGTGCGCAGCCGCAGCCGCGGATGCCCGGTGACCGCTGCGAGGTTGTGCTCGGCGCCGGTGGACAGATCGTCCAGCACCACGACCTCGTCGCCGCGGCGCAGCAGGTGCTCGCAGAGATGGGAGCCGATGAATCCGGCCCCTCCGGTCACCAGGTATCGCATGGGTACTCCGTTCCGTGTCATACGAGCAGGCCGGTGGTGCGCGGCAGCCGGTAGCTCGCGTCCAGCACGAGCGGGCAGTCGGCGAGCCAGTCGTAGTCGATGCCCTCGTGCAGGGTGTGCACCAGGACCAGATCCCAGTTCTGTTGCTGTGGCAGGGAAACCCCGCGCAGGAGCACGCCGTCCGCGCTCGGGAAGCTGTCCACGAGCGGGTCGTGGTAGCTGACCCGCGCGCCACGCTCCACCAGGCCGCCGATGATCTGGCGCGCCGGGGAATCCCGGATGTCGGCCACCCCGGGCTTGTAACTGACCCCGACCACGAGCACCCGCGCGCCCGCGGCCGCGTGCCCGGCATCGGAGAGCACGGTCAGCGCGCGGGCGACCACCTGCCCGGGACGGGCGGCGATCGCTTCCATGGCGGAGTTCAGCAGCGGGGTCGGATGGCGCGCGGCCCGCAGCTGCCAGAGCAGATAGTGCGGATCACAGGGGATGCAGTGCCCGCCGACACCGGGCCCGGGATAGAAGGGCATGTAGCCGTACGGTTTCGTCGCCGCGGCCTCGGTGACCGCGATCGGGTCGATGCCGAAGGTGCCGCAGATCCCGGCGAGTTCGTTGGCCAGCGCGATGTTCACCGCACGGAAGGAGTTCTCGTACAGTTTCGTCAGCTCCGCGATCTCCGGGGAATCGACGATGTGCGGATCGGGGGAGAACAGGGCGAGCAGTTCCGCGGCCCTTCGGGTGCACTCCGGGGTGATCCCGCCGACCACCCGCGGCGTCTCGACCTGGGTGTGCTCGGCGCGCCCGGGATCGATGCGCTCCGGGCTGAACGCGATGAACACCTCGGTTCCGGCCCGCAATCCCCGATCGCGCAAGGGGTCGGCGAGCAGTTCGCGGGTGCAGCCGAGGTAGGTTGTCGAGGTGAGCACCAGGGTCTGCCCGGGGCGTGCGGAGCGCACGACGTCCGCGCAGACCGCGCGCAGCGGGCCGAGATCCGGGGTGCGGCAGGCGTCCACCGGGGTGGGCACGCAGATCAGTACGGTGTCCGCCTCGGCCATCCGGTCCGGATCGGTGGTGAGCACGAATCGCGGGTCGTGCCGCGCGTTCCGGAGCAGCAGCCGGTCCGCGGGAAGCAGGTCCGCCGCGCCCTCGGCGATGACCGCGAGCCGTTCGGGACTGGCGTCGATACCGAGGATGCGGGTGTTCTCCCGCCACAGGGCGAGTGCGGTCGGCAGGCCGACGTAGCCCATCCCGAGCACGGCGACGGTGTGCGTGCCGGTCAGTACGGGTCTCGGTGCCGCATCGAGTGTGGTCATCCGGTTGCCTTTCGTCCAGTGCTGATGCCGCAGGAGCGTGCGATGTTGGCGGCCTCGAGCGCGTTGTGTACGCCGAGCTTGCGGAAGATGTGCCGCCGGTGCGTGCGAACGGTGTGTTCGGAAACCAGCAGTGTCTTCGCGATCGTGGGGGTGCTCTCGCCGGTGCTGAGCGCGGCCAGTACCTCGTGTTCGCGACCGGTGAGGCTGGCCAGTGGTCCGGCGGGCGATCCGGCGCGCAGCCGCTCGACGAGCGCGGCGACCTGTTCCGCGGAGAACCAGCAGGCGCCGGCAAGTACCGTTTCCAGCGCCGTGGTCAGTATCCCGGGTGCGGCTTCCTTGGCGACCCAGCCGTCGAATCCGGCGACCGCGGCGCGCACCGCGAGCTCGGTGCTCGTGCTCCCGGTCAGCGCGAGCAGCACGCAGTCGGGGATGGCGGTGGTGATCAGCCGGGCGAACACTTCCGGTCCGTGCGCCAGTTCCGCCACCTCGACGGTGACCACATCCGGGCGGGCGGCGTGCAGCCGGTGCAGCAGATCGGCGGCACCCGAGGCCGCGGAACCGGCGAGCACGACCCGGGCGGCGAGGCCGGGGATCTCGGTGCACGCGTGCTGCCGGTCGACGGCGAACACCCGGATGGTCTCCATGGCGTCCAAGCCAATCGCTTCGAGGCGCGGTTTTCCTCCCTCCCGCGCCGGAATTCCGGGCCATGCGGATCGATGAGCCGAACTCATGCATTCGCATGAGGCGGGAACCGCGCCGATCACGCAGGCTTGCGGGTATGCGCAAGCTCCTCGTGTTCGTGCTGTTGCTCGTGTTCGTCGCCGCGTTCGGCTCGGTTTCCGCCGCGTCCGCGACGAAGCCGACCGTGGTCACCCTGACCTTCGACGACGGCAACGCGGATCAGACCGCGGCGCTGCCCATCCTGCGGAAGTACGGCATGGTGGGCACCTTCTACATCATCACCGGATCGGTCGGCGAGCCGAACTACCTGACGCGCGCGGAGCTGGACAACATCGCGGCCGCGGGCAACGAGATCGGCGGGCACACGGTCACCCATCCCGATCTGACCACGCTGCCCGCCGACGAGGTCATGCGGCAGGCCTGCCTGAGCCGCTCGACGCTGGCCGGCTGGGGTTACCGGGTGACCTCCTTCGCCTATCCCTATGCCGCGGCGAACTCCGCGGCCGAGACCGCGGTCGCGAACTGCGGGTACAACAGCGCACGCGGGCTCGGGGACATCGCCTCGGCCTACGGCTGTAAGGGCTGCCCGCGCGCCGAAACGCTGCCACCGCGGGATCCCTACTGGTTGCGCGCGCTGGACGAGGTGGACCCGCGCTGGACGCTCGCGCAACTACAGGACACCGTGACCAAGGCGCGCGCGGCAGGCGGCGGACTGCTGCCGTTCACCTTCCACCACATCTGCGACGCCTGCGACGAGCTGGCCATCAGCCCGGCCCTGCTGGACCGGTTCCTCGGCTGGCTGAGTACCCAGAGCGGGGTTCAGGTGAAGACCATGGACCAGGCGATCGGCGGGCAGCTGCGCCCGATCGTGAACGCGCCGCCGGGCACGAACACCGGTCTGGTCAACGCATCCCTGGAGAACCCGGCGGGCGGCACCGGGCTGCCGGACTGCTGGATGGAAGGCGGCTGGGGCTCGAACAGCGCGACCTTCCGCAGGACCACCGACGCGCACAGCGGCAGCTCCGCCGAGGAGGTCCAGGTGACGAACTATCAGAGCGGGGACGCGAAACTGCTGCCCACGATGGATCTCGGCAGCTGCACGCCGAACGCGGTTCCGGGGACCGCCTATCAGGTAGGCAGCTGGTACAAGTCCACGGGAATCACCCAGTTCGCGCTGTACTACCGGAATTCCGCGGGCGGCTGGGCCTACTGGACCTCGAGCCCGTGGTTCGCGGCCGAGGGTGACTGGACCCAGGCGAGCTGGACCACCCCGCCGCTGCCCGCGGACGCCACCGCGGTCAGCTTCGGGCTCGCCCTGATCGCGAACGGAACCCTGGTCACCGACGATTATTCGTTCGGCCCGGCGCGGTGATCCGGCTCGCGCTGCCGGGAACGGTGCTGTTGCTGATCGTGCCCCTCGCGGGATGCTCGACCGGGATGGCCGAGTACCCGGTCCACCGCGACATCGTGGCGACGACGTTCTGGGTGGGTGAGCTCTTCGACGCGCGCGCGGCGGACGGCAGCCAGGTGTACTCGGCCTACGACTCGGCGTGGCGGCAGCACTACGGCGGCTGTGACGGTGTGGTCACGAATGGCAACTGTGAAACCGAACGAAGGTCATCGGAAAACGGTTACTTTCCCCGAAGGATGGTGCCGAAGGAAAACCCCTTCTATCTTGATTTGCCATTTGACGATATCGGTGATCCGCAGGCCTTCGCAATGCGTGCGCGGGTGGTGCCCTGGGCCGGGGAATTCGCCGGATCCGAAGGTGATCGCACGGTGAGCTTCATGAAGAACCGCTGGGTCCGGATCAGCAGAGGGCAGCGGGTCTGTTACGGCCAGGTGGAGGACGCGGGCCCCGGTGTTTACCACGACGCGGCCTATGTGTTCGGCACGGCGGCCCCGCTCAACAAACGGTTCAACGGCGCGGGAATGGATGTCTCACCCGCGCTCAACGGATGCCTGGGATTCACGTCGCTGAACGGACAATCCGATCAGGTGGACTGGCAATTCGTTTCCCGTGCGGAGGTCCCGGACGGACCGTGGTCACGGATCATTACCGAAAGTCCCGTCTTCCAGGGGCCTTAGGGCCATTCTTGAGTGAGGTTTCATCACCTCGGTAACTCCTCGTCGTTGGCGCCGATAGACAAATGTGTTGGCGTCTTGGCTCGCGCACTGGGAGGTCGCCGATGGTGTTGATTCCGTCCTCGCTGACGCGCTGGATGCCACCGGTCCGGATGCTGCTCTCCAGCGAGCTCGCCTGGTTGCTCGCCGTCATCGTGTTCGTGGAACTGGCGCTGCACGTGTTCCGGCTCGCCGAGGTTCCCGTGCTCGGTCTTCCCGGCACCGCGGTGGGAACCGCTCTCGCCGCCATGGGCGGAGTTCTCGCCCTGTTGTACGGGATGCTCGCCAGGGTGCACCGCGCCGATGAGCGGCTGCCCATGCTCGCGACCGCCTGGGCGGGTTTCGCGCTGATCGCACTGCCGCTCTGGGTGGTCGCCGCCGGTTCCGGGAACCGGATCGCCGAGGCAGGCAGGCTGTTCGCCACCGTACTGTTCCTCGGCCTGCTCGCCTGTGCGCTCGGTGCCCGCCGGTACCGCTGGATCTGCGGGCTGCGCGGGCTCGCGGGCACGCTGGTCCTGACCGTGGCGGTGCTCGTGCTGCTTGCGGTGACCCGGCCGGTGTGGCTGTGGCCGCTGACCGACTCGGTGATCCCGCTCGCCCTCGCGCTCGCCGCCGCGCTGGTGCTCGCGGCCGCGTTCGCCGTGCGGGGGGTGCGCGCGAAGGAACCCGCGCTGGTCCGGAACGGCCTCGGGCTGGCCCTGCTCGGCGCCGGCCAGCTGGCCGTGATCTCGGCGGGAACCGTGGCCACCGAGGCGACCTTGCTGCGGGTGCTCGGGCTGGCGGTGCTGATCTGGGGGCCATGGCGGGAACTGTGCGCGGCGATGCGCACCGATGCGGTGCGGGACCACGAGATCGGCAACGCGCTGGCGAATCTGGCCGCGGTCCCCGAACTGCGGGTGGAGCGCGAGGAGATGGCCGGTATCCTGCGCGCCGAACTCGGCAGGCTCACCGATCTCTACTACGAGCGGGGACACGAGCCGGGACTGGCCGAGGTCTCGGTGGTGCTGCACCGGCTCGCCGCGCTGCACCGGGTGCGCGGGATGGAGGTCAGCGTCGAGGTCCCGGAACGGTTGTGTGCCGCGCTGCCCGGTGCGGTGCTGACCCAGACGGTGAGCAACGCCCTGATCAACTGCGCACGGCACGCGGCGGGCGCTCCGGTGCGCATCGACGCCAGGGCGGACGGCGAACTGTGCCTGATCGACGTGACCGATTCCGGGCCGGGGCCGCGATCCCGGTCCGCTGCCGGTGGCCGGGGCATCGGTCTGGCGCTGAGCAGACGGCTGCTCGCCGGGCACCGCGGCAGCATCACGCTACGTCCCGCCGAGCGGGGTTTCGGCTGCACCGCACGTATCGCCGTACCACTCGCGGGCGCCCGCGCGTCATGAGCGCGCCGACCGTCCTGCTCGCCGATGATCACCGGTTGTTCGCCGAGGCAGTCGGTATCGCGCTGGTGGAGCGCGGTTTCACCGTGGTGGCGCGCGCGGGCACACTGGCCGAACTCGGTTCCGCGCTCGCCGCCTACGGGCCGGATGCCTGCCTGCTGGACCGGCATCTCGCCGACGGGGACACGCTGCCCGCGCTCGAACGGCTCGCCGCGGCGCACGAGCGGACGAGGATCCTGCTGTTGACCGCCGATTCGGATCCCTCCGGGGTGACCACCGCGCTGCGTGCCGGTGCCCGCGGCTATCTGCACAAGGTGTGCGGGATCGAACGGCTCGCCGCCGCGATCGCGGATGTGCTTGCCGGGCGGATCGTGGTCGAGCTGCCCGCGGGAACCGCACCGGAACCGGCCACCGGGCCGAGTGATCCGCGCAGGCTGGCCCGGCTGCTCACGCGCAGGGAACGCGAATGCCTCGCGCTGCTGGTCGATGGGCTGGACACCAGCGCCATGGCAGCGAAATTCGGCGTCGGCCGCACCACCGTGCGCAGCCATGTGCAGTCGCTGCTCACCAAACTCGGGGTGCACTCCAGGCTCGAGGCCGTCGCGATCGCGGTGCGTTATCAGCTGCTCGAGGAACGTGGCTCGTAGTCGGCGCGGAACAGGCACAGTGTGTTCCGGAACCGGTCGAACCGCCGCGCCATCCGGAGAACGGGGTTGCGGCCGAGTTTCGTCTCGCCGATCCGGTCCAGGATGGCGATGCGTTCACGGCAGCGCAGCCGGGGATTCCACCGCTCGATGTCCGAGCCGTCGCGGATTCCGGTCAGATACGGCGGATAAGCGTATCGGCGGCCGAGGACTTTCTTGGTCAGCTGGGTCAGCTTGGGCACCCAGGGCAGGAATCCGTCGAAGATCAGCTCACCACGGGGGAAGTGTTCGGTGAGCCGGTGCAGCAGCTGCCGTACCTCGTGCTCGGGCAGGTACATCAGCAGACCCTCGGCGATGATCAGCACCGGCTTTCCGGCGGGGATCCCGTCCAGCCACGCCTGTTCGGTCACCGAGGCGGCGATCATGTGGTAGTTCTCGTTCTCGCTGTAGAGCATGCGGCGCAGTTCGATGACATCGGGCAGATCGACGTCGAACCAGTGCACCCCGGTGGGCAGGGTGAGCCGGAAGGCCCGGGTGTCCAGCCCGCAGGCGAGTTGCAGCACGGTCGCTTCCGGGTTGTGCCGCAGGAAATCCGCGGTCCAGTCGTCGAACAGCTTCGGGCGCAGCGAACCGGCCGTCCGGCTGCGCCTGATGTGCGGCTTGTCGAGCTTCGCCCAGTCGTAGTCGATCCGCCGCACGGCCTCGGCCGCGAACCGGTCCCCGAGGATGGGCTCGGGATCGGCGCTGTCCAGGGCCCGCAGGTACAGCGTCACCAGCATGGTGGACTGCACACCGGTGAAATCGACCTTGTCGGTCCGCATCGCTCACTCCTCGTTGTTCGCGCGGTACTCCGCCCAGCGCTGCATGAAGCCCTCGGCGACCTCGGTCGCCGCGAACCGGCAGAAGTCCCGCAGGTCCGCGAGGCGCTCCCGCTGCTGGGTGCGCTGTTCACCGAGCACCGAGAGCCCGAACTCCGCGGCCTCGGCCCCGGCGTGCATGCGGGCGAGCTGTACCTGGAGCAGCTGGGTGAATCCGCCGGGCACGACCCGGTAGTAGTGCTCCCTCGAAGCCGAAGGGAGTCGTTCCACGAGCTCGCCCTCCTGCATCGGGCGGATCATGGTGCTGATCGAAGCCTTGCTCACCCGTAGCGCCGTGGCCAGTTCGGTCAGTGACTGCTCGGGCGGATCGCAGATCATCAGCCAGCCGTAGATCCGGCCGATGGTGCGCGGTGCGCCGACGGATTCCAGGAACAGCCCGATCCGTTCGACCAGCTCGGCCTCGCCCGAGGTCATCCATGCACCTGCCCGTCGTCATCGTTCAGAAGATTCTGAACGAACTGTACGACTGCGGAAGCGCGGCGGCAAGGGCTTGGCTGCCACAGAACAGCGGTTGACTGTGCGGGAATATCCGCGCTCTTCGATGGTCTGTTCGCGCCTGCGCCGCCTTACCGTGGACGACACGTTTTCCCGCTGTGCAAAGGAGCCGGCATGCCAAGCAGTTATGAGCACCTGATCGTCCGGGAGATGCGGAACTGCATCGGGGACTTCGCCAACGAGGGGGACGAGGCGGGCCTGCCGACCCCGGACAATCTGGGCGAGGGGCTGGCGCTGATGCGGTCCGCCGATGTGCCGGAGAGCCGGATCCACATGTCGCACATCTGGATCAAGGAGCGGGACACCCCGATCCAGTGGGTCGTCGAGCACGAGCACACCTACGACGAGGTGCTGATCTGGACCGGCAACAATCCCGATGACCCGCACGATCTGGGTGCCGAACTGTTCTTCGACATCGAGGGGGAGCGGCACATCATCAACACCAGCGGATCGGTGTACATCCCGGCTGGACTGCGGCACTGCCCGCTCGGCTTCAACCGGGTGGACCGCCCGTTCCGGTTCTCCGCGCTGTCGCTGAATCCCACCTACGTGTCGGACGAGCACGCGCGTCCCGCGTGAGCCCGCGATGGCACCGCGACGCGGCCGCCGGTTCGCGGTGGCCGGATTCCTGTTCCTGCTGCTGGGTTCCTGCGCGCCGCCGGTGACCCATATCGGCGCGGGCGGGATGCTGACGATCGGGATCCACGGCAACAGCGCGGAAACCCTCGATCCGGACAGCTCCACCTCGGCCGAGGCCGCGCAGGTACGGCTCGCCCAGCTGTTCGACGGGCTGACCAGGCTGACCCCCTCCGGGCAGGTGGTCTGGTCGCTCGCGATCGGCATGACACCGAACGCGAGCTTCGACGAGTGGACGGTCAACCTGCGGCCGAACGTGCGCTTCCAGAACGGGAAACCGTTCGGTGCCGATGACGTGATCTACAGCGTGCGCCGCACCCTCGATCCACGCCGGGCGGCCGCCGGCGCTTCGCTGATCGCGTTCGTGGACCCGGACGGGCTGACCAAGGTGGACGAGCACACCGTGCGGTTCCGGTTGAAGCGCCCGTTCTCGTTGTTCAAGCAGGTGTGGACGAGCTACTACCTGGTGATGCTGCCGCGCGGGTTCGATCCACGGCATCCGGTGGGTACCGGGCCCTTCGAATACCTCTCGGCGGAACCCGGCCGTGGTTCCACGTTCACCAGATTCGACGGATACTGGGGCAGGCGGGCGAAAATCGCGCGGTTGCAGGTGATGGATCTGCCGAGCAGACAGGCCGAGATCAACGCGCTGCAGGGTGGCCAGATCGACATCGCCGCACAGGTTCCGGCTCAGCAGGCCGATTCCGTGGCGCACACCCCCGGTCTGCGGGTGCTGGAGAGCCGCTCCAACTATCACATCTCGATCGGCATGCGCACCGATCTGCACCCCTTCGACGATGTGCGGGTGCGTACCGCGGTGCGACTGCTCGTGGACCGGGAACAGGTAGTGCGCAACGCGTTCAGCGGACGTGGCGCGATCGCCAACGATCTGGACATGCGCACGAATTCGTGTCCGCAGCCCGGTCCGGCACAGCGCGGGCAGGACATCGCCGAAGCGAAACGGTTGCTCGCCGCGGCCGGGGTACCGAACCTGGAGTTCTCCATCGCCACCGCGGACGATGAACCGGGGATGCTGGAACTGGCCCAGGTGGTGCAGCAGAACGCGGTGCGCGCCGGAGTGCGGGTGCACATCGACAAGATCGACACGGCCGGATTTCTCGCGCGCTGGAAGGAATGGCCGGTGGCGACCGGATACGATTCCGCGCCGTACGTGGACATCCTGCAGAGCACGCTTCTTCCCGAGGGGAGCAACAATCTCTCCCGGTGGGATGACAAGGAGTTCGGCGCGCTGGCGAACCGCTTGCTCAGTACCGGGAATCCGGTGGCACAGTGCGCGATCCGGCAGCGGATGGACGCGATCCAGCACGAGCGGGGCGGCACCCTGATCGCCGCGTGGAGCGACACGCTCACCGCGCATCGCGACACGGTGCACGGCCTGCCGGAGAGCCGATACCTTTCCCCGACCTATTACCTGACCGGTGTCACGGTCGGCGACTAGCTTTCCCGGCGCGAGGAGGCGCGGACATGGTGGCGAATGCGGAACCGCTCACCGGAAGCCGCCCGGTGCCGCGCGTGCTGCGCTGGCTCGGTACGCGGGTGCTGCTCGGGGTGCTGACCCTGTTCCTCGTGTCGGTGCTGATCTTCCTGGCCACCGAGGCGCTGCCCGGGGAAGTGGCGCGGATCGTGCTCGGGACCAATGCCACCCCGGAGAAACTGGCCGCGGTGCGCGTGCAGCTCGGCCTGGACCAGCCGCTGATCGCGCAGTACTGGCACTGGTTGCACGGGGTGCTGACCGGAGATCTGGGCACCTCGCTGATCAATCACTATCCGGTCGGCGAACTGCTCGCCGGACGGTTGCTCAATTCCCTGGTGCTCGGGGTGTTCGCGCTGGTGCTCATCCTGCCGCTCTCGCTGCTGACCGGGATGCTCGCCGCGCGGCTGCGGGACCGGTTCTACGACCGGGCGTTGCTCGGTTCCTCGATGATCGCCAACGCGCTTCCGGAGTTCGTCATCGGCACGGTGCTCGCCGCGCTGTTCGGTACCACGCTGTTCCACGTGCTGCCGCCGGTCGCGCTGATTCCGCCCGGTGACCTGCCCTGGTGGCATCCGGCGGATCTGGTGCTGCCGATCGCCGCGATGGTGATCATGGGCGTGGCCTATCTTTCCCGGCTGGTGCGGGTCGCGTTCCTCGATGTGCTGCAGAGCGAATACATCCAGCAGGCGGTGCTGAACGGGCTCTCGACGCGGCGGATCCTGTTCCGGCACGCCTTGCCGAACGCGCTCGCCCCGATCACCCCGGCCGCGAGCCTGGTCGCCGCGTATTCGCTTGCCGGGCTGATCGTGGTGGAGAACGTGTTCTCCTATCCGGGGATCGGCACCGCGCTCGTCGACGCGGTCGGTAACCACGATCTGCCGATCGTGCAGGCCATCGTGTTGTTCATGGCGGCGGCGTTCTATGTGCTGAACACGCTGGCCGATGTGCTGGCGAACCGGACGAGGAGGCGGCGATGAGCCTTGCCGCGGCAGGAAAGTATCTGCGCCCGGGTCAGGTCAAGGTCGGCCTCGTGCTGCTCGCCCTGATGCTGCTGTTCACCTTCCTCGGCCCGTTGTTCGCGCCGCACCAGCCGAACGGGATCATCGGCACCCCGTACGCGGAACCGGGTAACGGGCTCACGTTCGGCGCGGACACGGTCGGCCGGGATGTGCTCTCCCGAGTGCTGTGGGGCGGTTATCAGCTGGTGTGGATGTCGGTGCTCGCCGCGCTGCTCGGGGTCGCGGTGGGTGCGGGGATCGGGCTGCTGGCGGCGTTTCGCGGCGGGATACTGGAAACCTTGCTGATGCGGCTGATGGATGTGCTGCTCGCCTTTCCCGGGGTGCTGCTCGCGCTGCTGTTCGTCTCGATGCTCGGGCCGAGCAAACCGCTGCTCGTGCTGCTGGTCGCGGTCGGCCATCTGCCCGGGGTGGCCAGGGTGACCAGGGGCGCGGTGTTCCCGGTGCTGGAACGCGAACACGTGTCCTGGGCGCGCGCGGTCGGCCTGCCCGCGCGCACGATCCTGGCCCGGGAACTGCTGCCGAACGTGATGTCCCCGGTGCTGGTGGAATTCGGGGTGCGGCTGATGTGGTCGGTGGGCACGATCGCCTCGCTGAGTTATCTGGGCTACGGCATTCAGCCGCCGACCGCCGACTGGGGCGAGATGATCAGCAGCAACCGCAGCGCGCTCGGGATCCAGTCGCTGGCCGTGCTGGCGCCGATCGCCTGCGTGGCACTGTTCACGATCGGCGGAAACCTGGTGTCCGAAGGGGTTTCCCGGGTGATCGCCCGTTCGGAAGGGAGAGCCTGACATGCTCGAGGTGCGGGACCTCACGGTCGGACTCAGTGGTGGCGGCGCGGAGATCGTGCGCGGTGTCTCGCTGCACGTGCGGGCGGGCGAGATCATGGGCGTTGTCGGCGAATCCGGTTCCGGGAAGAGCACCATGGCCCTGGCGCTGCTCGGCTACGCCCGCCGCGGTACCGGGATCACCGGCGGCAGCGTGCTGATCGAGGGCACCGAGCTGCTTTCGCTGACGGGGCGCGAACTGCGTGCGGCACGGCGGGACCTGGTCGCCTATGTGCCCCAGGATCCGGGTGCCGCGTTGAATCCGGCCATCCGGATCGGGAACCAGCTCGCCGAGATCGGTGACCGCTCCGGTGTGGCTGAGCTGCTGGAGTCGGTAGGGCTGCCCGGTTCGCGCGAGTTCCTGCGCCGCCGTCCCGGTGAGCTTTCCGGCGGACAGCAGCAGCGGGTGGCGATCGCGATGGCGGTCGCGGCGCGGCCACGGCTGATCGTGCTCGACGAGCCGACGACCGGGCTCGACGTCTCCACCCAGCGCCGGGTGCTGGAACTGGTCCGGGAGCTCTGCCACGGTTCTGCGCTGGCGGGCGTGTACATCTCGCATGATCTCGCCGTGGTCGGCAATCTCGCCGACCGGGTCACCGTGTTGTACGCCGGGCAGATCATGGAGACCGGCGCGGTCGGCGCGGTGATCGGCGCACCGGCGCATCCGTATTCGCGCGCGCTGCTCGGTTCGGTGCCGTCCACCCGTGAACGCCGCGAACTGGTGCCGATCCCGGGGCGCGCCCCGCAACCGGGGGAAGCATCCGCGGGCTGCCGGTTCGCGCCACGATGTGCGCACGCGATCGACGAATGCCGCACCCGGGAACCCGCATTGACGCCCGCGGCTGCGGGGCATGCGGCGCGCTGCCTGCGTGTCGGTGAGCGGCTCCGCCGGGCGGAAAGCCTTGTGCTGCCTGCCAAGGAGATCACCGGGGACGCCGATGCGGTGCTCACCGTTTCCGGGCTGAACGCCCGCTACGGGGCGCGACAGGTGCTGTTCGACGTGTCCTTCGCGTTGCCGAGGGGGAACTGTCTCGCCGTGGTCGGGGAATCGGGCAGCGGTAAGACCACGATGGCCCGCTGTCTGATCGGCTTGCACGATCGCCAGGACGGGGAGCTGGGCTTCGCGGGGGACCGGCTGCCCGCTTCCGCGAGCGCGCGCGGGAAGGAGATGCAGCGCCGGATCCAGTACATATTCCAGAATTCGTACGGGGCACTGAATCCGCGGCATCCGGTCGGCGGTTCCATCGTCTTGGCGTTGCGGCATTTCTTCGGGCTGCGCGGCAAGCAGGCGGCCGAGCGGGTGCGGGACGCGCTCGAGCGGGTGGACCTGCCGGAGCGGTTCGCGCAGCGCTATCCCGCGGAACTGTCCGGCGGGCAACGGCAACGGGTCGCGATCGCCCGCGCGCTCGCCTGCGATCCCACGGTGCTGATCTGCGATGAGGTCACATCCGCGCTCGATGTCTCGGTGCAGGCTTCCGTGGTCGAGCTGCTGCGCTCGCTGTGCGATGACGGGCTTTCCCTGCTGTTCGTCACCCACGATCTCGGTGTCGTGCGCAGTATCGCGGACGGTGTGGTGGTGCTGAACCGGGGCCGGATCGTCGAGCACGGCCGGACCGATTCGATCCTGGGCGCCCCGGAACACGATTACACCAGGGCGCTGCTCGCGGATACCCCGGAGTTGTTCACGGCAGCCTCGCCAGGCGCCGTTCCAGGTTAGTCGGCCGGTATTCGGGTGGGGTGAATTCCGGTTTGCCGTTGTGGATGCGGACTTGCCATTCGGTGTGGTGGATGAGGGTGTGGTGGTGGGCGCAGAGCAGCACCATGTTTTCTTCGGTGGTGAGTCCGCCGTTGGCGTGGTGCTGGATGTGATGCGCTTGGGTGAGCGCCGGTGGTTTATCGCAGTCGGGGTGCGCACAGCCCTTGTCGCGGGCGATGAGTCGTCGTCGGAGTTTCGGTGGTGCGGTGCGATCCCGGCAGCCCATATCCAGCACTTCGCCTTCGCTGCCGAGGATGGTGGGGATAATTCCGGCGTCGCAGGCGATTCTGCGTAGTTGGGTGGCGGGGATAATGGTGCCGTCCATGGTTGTCGCGGTCCCGATGCCTTCGCGGAGTGCTTGTTCGGTCATGGTGACCATGATCGTGAACGGTTCCCCGCCGTTTTCGGGAAGACTCTCCGGGTTCGCCGCGAGCTGGACGATCTCGGCGAGGGCGTCGGCGTCGCGTTCGGCTGGGGTGCGGGTGTCGGGGGTGCCGCCGTTGGCTTCGCTGCTGCGGGGTTTCCCGAGCGCGTCGAGCACACTGCGGAGTTTCAACCCGGTTTCGTAGTCCAGGGTTCCATGTATGGTCCAGTTGTTGTGGCGCTGCTCGAGCCACAACTGTCGATCGGGCCGCGCCAGCTCGCGATCATCGGGTGCTTGCCCATCAGGGTCGAGGCGGGCACGCAGTTCCCGAATGGGTCGGCTCAACCCGCGTGGCCCGGCGTCACCGGCGATCTCGGCGAGCGCCTTTTCCGCGATCGGCCACGATTCACCGGTCAACACGTCCGCGGGAAGTTCGGCGGCAAATCTTCGTATCCGGTCCACATGCTCCACACCGACTTCACCACGGGAATACGCTTCCGCGGTGTTCGGCAAATCCGGCGCCAAAGGTTCGCCACTGATCCCGATCGTACCAAACAACACCCGCGCACGTTCGGCGATCCGGCGTGCTTCAGCACGGCTCACCCGCCCGATATCTTCCACCATCAAGGCAGGCGAACCGCGATACCCGAACTCCACCGAAGCGCCATGTTTGTCAAGCCACGCAACAAGATCCAGAACTGCGACCTCGGCGCGCCGCAATTCTGCGAACCGCTCACCAAGCTCGACAAGCATCTCCCGATTCGAGAGTGCCACTTCCATTTCCCCAGTGCTCATGACACCGATAATACCAGGAAAGCAGCGGCTATTCCGCAATCCCGGCGAAATAGCTCGAGTGGGTTAATTATGCGCGCTCAGCCATTCGATCACCGATCGCGCGGACCGATCGGGAGGAAAGATCGGATAGAAAACGTGCTCGATGGCGGCGTTACGGACGAGGAGTGCGCAGCGCCGGAACAGCCGCAGCCCGGCCGCGGTGAACGTGGGCAGTCCGGGGTCCCCGGCAAGGGCGAGGTCCGGGTCCGTCAGCAAGGGGTACGGCAGCCGCAGTGTTTCGGCGAGCGCGGATTGGTAGGCAAGGGGCTGACTGGAAAGCCCGTAGACCCGCTCGACGCCGAGCTGCACCAGTTCGGCGTAGTGAGCGCGCACATCGCAGTTGTGCGCGCTGCATCCGCGCGCCCCGGGAATACTGTCCCAGCCCTCGGGCATGTCCCGGCCCGGTTCCCCGGTCATGGGGAAGACATAGATCAGCGCGCGCCGTTCGCCGGAGCCGAGCCCGGCGAGGTCGACGGCGCGGTCGTCGGTCGAGGGCAGCGCGATCGCCGGGAGGCGGCGCCCCACGAGCCCGTTCGCCGCGCCGTCGTCGACCGGCCGCGGCAGGTCCGCGGGAAGGGTGAGTTTCGGGTTCCGCGCATCGAGCGGGCGCATGGTCTCGATCATGCGTTCGCTGGCCACGGTCAGCTGCGCGGTCAGCGCCTCGCGACGATCCAGAAGTGCGCGGACGGTGTCGTCCAGCCGCTCGATCGCACGCCGGTATTCGCCCAGCGTGGCCGGGCAGGAGTCCGCATGCTCGCTGCCCTCGTTGAGGCAGTCGACGAAGGGCCGGACGCAGTCGAGGGGGATCCCGAGCTCGTTGAGCTTGCGGATCTCGCCAACCAGGGCGAGCTGATGCTCGTCGTAGGTGCGATACCCGTTCGCGTCCCGTCCGGGAACCACGAGCCCGAGCGCCTCGTAACCGAGCAGCGCCTTGCGGCTCACACCCGAACGCTGCGAAATGGCGCCAATCCGAAAGCCAGTCACGGTCCGGACGTTAGACCTGTCCCCTGGGGGACAGGTCAACCGCGCGCTGCTCAGCCGAACTGGCCCGGCTGGTAGTCACCGGCGGGCAACTGAACGATGACGTTCATCCGGTTGTAGGTGTTGATGCAGGCGATCAGCGCAACCAGGGCACCGAGCTGTTCCTCGTCATAGTGTTCGGCGGCCCGCGCCCACACCTGGTCGGGAACCCCGCCGGCGGCGTCGGCGATCCGGGTGCCCTGTTCGGTCAGCTCGAGGGCGGCGCGCTCGGCCTCGGTGAACACCGTGGCCTCACGCCAGGCCGCGACCATGTTGAGCCGGGTCTGGGTCTCCCCGGCGTGCGCGGCGTCCTTGGTGTGCATATCGGTACAGAACCCGCAGCCGTTGATCTGGCTGGCGCGGATCTTCACCAGCTCCTGGGTGGCCGCGGGCAGTGCCGAGTCGTCGATTACCTTGCCGGCCGCCATGAGGTGCTTGATGAACTTGCGCATCGGGGCGTTCCCGAACGGGTTGAGGCGGGCTTCCATGCTGGGCTCCTCGGTCGTCTTCGATGGGACCCCCATGGGACAAGACGGTGAGCCCGAACGTGACAGGGAACCGAGGTGACCCGGATCGCGTCACAACTTTCATGATTCGCGATATAGGACGGTGTGGTCTTGTCGGGCTCGGGCTGTGCACGGTGCTCTCACTGACCGCATGCGGTTCGTCACCGCTTCCGCCGCCACCACCCGCGCCGAGTACCTCGGCCGAGGCCGACCCCGCCGTGGCGGACCAGCAGATCCCGGACGCGTTCGACAAGGCACGCGGCTGGAAAGCCGAGGATCACGGCACCGGGCTGGAGCGTCCGGTCGTGGCCGCGCGGTCCGGGTTGGTGCTGTTCACGAAATCGTTGAACGACGGGCGTATCCGCGTGCTCGCGAAGGACATGCGAACCGGAGCGACCCGGTGGACCAGCCGGCCGCTGAAGCTGCCGGACACCGGGCAGAACTATCACAGCGTGTCCACGAGCCTGTTCGGGACGACGAAGAACGGCAAGGAGTACGCGGTGCTCGCGGCCCCGGGGACTGAGGGTGGGGACACGGTGAACAAGCCGAAGGAGGTCACCACCCTGCAGATCTTCGATGTGGCCGATATGCGTGATCAGGGGACACCGGCCAGGGTGGTGACCGTGCCGGAGAGCGCGCAGGAGTTCATCCCGCAGAACGACGGGAACCTGCTGGTCCGGCTGGGTTCCTCCACCGCGGTCGTCGATGTGAGCAGTGGCCGGGACACCGGCTACCGGCATCAGGATGCCGCGCTGCACGCGCCGAAGGCCTGCGACTACGAGATCGGGGACTGCAATCAGGGCATCACGGTGTCCGGGATGACTCCGAAAGGCCCGCTGGTGCAGGGATTCGGCGCGTTCTGGGTACCCGGCGGCTGGTTCAGCGGGGATGTGCCGCCGCCCGGTGTGCATCCGGGTTCCGGCCTCGAAGAGGAAGTGCGGGCGATCGGAACCCCCGATGGGCGCTCGGTGGTGGCTGCCTGGCCGGGCGCGAACGATTCCTCGGACGACCGGGTCTGGGCGGTGCACGATGCGGCGACCGGGAAGGTCGAGGCCTCCGTCCCTTGTGCACAGTCCGATCTGGACGATTCCGGTTCGGGACGGCGCGGTGTTCCGGTGCTCTCCGGGGACGGCAGGTACCTGATCGCCGGCGAAGTGGTGTTCGATCTCGCCGCCAAGAAGGGAATCTGCCTTGCGGAGAACGAATCCCGCGAGGCGGTCACGGTTTCCGCGGTCGACAGGGACGGCACCGGCTACGGTACGGCGGGCAGTTCCCAGGCCACCGAGGGCGCGGTCCGGGTCTCGGTGGCGACCGGGAAGGCCACGGCACTGCCGGAGGGAACCAAGGCGCCGACCGAGATCACCGGACCTGTCGCGGTATTCGACGAGGAATCCGACGGCGTGTTCGTCTATCCACGGAAGCCGCGCTGATCAGCGCAGCCAGGGGCGTTTGCTCACCGCCATTCCGCCGCTGGTGACCAGTTCCTTCCACTTCGCCGCCACGCGCCCGGTCAGCACGGTCCGGTGTGGACGGTCGTCCGGGTAGACGAACTGGACGACGCCATCCCGGCGGCCGAGGCTGATGTTCTGCGCGAAGAACCGGAACCAGAGCGGTTTCGGCTGCTTCCCGCGCAGCGTATTGGCCAGCGCGTTGGCGGCGTAGAAGGCATTGGGTACACCGGCACCGCAGGCCATGCGGACCGTGGTACCGCGGGACTGCACCGCCGCGGCGTCCCCGACCACGGTGATCTCCGGGTAGTCGTGACTGCGCAGGAACTCGTCCACGGGAACCCGGCCGCTTCCGTCCACCGGGAGCCCACCGGAGGCGGCGATGTCCGGCGCGGCGAACCCGCCCGCCCAGACGGTCAGCTCGGCGGGCAGCGTGCCGGATCCCTCGAGCGCGGGACCGGCCGTGGTCACCCCGGTGCACTTCCGGCCGGTGTGCACCTGCACCCCGAGCCGGTCGAAGGCGGCACCCAAGTGGCGCCGCGCGGCGGGGGAGAGCCGGTGCCCCGGTTCGAACTCGTCGACGAGGTGCACCCGCAGCCCGGGATGGCACTCGGCCAGCTCGCTCGCGATCTCCATACCGGTGAGCCCGGCGCCGATCACCGCGACGCTTTCCTTGCCGGGCAAGGCATCCCGCAGCTGCAGCGCCTGGTCGTAGCCGGCGATGCCGTAGGTGTGCTCCGGTTCCGCGGCCGCGTGGCTGCCCAGCGCGTACACCAGACGGTCGTAACCGAGCATCTCCTCGTCCACGCGAATCTTCCGCGCGTCCGGGCGGATCTCGCCGACCCGGCCGATCCGCAACCGCACCCCGGGAGCAAGCAGGGTCTCCAAGGGGTGCACGCCGATGTCCTGGCCCGCCGCGATCTGGTGCAGCCGCACCCGTTCCACGAACACCTCACGGTCGTTGACCAGGGTGATCTCCGCCGCCGCACCGAGCAGCTTGGCCAGCCGGTTTGCCATGAACAGCCCGGCGTAACCTGCGCCGAGCACCAGGATTCGTGTCGTCATACCGAACAGACCGGGCAGCCCGCGCGGATCTGACAGAGTGTGCGCTGGATCACCGAAACCGGGCGACGAACTGTTGCAGCTCGGCGGGTTCGAACGCGGTCATACCGAGCTGACCGGCCAGGTAGCCGAGCTTTTCCGGGTTGAGCTGGATGTGCAGCTCGGTGATGCGCCCGTCGAGCACGCTGAGCCCGAGCGTGCCGAGCAACCGGTTCCCGGTGCCGATCAGCAGGGTGATCTCGCCGTTGGTCTCGATGAACCGCAGGAACGGGTCCGGCAGTTCGCCCAGCCTGCCGAAGGTGCCGCGCAGATACCGGGTGACCATGTCCCGGCCGGTGATCCGCTTGCGCGCGGCGGGCAGGTAACCGCCCGCGTCCGCGGTGGAGTTCGCGTCCTCGGCGAGCAGCCGGGTCAGGCCGTCCACATCGCCCTCGCGGGCCGCGTCCAGGAAGCGTTCCGCGATCGCGCGGGCCTGTTCGTCACAGGGTTCGAAGCGCGTCCGCTGATCCCGGACCAGTTGCTGAGCCCTGCGGTAGAGCTGCGCGGAATTGGCTTCGGAAATGCCGAGCAGTTCGGCGATCTCCGCATGCGGATAACCGAAAGCCGCGCGGAGCACGAACACCGCGCGCTGGGACGGGGTCAGCCGCTCGAGCAGGGTGAGCATCGCGATGCTGACCGCTTCGGAACGTTCGACCGTGCCCGGCACATCGCCGTCCGGTCCGGTGAGCACCGGCTCGGGCAGCCACTGGCCGACGTAGCTCTCCCGCTTCGCGGCCGCCGAGGTCAGCCGGTTCAGGCACAGATTGGTCAGGGTCTTCACCAGCCACGCTTCCGGTCGCTCGATCTCCGCGTGCGGCGCGCCCGCCCAGCGCAGATAGGCGTCCTGCACCGCGTCCTGCGCATCGGCCGCGGACCCGAGCATCCGGTAGGCGTGCGTGAACAACCGGGGCCGGGCCTGTTCGAACACCGCAACCGAATCCACGTCGCTCACCGTAGGTGCCCGGCAGCCTCCTGTCGAATAGCTCGCAGGGTTCCGGGCCGCGGAACCGGTGGTTGATCGGGTTCGAAACGCGGGTCTAGCGTCGATCCCGTCCTTACTCGGGGGCCGATTCTGCTACGGAGTGCGATCATGAACGGTAGTCAGAGCTTTGTCCGGCTGGACGCGGCGGTGTTGAACGGTGGCCCCTTCGCGGTTCCCCGGGTGTATCGCTTCGATCATTCCAGAGAACCCTCCCGGGTGGTCGTCGATTACCACGGTGGCCGGGAACATTTCGAGGAGACCGCGGAGACGATGCTGGTCGACGGCGACCGGCTGCCCGTGTACCGGTGGATCTACCGGACACGGACAGCCGAGTAGCCGTCATCCCTTGGCCGGGGGCTCGTACTTGATCGGATCGAGCGAGTTTCCTGGTGCGATCGAGGCGCAGTTGCTCTTCGGTTTCTCGCCGCGGAAGGCCTCCGGCAGTTTCAGTACCGTGTCCACGGCCCAGGGAATCGCGTCCCCACCGTGTTCGAGGGGACTTTCCTTGTACTCGACCGGGGTTCCCGCCGCGCAGTATTTCCGCGCGACACTGCGCACATCCCCGGCGACCATCACACCGTCGCCCCGGCCGATACCGGGTTTGTCGTTGTCGATGGTGCCGTTGAGCTCGCCGAAGGTGCCCTCGTGGAACAGCATCGGAACCGTCGGTGTGCCGTGACTGCTCATGATCACGTCATTGAGCACCTTGACCACCTCCGGAATGTTCTCCGGCTTCGGGTACCGCGGCTTGGTCAGGTCCGAGAACCTGAGATTGTGATGGACCTTGAGGAACGCGGTGAGTATCCCGTCCGCCATGGTGCCGACGATGCAGCCGTTCTGCGTCTTGGCGAACAGTTCCTTGCCGAGCGGGCTCAGGTACTTCTGGATGTCGATGCCGTAGGAGCGGGCGAGTCCGACGAAGGCCATCGGCAGTACGGCGGGCCAGACGAACTCGCCGTCGATGTACTTCGCGTTGTGGATCGGATTGGCGAAGACTCCGCCCGCGGAAGCGAGAACCAGGCGGGCATTGACATCCGGGGCGTACTTCGGTGCTTGTTCGGCGGCCCATTCGGTACCGATGGCCCCACCGGAATATCCGCCGAGCGCGACTTTCGCATCCTTGGTCAGCCCGGTGTCCGGGGAATTGACCGCGGCGCGCACGCTGTCCAGGACCTTCTTCCCGTTCTCCGGTCCGGCGGTGAAATGCAGTTTGGTGCCCTCGAAATCGGGAATGGCGACCGTGTAGCCACGGTTGAGGAATTTGAACAGCAGCGGTACGCCGATGGTTTCCCCGGTCGCGAGGAAACCCGGATCGAATCCGCCCGCGATCGCGTACGAGGGCTGGCAGTCCGGGCTCAGCGCGTCATAGGCGCTCTGATAGGAAACGAGCTTGTTCGAGGGTTTTCCGTTCGGTTCGTACACCGAGGTCACCGCGATATCGGGATTTCCCTTGGTGTCCACCGTCCGGTACTGCAGCTGAACGACCCGCACCGGAAGCGGAATCGTCTCCAGATGCAGATCGGTCGTCCGGGTCCGCAATACCGTTCCCGGCCGATAACTGCCCAGCGGTTTGTCCCCGGTGTACTTGTAGAACGGATCGTCCTGCGGTTTCGGCACCTTGCCGATTCCGAAAGTGGAGCTGTGCTGTGCGGCGCCGGTCCCCGCAGCCGCCGAGCCCACGCTGAAAACCGAGAGAGCGGCCACGCAGGCGGCCAGTATCCGAACCCGAAGACGCATCGTGCCTCCTAGAGTGCTGCCGGTGAGCAGTCAAACAAAGAGCCGATGATCTGACAAGACGCCTCACCAGTTTCGGGGAGGCATACGTGTGCCGATATCCGTTGCGCGGCAAGAGAAGTGGATCGTCAATCCGGAATTCCTCAAGAAGAGTCGAACGGTTGAACCGCCCGGAGCGATAGGCTACTCTCGAGTAGGTTCCGTGTCGAGCGCCAGGAAGCAGGCCTGATCATGACCGAGACCCTCGCGAAACCGGGGCGAGCCCGCCGGGACACGACCGAACCGCCCGCCATTCCCGGAGTGCGGCGCTCCTTCGTCACCGCGCGCTCGGTCGACTTCCACGTCACCGAATCCGGGCCGGAGGACGGGCGGCCGGTGCTCGCGCTGCACGGCTGGCCCGAGCACCACTACACCTATCGCGATCTGCTGGCGGATCCGCAGGAGGGGTTGCGGATCATCGCGCCGGACCTGCCCGGTTACGGCTGGTCGGGGATCCCGGCGCACCGGTGGAGCAAGGAGGACGTCGCCGCCGATGTGCTCGCCCTGATCGAGGCCATGGGGTTGCGGGACATCGTGCTGATCGGGCACGACTGGGGCGGAGTCATCGGCTACAAGCTGATTCTGAGCGCGCCGGAACACTTCGACGCCTTTCTCGCGCTGAACATCGCCCATCCCTGGCAGCGACTGCGCACCACGGTCCCTAAACTGTGGCGCTTCGCCAGCTACCAGGTTCCGATGGCCACGATCGGCGCGTTCCTCCAGCGCCGCACCAAGTTCCTGGAACGGGTGCTGTTCCCGCTCAGCGGCGGGGACGCGAAGGCACTCGATCCGGTCGCGGTACACAGCTTCTGCGAACGGTTCACGGTCCCCGAGCGCGCGAAGGTCGGCCAGGACACCTATCGGACCTTCCTGCGGCACGAGGCGGGGAAACTGGCCCGCGGTGCCGAGCAGCGCCGGGCGACGGTACCGATCAAGGCGCTGTTCGGCATCGAGGACTTCGCCATCCACCACGCGCTCGCCGATCCGCGCACCGCGAAGGCCGGGGAATACTCCCTCGAGCTGGTCGCCGGGTGCGGGCATTTCATCACCGAGCAGCGTCCCGATCTGGTGCGGGCGAGCCTTGCCGAGCTGGCGCGGCGGTATCCGGCGCCGCGCTGACCGCCTGCCACCGTGGTCGGGCAGCCATGCCGGATCTACTTTGGTCTATGGGCACACCGGCGGCGCTGACCTAGCCTTGTCGGGTGTCTGTGCCCCGCATGCCCGCGCTGCGCCGGTTCGCGCCCGTCCTGTTCCCGGTGTACGGCGCGCTGATGTCGATCACGCAGATCGTGGCGGAGGTCAGTTCGGGGACACCGCAGGGGGAACTGCTCGCGGACCTCGCCGTGCTGCTGCTCGCCTGTGCGTTGCTCGCCGGGCTGCCGCGCTGGCCGGTTCCGGTCGTGCTCACGCTGATCGTACTGACCGGGTTCGCGTTCACCGCGACCATTCCGGCCGCGATCGCGACCCTGGAGGTGGCTTCCCGGCAGCGTCCGAGGGTGAGCTGTCTCGTCGGTGTCGCCGGGATCCTCGCGCAGGCGATCTTCGGGCTGTGGCGGCCGATGCCGGGGCTGCCTTACGGCTGGTGGCTGGTCATCGTCGTGCTCGCGTTCATCGCCTTCATCGGTGTCGGGATGCTGATCCGGACCAGGCGGGCACTGATCGATTCGCTCGCCGAGCGGGCCAAACGCGCGGAGGCGGAACAGGGCAGACGGGTCGCGGAGGCGCGCATCGCCGAACGGGCCGCGCTGGCCAGGGAGATGCACGATGTGCTCGCGCACCGACTGTCCCTTGTGGCCACCTATGCCGGTGCGCTCGAGTACCGCGCGGACGCCGAACCGGCCAAGCTCGTCAGCGCGGCCGGGGTGGTCCGGGAAGGGGTTTACCAGGCCCTCGGTGAACTGCGCGAGGTGATCAGCGTGCTGCGCGAGGACACCGATGCGAGCGACCGGCCGCGGCCCGGGCTGGCCGAGCTGAACGAACTGGTGGCGGAGGCGCGCGCCGCCGGGACCCCGGTCCGGTTCGACTACCGGATCCGGGACGGGGAAACGCTTCCGCCCGCGACCGGGCACACCGGTTACCGGGTGGTGCAGGAGGGCCTGACCAATGCGCGCAAGCACGCCGCGGGGCAGGAGGTTCGGGTCCGGGTGACAGGGGAACCGGGAACCGGGGTGCGGATCGAGGTCAGCAACCCGGTAACCGGTGCCGATAGCTCGGATGGCCGGGGGACCGGGCTGATCGGGCTCACCGAACGCGCCCGGCTCACCGGCGGGAAACTCGATCACCAATTGACCGGTTCCGGGGAATTCCACCTCGATGCCTGGTTACCATGGGGCGGTGAGTCGTGAAATCCGCGTCCTGATCGTCGATGACGACGCTCTCGTTCGCTCCGGATTGACCTTCATGCTCGAAGGTGCGGACGGGATCTCGGTGGTCGGCGAGGCACCGGACGGCAATGCCGCGCTCGGCGCGGTCGACGCGCACGCACCGGACATCGTGCTGATGGACATCCGGATGCCTTCCGTGGACGGGCTCACCGCTACCCGAAGACTGCGCGCCAACCCGCAGCCGCCCGAGGTGATCGTGCTGACCACGTTCGACACCGATGAGAACATCCTGCGCGCGCTGCGGGCCGGTGCGGGCGGATTCCTGCTCAAGGACACCCCGCCCGCGCAGATCGTGGACGCGATCCACCGGGTGGCCACCGGGGACCCGATGCTCTCGCCCGCGGTCACCCGGAAGCTGATGGACAAGGTGGCCACCGATGCGAGCAGCTACGACCGGGCTCGCGCCGGGTTCGAGCGGCTCAGCGAGCGCGAACACGAGGTGGCACTCGCCGTGGCCCGGGGCAGGACCAACGCGGAGATCGCCACCGAGCTGCTGATGAGCGTGGCCACGGTGAAGGCGCACGTCTCGCGCGTGCTCACCAAACTCGAGCTGGGCAACCGGACCCAGATCGCGCTGCTCGCGCACGACGCAGGGCTGGCCTGAGACACCCGCCTCAGCCGCCCGGCTACCGGGCATCGACCGAAGGCTGATGTGCCCGCCCGGCGCGGGCTCTACCTTTCGTGGCAACCGAATGCGCTTGTCACGAAAGGGAAAGTCATGGTGCTGAGTCGCTGGGCCGTGATCTGCGGGATGCTGTCGGTGCTGTTCGGCAGCACGGCCTGTGCCGCCGAACCACCGCCGACGAAACCGGCGGATCCCGCGGTGGTGCACACCGATGCGGGATCGGTCCGCGGCACCGTGCGGGACGGAACCCGGGTGTTCCAACGGATTCCGTACGCCGCGCCCCCGGTCGGCAAGCTGCGCTGGCGGGATCCGCGCCCGGTCACCCCGTGGCCGGGGGTTCGCGATGCGACGAAGCCCGCCCCGTCCTGCGCGCAGAGCCCCGGGGCGATGGCGCAGCCCAGTGACAACGAGGACTGTCTCTACCTCAACGTCACCACGCCGTCGAAAAACCCGGGAAAGCCGAAACCGGTGATCGTGTGGATCCACGGCGGGGTCTTCATGAGCGGGACCAGCAACGGTTTCGACGCGAAGCGCTGGGCGAACCGCGGGGACGCGGTCGTGGTGACGATCAACTACCGGCTCGGCATGCTCGGCAACTTCGGGATCAAGGGGCTGCCCGGTTCCGGTACCTTCGCGCTGCGCGATCAGCAGGCCGCGCTGAAGTGGGTGCAGCGCAACGCGGCCGCGTTCGGCGGAAACCCCGGCAACGTCACCATCGCGGGCCAGTCCGCGGGTGCGATGAGCAACTGCGCGCACCTGACCTCGCCGACGGCCGCGGGCCTGTTCGGCAAGGTGATCATGCAGAGCGGATCCTGCGGGACGAACTGGCTGCGGAACTTCGACACCCCGCACAAGAAGGCGGGCGCGGTGTTCGAGCCGGTCACCGAGGTGCAACAGGAAGGAGCGCAGGCGGCGGCCGAACTCGGCTGTGCCGAACCGGATCCGCGTGCCACGATCGACTGCCTGCGCGCGCTCCCGGTCAAGCGGTTGCAACCGGTGCTGAGCCGTTTCGTGCATCCGGCCTACCACACCGCGGTGCTGCCGGAGAAACCCGCCGATGCCTTGCGGGAGGGCCACTTCCGCCGGGTTCCGGTGATCTCCGGGAACGTGCACGACGAGGGAACCATGTCCGCGGCAGGGTACGAGAACGGCGGGCCGATCAGCGAGCAGGCCTACGATTCCGTGCTCGGCGAGACCTTCGGTGCGGATCGGGCGAAGGTGGCGGCCGAATATCCGCGCGCCGCTTACGGTTCCGCGGCCGAGGCCTTCGCGGCGATCATCACCGATCGCAAGTGGAGCTGCACGCAGTACGCGGACTCGCGGAACATGGCCCGCTATACCCCGGTCCACCAGTACGAGTTCGCCGATCCCGCGCCGCCGCCGATGTGGGCCAAGCCGAAGATGCCGATGGGCAGCTACCACTCCTCGGACATCTGGTCCCTGTTCGATCTCGGCGGCTACCCACCGCCGTTCTCCGAGGACCAGCAGCGGCTCGCCGGGCGGATCGTGGACTACTGGAGCAGTTTCGCGCACAACGGCAAGCCAGTCGGCCCCGCGTGGCAGGCATTCCGCCCGGACACGAAGACGCCGTACGTGCAGTCGCTCGCCCCGGGCAAGGGCGGTATCCATCCGGTCGATCTGGCTGCCGAGCATCACTGCGCCTTCTGGAACAAGCTGGGGAAATAACCATGGACAACGGATTCACCGTCGACACGGACGCCTTGCGGGACGCGGCGAAGAAGACCGCCGCACTCGGCAAGGATCTCGAGGAGACCAGGCATCTGATCGTCAAGGCCGCCGATCATCCCGAAGCGTTCTCCGGAGGCGAGGGGCCGGGGCGCTTGTTCGAGGAACTCAAGCCGCGGTTCGAGGAGGTCTGCCACTACCTCGGGCGGGCACTCTCGGACAACGCGGAGAACCTCGAGCTCTCCGCGAAAGCGCTGCGCGAGGTCGCACACCGCTACGAGGAGAACGAGCACCGATCGGCCAGGGAGCTGGGCGCATGATCTTTCCAGGAGGAAGCTGGGCGGAGAAGATGGCCTATCACCGCGATACCTTTCTGCACGAGCTCCACGAAGGCCGGTCGGGGGATCCGCTCTTTCCCGATCCGGATGAGGAATGGGTGGCCTGGTGCGACGAGAAGCTGCGGTTCCTCTTCGACACCTTCGCCTCCGGGGATGCGGACGAGGCGGTGGTGATCGTGGAAAAGCTCGATCAGGCCGTGCTGCGGATCAAGGCGAACGTCCACAAGCATCTGGACCGGGCCAAGAGCGACACCGTCGACTGGCGGGGGGATACGGCCGACGATTTCCGGGACAGACTCGACGAGATGAACGATGCGATCAACAGCCTGCACGACTGCATCGACGGAACCAAGCGCGCCATGACGGGATATCGCGACCTGCAGAACAAGTTCCAGGATGGTGTGCTCGACTACATCGAGAGCAGTCACGATCAGCTCGACGCGGTCGAACAGGAGCAGCAGGAGAAGGCGGAGGAGGAGCAGCTCAACATGATCAGCGCGGTCGTCGACGTCGGCGAGGCGGCGAGCTCCGGAGACCTCCTCGGGGTCGGAGCCGCCATGGCGCACGCGGCGATCGACGACAAAACGCTGAATATCGGTGGATCGAGCAAGAAGGACGTTTTCGACTCCATGGTGGAGGAGGGGAACAAGATCCTCGATGACGCGGTCGATTCCCGGTACCGGATCGATCGCGGGCTGTACACCGTGCTGACCTATCTCACCGATATCGACAAGAAAAAGACCGGCGGAGTCGAGCAGGTGCGCCCGAAGCGGCCCAAGCTGATCACCGATGATTCCTTCGACCCGGACGAGTTCAGGCCGCAAGGACAACCACCGAAGGAGCGCGGCAAAGTGGACCGGGACGATCTCGTCGCCGCCCCGAAACCGGAGCGCGATGACCGCGAGGACCACCACGTCGACGTGCCGAGTCAGCCGCAGCCGCGCATGCCCGAGATTCCGCCTGGTGAATCGGGTTTCCTCATTCCGGAGGAGCGGCCGGACTACGAACCCTTGCCCACACCCGAACACGGCGCGGACATCTACCCCGAACAGTAGGAGCCTGCCATGCCCGATTCTGAGCTGGACGAGAAAGCGGCCCGGGTACTCAACCGCGCGGAACAGGCCAACCAGAAGCTGATCCGCAGGCGGGCCGCGCTGGAGTGGGCGGAAAAGCGGAGCGCGGCCATCGAGGGCACCGCGACCTCGGCGGACGGCCGGATCCGGGCGACCGTGGACAGCACCGGGCTGCTCACCGCGCTCGAACTGCCCGTGCCGTTGTCGACCCCGCCGAGCGCACTCGGCCCGGTCATCACCGCCACCGTCCGCAAGGCGGCGGCGCAGGCGCGGGATCAGGTACGCGCGACCTACACCGGGCTGCGTAACGAGGGAACGATCCCCGCCCTTCCCGGGCATCTGCTGCCCGCCCCCGCGGTGGCGGAGGCGCCGCAGCCCGCCCGGTGTGTGCGGCAGCGCCCGGTCGAGGCCGACCCAGGGGAGGGGCCGCCGGAAAGCTGGCTGGAACGCCGCCCCTGGTGATCGGGGTCAAGCGCCGACCGGCTCGCCGTGGCCCTGCCAAGGCCGGGCCAGAACGAGCAACGCCACCACGGAGAGCAGCACGAAACCGAGCACTACGACGGCCGTGGACAGCACGGTGGTGTTGCCGAAGGCGCCGGGCAGCGGTGCGGCGACCGCACTGAGCACGAACTGCGCGCCGCCCGCGATGCCCTGCAGCGGACGGGCGATATCGAACACGAGGATGTCCGGGGCGGCGGCGCACACCACGGAGAACACCGTGAACAGCGCGGAACCGGCGAGCAGCAGGCGCCGCCTGCCGAGGGCGTCGCTGACCGCGCCGAGCACGAGCTGACCGCGCCGAGCACGAGCTGACCGGCGGCGAGCCCGAGCAGGGCGGCGGTGAGGGAGAGCTGGACCGCCGTCTTCGAGGTCGCCAGCGAGGACACGATCTCCGGGAAGGCGGGCGCGTACATATCGGTGGCGAACGGGGAGATCGCGCAGAGCCCGCCGAGGACGAGGATCAGCCGTCCCGGGCCGGTCCGCGCGGACGCGGAAACAGTGCCAGAGCTAATTAGGTAAGGCTAGCCTATACAGTAATGCAGTAAAACTTGCATTAATGCGCTCAGTGGTGGCAGGCTTGCTCGTGCAGTTCCGATTACCTGAGGAGTGATTGACCGTGCAGCAGCTGCTTTTCCCGGACAACGCGAACTTCTGGTTCGAGACCCTGCGCTCGCTGGGCCACGTCGCCTACGGCGGGGCCGATATCGGCGAGGTGCTCTACACCGCGGGCCGGATCTCCGCCGGTGACTACGACGGCTGGTACGCCGAGTGGTCGGCGACCGCGGACCGGCTGTGGCAGGTGGCCGAGCAGGCGCGGCGCGAGGAGCGCACCGTCACCGCGCGGGACACCTATCTGCGGGCCTCGAACTACTACCGCACCGCGGAGTTCTTCCTGCACGGCAACAAGGAGGACCCGCGCATCCGGCAGTCCTACGACAGCGCGATCGCTGCCTTCCACCGCTTCGTGGAACTGGCCGACCCGGGGAGCATCGAGCGGGTGGAGATCCCGTACGAGGGCACCACGCTTCCCGGCTACTTCTACCCGAGTCCGCTGCCGGGGAAGCAGCCGCTCGTGGTGATGCACAACGGATTCGACGGCACCGCGGAGGAACTGCGGTTCATGGGCGCGCTCGCGGCGCAGGAGCGCGGTTACAACGTGCTGTGTTTCGACGGGCCGGGGCAGGCGGGTGTGCTGTACCCGCAGGGCCTGCTTTTCCGGCCGGACTGGGAGAAGGTCGTCGGCCCGGTGATCGACTACGGGATCGGCAG
This sequence comes from Sciscionella sediminilitoris, assembly GCF_000737195.2. Lineage (GTDB taxonomy): Bacteria > Actinomycetota > Actinomycetes > Mycobacteriales > Pseudonocardiaceae > Sciscionella > Sciscionella sediminilitoris. Next base: position 160,897 of record NZ_JALM01000009.1, read on the forward strand.
GCAGGAGGTCGATCCCGGCAAGATCAGCCTGTACGGGGTGAGCCTCGGCGGGGAACTGTGTGTCCGGGCGGCCGCCTTCGAGCCGCGGCTGGCCGCGGTCATCGCCAACGACGGGGTGTACGACCTCGGTGCCTTCGCGGCGAACTTCCTGGACGGTGACCGGGCCGAGATCGAACGGGCGCTGCGCGCGGAATCGGCCCCGGAGATCGATGCGGCACTGGAAGCCGCGATGCGCGCCAATCCCAGTGCCCGCTGGGCTTTGGAACACGGCCAGTTCGTGATGGGCGGGGACACCCCGCGGGAGTTCGCCTCCCGGGCACTGGACTACCACCTGCGGGACGGGATCGCGGAACGCGTCTCCTGCGCGGTGCTGGTGTGCGAGGCCGAGGAGGATCTGTTCTTCAAGGGGCAGCCCGAGCAGGTCTACAATGCACTGTCCACTTCGGACAAGACCTGGATGCGGTTCACCGAGGCCGAAGGCGCCGACGCGCACTGCCATCTCGGCGGGCAGCGCTACGCCTACGGCCGGATCCTCGACTGGCTCGAGGAGCGCACCCCGGTCAATCGCTGACCGGCTGGGCCGCCCGCAGTGCCCGGTCCACGAACACCTCGACGTGGGTTTCGGGCTCGTAGTTCCACATCGCGCGGAGATAGAGCGGCGCGAGGACCAGATCGAACACCATGTCCACCGTCGGCGGGTGCCCGCCGTTCGCGGCCTCCCGGTCCAGGGCGCGCTGGATCTGGGCGGCCCGGCTGCGCATGGAAGCCTCCGCCTGCTCGCGGAGTTCCGCGGAAACGGTGCCGGAGGCCGGGGACATCGCATTGGCCACCGCGTGGAAGAAGGCGAAGCCCTCCGGGCGGCGCAGTTGCTCGGCGACGGATCCGGCCCAGGCGAGCAGATCGGCGCGCAGATCCCCGGTGTCCGGGAACGGCCATTCCTCGACCAGTTGTGCGGTGGCCACATCGAGGAGCAGTGCCTCGATCGAACCCCAGCGGCGGTAGATCGTGACCTCGTGCACCCCGGAAAGCTCGGCGACCTCGCGCACGCTCGGTTCGGCTCCGCCCGCGGCGAGCAGTTCGCGCACGGCCGCGTGTACCGCGGCGCGGGTGCGTGCGGTGCGCCCGCCGGGACGTCGCTGCGGAGTGGAAGCCATGGCCTTACCGTATCTCCGTTCCGCGCTCGCTCGCTTCGAGCGCGGCCGCAACGAAGGAAGCGATGCGGGCTCGCTGCTCGCGCCGGGACCACGCGAGCACGAGGCGGCTGCCGGGCGCGTCGGTCACCGGGACACACACCACCCCCGGTGGCAGGGGTTCGACCAGCGAGCGGGGCAGCATCCCGATCACCCGGCGCGCCGTGACCATGTGCAGTAACTGGACCACATCGGCGACCTCAGGGCCGGTTCCCTCACCACCGGGCACCCCTTTCCAGCGCGGCCAGGTCTCCCCGGCCAGCTCGGCGCGGCGCACCGATTTCCGCCTGGCGAGCCGATGCCCGGACGGGAGGATGGCCACCCGGTCCTCGGTGCGCAGCGTCTCGCAGGCGAGGCCGTCGAGCTCGTCGAACGGCGCGTAGAGCAGGCCGACATCCGCCCGGCCGTCGTGCAGGAAATCGGCGCGATCGGCCGGGCCACTGAACAGGATGTCCACCTGGCGGGCATCGGGACGGCGGGCGTACGCGGCAAGGATCGGGGACAGCAGTCCGGCATCGCCGCCGGGCTTGAGCACGAACCGCAGTGGGGACTGGGCAGCACCTGCCTGGCGCGCGGCCCGCGCGGCGGCGCCGATCGCGTTCAGCGCGTGCCGCCCGTGCTCCTGCAGCGCCTCGCCCGCGGGGGTCAGTGCCACGTTCCGGCTGGAGCGGACGAACAGGGTGACGCCGAGCCGGTTCTCGATCCGCCGGATCGCCTTGGACAGTGCGGGCTGGGCGATCGAGAGGCGCACGGCGGCCCGGCCGAAGTGCAGCTCCTCGGCCACCGCGAGGAAATACCCGAGCTCGCGAGTCTCCAAGTCATCCATTCCTGTAGGTTATCGCAACAGAACCGATCGATCTTGGACACCACCGTCGTACCCGGGTTCAATCGGTGTCATGATCAACCATACGATGATTGTTTCGTTCAGCGAGCCCATTCCGGACGCCGAGCTCAATCAGTTCCTGAGCGGAATGAAAAAACTCATGCTCGATTCGGGGCACGTGCGCAGCGCGGCGGCCCACCGGCACATCCCCTTCCCCGGCGACGAACACGGTCCGGTGTTCCGCGCCAGCGCGATCGTGCGGTTCGAGTTCACCGACCTGGACGCGCTCAACGCCTCGTTCGCCATCCCGGATGTCGGCGCCTTCATCAAGCACTGGCAATCCCGGTACCCGTATCAGGTCGTCTGGGCGAACCACGAGGAGCAGGCATGACCGAGTTCGCGGGCAAGTCCGGTCTGGTGACCGGCGCGGGAAGCGGAATCGGCCGCGCCGCCGCGCTGGAGTTCGCCCGGCGCGGCGCCTCGGTCGGCGTGCTCGATCGCGATGCGCGCGCCGCGGCGGAAACCGTGGCACTGATCGTCGAACAGGGTGGCACCGCCGAGGCGATCACCGCCGACATCGCCGAGGAGGACTCCGTGCGCGCGGCCGTCGAACGGACCGCCGCGGCCTACGGCGGTCTCGACTTCGCCGTGAACAACGCCGGAACCTCCGCGCGCGGGCGGCTCGACGAGATGACCGTCGGCGAATTCGAGCGCGTGCTCCAGGTCAACCTGACCGGGACCTTCCTGTGTATGAAGCACGAGCTGCCGCTGCTCGGCACCGGCGGGGCGATCGTCAACCTCGCCTCCAACGGCGGCCTGTACGCGATTCCGAACGCTCCCGCCTATGTGGCCTCCAAGCACGGAATCGTCGGGCTCACCAAGGTCGCCGCGGTGGACTATGCCCCGCAAGGCATCCGGGTCAACGCCGTCTGCCCCGGCCCGACCCACACTCCCGGATTCGACGCGTGGGCCGCGGGCACCGACACGATCGCGATGCAGGAGGCGAGCACGCCGTTCGGCAGGCTGGGCACGTCCGAAGAGGTCGCTTCGGCGGCGGTGTGGCTCTGCTCGCCGCAGTCCTCCTATGTCACCGGGATCGCCCTCTCCGTCGACGGTGGGCGGCGGGCCTGATGCGGATCATCGCCGTCGAGGAACACATCAGCACCGAAGCCGTGCTGCGCAAGGCACACACGCTGGCGCTGCCGCCTGGCGAGGAGACCGAGGTCGAGCTGATGCGCACCGTCGAGCGCGCCGGGCCGCTGCGATCCCGGCTGCTCGATCTGGACGCGCGCCTGGCCGAGATGGACGCGCTCGGCCAGGATTTCGCAGTGCTGAGCCTGAATCCGCCCGGAGTGCAGCCGTATCAGCCCGCCGATGCGGTTGCCCTTGCCGGGGAGTTCAATGCGGAACTGGCCGCGATCGTGCGCGCGCATCCCGGCCGGTTCGCCGGGCTCGGCACCGTCGCCCCACAGGAACCGGAGGCGGCCGCGCGGGAGATCGCCCGGATCATGGGCCCGCTCGGGCTGAACGGAATCATGATCAACTCGCACACCCGGGGGCACTATCTGGACGAGCCGCGGTTCGCCCCGTTACTCGCCGCCGCCGAGGCCGAACGGGCGCCGATCTATCTGCATCCACGGGTACCGGGAATGGCGGCCGGGTACACCGACTACGGATTGTCCGGGGCGATCTGGGGCTATCAGGCCGAAGCCGGGCTGCACGCCATGCGGCTGATCTTGAGCGGAACCCTTGACCGGTACCCGGAACTGACCATCGTGCTCGGTCATCTCGGCGAGGGCATCCCGTTCTGGTTGCGGCGCATCGACAATCGGCACGCCTTCGCGCGCCGGGTGGCCGGTGCCGCGACCCCGATGCCCCGGCTCGAACTCACCCCGAGCGAGTACTTCCGGCGCAACTTCGTACTCACCACGAGCGGTATCGAGGATCCGGACGTGCTCGGGCTCGGCCTGCGCGCGGTCGGCGCGGACAACATCCTGTTCGCCATCGACACGCCCTACGAGGATCCGGAACGCGCCATCGCCTTCCTGCGCGAGGCCCCGCTCACCGCGGACCAGCGGGAGGACATCGCGCACCGCACCGCGGAACGGGTGTTCGCGCTGCGGTGACTCATCCGGCGTGCTCCAGCTCGAGCTTCGGTGCGGGTCTGCGGAATCCACGGGTCAGCACGGACAGCCAGGCGATCCCGATGGCCACCCAGATCCCGCCGATGACGAAGGTGATACCGGAAAGCGAGGTCCACAGCCAGCCGGTCAGCGCCACACCGATCGCCGGAACCAGGCCATACCGCAGCCAGGCGAGCGCATCCTTGTTGCGGCCGTCGAGCAGGTAGTGCTTGATCACACTCAGATTGACGAAGGAGAACGCGGCGAGCGCACCGAAGCTGATCACCGCGGAGGCCAGGTCGAGGGTGATCCCCAGTGCCACACAGGAGACCAGCCCGACGAGCAGGATCGCGACCGCCGGGGTCTTGAAGCGGGCACTGAGCCTGCCGAACAACCGCGGCGGCAGTACCCCGTCGCGGCCCATGGCGTACAGGATCCGCGAAACGCTTGCCTGCGAGGCCATCGCCGAGGCGAACGCGCCCGCGACATAGGCGGCGGTGAAGAACGAGGTCAGCAGGCCGCCACCGATATGGCGCAGCACATCGAGCGAAGCGGAGTCCACATTGGAGAACCGTTGCCAGTGCGGGAAAGCGAGGCTGCCCGCATAGGAGATCAGGATGAACAGGGCGCCGCCGATCAGCGTGGTCGCCATGATCGCGCGCGGAATCAGGCGACGCGGCTCGCGGGTTTCCTCGGCCAGGGTGGAAATCGCGTCGAAACCGAGGAACGAAAGGCACAGAATCGCGGCCCCGCCGAGGATCCGGCTCAGCGAGGTGTCCCCGCCGAAGAACGGTTCCGTCAGCGAGGGAGTGCCGTCCCCGGCGATCACCCGGAACGCCTGAACCAGGAACACCACGACGAAAACCGCCTGCGCACCGATCAGCACCAGATTCATCCGGGTCACCATCCGGATGCCGATCACGTTCAGCCCGGTCACCAGCACGATGGCCGCGAGCAGGAAAACCCAGCCCGGAACGGCGGGAAACTGCGCGTTCAGATAAATGCCGACGACCAGATAATTGATCATCGGGAGGAACACGTAATCCAGCAACAGCGCCCAGCCGACCAGGAAACCCGCATGCCTGCCGAACGACTGCTGTGTGTAGGTGTACGCCGAGCCCGCGAACGGATGGACTCGTGCCATGCGGCCATAACTGCTCGCCGTGAACAGCATCGCCACCAGTGTCACCACATAGGCGCCCGGCAGATGCCCGTCCGTGCTCTCGGTGACGACTCCGTAGGTGGTGAACACCGTCAGCGGCACCATGTAGGCGAGGCCGAAAACCACCAGCGCCGGCATACCGAGCACGCGCCGCATTCCCGTGGCGGTTCCGCTGGTCTGTTCGGCCACGCCTACCTCCCGGCTCTGGGACAGCGGGCCACATTCTGGCACTGACTGAAAATTCGGTCAATGCTCTGATCGGGAGCAAGTATCCGGCCGGAGTGGCGGTGGCCTATCGCGGGTGTTCCGCCGTGCTGCCGCCGAGCGGCATCTCGGGCAGGCCCAGCTTGCGGTGGTCCCAGGAACGCATGCGCTCGGCGTCCACGCGCACGGCGACCCGCTTGTGCAACATGGTCTCCACCAGCGGCTTGACTTCCTCGCTGTACGGGCCGTGGTAGCGCTCCCAGATGTCCACCCCGACCGCCCAGAGCGCGTCGGCGTCCTCGATGACCTCGGCATGGCCCTCGATGGAGACCCCGCGCAGCTTGTCGTAGGTGAGCCCGTCCTCGACGAGCACGGTGACCCGCGGATCGCGCCGGAGGTTGACGGCTTTCTGTGCCTTCGCCTTGGTTTCGAACCAGAGGACGCCGTCGAGGAGGGCGAACCACATCGCGACGGCGTGCGGGTGCCCGCTCGGGCCGAGCGTGATCAGGGTGGCGGTCCGCTTGCTCGCCAGGAATGCCGCGATCTCCTCCTGGCTCATCTCGATCTGCGAACGCTGATTAGTTCCCATTTCTTGTCCTCCTCGGTTGGCGTTGTCCCGGCGGCCCCGCGAAGATTCCGGTGACGACCTCGGTGAGCTGTTCTACGACGTCCTCGGTGCTCCAGCCGTGTTCGCCGAGCAGCCGCCGGGTGTGCCCGATATCGCCGAGCACGTTCAGGGTCAGGCGCATCGCCTGGATGAGCCGGAAATGCAGGGTGCGTGTCTCGATGCCGGGATTTCCGCGCCCCAGCAGTTCGAGGAAGGCCGCATTGCGTTCGAGAAAGGATTCCGCGACCGGGGCCAATTCCCCGTCCCCCGCGGCGAGCAGTCTGCCGACAAGGCGAATCCAGAATTCCCCTCCGGAGCCGAGCACCGTCACCAGGGGCCGCACATAGGCCTCGGCGAGAACCTCCACGGTGACCTCGGCGCCGGACAGTTCACGCAGCAGGGCTTCGCGTTCCCTGGCGACCTGGTCGATCCGGGCGCGCAGCACCGCGTCGAGCAGTGCCTGTTTCGATCCGAAGTGGTAGTGCACCGCGGCCACATTGGTGCCCGCCGCCTGCATGATCGCGCGCAGTGAGACCGCGCCGACACCGTGCTCGGCGAACAGGCGCTCGGCGGCCCCGATCAGCCGCCCCTCGGTGCTGTCCACGGTGACCACCACCGGAGGCTATCAACCGATTGAATCAGATGATAGAAATACTCAATCTTGATTGATTCCAATGAGTGCGGCATACTCCGGAGCGTGTCGACGACTGTGGACCACGAACACGCACTGCGCGGGGCCGCGCTACGGGTGACGCGCCCTCGGCTCGCGGTGTTGTCCGCGGTGCACACGCATCCGCACGCCGACACGGAGTCGATCATCAACCTCGTGCGCGCGGAGCTCGGCGGGGTTTCCCATCAGGCGGTCTACGACGTGCTGCGCGCCCTGACCGCCGCGGGACTCGTGCGGCGCATCGATCCACCGGGTTCGGTGGCCCGATACGAAGCACGGGTCGGCGACAACCATCATCACGTGGTGTGCCGCTCGTGTGGTGCAATCGCCGATGTCGACTGCGCGATCGGTGCGGCACCCTGTTTGACCGCTTCCGAGGACCACGGTTTCGTGATCGACGAGGCCGAGGTCGTCTACCGGGGCCTGTGCCCCGAATGCAGTTCCGCTACCACCCGTTCCTGACCACTCTGTACGTCCTGATCGTGGAGGATTCCCGTGTCTGACAGTCCCGAAACCGGCTGCCCGTTTTCGCCGTATCCCGTCGAGGGCGCCGACAACCGGCGGTGGTGGCCGGAGAAGCTCAACCTCAAGATCCTCGCCAAGAACCACCCCGCGAGTAACCCGCTCGGCGAGCAGTTCGACTACGCCAAGGCATTCAACTCCCTCGACCTCGCCGAGGTGAAGCGGGACATCGAGCAGGTGCAGACCACCTCGCAGCCCTGGTGGCCCGCCGACTTCGGGCACTACGGCCCGCTGATGATCCGGATGGCCTGGCACAGCGCGGGCACCTACCGGGTCGGCGACGGCCGCGGCGGCGCGGGCGGCGGGCAGCAGCGGTTCGCCCCGCTGAACAGCTGGCCGGACAACGTCAGCCTGGACAAGGCGCGGCGGCTGCTGTGGCCGGTCAAGCAGAAGTACGGCAACAAGCTCTCCTGGGCCGACCTGATCGTGCTCGCGGGCAACGTCGCGCTGGAGTCGATGGGCTTCAAGACGTTCGGCTTCGCGGGTGGCCGGGTGGACACCTGGGAGCCCGACGACGATGTCTACTGGGGTGCCGAGACCACCTGGCTGGGCAGCGACAAGCGCATCCTGAACGAGCAGCGCGACCTGGAGAAGCCGCTCGGCGCCACGCACATGGGCCTGATCTACGTGAACCCGGAGGGCCCCGAGGGGCAGCCGGACCCGGTCGCCGCCGCGCGCGACATCCGGGAGACCTTCGGCCGGATGGCGATGAACGACGAGGAGACCGCGGCGCTGATCGCGGGTGGGCACACCTTCGGCAAGACGCACGGTGCCGCGCCGGACTCGCACAACGGCCCGAACCCGGAGGGCGCCCCGCTCGAGCAGCAGGGTCTCGGCTGGAAGAACGACTTCGGCACCGGTGTCGGCGCCGATGCGATCACCAGCGGCATCGAGGTCACCTGGACCAGCACGCCGACCAAGTGGACCACGAACTTCCTGTGGAACCTGCTCAGCTTCGAGTGGGAGGTCTACCAGGGTCCGGGCGGTGCCTGGCAGTGGCGGCCGAAGGGTGGCGCGGGTGAGGGCACCGTGCCGCACGCGCACGATTCCTCGAAGCGGATCGCGCCGAACATGCTGACCACGGACATCGCGCTCAAGGTCGACCCGATCTACGGGCCGATCGTGCAGCGGTTCATGGAGAACCCGGACTACTTCGCGGATGCCTTCGCCCGGGCCTGGTTCAAGCTGATCCACCGCGACATGGGCCCGGTGGACCGTTACCTCGGGCCCGAGGTGCCGAGCGAGGAACTGATCTGGCAGGACCCGATCCCGAAGCCGGACCACGAGCTGGTCGGCCCGGCCGAGATCGCCGAGCTGAAGAGCAAGATCGCCGAGACCGGGCTCGACGTCGCGCAGCTGGTGTCCACCGCGTGGGCCGCGGCCTCCTCGTTCCGCGGCAGCGACAAGCGCGGCGGGGCCAACGGCGGCCGGATCCGGCTCGAGCCGCAGAAGGACTGGGAGGTCAACGAGCCCGCGAAGCTCGCCCCCGTGCTGCGCTCCCTGGAAGAGGTGCAGGAGTCCTTCAACGCCGGGCGCACCGACGGGAAAAAGGTCTCCTTCGCCGATGTGGTCGTGCTCGCCGGTGGTGTCGGCGTCGAGCAGGCAGCCAAGGCCGCCGGGGTCACCGTCGAGGTGCCGTTCACCCCGGGACGTGGGGACTCCTCCGCGGAGCAGACCGATGTGGAATCGTTCTCCCACCTCGAGCCGCAGGCCGACGGGTTCCGCAACTACGCGGGCAAGGGCGGCACCCTGCCCGCCGAGTACCAGCTCGTCGACCGGGCCAACCTGCTCACGCTCAGCGTGCCCGAGATGACCGTGCTGATCGGCGGTCTGCGGGTGCTCGGTGCCAACTTCCAGGGCTCCTCCCTCGGTGTGCTCACCGACCGGCCGGGGACGTTGACCAACGACTTCTTCGTCAACCTGCTGGACATGGGCACCAGCTGGGAGCCCGACGACGAGTCCTCCGAGACGTTCACCGGCCGCGACGCCGCGAGCGGTGAGGTCCGCTGGACCGGAAGCCGGGTCGACCTGGTGTTCGGTTCGAACTCCGAACTGCGCGCGGTCGCCGAGGTGTACGCGTGCGCCGACTCCGGCGAGAAATTCGTCGGGGACTTCGTCGCCGCCTGGCACAAGGTCATGAACCTCGACCGGTACGACCTCGCCTGATTCTTCCAGCGCGGAAACCGGCCCGGCAGCACTGCTGCCGGGCCGGTTTCTCGTATCCCCACATTCGGTGACTGGTGTGCCGCCGCGCAGGTGCGTAACGTTGAAGATCTCGCGCCAGCATCACGCATTCCGGGGTTGCCATGAGCCGATTCGGTCTTCGATTCCGCGAAACCCGCCAGGTTCCCGTGCCTTCGCTGCTCGGGCTCACCGGCAGCGAGGCCAGATCCCGCGCGAGCAAGGAAGGCCTGCGGCTGATCGAATTCGGCGAGGGCGCCCGGGTGGTCAGCCAGGACCCGATGGCCGAGATCTGGGCACCGCCCGGCGCCGCGGTCACGGTGTGGCTGGACGGGCTGGATGTGGATGCCCCGCCCATTCCCGAACCACGGTCGCGCTGAGCGGGGTTCAGCGGCGGCGCCTGCTGGTGCCGAACACGCTGCGGGTGATCTCCCGGCCGAGGCTGCTCGCGGTCGAGCGCAGGAAGGACCGCACCGCGGGGTTCGCCATGGCCTGGGCGACGAGTCCCGGTTCTTCCTTCTCGGCTTTCCCGTCCGGTTTTTCGCCGTCCCCGGAAGGCTTTTCCGGTCCGGCGGAGGAATCCGGTGCCGCGGGCGTTTCCTCGTCCTGCAGTTTCTCGTAGGCGGATTCGCTGTCGACGGTCTCGGCGTATTTCGCGGACAGTGGGCTGGCGTTGGCGGCCTCGGTGACGGCGGCGGCCCCGATGCTGCCCATCAGGGAGCGTGGGGCGCGCAGTTTGGTCCAGGCTACCGGGGTGGGCGCACCGGTTTCGGAGAGCACGGTGACGATGGCTTCTCCGGTGCCGAGTGAGGTCAGCGCCCGTTCGATGTCGTAGACCTCGGAGACGGGGTAGGTTTTCGCGGTCTGGCGCAAGGCTTTCTGGTCGTCCGGGGTGAACGCGCGGATGACGTGCTGGACGCGGGCGCCGAGCTGAGAGAGCACGGTGTTGGGGATGTCGGTGGGCAGCTGGGTGCAGAACAGGACCCCCACTCCCTTGGAGCGGATGAGTTTCACGGTCTGCTCGACCTGTTCGAGGAAGGCCTTGGAGGCGTCGGCGAAGATCAGGTGTGCCTCGTCGAGGATGAACACCAGCTCGGGTTTCTCGGCGTCGCCGACCTCGGGCAGTTCGTGGAACAGTTCGGCGAGCAGCCACATCAGGAAGGTGGAGAACAGCGCGGGTTTCCCGGCGAGCTCGTCGAGTTCGAGCAGCGAGATGACCCCTTGTTCGCCCTCGCGCCGGATGAGGTCGGCGATCTCGATCTCCGGTTCCCCGAAGAAGGTGTCCGCTCCCTGAGCCTCCAGGTTGACCAGGGCGCGCAGGATGACGCCCGCGGTCGAGGTGGACACCCCGCCGATGCCCTTGAGGTCGGCCTTGCCCTCATCGGAGAGCAGGTGCTGGATCACCGCGCGCAGGTCCTTGGTGTCCAGTAGTTCGAGTCCTTTCGAGTCGGCCCAGTGGAAGATCAGGCCGAGGGTGGACTCCTGGGTGTCGTTGAGCCCGAGCACCTTGGACAGCAGCACCGGGCCGAAGCTGGTGATGGTGGCGCGCACCGGAACGGCCTTGCCGCCCGCGCCGAGCGAGAGGAACTGCACCGGGAACCCGGCCGCGGACCAGTCATCGCCGACCTGGCGGGCCCGCTCCTCGATCTTCTCGCCCGGTTCCCCGGGTTTCGCGAGCCCGGAAAGGTCACCCTTGACGTCCGCCATCACCACCGGAACCCCGGCCCCGGAGAGCTGTTCGGCGAGCAGCTGCAGCGTCTTCGTCTTGCCGCTTCCGGTGGCTCCGGCGACGAGCCCGTGCCGGTTCAGCATCGCGAGCGGAACCCGGACCTGTTGCCCGGTCGCGACCTCCCCGTCGATCTGCACGGCCCCGAGTTCGAGGGCGGCACCCTCGAAACGGTACCCGTCCGCGATGGCCTTGGCGGCGTCCTCGCTCATCATGCACTCCTCGTGTGGCTGCACCGGACAGACCGTGACAACCTACATTGAGGCGCTGAACAGGGCAAACGCGGCGAAGGGATCAGCTGAGGATCAGCGGCAACCGGGTGCCGAACGCACCGAGCCCGTCCCGCTCCGCCGCGCTGGGTTCCCGCCTTCCGGTGCCGATGAGCAGCGCGTCCGTGTCCGAGAACGCGGCGGGGAACGCGGCCCCGGCGAGCTGCTCCAGCATGGCCCGGGACCGGGCGAGACCGTCCGCGGGCGGTGCCGTGCCCTCCGGCAGGTGCGCGATCAGGTCGAGGTGGTGCAGCGTCGACTCGAGCACGTAGGCGGTGAGGTAGTCGCCCGCGGTGAGCACCTGGCCCTTGGTGGCGACCCGCAGGTCCGGATCGGCGAGTCCGGCCGCGCGGCCCGCGGCGGAACCGACATCGTCGAGGTGGAACTTCAGCAGCCCGGGCTGTTCGTAGGCCGCGGCGAGCCGGACGATCAGCGCGTCGAGCGGATCCTGCCCGCTCGGCGGGGTCTCGGCGAGCTCCCAGTAGCTCAGCGCGTCCCTCGTCGGTTCCGTCTCGGCGGGCGTGGCCAGGGTGATCAGCACATCCTGGGCGTCGATGACCAGGTGACACACCAGATCGCGGACGAGCCAGCCGGTGCAGCCCGAGGGCCGGGTGAAGTCCGCGTCGCGGAGTTCGGCGACCGCGGCGCACAGCGCCGACCAGGAGCGGGCGAAGGGTTCCACGGCGGCAAACTAGCAGCGGGCGAGTGCGGCGGCGAGAGAGTTTCTAGAGCTCCAGCGCGACGGTGCCCGCGCGGCGTCCGAACTCGTCGAGCAGCTGGCCCATCCGCTTCCGGTGGCCGCAGCGCGATCGAACGGTCCAGGATCCGCAGCCCGGGAACCCGGCCGGTCAGCTCGGATTCGAACCGCTGCAGTTCGGCCGGGGTGCGCAGCCACAGCGCGCACAGCATGGTGGCCTGCCCTCCGGTGATGCCGGCGACCAGCCTGCTGTGCCGCATCCCGGCGACCAGTCGCGCGGTCTCCCCGGCCCGGTCCGGGGGCGCGCTGACCCAGACGACCGCGGAGACCGGCCAGCCGGACCATTCCTTGGACAGCTCGCAGCGCAGGGTCAGCTTTCCCTGGCCGAGCAGGGTTTCCATGGTGCGGCGCACGGTGTTCACACTGGTGCCGAGCACCCCGGCCAGTTCGGTGTAGCTGCGCCGCCCGTCCTTGCTCAGCTCGCGGATCAGCACCCGTTCCGCCTCGGTGTACGGGCGGCTTTCCACCGGGGTCACCGCGCGCGGTTCGAGCAGGGCCTGTTGCTGAGCGGTGGTGAGCGAGGACAACCGCCAGCGGCTGCCGTCCTGGTGCAGCGTGGACACCACCTGGCTCTGGGTGCGCGCGAGCTCGAGCGGCCCCAGCTCCTCGAGGAACCGGGAGAGCCCGTCGGTGCTCCCGGTCAGCACGGTGAGCAGCAGATCCCGGCTGCCGCTCGTGTACTCCACGGTCAGGACGCGCGGATCCCCGGCGAGCACATCCGCGACCTCGCCGATCCGGCCGGGTGTGCAGCGCACTTCGACGAAGCTGAAACAGAGCCGTTCGAGATCGCGCTTGCCCGGATAGGCGGTCACCCAGGCCTGACCGGAGTCGCGCAGCCGGGCCCACCGGCGGCCGACGGTACCGGGATCGAGCCCGATGGTCCGCGCGATCCGGTTCCAGGTGGCGCGCGGATTCACCTGGAGTGCGTGCAGGATCGCCAGGTCCGCCTCGTCATAGGCGGAAACTTCTGGCAAACCGGGCTCGCTCATGGAAATTCCTCGCCCCCTCCGCCATTCCGGACCGGCCGGTCCCGCATCATCGAATCACCATCGAGGATGTGACCGAGGAAAGGGTGCGTGGATGAGTCTGTCCGGAATCGCCGAGGATGCCCGCGAACTGTCCGGGGAACTGGCCCGGCTGCGGCATCGGCTGCACCGCAGCCCGGAGACGGGACTGAACCTGCCGCGTACCCAGGAGGCGGTGCTCGCGGAACTGGACGGGCTGCCGCTGGAGATCAGCACCGGGGAGGCGCTTTCCTCGGTGGTCGGCGTGCTCCGTGGCGCGCGGAAGGGGCCCGCCGTGCTGCTGCGCGGGGACATGGACGCCCTTCCGGTCGCCGAGCGCAGCGGGGTGGAGTTCGCCGCGACCAGCGGTTCCATGCACGCCTGCGGGCACGATCTGCACACCACGATGCTCGTCGGCGCGGCCCGGCTGCTCGCCGACCGCCGCGCCGAACTCGACGGCGACGTGGTGTTCATGTTCCAGCCGGGAGAGGAAGGCCATGACGGCGCGAGCCACATGATCAGCGAGGGCGTGCTGGAGGCGAGCGGTGCCCGTCCGGTGGCCGCCTACGGGCTGCACGTGATGGCCTCGGTGGTGCCGCACGGCGTGTTCACCACCCGGCCCGGGCCGATGATGGCCGCCTCGGACACCGTCACCGTCACGGTCACCGGAGCGGGCGGGCACGGTTCGGCACCGCATCGCGGACTGGACCCCATTCCGGCCGCCTGCAGCATGGTCGGCGAGCTGCAGACGATGGTGACCCGCCGGTTCGACGTGTTCGATCCCGTCGTGGTGACCGTGGGTTCCTTCCACGCGGGTACCCAGCACAACATCATTCCCGAGCAGGTCCGCTTCGAGGCCACCGTGCGCTCGCTCTCGGCCGAATCGCACGCCAGGGTCAAGGACGCCTTCGTGACCGTGTGCGAGGGGATCGCGAGCGCGCACGGGCTCGCCGTGGACATCGACTACCGGCGGCTCTACCCGGTCACCGAGAACGACGCCGAGCAGGCCCGGTTCGCCGCCGATACGGTGCGCGAGCTGCACGGGGAACAGAGCATCGAACCGGCGAGGAATCCGTTCACCTGCTCCGAGGACTTCTCCCGGGTGCTGCACAACGTTCCCGGCGCCTTCCTCGCACTCGGGGCCTGCCCGGAAGGGGCCGATCCGGCGAGCATGCCGAACAACCACTCACCGCAGGCCCTGTTCGCCGATGAGGTGCTGGACCGGGGCGCGGCCGCCTATGCCGGGCTCGCCCATCGCAGGCTCGCCGCGGCCGGGTAGCTCATGCGGCGTGCCTGCAGGTGGGACAGGTGCAGTCGGCGCAGGCACAGTTGACGCAGGCGCAGTCCCCCGCGCAGTTGCCGCACCGACAGTGCGCGTGATTGCAGGTCGGGCACTGACAGTCCGCGCAGTCGCACACGGCGCAGGAGTCCGTGCAGTGCGGGCACTGGCAGGTCACGCATTCGTCGTAGTGCATGCCCTCGGTTTCCTGATGCTCCCGGTGCACGTGCCCGTCGTGCAGGTAGTCCACGTGGTCGTGGTGGATCACCGCGTCGTGGCCGCACCGGGGGCCGTGGGTGTGCGCGTGCCGTTCCGCCGGTTGATGTGCTGTGTTCGCAGTCATGGCCATTCATGATGATATGCGCATTCGTGAACGCAAGTCGGCCGCGAGGTTTCACCCGGCAGAGTGGCCCCGCGAGACCGTCCGGGGCGTGCTCCGCCGGACCCGGCCGTCGGGACTCAGGACGGCCCGATCCGGCGTAGATGTGCCTGAAGCGGGCTGGACGTAAATCCGTACCGGCGTTTGAAGTCCGGATTGCGGCGGCCGAGGTAGAGCCATTCTCGTTGTTTGCGGATGGTTTCCAGTACCACATTGGCGGCGAGCACGTAGAACGGGCTGAAGTTGGGGCAGGCGTCCAGATCGAATCCGCAGAACGGGAAATGCGTCCGGGTGGTGTCGGAAAGCAGCACGGCCGAGCCGACGAGTTCACCTCGCGATCCGCGCAGTTCGAGGACGTCCACGTACTCGCCGAGATGACGCAGGAACTCGGGAAAGATGCCTTGTTGGTAATAGTCCGCGTTATCGTGTTTGGTCGCGGTGTGCCGGGCCAGCCGCATGAACCCGTCGATATCGGCGTCCTGGACGGACAACCGGCGAGTGGTGAAGCCGGTCTCGGCGGCGCGGCGCAGTTCGGCGCGCATGATCCGGCGCGGGTTGTGGCGTAGCGTGGCCAGCCAGCCTTCCACATCCTTGAACCCGTCCATCCGCATCCGCCAGCCGGTCTCGATGGTGGCGCCCGGATAGTCCTGCTCGGCGAGGACCGTGGACAGTGGGTCGATCTGGTCGACGTTCACCAGCCCGCACACTGCCGCTTTCCAGTCGGCGGCGAGGTCCCCGAGTGCGCGCAGTGCCGCGTGTACCGCGCCAGGATCATGCTCCGGACAGGTGGGCAGGGTCGATTCGTACGAGTGCCAGATGTGGCTGAGCAGCGCCGGACGGTTCAGCTCTTCGGGAAAATGCGTGGCGAGTACCCGCATCGGGTCGGTGCCGCACTGGAGATAAGCGGGAAGCACGGCGACCGCGGTTCCGTTCGGTGCCCGGACGGTCAGGTAGGCGGCACGCTCCAGCGGATGGATCGGGTGTTTTTCGAATGCCTCGAGGAACTGCCGGTAGTAGAAGACGGGTGCGTCGGTATCCCGGACGACCACGTCCCATTCATGGTCGACCTCGGCTATGTGTTCGGCGATCTGCACCGTATAGGCCATGCGGGTTCCCTTCGGCTGCGCGGGGATCAGGAAAGACGGGGCTCGCTCCAGGTGAGGACGAGCTTTCCGGTTTCGGTCGAGCAAGCGCGGTCGAAGGCGGCCGCGTGCTCGGTGTAGGGGAAGTGCTCGGTCACCACCGATGCGGGACGTGCGCCGCTGTCGAGCAATGCCGTCACCTGTTGCCAGGTCTGGAAGATCCGTCGCCCCGAGACACCCTGGACGGTGAGCATCCGGACCGAGATGTTCGCCCAGTCGGTGTCCACCGGCCGGGCAGGCAGACCGAGCACCGCGACCTGACCACCGAAGGCCATGTTCCCGAGGAGCGCGTCCAGCGCGTCGGGGTGCCCGGACATCTCCAGGCCGATGTCGAACCCTTCGGTGCAGCCGAGTTCTTTGGCCGAGGAAGCGAGCGGTTCGTGCCCGGCCTCGCAGACAGCCGTGGCGCCCAGCCGGGTGGCGAGCTGGCGGCGGAACTCGCTCGGCTCGGCGACCACGACCGCACGTGCGCCGAGCTCGCGCAGTACCGGAATGGTCATCAGGCCGATCGGACCGGCTCCGGTGAGGGCCACGATCTTGTCGAGAACCGGGAACTGGGAAGCGGTGTGCACCGCGTTGCCGAACGGGTCGAACAGAGTCGCGGTGTCCAGGTCGATATCGGGAGGATGCCGCCAGACGGCGGTGACCGGCAGGGTGGCGTACTCGGCGAACACCCCGTCGATGTCCACTCCGAGCCTGCGGGCCTTGGTGCACAGATGACCGTGCGCGGAGCGGCAGTGGCGGCATTTCCCGCACACCAGGTGGCCTTCGGCGCCGACGAGTTGTCCCGGAACGAAACCGCCGACCTCCGGTCCGCTCGCGACGATCTCGCCGACGAACTCGTGGCCCGGGATCAGCGGTGCCGCGATGGTCCGCTGCGCCCACTCCGACCAGCGGGCGATCTGAAGATCGGTGCCGCAGATGCCGGTGCGCAGTACCCTGACCAGTACCTCGCCGTTGCCCGGCCGCGGAACGGGCACTTCCTCGAGCTCCAGTCCGGGTCCGCTGTTCCGCCGTACGAGTGCCGCCATGGTGGCGGGAACCGCGTTCACCGGACCGGCTCTTTCGGCGCCTGCTGCAAGGCCGCGAGGTCCACGTCGATGCGCTGGTCGTTCATCGTGGCCAGCCAGTGGCCGACGTCCAGCAGCCACCATCCGTTGACCGTCACCTCATAGAAGCGGCGGTGTCCTTCGCCGTGGAACTCGGAAAGCGGTCGCCGCCACTGCTCGCGGACCTGCTCGTCCGGGAAGTTGCGGGTGTAGTAGAAATCCGCGTATTCGGCCAGTTCGGCCGCTTCCTCGATGGCCCGCGCGATCCCGGTGAACTGTGCGCCGTCGAGGCCCAGTTCGTTGGCCGCATCGGTGCGGAAGATGCTACCGGCGATCTCGGGGGCCACGTCGATATTGCGGGAATGCCGTACGTGCCGCTGCGAATACCACAGGAACCGCAACGGTCCCCGGAGCGGCACGAAGTTCACGGTGCTCGCCCACGCATTCTCCGGGCTGTGCGTGGCGAGCGTGACGAACTGGCCGGTCTCGATCAGTACATTGCTGCGGTCGATCAGCGAATCAGAGGAAACCATCATGCCTCCATCAGGTTGTCGAGTCTCGGCCGGCGGCCGGACGGGATCGAAGGTGGACTGCCGGTGTAGTCGGCCTCCACGGCCAGACAGCGGCCGCGCGGTCCATAGGTGGTGGAGAAGACCAAGTCCCGGTCCCCGGCGGGCAATCGCGCTTCTTCGGTGAAGGTCCTGGCGAGAACGCGCCAGCGCGCCGGGGAGTGGTCTTTCCGGGTGTGCACGGGAAAACGAAGCCGGAGAACACCGGGCTGGTCCCAGTGGAACGTGTAGCACACGGCGAACGCTTCGGTGTTTCGAAGCAGTTCGTGTTCGGAGGGAACCCGGAAGGAAAGTTCGGTTGTCAGCTCGAGTATGTCCTTTTTGGTGAACCGATGCGGCCGGAACGGGCCGAAGCAAAGCGTTGTCGAACGTTCTCGGAAGTCGAGGAGGAAGCCATAGATCCGATCCATCGAGTATCGGGTGAAATGGGAGTGGTACCCGACCGCGGTATCCGGCATGTTCGGAAGCTCGAGGACTTCTTCGAGAGGAATGCTGTCCAGTAGGAGCATGCGGACCCCGGCGAAACCGTTCGTCACTGTCGCATCCACGCCCCATCGCCCGGTGAAGCCGGTTGCGATATCGGAAAGCAGACCCTCGATGGGGTGACCGCTCGACGTGAGTATGCCCTCCTCGCGCAGCGTCCGGGCCGGATTGTGTTCCGTCGATTGGGTCAGGTAGCGGAATTCGACATCTCGCCCCCTCGTTGGTTGTACCGTCGTGCCGATGCTCAGCCAGGAATCGGAATATGCGGCACCGAAGGTGGTCAGCATTCGATCAACGGCTGTTTCGTTGAAGTCCACCCCGCAGGCCTTGGCGTAGTGTTCGAGGGCAGCGCGCAGCTTCGGGACGTCCTCGACCGGGATGGCAACCCTGGTCAAGACTTACGGCAATCGATCAGCGCGGCGTGCGGGCAGTCGAGATACGGCCGCCAGTACTGTTCGCCGCGATCGGAGATTCCCTGTGCGGACACGCGGTACGGCGGCCAGTCGATCGAATCGAAACCGGCAGCGTGGAGCGCGCGCTCGAGGGTCGGTCTGGTCCAGTACCTGGCGATCACGTCCTCCTGGTAGCGGCCGAAGCGCAATTCGAGCCGTACCCGCGAGGCGTCGGCGCGCGGTTCGGTGTCGAGCATGCGAAGGCCGTAGGGCGTGTAGTACTCGGCGCGTGGGTCGTAGTCCGGGTTTATCGGCAGCGTGAGGAAACGGCCCCCGGGGCGCAGTGTCCTGCCCGCGATGGAGCACAAATCAACCAGCTCGGAGTAGTTCTCAGCATAGGGCAGCACGTATACCCCGATGGCCAGATCGAAGCTGCCCGGATCGCTGAGTGGTGGTTCGTCGACGTATTCGATGCCTTGGCGCTTCGTTTCTTCGATCCGGGACGCGTGAGCAAGCATCTGCTCGGATGCGTCGAATCCGACGACCCGATCGGCGCCCAGTTCGTTGAGCCGTCTGCTGTAGACACCAGATCCGCAGCCGATGTCGAGAACCGACTTTCCGGTGACGTCACCGATGAGGCTCAGGACACTGTGCATCTCCAGCTGAACACGCCAATCGAGATCGAACATGTCCTCGTAGACCTGTGGCAGCTCGTCGAACTGACTGCGTGACATGACCGAGCGGCTCCCTTCTCCGCGAACCTTGCCGAGCTCCGAAGATTTCAGCGCGCGAATGAGGTCGTCAACGCGCGGTTCCGGGCGGCGGAACCCGCGGACGGTGGATGGATTCAGGCGGGTCGGACGTTCAGGGCGCGCCCGGCTCCGGTGTTCAGTGGCGGGACCCACTCGCTGTAGCCTTTTTTCGGGCATAGCTGAATTCCCAAATGGGCATAACCTCGATTCGGGCCGTTTTGTGCTGCGCCGCCCGGGATGGCGGCTCGGTTCGGATCGGAGAAACCGCAGGTCGTGGCGTGCTTGTCGGTGCCGAGCTCACCCGCGGTGGGGGTAATTTCACGCCCTGCTTGCGAATGCCGCGAGGGCGGAACTACTGTTCATTTCGTCCATTAATTGTTTTCTTGCCACGGGTGAAATGTAGTCGGCCGGCGATCCCGCGCCGGGAATTGATTTTCAGCTGAACGGGTCTCCGTGTTCGGTGGCCCGCATGGAAAAGGAGAAATGTATGAAGGCTCGTCTCGGTCGGAAATCGCTCATGGCCACCGCGGCCGCGTTCGCGCTGGCCGCCGGTTTCGCGGGCACCGCCTCGGGTGCGACCGCCGCGGATGAACCGGTGAGATCCACCGATCTCGTTCAGGTGAGCGCGGACAGCGGCTCGATCGCCAATCCGTCCAAGTTCGTGATCACGAACGTCGCGGACCATTCCGGTAAGGTGGAGAACATCCCGGCGGGGACCAAGTTCCTGCTGAACGGTAACTCGCTCGCCCGGCTTTCCGGGCCGAGCAACGACCTGAACTGGAATCTCCAGATTCTGGAGATCAACAACAAGCAGTACACCCAGGTCACGCTGAAGAACGATCTGCAGCCCGGTGAATCGCACACGGTCGAACTCGGCCATTTCAACGTGTCCATCGGCTCGAACGATGTGCTCGGCCTCGCGCCGTACGATTCGCAGCCGATCCGCACCAAGCAGGAGCTGAACAGCACCGAGTGGGCCAATCCCGGTGACTCCTCGGCCCGGTTCAACAACGCCGCGCAGATCAAGTGCATCGCCACCGCCTTCCCGATCGCGGGCTGGTGCGATGGCTCCAACAGCGTGCCGACTCCGTGGTGATACTCGGCCCGGTCGCAGCGATGCGGCCGGGCATCCCGGTACCGAAACCCAGGTGGTTCGCCATTCTGGCTGCCGTGCTGCTCACCCTGTGCGGGGTGCCGAGCATTCCCGCCCCGGCCCAGCCCGTGCGGGCCGGGGATGTGCTCGGTGCCGAACCGAGCCGATTCAGCCTCGACCCGTTCGGGAAAACCCCGGTGCCCGGGGTGCGCGCCACGAAGATCACCTACCGATCGCGGGACGCGCTGAACCGGCCGATCGAGGTCACCGGAACCGTTCTGGTGCCCGAAAAACCCTGGCGCGGCACGGGTCCGCGTCCGCTGATCGGTTATGCCTCGGGCACCAAGGGCTGGGTGGATCGCTGCGCCCCCTCCCGGCAGCTTCCCCAGGGAATCGACTACAACGGCCCGCAGCTGGCGGCGCTGCTCGCGCACGGCTGGGCGGTGACCATGACCGACTACGAGGGGTTGGGTCACGGTGGCGAACACACCTGGCAGGTGGCCGATTCCGAGGCGCACACCGTGCTGGACTCCGTGCGCGCCGCGCAGCGCCTTCCCGGAAGCGGGCTCGGTTGGCAGACGCCGGTCGGCATCTACGGCTATTCGCAGGGCGGCGGTGCGGCCGCCGCGGTCGCGGAACAGGCTGCGAGCTACGCGCCCGAGCTGGTCATCAAGGGCGTCTCGGCCGGGGGTGTGCCCTCCGACTGGAACGTGCACCTCAACACGTACCAGGCGGGCCGGTTGACCACGGGCACCGCGGTCATGGTCGGCGCCGGTTTCGCGCATGCCTATCCCGAACTGAAATTCGGCCGATACCTCAGCGAACGCGGGAGGAAACTGTACGACTTCCTGCGTTCGCGCTGTCTGGCCCAGCCGGACTCGTTTCTCGCGCTGCTCGGCACCGCCGACGGGAAGGTGAACCGGTTCTTCGGCGCGGTCGACCCGTTCCGCACCGGTCCCTGGCTGCGCCGGTTCGCCGAGAACCGGATCGGTGACCGCAGACCCCCGATGCCGGTGCTGCTCTTCCATGGCGCACAGGACGAGATCGTGCCCGTCGACATGGCCAGGACGCTGCGCCGGGACTGGTGCGCCCGCGGCGCGAACATCACCTGGCAGGAGTATCCGATGGTGGAACACATCCTCGCTTTCGAACTGAACACGCCCGCCTCGATCGATTTTCTCGACCGGCGCTTCCGGAACGTTGCCACGGGCGGGAACTGCGGCACCGGGCGGTGAACCGGCTCAGGCCGTGAAGTACTGACTCGGTGCCACACCGAGGGTTTTGCGGAACATGGCGGTGAACGCGCTCGGGCTGTGGTAACCGAGCTGGCTCGCGGTCATCCCGATCGTGTTCCCGCCCGCCAGCAGCTGCACGGCGGTGAGCAGCCGGGCCTGCTGGCGCCAGCGGCCGAGGCTCCATCCGGTCTCGGCGCGGAACCGCCTGGCGAGGGTGCGCTCGCTCAGGTGCGCGATCCGCGCCGACTCGGCGAAGGTCCACTCCTGCTCGGGCTCGGCCATGATCCGGGTGCACAACCGGGCGAGGCCGGGATTGTGCGGCATCGGCAGGTGCAGCGGGAGCACGGGAGCGGGCACGAGCTCGTCCAGCAGCAGGGAGACCACTTTCCCGTCCCGCCCGCTCTCCTCGTATTCGGTGGGCATCCTGGTGCACGCGATGATGAGTTCGCGGGCAAGCGGGGAGACCGAGATCACCATGCACCGGGTCGGCGGGGTGGCCTGCGCGCTCGGCTCGATGTAGAGCGTGCGCATGGGCACCGGTCCGCAGGTCCGGGTGGCGTGTTCCACCCCGGCGGGCACCCATACCGCGCGCTGCGGCGGTACCACCCAGGTCCCCTCGGTGGTGATCACGGTGATGGCCCCGCTCGCGCCGTAGATGAGCTGGTCCCTGCGGTGCGCGTGGGGCGGGATGTAGTGCCGGTCGGGCAGATCCCGCGCCATGCCGCCGACCGGGCGGGGAATGTCCTGGTAGTCGTCCCGGTCCTCGCTCTTCCCGTACATTTTGGCAGCTTCCCGACGATAGTTGGCTCAGATGCGGCCCTCGGCCAGTTCGGTTCCTCGTAGGTTTATAGACAGATCGGCGATGACTCGCAACAACCAAGGAGAATGGCTGACCGCATGAACGACCGGGCTTGGCTGGACGCGCAATACAATGTCCGCGCGGGTATCGATGACTATCTCTCGGTGTTCTCCCGTTTCTCGCGGGTGAGCGCCCCGGTGCGGGCCCGTAGGGACGCGGTGCTGGAGGTGTTCTACGGGGACAACGCGCTGCAGTCGGTGGACGTGTTCCCCGCGCGGGAATCGACCGGGGCGGACCCGGTGCTGGTGTTCCTGCACGGCGGGTACTGGCAGTCGCTGGACAAGTCCATGTTCGCGTTCCTCGCCCAGTCCTACATCGAGCGCGGGGTCTGCTTCGCCGCGGTGAACTACCGGCTCGCCCCCGCGGTCGGCATGGACGAGATCGTGGCCGATGTCCGGGACGCCATCGGACTGGTGCACGACAAGGCCGCGGACTTCGGTGCCGATCCGAACCGGCTCTATGTCGCGGGCCACTCGGCGGGCGGGCACCTCACCGCGCGGATGCTGGCCACCCGGTGGGCGGAGCTCGGCAGGCCCGCGGACCTGATCAAGGGCGGCTGCGCGATCAGCGGGCTCTACGACCTGGACCCGATCCAGCGCTGCTACCTCAATGATGTGGTCGGGATGGACGAGGCGACCGCGCAGCGGCACAGCCCGGTGCACGCCGAGCCCGCGGTCCCGACCCCGCTCATCCTCTCGGTCGGCGGGGACGAGTCCGCCGAATTCCACCGCCAGCAACGGGAATTCGCCGCTGCCTGGCGTGGCCGCGGGCACGACTGCCGGGTCGTCGACCAGCCGGACGGACACCATTTCCGTGCCGTGGAACGACTTTCCGAACAGGGCGACCCGCTCTTCGAGGCTACCCTCGGCATGGTGCGCGATGAATGACGACCAGGCTCGCCTTGCCCGGATCTACCGCTATCCGGTCAAGGGGCTGCACGGCCAGCGGCTGACCGGTACCGAGACCGCGGTGGGGCAGGGCCTGCCGTACGACCGGCGGTGGGCGATCGCCACCGGAGCGGAACCGGTCCCCGAAGGCGGTGCGTGGGTGCCACGCACCGCCTTCCTGCATCTGGCCAAGAACGCGGAGCTGACCCGGTTCGGCTCCGCGGTGCGGGACGGAGAACTGGCGTTGCGCGGGCCGGAAGGGATCGCAGCGGCACCCGAGCGCTGGTTCGACGCCCCGGTGGAGCTCGTCGAGGCCGCGAAAGCGTACTGGGACCAGGAGGACGCCACCCTCTCGCTGATCAATCTGGAGACCGTCGCCGAGCTCGGTGAACTGGCCGAGACACCGCTGGATCCGTTGCGGTTCCGCGGCAATCTGTATCTCTCCGGGCTGCCCGCC
This sequence comes from Sciscionella sediminilitoris, assembly GCF_000737195.2. Lineage (GTDB taxonomy): Bacteria > Actinomycetota > Actinomycetes > Mycobacteriales > Pseudonocardiaceae > Sciscionella > Sciscionella sediminilitoris. Next base: position 184,711 of record NZ_JALM01000009.1, read on the forward strand.
TGGCGGGAACTGGGCCTGATCGGGCGGCGGCTGCGGATCGGCGAGGTCGAACTGGAGGTGCTGCGCCCGATCGCGCGCTGCCGGGCGACCTCGGTCAATCCGGCGACCGGGGAGGACGATGTGAACCTGCCCGCGCTGCTCGGCGCCCGGCACGGGCACATCTTCTGCGGGGTGTACGCCAGGGTGTGCCGTGCGGGAACGCTGCGCGAGGGCGCCACCGTGCTGGAGACCGGTGCCGCGGCCGCCGCGCTGCGTTCCGGGGCGGCCGCACCGTCCGCCCCGGATCTGCCGCGCTGGCCGCGCCCAGCCGAACTGGTGCGCAGAACCGAGGAAAGCGGTGCGGTGACCAGCTTCTGGCTTCGTGATCCACTGTGGACACTCGGCCTGGAACCGAGTTCCGGCCAGCATCTGCGGGTGCATCTGCACGATGCGGAAGGCCCGCTGTGGCGCTCCTACACGATTTCCGGGGCCCGCGAAGGGCTGCTCCGGATCAGCGTCAAACGCGAATCGGACGGCCGGGGATCCCGGCTGCTGCACGATTCGCTGCGGACCGGCTCGGATGTGCTGATCTCCGGGCCGTTCGGGGAACCCGCGCTGCCGGAGCCGGTGACCCGCCCGGTCGTGCTGGCCAGCGCGGGCATCGGGATCACGCCGATGCTGCCGATCCTGGCCGGGCTCGCCCGGATCGGGTTCACCGGTCCGGTGCTGTTCTGCCACACCGCCCGCGACGGCGGCCAGCTCGCCCTGTGGCAGGAGGCGAAGCGGCTCGCCGAACGGCTGCCCGGTGCGTGCCTCCGGCTGTACCTGACCAGGCCGGGCGCCCACGAGTGCGCGGAACTCGGTGCCACGGCAGGCCGCCCCTCGGTCGCCGCGCTGGCCGCCGAGCAGCTCTCGCTGCCGGACGCGGTGGCCCACCTCTGCGGCCCGGTGGAGTTCCAGAAGGAGTGCGGCACCGAACTGCGGGATGCGGGCCTGGTCGCGGATCGCCTGCATTACGAGGTGTTCCAGTCTCCGCGGATGACCGTCGGGCAGCGCAGCCCGGCACCGCGCCCCGGCCCGTTCCGGGTCCGGTTCGGCGTGAGCGGGGTGGAGCAGCAGTGGGATCCGGAAAGCGGCAGCCTGCTCGATCTCGCCGACCGGGCCGGGCTGCGGCTGCGGTCCGGTTGCCGGGAAGGCGCCTGCCAGAGCTGCGTGCAACAGGTCAGCTCGGGCGATACCGCGTACACCCTGGAACCGGTGCTGCAGCCGAGCGGGGACGCCGTGCTGTTGTGCTGTGCGGTGCCCACGAGCGACCTCACGATCGACGCCTGAGCGAGACCGGGGCGGGCACTTCCGCGCTCGTACTGCTGGAGCCGGTGCGCAGCAGCAGCGCGGCGCCCGCCCCGATCAGTGAGCACAGCACCAGATAACCGGCGATCGCGAGCCCGGAACCGGTCCAGCCGTAGAGCGCGGTCGCGATGATCGGCGCGGGCCCGCCCGAGATGATCGAGGCGAGCTGGGAGCCGAGCGCGGTACCGCTGTAGCGCACCTCGGGCGGGAAGCTCTCCGCGATCAGCGCAGCCTGCGGGCCGTACTGGATGTCGTGCAGCACAAGCGAAACGGTGACCGCGACCGCGATGAGCGCGGTGGTTCCGGTGTCCAGAAGGGGAAAGTAGGCCAGGCTCCACACCGCGGTGAGCAGTGCGCCGACGACATAGACGCGTTTGCGCCGCCAGCGATCGGAGAGGTGCCCGAACAGCGGAATCGTCACCAGGGAGAGCACCGAGGCGAACAGCACGATGTTCAGCACGCGATTTTCCGGTAGCCCGAGGAAGTTCTTCCCATAGGTGATGACGAAAGTCGTGAATATGTAGAACGGCGCCATTTCGGATGTGCGGGTGAGCGCGGCGAGCAGCACCTGACGCCAGTGCCCGCGCAGCAGCACCAGCAGCGGATTCGCGGTACTCTTCGGCGCTTCGGCCCGCGGTTCCTCGACCTTGGCCCGGATGTAGAGGGTCGCCCCGATCAGTACCGCGCTCGCGATGAACGGAATCCGCCAGGACCATTCGGCGAACTGGTCCGAACCGGTTACCCCGAGCGTGGCGATGATGGCGAGGTTGGCCAGGATCAGTCCCAGCGGGGAACCGACCTGCGCCCAGGAGGCGAAGAACCCGCGTCGTTTGGCCTGCCCCGTTTCCATGGAGACCAGCACCGCGCCCGCCCACTGCCCGCCGAGCCCGATGCCCTGCACCACGCGGAGCACGACGAGGATGATCGCGCCCGCGAGCCCCGCGGTCTCGTAGCCGGGAACGAGCGCGACGGCGAAGGTGGGTATTCCCATGCAGAGCGTGCTGGAGATGAGCGCGGTGCGGCGGCTGAGCCGGTCGCCGAAATGGCCGAACAGCATCGCGCCCGCGGGCCGGGCGATGAATCCGACGGCGAAGATCGCGAAGGACTGCAGTGTTCCGGATGTGGCGCTGGAGGCCGGAAAGAAGACGTGTCCGAAGACAAGTCCGGAGACCAGGCCGTACAGATAATAGTCGTACCACTCGATCGCGGTGGTCAGAACGCTGGTGGCGGTGGCGCGCCGATTCCTGCGCGCTTGGTCCGGGGAGTTCGGCACATCATCTCCTGACGAACAATCGCTGGTCGTGAAGAGGGTGTTCCGCTCAGCCTCTCACCGGATGAGCCGACGGACTGTCGCATGCCGGTCGATGAGCATCGGAGACCGGCCAAAAACGGCGAGGGCGACTTCCGGTGTCACCCGAATTGCCCTTACGGGCGCGATCGGGGCGGCGTTAGGCTGCGCCGGTGCCCGAACTGCGTATCGGGGTCGTCGGCCTCGGCCAGCGCGCGGAACTGGCCACCCATGCCCAGCGTCGTGGTGTGGCCAGGGTGGTCGCGTGTGCCGATCCGGCCGCGCGGGGCCGTGCCGATGCCCGGGCCCTTTTCGGTCCCGAGGCCGAGGTGTACGAGGACTACGAGCGGCTTTTCGACCGCGATCTCGACGCGGTTTTCCTGCTCACCCCCGATTATCTGCACACCGCGCCCGCGCTGCGGTTCCTGGAGCGGGGAATCGCGGTGTTCGTGGAGAAACCGCTCGCCATCGAGCTCGTGGAGTGCGACCGGATTCTCGCCACCGCGGCGCAGACCGGGACCCGGTTGTTCGTCGGGCACAACCTGCGGCATCTCCCGGTACTGCGCGAGATGCGCCGGTTGATCGACAGCGGCGCGATCGGTTCGGTCCGCTCGATCTGGTGCCGGCATTTCGTCGGCCACGGCGGGGACTACTACTTCAAGGACTGGCACGCGGAACGGGCGAACACCACCGGGCTGCTGGTGCACAAGGGCGCGCACGATCTGGATGTGATCCACTGGCTGGCCGGCGGGTTCAGCCGAAACGTCACCGCGTTCGGCCAATTGTCCGTCTATGGCGCGAATCCACGCCTTCCGGGCGGCGCCCCGGACAGCGGGCGGCGGATGGCGGACTGGTTCGATCCGGAGATCTGGCCGCCTTCGGCGTTACGGGAACTGAATCCGGTGATCGACGTGGAGGACCTGAGCATGGTGCTCACGCGCACCGGGAACGGCGTGCTCGCCAGCTATCAGCAGTGCCATTTCACCCCGGACTACTGGCGCAACTACACGGTGATCGGGGACGAGGGCCGGATGGAGAATTTCGGTGACGGCACTTCGGGGGAGCTGGCCGCCATCACGGTGTGGAACCGGCGGCGTTCCGGGTACCGCCCGGACGGCGACCTGCGGGTGACCGTCGACGCGCAGCCGGAACACGCGCACGGGGGAACCGATGCCGCGCTGGTGGCGGAATTCCTCCGGTTCGTCGCCGAGGGCGGGCCCACCGAGACCTCACCGATCGCGGCCCGGGAAGCGGTCGCGACCGGGATCGCGGCCACCACCTCGCTGCGTTCCGGCGGGGTGCCGATACCGGTGCCGGAGCCGGATCCCGTTGCCGCGCGGTACTTCGCCGGAAACCAGGCGCGGCTCGGGGTGCCCGGCTGTGCCTAGGGTATGTCTGATAATCCACTGCCGTCGCGAGCGGGAGTCAGCGTGACGGGGCCCTGCGGGACACCCGCGCCCGAGATCGGCAAGGCGGAGGATTGAGCCGCTGTGGGTTTCTGCGGTGATTGCGCGCCTTCGCCGCGAGGCGCCGATATGGCCCCGCGCAGCAGGCTACGGGATTGCCAGACGCGCCCTAATCCTCGCGCTTGCGGCCCGCGCCCGCGAGGATCCCGGCGCGCTTCGGGTCCTCGCCGGGGGCGAGCGGCCCGTCCGGGCGCCACAGGGAAGTGGCCACGATTCCGGGATCGACCAGGTCGAATCCGGTGAACAGTTCCTCGATCTCGGCCTTGCTGCGCGGATGGATCGGGTCCCGGCTGCCCTTCATCACCTCGACGATGGCCGCCATCTCCTCGGGCTCCAGGTCGCTGGTGAAGTGCGAGATGACCAGCCAGCTTCCCGGGGCCAGTGCCTCGCGGTACCGGCGGATCAGGTTCACCGGATCCTTGTCCGGGAAGACGAAGTGGAACACCCCGACCATGAGCAGCCCGACCGGCTGGCTGAAGTCGAGCAGCTCACGGGTCTCCGGGGCGGAGAGGATGGTCTCCGGGTCGTTCATGTCCGCCTGCACGACCCCGGCCCGGTCGTTGTCCTCGAGGATCATCCGGCTGTGCGCGACGGCCACGCTCTCGTAGTCCACGTAGACCACGCGACACTCCGGATCGAGCTCCTGGGCCACCTCGTGCACATTGCCCACGGTCGGGATACCGGAGCCGATGTCCAGGAACTGCCGGATGCCCTGGTCGAAAAGGAACTTCACCGCGCGGCGCAGGAAGGCCCGGTTCATCGCGCCGATCGTGCGCGCGTTCGGCTGCGCCTTCAGGAACTTCTGTGCCAGGGCGCGATCGGCCTCGAAATTGTGCCCGCCCCCGATCAGATAGTCGTAGAGCCGGGCCGCGCTCGGCTCGTCGATGTTGATGTGCCAGGGAACCCAGTCGCGCTGATCGGCCACCGCGAGCTCCTCTGTCGTCGCCGGTGCAGGAGGGTGCTCACTGTAGCACCGGTCACCCCGGCGATTCCGGCCCGGCGGACGCGTTCACCGGGAAGGACCACGGTTCACTGCTCGGTGGCCGCGAGCGCGGCGAGGATGTCCCTGGTTGCCTCGTCAGCCGGGAAGAAGGTCTCGATCGCGATCTCGTCGGTGGCGACATCCCGCGGGGAACCGAAGACGGTGACCGCGTAGAGCAGGGAGAGCTCACCGGCCTCGGTGCCCAGCAGCATGGGGGTGACCAGTCCGGTGTCCGGCACGGGCTCTTCGTCCGGTTCGGGTGCCGGGTAGCTCGCCAGCTCGTGCAGCAGCCCGGCCAGTTCCGGATCGGCGCTCCGGTCCAGCTGGCGGCGCACCCGGCGCAGGGTGTGCTCGCGCCAGTGCGCATGATTCCGCAGCTGGGAGGCGAGCCCGTCCGGATGCAGGGTCGCGCGCAGCATGTTCACCCGTGGTTCGCGCAGTTGCCGGGGGATTCCGGTGAGGAACCGGGCCATCGCGCGGTTTCCGGCGAGCAGATCCCAGTGCGCGTTCACCGCGACCGCCGGGTTCGGTTCGTGCCCGGTGAGGATCGCCTCCACCGCGGCCCGCACCGCACCGAGGTCGTCGAGCGGGCGTTCGGTGTGCACCGGGGCGAACCCGGCCGCGAGATAGAGCGCATTGCGTTCGCGCAGCGGGACATCGAGCTCGGCGCAGAGCCTGCCGAGCACGGCGGGGCTCGGGTTCGCCCGCCCGGTCTCCACGAAACTCAGGTGCCGCGCGGACAGTTCGGCGGCGAGCGCGAGATCGAGCTGGGACCGTCGCCGCCGCTGCCGCCACTGGCGCAACAGGGTGCCCACCGGAGAACTCATGCGGCCACAGTAGGCGATTACCACCGAGGTAATCGACGGATCGGGCGTGGACCTCGAGGATCACGGGCATGTTTCTGATCGAGATCGCGTATCCGGCAGGCGCACTGACCGAGACCGAGCGGGACACCATCGCCGCGTCGATCACCGAACTGATCACGGCGGCGGAGCAGGCCCCGGAAGCGACCATGCGCCGCGCGCGCCGGATGACCCATATCGCGTTCCGGGAACTGCACGGCTGGCACACCGGGGACGGGCCGGTGCACCCCGGTGCGGCGCCCCCGGTGCTCGCGAGCATCACGGTTCCCGAGGCGTGGCGCGCGGAAACGGCGCGGCACACGATGGGCGCCGTGCGCTCCGCGATCACCGGCGTGGACCGGGTGAGGGGCTGGACGAGGGAGGGCGGTGACCTGTGGATCAACGTGTTCGGGGTCGCCGAGGGCAGTATCGGGCTGAACGGCAAGGCGGCCGATGCCGATGCGGTTCTGGCCTATATGACCGAGGAATTCCGGGCCCTTGCCGAATCCGGTGAACTCGGCCCGGTTCCGGACGGTAAGCTGCTGGATCCGGTCTGCGGCATGCTCGTGCACCACGGCAAGGGGACGATCCTGCTCGACCACGACGGCGTCACGCTCGGTTTCTGCGCGCAGTCCTGCCGGGATGCCTACGCCCGCGAACACGGACTGAGTCCGGCCTGACCAGGGAGACAGGGAAGGTCAGGAAACCTGGCGTGGCATCGTCTGCGTTCCCTCGGGGACCGTCGGTGCCGGGTTGTCCATGACCTGTTGCTGGGCCAGCAGCAGCCGTTCGGTGGTGGCCCGGTACTGCAGTTCCGGGTTGTGCCGAGGGAACGGGGATGGCGGCGCGCCGAGGCGGAACACCGAGGTGAGATCGCCGGTGGTGGCGCGCCGCCAGTCGCTGATGTGCGGTTCGGGCACCCCGAACCGGCGCTCGAGGAACCGCAGCAGCGAGGTGTGGTCGAACCGTTCGGAGCACACGTATCCGCCGACCGTCCACGGCGAGACGATGACCGTCGGAACCCGGAAACCGAGCCCGATCGGCACTCCGTCCACGTATTCGCCCGGGGTGCCCTTCGGGGCGACCGGCGGGGCGACGTGGTCGAAGTACCCGTCGTTCTCGTCGTAGGTCAGGATGAAGACGGTCTTGCGCCACACCTCGGGATTGCGGGCGATCGCCTCGATCTTGCTCGCGACGTACTGCGCGCCCGCGGCGGGCATCCAGTCCGGGTGCTCGGTCTGTGCGGACGGCGCGACCAGCCAGGAAACCTGGGGCAGCAGATCGTGTTCCGCGTCGTACTCGAACCAGCCCGCGGACTTGTGCACCATGGCGTTGCGGAACAGCGGGGAACTCTTCCCCGCCTCGGCGTACTGGCGGAACCAGGCGAGCGAATTGTCGTCGTAGTTGTCCTCTTCCTGATAGATGCGCCAGCTGACACCCGCCTCGGTGAGCCGTTCGGGGTAGGTCTTCCAGCGCAGCCGGGGATCGGTGGAGGACATGTAGTTGGTGGTCGCCGGTTCCCCGTAGCGCCCTTCCGGATCGACGAAGCCCGACCACATGTACAGCCGGTTCGGGTTCGTCGGCCCGATGACCGAGCAGAAGTAGTTGTCGCAGACCGTGAACGCCTCGGCGAGCGCGTGGTGGAAGGGAATGTCCTGCGCGGTGAGGTAGGACATGGTGAACGGGCCCTTGGCCGTGGTCCAGTTGTCCATCTTGCCCTCGTTCCACGCGCTGTGCTGATCGAGCCAGTCGTGCGGGCAGCCCACACTCTTCTGCCCCGAGGTGCGCAGCGTGTCCACGTGGAAGGGAAGCAGATGGCCGTCCTTGTGCCCGGAATACGGCTGGGCGAACACGGAATCGCCGTTGGGCAATCGCATCGGGTTCGGATCGGAGAACCCGCGCACCCCGCGGAGGGTGCCGAAATAGTGGTCGAAACTGCGGTTCTCCTGCATCAGGATCACGACGTGCTCGATGTCCTCGAGCGAGGCCCGCAGATTCGCGGGGGTCTCGGCGACCGCGCGGCGCACCCCGTCCGGCAGAAAGGGCGAGGCGAGCGCCGCGGTCGTCGCCGCGCCGAGGAGCCTGCGCCTTGTCCAGGGTACGGCCATCAGTTCCCTCCGAAGATCGCGATCAGGTGCTGGCCCGCGTCGGCCACGAGCACCCGCCCGGAACGGTCCAGTGCGATGCCGAGCGGGACACGCAGCTCCCGTGCCCCGTACTCGCGCAGCGGGGCGCCGCGCGGGCCGAACTCGGTCACCCAGCCGTAGTCCGGGACGGTGACCGAGACGGTGTCCTGTTTCCCGGCCACGGCGAAGGCCGGATTGGACATGCCGCCGAACAGGCTGTTCTGGCCCGCCCCGTAGGAGCCGAGTTCGGTGCCCGCCTTGTCGTAGCGGACGACCGCGTCGTTGCCCGCCACCCGCCAGCCGTTCTGCGTGACCAGGATGTCCCCGCCCGGAGTGACCGCGATCCCTTGCGGCGCACGGTTTCCCGAGCCGATCTCGCCGAGCGGTCCGGACTTGCCCGGCGCGAACCGCAGTACCCGGTTGATCCCGCTGTCGCAGACGAGCAGTTGCCCCTCCGCGGTCACCGCGAGGCCGCGGGGCGTGTCCAGGGAACCCGTCCCGAGTACGGCGGTCGAGCCGTTGCGGGCGAAGCTGCGCACACAACCGTTTCCGGTGTCGGCCACGTACACGGTGCCGTCCGTGCCGACCGCGACCGCCTCCGGTTCGCGCAATCGCCCGTGCCCGAGATCGCGTTTGGGGCGCAGATCCGGGGCGAGCACCCGGATCAGATCGTTCCCGGTGTCCGCGAGGTAGATGTCCCCGTCCGGACCGACCGCGATCCCGTGCGGCCTGCGCAGTGTTCCGCCGAGATCGACGGTGCCCAGCAGCGGGCGGCCCGGTAGCCGGGTACCCGCGCGCACCGTGCACCGGACCGGATCGGCCAGCTGCTCGTAGCCGTCGTCGTGCAGGTAGAACACCCGGTAGTCGCCGGGGCTCAGTCCGGAGGTGTCCAGTTCGGCCGAGCCGCTCGCATCCGGGGCATAGGTCCAGGTGCGGTAGCCGCCGTGTTCCGGTTCCGCGTTCCCGTCCGCGGGCCACACCCCGACCCAGTTGTGTGCGGCCGCCTGACCCGCCGAGGTGCGGTACTCGGCGCGCAACCAGTCGCCGGGGGCGACCGTGTTCGCGGAGAGCCCCAGCCGACCGGAGGCGACCATGCGTTGCTCAATCATGCTTGAATCACTCACCTCAGCCGCAGTTGTGGGCAAAATATCGGGGTGCTGGCGCGCTGTCAGCCACCGAACGAGTGGGCGGGCCGGGCTCCGGGGAATGGTCTGGGTAGTGCGCGGTCAGGAGCGCGGGGGAACCTCGATGCTCCGGTCGTTGCGGGGCGCGCGGCCGAACCAGCGGCGGTACGCGTGCGAGAAGCTGGTGACATCGGAATAGCCGAGCCTGCGGGCCACCTCACTGATCGAATGGCCCGCTTCGAGTAGTTCGGTCGCCGCCTCCTTGCGTACTTCGCGGACGATCGCGCGGAAACTGGTCGCTTCGGCGCTGAGATGACGGTGCAGGGTCCGGTCGGTCATCGCGAGTTCCCCGGCGACGGCCCGCATGTCCGGCGGCGCGCTGAGATCCCGGTGCAGGATCGAGCGGATCCGCCAGGTGAGCCCGGTGACCGCGGTGCGGGATTCGAGCATCCGCTCGCACTGCTCGACGCAGTAGCGCAGCATGTCCCGGTCCGCGGTCGGGATCGGGAGTTCGAGGTAGCCGAGTGGCAGCGCGACCTCATCGCTCGCGCTGTCCAGCAGCACATCCCGGGTGGTGGTCAGCACCTTGCCCGCGGTTTCCGGGAGCCTGGGCAGCCGGGTCCGCACCCGTGCGTCGAATTTCGGCAGGCCGCCACCGGAGAGCACGGACAGGATGTGGATGAATCCCGCGAAATCGCGGCCACAGAAGAACATCCGGACATCGGCCGGAATGTCCGATCCGTCGAAGACCAGGACGATGTCCGCATCCGTGCGGCGTGTGGTGAAGCGATGGAAACTGCCGCTGAGCCGGGTGAATCGTTCGCCGATCTCGATCGCCTCGCGGATCGTGGGGCAGGAAAGCAGGGCGAACCCGAGCGGCCCGGAGCTGCTGAACGTGAACCGCTGACCGGTCTCGATGCCGAGCTCCCCGCCCGCACCGAGGCGCCGGATTAGGTTCCGTACGATGATCAGCTCCTGGTACCCCTCGATCAGGGCGTCCTGGCTGCGCAGGAAGTCCGGGGTCAGTCCGGTCCCGGAGAGACAGTCCGGCTCCGCGAGTCCGTGTGCGGCCGCCGTGTCGAGGATGTGACGGGTCGTGGCCGTGGAACGCGGATAGTTCCACCAGGCCGAACCTTCGTCCCGGGCGGACATTGTCTGATTCTACCAAGTAATTGTCCGAAGGGGACCTTTGTCGGTGCTGCTGACGCTCAGTAGTGTCACTTCGGGAGTATCGGACCCGCACGAAATATTTTCATTTGGTGGAGTGTGAATTTGTTTGATACCGAGTCGTTCGAATCAATGATCAGGGTGGAAACACAGGGTTTCATCGAGCGCGAGCTGAGCGCACCGGAGCGCGGTTCCGGTGCGGTCGGCGGGTTGCGGATCGACCGAGCGCATCTGGTCCGGATCGAACGGCTGCTCCGGGATCAGGCAGCAGGGAAATTGTTACGGGAGGGTTTCCACGAGCTGGTCGTGCACGGGACGAAAAACGGTGGCTGGCGGAAAGGCGCGGAACGGCTCGGGCTGGCCGGCGGGCGCGCCGGATTGTCCGAGCACGAGCTCTCGGTGGTGTTGACGAGCATCATGATGGCCGGGGAAGTGCTCGGCGAGCTGTACCCGTTCCAGGAGGGGATGGCGCTCGCGGCGGGCGCACTGCTGGCCGACGGCACCTTCAGCCAGCAGTGCGGCCATGTTCCGAAACTGCTGGCCGGGGTGGAGACCGGCGCCTGGGCTCCGCTGGAGTCCCGGGTGGCCGGCCGGGCGCGCGAGGTGACCGTGCGCCGCGATGGCGATGTCTTCGTGCTCAACGGCGTCACCCGCGCGGTCACCACACGCTGCGGGGCCGATCTGCTCGTGCTCGGCGCCCGGCTGACCGAGAGCCAGGGCAGGGAACCCGGCTGCTATCGCTCGCTGCGGTTTCTCGTCGACGGGGAGACGCCCGGGGTGGAACAGGCCGTGCCCGAGGACGTGGCCGGGGTGCCGATGGGGGCCGTGGTGCTGAGCCAGGCCAGGATTCCGCGGGAGCGGATGCTCGGGCCCATCGCCGCGGACCGGGGTGACGAACGCCTGCGCGGGCGCGCGGTCCGCGCCTTCGCGCGCGGCTGCCTTGCCTCGCTTTCGCTGCGCATGCTCGAGGCGGGGAAAACCGGGCAGGCGGAGGGGAAAACCGATCGCGGTTCCCTCGGCAGGGTCGGGAGTCCGGGGCTCAGGGGCTGATCGCGAGGAACACGAATCCGGCGAACAGCGCCAGATGCACCCCGCTCTGCAGCAGCGTCGCCCTTCCCGGAACCACGGTCAGCGAGCCGACGACGACGGTCAGTGCGAGCAGCACGGTGTGCGTGGCGTCCAGGCCGAGCACCAGCGGTCCGCGCAGCCAGATCGAGGCGACCGCGATGGCGGGAATGGTGAGCCCGATACTGGCCATGGCCGAACCGAGGGCGAGATTCAGGCTGGTCTGCATCCGGTCCCGGCGCGCCGCGCGCACGGCGGCCAGGGTTTCCGGAAGCAGCACGAGCAGTGCGATGATCACCCCGACCACCGCCTGGGGGAGCCCGGCAGCGGAGACACCGGCCTCGATGGTCGGCGAAACCGCCTTGGCGTCCCCGACCACGGCGATCAGCGAGACCAGCAGCAGGCCGAGGCTGATCAGTGCCGCCTTGGAACTCGGCGGGTTCGCGTGTTCCTGCTCCTCGAGCGGGGTTCCGTCCGGGGAGACCGGCAGGAAGTAGTCGCGGTGCCGCACCGTCTGCATGGTGACGAACAGTCCATAGAGGATCAGCGAGGCGACCGCGGCGAAGGTGAGTTGTGCCGGGGAGAACGCGGGACCGGGGGTGCTCGTGGTGAAGGTCGGCAGCACCAGGCTGAGCGTGGCCAGGGTGGCGACCGTGGCCAGCGCCCCGCCGGTGCCCTCGGCGTGGAAGGACACGGTGCGGTGCCGCAGTGTCCCGGTGAGCAGGGCGAGCCCGATGATCCCGTTGCAGGTGATCATCACCGCGGCGAACACGGTGTCCCTGGCGAGGGTCGCCGATTTCGCGCCACCGTCGGCCATCAGCGTGACGATCAGGGCCACCTCGATCACGGTCACCGCGACCGCGAGCACGAGTGAGCCGAACGGTTCACCGACCCGGTGCGCGACCACCTCGGCGTGGTGCACCGCGGCGAGGATGGCCCCGGCGAGGAACAGCGCCACGAGCCCGGCGACGGCGGGATGCAGCGTGCGGCCCCAGGTGGCGATGAGCGCGACGATCGCGAGCAGGGGAACCCACAACGTCCATCGCGCCGTCACCGCCCGGATCACCGTGCTCATCCGCGGACTCCTCCCGTAGCCGAATCGTGTCCAGGCTCCAGGATGTCATGCCGCTCGCCGGGGCTCGGGTATTGCGCTGGTCCGGGCGGGTCAGGACTTGCGCGCGCCGTCCGGATGCAGCACCGGGAATTCCTTCTGCCACGCGGTGATGAACTCCGCACTCGGGCGGATCGCCTTCGGATCCTGCTGGTCCGCGTACTGCTTCTCGCCCCACTGGGTCGCCGCCGAACGCTGCTGCGGGCTGCCGTGATCGTCCTGGCAGTCGCCGATGGAGGAGCTGAGTTCGTTCGCCTTGCCCTGGGTCGCGCTGTCGAATCCCATGCCGTTCGGGTGTGTCACGAAATACCCGGAGAACGCGTCCGCGCCCATTTCCAGTGCGGGACCGCTCGCAGCGTAATTGTTCGCGAACTGATTCTGGTGACCGTATTCGTGCGCGAGTACGACGGGAACACCGATCGAGCCGAAACCGAATTTGGCCGCGGCGTCCAGGATTCCGTCGCCGAGTTCGATGCGCTTGTCCGGGCCGGGTGCGGAATAGGCGTTGAAGGTGAGCACCGGATTACGGCCGTTCTTCAGTTCCGGGATCTTGGTGAGCACCGACCGCACGTCCGCGGCATCGGTCTTGGCCTGTTCCGCGCCGTCCACGAGCGAGAACAGTTTCGTCACCTTGGCGGAATCGGCCAGATCGGTGCCGTGCGCGGGAACCAGCTGGATGTCCTTGCTCTGGATGTCCCAGAACGAGCGGAGTTTGTCCATGGTCTTGGTGCTCTGCCCGGTGTACTGCCCGTCGGTGCCGAACTTCTGGTCCGGCCCTTGTTCGGCCACGCTTCCCGCGTAGTCGAAAGCGAGGCTGCCGAGCAGGTCCGAACCCTGTTGCTCGGTCTCGGACATGGCCTTCTTGAGCTGGTCCGCCCAGCCGAGCAGCGCGCCGGGAGTGCAGCCCGCGCGGCTTCCGGACCCGGTGTCCAGCAGGCTGTTCCCGGTCTCGGTGCGAATCCCCTTGGCCTGCAAGCCTTTTTCCAAGCGGGTGACGTCCTGTTTCAGTTTGTCCACCGCGGCTTTCAGCCCGGGAGCGTCGCCTCCGGTGGCCGCGCCCGCGGTGCCGATCGATCCGGCGATCGCGATCGAGGCGATGGCCACGGCGGTACCCACTCGCACACCAGCTCGCATACTCGTCCTCCACACTCCGCCCCGGTGACCGGGCGTCACCAGGTTTCCGAGCAGACTCTGCGGGAGGAAGTCCGCGCGGAACACCCGGCGCTGGGTGGGTACCTGTTCACCGAAAGTAGCCCGCGAGCCGTTCGGGACATTCCGCCGTCGATCACCGGAACAGACGTGCAACCGGCCCTGCGCTGCGGCGAACGGGCGTGTGCGGCGCCGCGAACGGCCGCGCCCACTGCGGCATTCGGCCTACCCCATTCGGCGCGCGCGGATGCTCACGGCGGATCGGCGAGCCCCGTCCGGTAGGCCGAGATCACCAGCTGGGCGCGGTCGTGCGCGCCCAGTTTCGCCATGGACCGATTGACGTGGGTCTTCGCGGTCGTCGGGCTGATCGACAGTGCACCGGCGATCTCGGCATTGCTCAGTCCCGCGGCCACCAGGCGCACCACATCGCCCTCCCGTTCGGTGAGCCCGTGTCCGGTGTGCCCGGTGAGCCGGGGCGTGCGGCGGCTGGTGTAGGCGTCGATGAGGGTGCGGGTGACCGTGGGGGCGAGCAGGGCCTCGCCCGCGGCGACCACGTGGATCGCGTTCCGCAGTTCGGCCGGATCGGTGTCCTTGAGCAGGAAACCGCTCGCCCCGGCATCGAGTGCGGCGAAGATGTTCTCCTCGGTGTCGAAGGTGGTCAGCACGATGATCCGGACCGCGGCCGTTTCCGGGGCGGCGAGCAGTTCCCTGGTGGCCGTGATGCCGTCCTTGCCGGGCATCCGGATGTCCATCAGCAGCACATCGGGGCACTCGGTGCGCGCGGTCCGCACGGCCTCCTCCCCGGTTGCGGCCTCGCCTGCCACGGTCAGCTCCGGATCGCGGTCCACGAGCACCCGCAGCCCGGTGCGCACGATGGCCTGGTCGTCGGCGATCAGTACCCGGACGGTCATGCGGCGCGGTCCGTTCCGCGCGGTTCATCGGGGGCGCAGGGGAGTTCCGCGTGCACCCGGTACCCGCCTCCGGGCAGCGCCCCGGTGCGCAGTTCCCCGCCGATGGCCGTGACCCGTTCGCGCATGCCGAGCTGGCCGTATCCCTGCTCCGGGGCGGATTCCGCGGTGCCGCGACCGTCGTCGGTGACCGAGACGGTGAGCGCCGTGCGCCGGTAGCCGAGTGCGATGCGCACCGAACCCGCCTCGGCGTGCCGGATCACGTTGGTCAGCGATTCCTGCACGATCCGGTACCCGGTGACCTCGACGGCGGCGGGCAGCGGGCGCGGGATCCCGGTCACCTCGGTGCGCACCAGCAGTCCGGTGCCGCGCGCGGTGTCCAGCAGTTCCGTCAGTTCGCCGAGCCTGGGCGCGGGCGCGGGGTCCCGGTCCTCGCCGGTGCGCAACAGTCCGATGGTGGCGGCCAGTTCCGCCCGCGCGTCCCGGTAGGCGGTGCGGACGGCGGTCAGCGCGGTACGGCAGGTGTGTGGATCGTCCTCGAGCGTGTCCGCGGCGACCGAAGCCTGTACGGCGGCCCCGGCCAGGGTGTGCGCGAGCACATCGTGCAGTTCCCGCGCGATGCGTTCCCGTTCCCCGGCCATCCGCGCGGCGGCCTCCCGCTCCCGTTCCCTGGCGATGAGCCGGGCGCTGGTGTGCCGGTTGCGCACGGTCTCACCGAGCAGCACGAGCGCGGCGAGCAATCCGGCCTGGGGCAGTGCGGTACCGAGCGCATGCGCCACCGGGGTGCCCGCCTTGACGACCGGATACAGCGCCGTGCCGAGCACGGCCAGGCCCGCGCAGGCGCCCGCGGCCCGCAGGTGCCCGGCGCGTGCCGCGGAGTACAGCGGAACGGCGAGCGGCACCACGGGGGAGAGATCGGTGCTCGCGGTCGCGTAGAAGACGATCATCAGCCCGAGCGAGCCGAACAGCACACCGAGCGGTGCCCGGTGGCGCAGCGGCAGCAGCAGGCCGGGGAGCGCCCCGATGCCGCAGGCGAGCGCATCCGGTGTTCCGGTATTGGGCGCGGCGATGATCTGCAGTTCGATGGCGGTCACCACCACCAGCATCAGCGCCACCTCGGTGCGCGATCTGGGGAACGGCATCGGAGTCGCGGTCACGGCACAACGGTATGTCCCCGCACGGCACCGGTCATCGTCCGGCCGCGGTATCCGCTTCCCGCCCGGCTACCGCGAGCGCGGTACGCCGAAGTGTCCGCGGCCGGACGATGCGCGAACCGGGTGCGCCGGGGAACACTCGGCGATGACTCACCAAGATCAACTTATGGAGATGGAATGGCGCAGCGCAGCCGTTTCTGGCCGTGGACACTGGCCCGGATCGTGCTCACCGTGCTGGCACTCGCGGTGATCCTCGAACCGGTGCTCGCCGGCCGGTTTCTTGCCGGGGACTACCCGATGCTCGGCATGCACGAGGTCGTGGCGCGGGTGGTGCTCCTCGGATCGGTGCTACTGATCCCGATCACCGTGCTGGCCTGGCGGATTGCGGGCAGCCCCGGATGGCTGGCGTTCGCCGCCGTGGCGCTGACCGTGCTCGTACTCGGGCAGACGGTCCTCGGCTACACCCGTGCCGCAGGGGTGCACATCCCGCTCGGGGTGGCGATCCTCGTCCTGACCTGCCGGCTGACCTGGCTGGTGTACACCAAGCGGCCCGCGGAATGCCCGTCCTGGCGCGCGGAACCGGAGCAGGCATGAACACGGTGTCCCGCAGGAAAATGTTCGGACTGCTCGGTGGTGCGGTGGCGATCGGCGCCGCCGGGATCACGATTCCCTCGATGGCCGGGGAAGTGGAGATCGGGCGGCTGCTGCCGAGCCGGGTGCGGTTGCCCGCGCCGTTCGGTGTGCGGCTCCCGGTGCCGCCGGTACTGCGCCCGGGAACGCATCCGCGCTATCCCGGCGCGGACTACTACGAGATCACCCAGCGCGCCGCGCACCGGGAGATACTGCCCGGGCTGCGCACCGAGATCTGGGGCTACAACGGGATTTTCCCCGGACCGACGATCGTGTCCACACGGGACAGAACCACCGTCGTCCGGCAGACCAACGCCCTTCCGGTGCCCACCGTGACCCATCTGCACGGCGGGCACACGCCACCGGAATCCGACGGGTTCCCCACCGATCTGGTGTTCCCGCAGGGGAGCCCGCCCGATATCGCGCAGCGGATGCCGAGGATGGCCGATATGCCCGGCATGGGCCCGGATCCGCAGGCGCGGACCACGATCGGCAGCCGGGACTACGTCTTCCCGATGCACCAGCGCGCGGCCACGCTGTGGTACCACGACCACCGGATGGGATTCACCGCTCCGGATGTGTGGCGCGGTCTCGCCGGTTTCCACCTGATCCGGGACCGGGAGGAGGACGCGCTGCCGTTACCCAAGGGGGACAAGGACATTCCCCTGATGATCACCGACCGCTCGTTCGCCGCCGACGGTTCCTTCCGTTATCCCGCACTGGATCCCAGCCTGTTGCGAACCCCCGGAGTGCCCGGCGAATACATGGCCGGGGTACTGGGCGACGTGATCCTGGTCAACGGTGCGCCGTGGCCGGTCGCCGAGGTTTCCGCGAGCCGGTACCGGTTCCGGATCCTCAACGCCTCCAACGCGCGCCGGTATCGGCTCACCCTGGATCCGCCCGGTGCGCTGACCCAGATCGGTTCGGACGGTGGGCTGCTCGAGCGGCCGGTGCACCACGAGCGGCTGGACATCGCGCCCGCCGAACGGTTCGACGTGGTGATCGACTTCGGGCGGTACCGGGTCGGCCAGGAAATCACCGTGCGCAACGAACTGGGTGACGGCAGCACCGCCGTCGTGCTGCGATTCCGGGTCACCCACCGGGAATCCGATGACACCGCGATCCCGGAACGGCTCGCCGGGTTCGGTCCGATTCCCGCGCACGAGGCGACGGCGACGAGAGATTTTCTCTTTCAGGACAGCGGTTCCGCCGGGTGGACCATCAACGGCCTGCCCTTCGATCCGGTGCGGCCGGTGGCGACCGTGGGACTCGACGCCACCGAGATCTGGCGGTTCACCACCGATTTCCACCACTCCGTGCACGTTCATCTCGTGCAATTCCAGGTACTGTCCCGCAACGGGCGCGCGCCAGAGCCGTACGACGCAGGCTGGAAGGACACCGTGGATCTGCGCCCCGCCGAACAGGCCGCGGTGATCGCCCGGTTCACCGACTATCCGGGTCGCTATGTCATGCACTGCCACAATCTCGAGCACGAGGACATGTCGATGATGGCTACCATCGCGGTACGTTGAGCGTGGTTCCGGTCCTCCCGGCGAGCGAGGCGCCGCAGATGACGGCTTCATCGCTCGCCTCATGGTTCCGGTGTTCAGGATTCGGGCGTGAATCGGACGAAGGACAGATTCCTGCCGACCTCGCGGTAATCCTCGATGCTGCCGTCGACGGCGAAACCCATGAAGCGCACCAGCCGCCGTGCCGCCCGCGGATGCCGTGCCGCGTAGTCGGCCATCACTTCCGCGCCCTCCTCGGTTTCGAGCGGCTCGGCGAGGGCGGGCATGGCGCGATTGCCGACCTGGATCCGTGCCCGCGGGGTGGCCAGCACATTGCGGTACCAGGCGGACTTCCGGCCGAATCCCGAGCAGGTGAAATAGCTTCCGGTGCGCTCATCCCTGCCGACCACCTCGATCACCGCCTGGCGCGGTTTCCCGGACACCCGGCCGGTGTGTGTCAGCAGCAGCATCCGCGAGCCGAGCAGCCAGCCCAGCCGCAACCGGTAGAGCCGGATCGGCAGGCGGAACAGCAGGCGGGCGAGTCCGGTCGGCGGAGCTGGTTTCTTGATGACCTGCATGACTCTCCTCGGTGCCCTCGCCTCGATGTTTAGGGCGATCGCCCAATTTGGGCACATGCCCAAATGTACCCGAACCCGTGGTGCTTCGCCAGTTCGGACGGTCGGTCGGCCGGTTGTCGGGGAAGCTGGTGACCCGCCGATGTTTCTGTCGTCCTCGGCAAGCACGCCACCACTTGCCGAGTGGTCGTCCTGCGCAACGCCGTCGTGGCCTTTGTTCCGACATTCCATCAGACAAGACCTAGCCCCGAACGCGGTCTGCTCGGCTGCCGAATTGCCGGTAGCCAGGTGGGGTGAATTCGGGTTTGCCGTGCTGAATGTGGACTTCCCATTCGGCGTTGTGGATCAAAGTGTGGTGGTAGGCACAGAGCAGCACCATGTTTTCTTCGGTGGTGAGTCCGCCGTTGGCGTGGTGCTGAATATGGTGCGCCTGGGTGAGAGCTGGTGGTTTATCGCAGTCGGGATGCGCGCAGCCCTGGTCGCGAGCGATGAGCCTTCGGCGAAGCTTCGGTGGCGCGGTGCGGTCGCGGCATCCCATGTCGAGTACTTCGCCCTCGCCGCCGAGCACGGTGGGGATGATTCCGGCATCACAGGCGATGCGGCGCAACTGTGCGGCGGGGATGGTGGCGCCGTTCATGGTGGTGGCTTGTCCGATGCCGTCGCGCAGGCTCATTTCGGTCATGGTGACCAGGATGGTGAAAGGTTCGCCCCCGTTTTCGGGAAGACTCTCCGGATTCGCGGCCAGTTGGACGATCTCGGCAAACGCATCCGCGTCCCGTTCACTCGGCAGTGGACCTTCCGGGCTGCGGGTTTTGCCCAGCGCATCAAGGATGCTACGTAGTTTCAATCCGGTTTCCTGGTCCAGGTGGCCTTCGATGAGCCAATCACTGTTGCGCTGCTGCAGCCGGATTTCTCGGCGTGGCCGCGAGGGTTCGTGGTCATTGGTTCCTGGCCATCCGGGTCGAGGCGGGCGCGCAGCTCCCGGATCGGGCGATTCAATCCACGTGGCCCGGTCTCACTGGCCACCGTGGCCAAACACTTCTCGGCGATCGGCCAGGATTCACCGGTCAACACATCGGCGGGCAACTCCGCGGCGAACTTCCGGATCCGGTCCACATGCTCGCTGCCGAGATCCCCACGCGCATAGGCTTCCGCGGTATTCGGCAGATCCGGGGACAACGGTTCACCGCTGATCCCCAACGCCCCGAACAGAGACCGCGCGCGCTCGGCAATCCGCCGCGCTTCAGCCAAACCCGCCCGTGCCACGTCCTCGACCATCCGCGCGGGCGACCCCCAATATCCGAATTCCACCGGCGCACCATGCTTGTCAAGCAGCGCAACAAGATCCAGGATTTCCGCTTCGGTACGCCACAGCATCGTGAACCGCTCACCAAGTTCGGCAAGCATCTCCCGATTCGAGAGTACAACTCCATTTTCCCCAGTGTTCATAACATCTATACTAGCATAATTGGCTTTGCTGAGCGACTACGGCTTGTCCGAGAAATATCGAGCCCAAGCGATGGCGGCATTGAGCGCAGCGGCTGCGCGGTAGGCGAGCGCACTGGATGGAGAGAGCGCGCCATTGTTCGAGGTCGGCGAAGCAGGCTGCAGAATGACTGCGCGGATCCCACGCTTGCCTGGTTGTGCTGTCCGGGAACGTGGTTATGGAGTGAACTATCTACAGAGTCCGGTCCGGACCGTGACGCTAATCCTCGGTCATCAGCTGGCACAGTGGCCCGGCGACGCTCCGGATGTCGAAATCGGGGTCGACCGAACCGTGCAGGGCCAGTCCGTCCAGCGCGGCCCCCAGTAGTGCCGCGATGGGCTCGGCCTGATGGTGTTTCCCGTGCGCGCACAGCCACTCGGCGACCTGGCCGCGGAAATCGGCGAGGACGGCCGCCAGCTCGGTGCGCAGCCCCGGATCGCGCCCCGCCGCGAGGAACGCCTCGACCAGTGGGAGCGAGGCGGAATGGTGACCGCTGTACCGGGACAGCTCGTCGAGCAGCCAGTGCATCCCGGTCTCGATGTCGTCGTGCGCGGTGAGCGCGGCCGTGGTCTCGTCGAGCAATCGCCGTACATAACCACCGCAGGCCTGGCTGAGCAGTTCGGCGACCGAGGAGAAGTGGTAGTGCACCAGGCCGGGATTGACTCCGGCGCGCTCGGCGACAAGACGTGTCGTCACGCCACTCCAACCGAGCTCGCCGACCAGCTCGACGGCGGCGGCCAGCAGCCGTTCGCGGGTCGCGCGGCCGCGTCCGGTCGCCGTATCGGACACGGGTTCCTCCTGGGCGATCACCTTGGTTGTCCGCCCAATCCTAGCCCTTGCTCAACATACATACCGCATGTATGTTTATGGCAACCGCACCCAGGAGGTCGCCATGGCGCAGCACACCGAGGCACTCGGCCCGGCACACGAGGTCACCGTGGGCGGTACCCGGATCCGCTATCACGACACCGGCAGCGGGCCGCCGATGGTGTTCGTGCATGGGGTGTTCGCGAATGCGGATCTGTGGCATGAGCTCGTCCCGCAGCTCAGCGCGGCCGGGTACCGTTGCCTGGCCCCGGACTGGCCGCTCGGTTCGCAGGAGATCCCGGCACTCGGCCAGGATCTCGCCCCGTCCGCGGTCGCCGATCTGATCGCGGGGTTCCTCGCCGAACTGGATCTCGAGGATGTCACCGTGGTCGGGAACGACACCGGCGGCGCGCTCACCCAGCTGCTGTTCACCCGCCATCCGGAGCGCATCGGCCGGGTGGTGCTGACCTCCGCGGACTGCTATGAGCAGTTCTTCCCGGGATCGCTGAAACTGCTCACGCTGTTCGCGCGGATTCCCGGATCGATGCGGGTGCTGACCGAGCTGTTGCGGTTCTCCGCGCTGCATCCGCTGGCCTACGGCATGTTGAGCAAGCGAGGTGTTCCGCTGGATGTGCGCGAGTCGTTCCTGGCTCCCGCGCGGAACAATGCGGCGGTGCGCCGGGATCTGCGGCGGTTCAACGCGGGCGTGCACCGCCGGTACACGCTGGCGGCGGCGAGCGAGTTTCCCCGGTTCACCAAGCCGGTGCTGCTAGCCTGGTCGGGTGCGGACCGATTCTTCCCGAGCAGCCTCGCGCACCGGCTCGCCGGTGACCTGCCGAACGCGAGCCTGCGATTCATCGCGGATTCGTACACGTTCAGTCCCATTGACCAGCCGCAGCGTCTGGCCGAGCTGATTCTGGAGTTCGCCGGCCAGCATGCCCCGTCGTAGCCAAGTCGACCGCTCCCGCGAGACGAAGACCGCGCTGATCGCGACCGCTCGCGAACTGTTCGGTGCGCACGGCTATGCCCAGGTGTCCGCCGAACAACTGGTCATGGCCACCGGGCTGAGCCGAGGGGCGTTGCACCATCATTTCGGCGACAAGCGGGGACTTTTCCTCGCTGTGCTGGAACAGATCGAGCAGGAGATCACCGCGGACGTCGCCGAGGCGATCCAGGGGCAACCGGAACTGTGGCAGGGCATGGTCGCCGCGCTGCGCTGCTATCTGGACAGCTGTCAGCGCCCGGAGGTCATCCAGATCACGCTCACCGACGCGCCCGCGGTGCTCGGTTGGAAAGCGTGGCGGGAACTGGAGACCGAACACGGGCTGGGGCTGATCACCGAGGCGCTGCGCGGCGCGGCCGAAGCGGGAATCCTGCGCCCCGCACCGATTCCCGCGCTCGCGCAACTGCTGCTCAGCGCGATCATCGAGGTGAGCCTGATCATCGCCAACGCCGAGGACCCGGAGCAGGCCCGAGCCGATGCCGAGCAGTCACTGCTGCTGCTCGTCTCCGGCCTGCTCCAGTCCTGAACTCTCTAGCGCCGCAGTCCCTGCTCGATCGCCTCGATGATGCGCGGCCGCAGCTGCGCCACGCTGACGATCGCGTCGACCGAACCGACATCGACCGCGCGCTGGATGCTGTGCACCCGGTCGAATTCCGCGGCGACCTCACCGAGTTTCTCCGCCCGCACGTTCGCCTGCACCTCGGCCAGCTGCGAGTTGAGCGTGGCCCGTTCGGCGCCGCCCGCCGCACCGATCCGCGCCTGCAGTTCGGTGACCCGCGGGTCGTTCGCGATGCGCTTGTTGACCTCGCCGGAGAACACCACGGCCGCCGCGGGGGCACCGCCGAGCACCGAGGCGAACGAGCCCTCCAGCGCGAGCACCGTCATGTTCGGGTTCAGCGCTTTGGAGAACACCACGAAGGCGCCGCCGTGATAACGGGAGATCACGCAGAACACGATCGGCCCGGAGAAGTTCACGATCGCGCGGCCGATCTCGGCGCCGTACTCCAGCTGCAGTTTGCGCATCGACTCGGGGGAACCGTCGAAACCGGACAGGTTCGCCAGCACCACGAGCGGCCGGTTGCCCGAGGCCCCGTTGATCGCGCGCGCCGCCTTCTTGGAGGACCGCGGGAACAGGGTGCCCGCGGTGTAGGTGTCCGGACCGTCGGTCGGCGGGAACCCGCGCCGGGGCACCGCGCGGGATTCGATCCCGAGCAGGCACACCGGCCGCCCGCCGAGGTGCACATCCTGCACGGCCGCGGTGTCCGCGTCCGCCATGCCCGCCCAGCGTTCCAGCACCGGGTGGTCCTGGTCGGAAAGCGCGCGCATCACGGTGCGGATGTCGAACGGCTTCTTGCGGTCCGGATTGTGCTCGGCGGAGAAGATCTGGCCCACCGAGGTGAACTCGCTGCCCACGACCGCGTGCGGGTAATCGGACACATCCCGGTCCACCGGATCCGTGCTGCCCGCGCGGCGCGGCCCGTCCTCCCCGGGACAGACATACGTGTGGTCGTAGTGGCTCAGCAGCACGTCCCGCGCGGCGGCGAGGTTCGGCGCCCAGTACTGCGCCTGCCCGTTCGGGCCCATCACCCGGTCGTAGCCGCCGATGCCGAAGTTGTCCTCGGCCGAGACCCCACCGGAGAAGTCCAGCGATTCCTTACCGGTGAGCACCATCGCCGAATCCGGGGTCATCACCAGGATTCCCTTGGTGTGCATGAGCATCGTGGCCTCGGCGTTCCAGTACGGCTGGGCGCCCACGTTGATGCCGGCGACCACGATGTTGATCTCGCCGCCGGACTGGGTGAACTCCACGATCCGCTTGAGCGCGGCGGCGACCCAGTCCATGTTCTCGGTGCCCGAGGACATGGAGATCCGGGCCCCCGCGGAGAGCGCGTACCACTCCAGCGGCAGCTGCAACCGCTCGGCGAGATCGAGCGCGGCGATGACCCGGGAGCACTCGGGTTCGGAGAGCGCGCCGAGTGACTTGGTGGGATCGCCGAGCAGGATCACCCGCCGCACCCCTTCGGGATGGCGTTCGGTCGCCGTGGACACGATCCCGGCGACGATCGCGGCCGAGTTCCGCCCGCGCGGCCGGTCGACCGGGACCAGCGCGCCGTTCTCGTCCAGGTCGTGCTCGGTGAACTCGCCGAGCAGCCCGGTGAGCTCGTAGGGGTAGACGGTGTTGCGGCTGCTGGCGCGCAGCACCTTCTGCCGGTAGTCGTCCAGCGGTTCGACCGGATCGTTCGAGGGCGCACCGACATCGAGTTCGGCGCGGCCGGTCGCGTCGAACCGCACGCGCACCGCGATCTTGGTCAGCTCCCCGGTTCCGGCGTCCCGCTGCCGCGCGATGAACAGGATCTCCTCGAGCCCGGCGCCCGCGGTCGTGGGCAGCACGCGTTCGGTGATCCGCTCCAGTTCCGCCCGGGTGATATCGCTCGGCGGCCACACGTAGACCACGATCCGGTTGGTGTTGAAGCGTTTCTTCGGGTCGCCCCGCCGGGACTGCGCGCGGCGGATCGAGTCCAGGCAGGCGTCGATGGTGTCCTCGGCGGTGGGCAGTGCGATCAGCCTGCCGTCCTGCTCGCGCAGTTCGGTCAGATCCCGCACCTGGGCGAAGGCGACCAGCCGGTCATCGGCCGGGTTCTCTCGCGCCACGCACTGGAACAGGTACACCTCCTCGTCCGAGGAGGGCAGCCGGGTGAGATCGAACTTGCTCAGCCGCTCCAGCTGCATCCGCTGCGCGATGTACGGGTGCAGCCCTCGGATCAGCCGCTCCTCGCTCATCCCGGTGGTGGACGGGCGGAAGGTGAAGTGGTGGTGCATCACCGCTCCGCCGCTGCCCGCGACCGTGGTGGTGAGCCTGCGGACCCGGTCCGGAAGCGGATGCGCGCCGATGACCTCGTGCAGTGCGGCGACCGCGGCATCCGAATCCTGCGGCTGGTTCTCCCAGGACAGGTAGATGTCCGCGTCGATGGCCGCACCGGTCCCGGCCAGCTCCGCGAGCCCGCGCAGCGCGTCCCCGAGCCCGTCGAAGCTCACCGCGGAGGAAACCACCCGCGCGCCCGGGTACTCGGCGGCCACGAAGGTTGCCCCGGCGTTCTGGCTGACCTGGAGGTTCGTGAGCCCCTTGTTGCCGTAGTAGCGCCGGGTCAGCACCTCCAGCATGACCGTGTTGTCCAAGTGGGCGGCGTCCCTGCGCACCAGGCGCTGGCCGAGCAGCCGCACGAGCGGTTCGGTGCTGCGCACCATCTCGGCGATGCGCTCGGCGCGATCGGGTGCCTCCGGGTTCGCGTCCAGGTGGCGCAGGTGCCTGCGGACATCGGCGTAGACCCGGGCCCGGATGCGGCGCAGCAGCGGCTGGCCGAACCAGGCGAACACCAGGCCGCGCGCGAGATCGGAGACCGCGGGGAACCGGGCCTGGGTGGCCGAGACCAGTCGTTCGAGCGCCAGGCCAGCCGGTTCGCGCAGCGACTCGTCCGGCGGCGGCTCCTGCAGCCAGGCGCGCAGCAGGGCGGCGACCGCGCCCGCGTCCGCCGTGGAGCGCTGCTGGGTGAGGAAGATCCGGAACACCGCGGCCTCGAGCTCGGGGGTGTGCTCGAGCTCAGTGACCCCGTACCGGCTCAGTGCCTTGGCCAGCTTCGCCTGGAACGCCTCCGGCAGTCCGGCCCGTTCCACATCCAGGCTCTGCAGATAGGTGTGGAAGTTCTCCCGCGCGCTGTGCACATGGCTTTCCGCGCCGTCCTCCCCGCTCGGCCGGTTGCGGCTCAGCTCGGCGAGATCGGCGAACACGTCGATGAGCCCGAGTTCCTCGGCGAGCGGGCGCCTGCCCTCGGCGATGGCCGTCTTGCGCGCGTCCAGGTAATCGTCGAGCACCCGGCGCTCATCGTGCGGGTCCAGGTCGAAACCGAGCAGCAGGCTGCGCAGGTCCTGCAGGCCGCGCTGCACGCGCTGTTCGGTGGACACCGTCGCCGGTTCGGCGGGCAGGTCGATCTCGGCCTCGGCGGCGTCTCCGGAATCCTGCTCGTCCTCGTTCTCGGCGAGCGGTTCCAGGCGCAGCAGCGGGGCGCCCGTCTCGATCTGGCTGCCGACCGAGACCGGGAGTTCGGAGACCTTGGCGTGGAACGGCGCGCGCAGCACCGTTTCCATCTTCATGCTCTCCAGCACCAGCACCGGTGCCCCGGCCTCGACCTCATCGCCGACCGCGAGCGGGGTGGCGACCACGAGCGCGGGAGCGGGCGAGCGGACCACGCCGCCCTCATCGCGGCTGACCCGGTGCGTGACCCCGTCCACCTCGACCAGGTGGATCGGCCCGTGCGTGCCGGTGACCAGCCGGAACTGGTGACCGTTGACCGTGATCTGGCCGCTGTGCGCGTCGAAGCGCTCCAGCTCGGCATCGGCGTGGTGCACCTGCCCACCGGCGGAGATGCCGATCCGGAATCGCTTCTGACCGACCCGGACCACGGTCACCCGGTAACCGACGCCGCGGAGCTTGAAGTCCAGCGGGCGGCCGCTTTCCCTGCGCACCTGCGGGCGCCCGCCGAACGCGGTGGACAGCAGCTGCTGGCGGGCAACGGTCTCCTCGTCGAGGTAGGCCTCGATGGCGGCCGCGGTCAGCGCGATCGCCGAATGCCGCTGACTGACCAGGCGGCCCTCGGCGCGCACCCGGTCGATCCAGCCGGTGTCCGCGCTGGCGTCGATCACCTCCGGTGCGTCGAGCAGGTCGAGCACGAAGCTCTTGTTGGTGGCGCCGCCGTCGATGATCACCGTGGTCTCGGCCATCGCGCGGCGCAGCCTGGCCAGTGCCTCGTCCCGGTCCCGGCCGAAGGCGATGATCTTCGCGATCATCGAGTCGAAGTCGGCGGGAATGGTGTCGCCCTCGGAAACCCCGGTGTCCACCCGGATCCCCGGGCCCGCGGGCAGCGTCAGCTTCGCGATCCGGCCGGGGGCGGGCGCGAAGTCCCGGTCCGGGTCCTCGGCATTGAGCCGCGCCTCGATCGCGTGCCCGTTCTCGGGCGGATGCGGACCGGAGAGCTTGCCCCCGGAGGCCACGTGCAGCTGCAGCTTGACCAGATCGGTGCTCGTGGTGAGCTCGGTGATCGGGTGCTCGACCTGCAGGCGGGTGTTCACCTCGAGGAAGGCGAACAGCTTCTCCCCGGGGTGGTACAGGAACTCCACGGTGGCCGCGCCCCGGTACCCGACCGCGACGGCGAGCCGCTCGGCCGAGGACTTCAGCTCGGCGGTCTGTTCCTCGCCGAGCACCGGGGAGGCGGACTCCTCGATGATCTTCTGGTTGCGCCGCTGCACCGAGCAGTCCCGCACGCCGAGCGCCATGGCGGTGCCCTGACCGTCCGCGATGACCTGGACCTCCACGTGCCGGGCCCCGGTGACCAGCCGTTCGAGGAACACCACCCCGGAACCGAAGGCGCGCAGCGCTTCGGAGCTGGTGCGCTCATAGGCATCGGCGAGGTCCTCGGCACTGGTGACCTTGCGGATCCCGCGCCCGCCGCCGCCCGCGCTCGCCTTGAGCATCAGCGGGTAGCCGATCCGGTCCCCGGCCTGCACCGCCTCCTCCAGGCTGGCGACCTCACCGCGGCTCCACGGGGCGACCGGGACACCGACCTCCTCGGCGATCAGCTTGGCGCCGATCTTGTCGCCGAGTTTGCGCATCGCCTCGGCGCTCGGCCCGATGAACGTGACCCCGATTTCCTCGCAGACATCGGCGAAGGCCGGGTCCTCGGCGACGAAACCCCAGCCGACCCAGGCCGCGTCCGCCCCGGTGTCCACCAGCGCTTGCTTGAGTACCGCGTGGTCGAGGTACGGCCGCGCCGAAGCCGGGCCGAGCGAGTAGGCCAGATCCGCCTCCCGCACGAAGGTCGCCGAACGGTCCGCGTCGGTGTAGAGCGCGACCGTCTCGATCCGCGTCCCGGTTTCCGCACGGAGATCCCGGACGGCGTGGATGAGCCGCATCGCGGCTTCCCCACGGTTGACGATTGCGACACGCTTGAACACCGGCTGATCCTCCCGAAACGACACACGTAGCAGGCGAGGTCCGGGTCTCGGATCCTCGCCTGTACCTCGATCCCAAGCCTGCCCCGTTACCGGGCGGTACACCATGTCCGGCTCGACGCATGCCGAGGCCGTGCCGTTGTGGGAACCCGCCAAAAAGACGGTCCAGGCCACATCGCGGGAAGGTCTACCACAGTGCCCGGACTCGAACGCGTCCGCCCTGAGGATTTGTCGGGGGCGGCCAGTGTTCCCGGAATCACGCGGCGAGCAGCCGTTGGAGCCGGTTGCTGCCGGGGATGTGCCCGGATTCGTGCCAGAAGGTGCTCGCCCGATCGCGAGCGGTGGCCGCGGCGCCGGGTTCACCGAGCTTGGTGAGCGCGGCGGCGAGGGTGCCGTCCGCCTCGGCGCACAGCACGCGGTAGCCGTGTTCCCCGGCCCATTCCGCCGCCTGCCCGGCGAGGTCCGCCGCGCTGCCGGGTTCGGCCGTGGCCAGTGCCGTCTCCGCGAGCCAGAGTCGTGCGCTCGCACCGAGGTAGCCGAATCCGGCGGCATCGCTGATCCGGCGCGCCTGACGCAGTCGCGATTCGGCGAGGGCGAACCTGCCGAGACCGGTTTCCGCCCTGCCGAGTGCGATGAGTGCCGTGGCGTGCATGAGTCTGTCGTCCTCCGCGGCGGCGAGTTCCCAGGCGCGTTCCGCTTCGGCGCGGGCCGGTTCGAACGCACCGGTCTCGGTGTGGATCCTGCTGAGCGTGAGCAGGACGTGCACGCCACCGAGCTTGGCGCCGAGCCCGGCGAGCAGTTCGCCCGCCAGTTGGACGTGTTCGACCGCCCGGCCGGACTCGCCGAGCGCGTGCAGCGCGAGGCCGAGCTCGTTGTGATTCGCCGCTTCCCAGAAGACGAGCCGGTGTTCGGCGGCTATCTCCAGTCCCGTGCGGTGGCTTCGCTCGGCTTCGTGCAGCCTGCCGAGGTTGTGGTACAGCGAACCGAGCGAACTCAGTGCCGCGCTGTGCCCGGCCGGATTGCTCACCTCGCGGTTCAGCTCCACCGCGCCGACGGTGTGCTCGACCGCCTCGATGAGCCTGCCGGTCCATTCGAGCGCGTTGCCGAGGTTGATCTGTGCGGCAGCCTCGCATTCCCGCCAGCGCTGCGCGCGTCCGGCGGTGACGGCCGCGCGCAGGTGGTGGATGCCGTGTTCGTGCTCCCCGGACCGGAAATACGCCTCGCCGAACCGCAGCCGCAGGAACGCGGCGACCGAGTGCGCCCCGCTGCGCTGTGCCCGTTCCAGGATGGCGGGAGCGGCCCCGAGCCACTGCGCCTGATGACCGTTCGTGGAGACGTAACCGCTGATCACCTCGGCGAGATTCCACGCGATCTCGTACGGACCCGTCGTGGCGACGGCGATGAGGTTGCCGAGCTCGGTGCTCAGCCACGCCCGCGCGGCCGTACTGTCCACAAAGGACATCGCGTACTCGCTCGCCTTCGGGCTGTCGACCGGCAGCCGGACCGCGCCCGCGCGGTCCACCGGCCACGCCGCTTCGGCGGTCGTCAGATAGAACCGGCCGAGCCGCTCGCGCGCCCGGGCCCGCCCGAGCTCGTCCTCCTCGGTGTGCGCCCGGCAGGCAGCATAGGAGCGGACGAGGTCGTGCATGCGGTACCGGCCCCTGCTGTGGGATTCGAGCAGGTGCGCCGCGGCGAGCCGGTCGAGCAGGCGATTCGCCTCGGCCACCGGGATCCCGGCGAGCGCGGCGGTCGCTTCCGGAGTGCAGTCCTCGCCGGGGATCAGGCCGAGCAGCCGGAATAGCCGCCGGGACGACGGTTCGAGCGCGAGATACGAGAGCGCGAACGTGGCCGCCACCGGACTTTCCTCGGCGCCGTCCAGTACGAGACCGCCGATCGGGTCCGTTGTGGACAGTTCGGCCGCGACATCCCCGAGTGTGCCGCGCGGTTGTGCGAGTGCCTTGGCCGCCGCGATTCGCATCGCGAGCGGGAGACCGTCGCAGAGCCGGGTGAGTTCGCGCGCCGCGTCCGGTTCCTCGGCCACCGCTTCGGCGCCGAGTACTCGGCGCAACAGTCCGTGTGACTCCACTTCGGACAGTGGGCCGAGCGCGATGGTGCGGGCCCCGGCGCGGGCCACCAGTTCACCGAGGCGGTTGCGGCTGGTCACCACGGCGGCCCCGGAAGGCGGAAGCAGCGGGAGTACCTGGGCGGTGTCGCGCGCATTGTCGAGCAGCACGAACATTTCGCGGTCCGCGATGGTGGAGCGGTACAGCCGGACCTGATCGTCGAGGTTCGCGGGAATCGCTCGCGGATCGACCCCGAGTCCCCGCAGCAGCTGCGCCATCGCCACGACCGGGGTGAGCGGTTCGTGTTCGGCGTCGTAGCCGCGCAGGTCGAGATAGAGCTGCCCATCCGGAAACCTGCCGCGCACCGAATGCGCCCAGTGCACGGCGAGCGCGGTCTTGCCGATCCCGCCGGTCCCGCTGAGCACCCACAGTCCGGTGCCGTCCTCGGCGAGCTGGGCATCCAGGACGGCGAGTTGTTCGGTCCGCCCGGTGAACCCGCGCACCCGCGCGGGCAGTTCGGCGGGGCGGATGGGATGGATCGGCGGGGTGCCCGGGTTCTCCGGTTCGCCGCCGAGGACACTCGCCTGTATCGCGCGCAGTTCCGCTCCGGGCTCGATGCCGAGTTCGGCGCGCAGGCGGTCGCGGGTCTCCCGGTACACGGCCAGTGCCGCGGTGGCTTGCCCGTTGCGCCACAGGGCCCGCATGAGCAGTCCGCGCAGCCGCTCCCGGAACGGATGACGACCGGTCGCCGTGCGTAGTTCGCCGAGTATCGCCGCGTGGTTCCCGGCGGCGAGCTCGGCCTCGAAACACTCCTCGAGGGCGACCAGCCGTCGCTGTTCGAGCGCGGGTAGTTCGGCACCGGAGAGGGTGTCGGTGGTACCGCCGAGTGCTTCGCCGTCCCACAGTGCCAGCGCCCTGCGCAGGCATTCGGCCGCCGCGGTGTGCTCGCCCGCCGCCTGATGGACCTTTGCCTGGTCCGCCAATCGGTCGAAGCGGTGCAGGTCGAGTTCCCCGGTCCGTACCGCGATGCGATACCCGGCCGGTTCCCTGCCGATCACCTCTTTGCCGAGGCTCTTGCGCAGTTCCGAGATGTACACCTGCAGCCTGCCGCGGATGCTCGGCGGCGGTTGCTCGCCCCAGACCAGGTCGAACAGCTGTGTTTCGGGTACGACCTGGTTCGCGCGCAACAGCAGCGCCGCGAGCACCGAGCGCTGTTTCGGTCCGCCGAGCCGAATCGGGCCCGCCGGGCCGTCCGCGCCGACGGGGCCGAGCAGCCGATAGCGCGGAGGTTCGGCGGCGAACATGGGACCTCGATTCGTGTTCCGGAACGACCCGGCCTTGGACGTGGCACCGCGCCGTGCGGTTCCGTCGAACCGAGGTCGTCAGGAATGCGAGGAAAGTCCCGATTTCTCAGGTATGGATACCGTTCGCGGATTCCTGGTCCGAACCTTGCGGATTCTTCGGCTCCGCGACGAGGTCCTTGTGCGAAGCTCGGTGTTCCACCCGTTCGGCGCCGGGGGATCGGGAGGAGAAATCGTCCGGATCGAACCGTTTGTCGGTCACCAGTGTGGGGCGGGGCGGACGCAGCGTCGCGTCGTTGGCGAGAATGTTCTGCTCGGTGATCCTGAAAGCCCGGGCGATGCGGTCCATTTCCGCGGTGGTCTTGTTGTGGAGATCGTCGAGAGCTTCGGCGAACGACTCCAGCACCTCGTGTTTTCCCTTGACGCCGCGCCATTGCAGAGCCGTGCTCAGCTCCACGGAGAACAGGGTGACCGCGGCGCTCACGGCGGAATTCGTCGGGGTCAGTATCGCGGTGACGATCTGCAGCTTGGTGGACTGCTCGGTGAGCTCGGCTTTGTCCAGCCCGGTCGCGGCCGTGTCCATGGCGGTGTGAAAGTCCTGCTTCATCGCCTTGAGCAGCTTGTTGTAGTTTTCCAGGATCGTCTGCTGATCGGTCAGCAGTAGTTCCATCAGGTGGACCGCATCGCGCATCGTTTCCAGATAGCGCCGGAATCCCGTCGCCGCGTCACCCTGCCAGGCGGCGAGGGTCTCGACCGTATCGTCCAGCCCGCTTTCCCGATGCCTGGCGACCGCGAGCCTGGCCCGGTGCACGAACTCCGCCATGGTCGCGCTGGCCTCGAAGTCCTCGGGTACCGCGAACCGCATGATCGACCGGTGCAGCCGGTCGGGCAGGGAAAGCTGGCCGACCGGGACCAGCTCGGAAGTGACCACTTCGTGCGCGGTTCTGCGCCACTCATCGGCCCAGGCCTCGACTTCTGCCGGCCAGGAGGCGCCGATCGGAACGAGTACGCCCATGATTGTCTACCTCCGCGTCATCGCTGGTGCTTGTGCAGTGCTTCGGCCGAATCGCGTTCGGCGGCGGCATACCGCTTGGCGACCTCCAGGATCGCCTCCCTGCCGAGGTCGAGGTTCTCGTGATCGTCGTGCAGCAGCTTGATCAGCGCCTCCGTGGTGAGCTGCCATCCGGTCATGGCGCGGGCACACAGGTCCGGGTTGTGCGAACGGAACGCCGCGTTCTCCTCCTCGGTGGCCTTGATCAGCTGCCGTCGCGCTTCCTCCAGGTCGTCGAGCGCCTTGGGCAGGTCGCTCTTGCCCGCATGGCGCAGATCCTCGACGTCGGCGTGGAATCCGTTGCTCATCTCACCACTCCCTGCGCAGTACGGTCAGGGGCAGCGCATCCAGGTCCGCCGGTTCGGGCTCGGGTTCCGCGTACGGTGCGAATTCCTGCCGCCAGGCGAACCGGTCCTGCAGATAGGTGTTGCCGCCGAACGGGCGCAGCAGTTCGGCGGCCTGCTGTGCCGCGGTGCGCTGTGCCTCGGCGTAGGTCCGCAGTACCGCCTCGGCGATCCGGTCCGGTGTCATTTTCCTGACCTGTTCGCCGAGCCGCAGCTCGGTCAGCACCCCGTCGACGTTCACCGCGAGGTGCACCGCGCCGTCCGGGGAATCGCCCTCGACCGAGATCGCGGGCAGCTCCTTGCTCAGTACGTCCTTGGTGGCCTGCGCGTTCTCACGGACCTGTGCGAGCTTCTGCCACGCGGCATCCATCCGCGCGGCCTCGTCGTCTGTCATCGCCGTCCTCCTGGTCGCCCCTTACCCGGCCAGTCTCGGCCGCGGGACTTCCGAACGGCTTCGCACGCGCTTCCCGGGGAGTATCAGCCCGTTCGGGCCGCCGCTGTGCAGCTCTGCGTGCCGTGGCACTGACGCAGCGCGGTCAGCTGCCGGTGCAGCCGATCTCGGGTCTCGGCGGGCAGTGCGTCGTAGGTGTTGTGCAACTGGCCGGGATCGCGCCGGCGGTCGTAGTACTCCTTGGCGCCGTTGTCGTATTCGGTGTAGGTGAACGCTGCGGTGCGCATGGCGGCGTAACTCGGCGGATTGCCGCTGCCCTTGGCCGGATAGTCGGGATCCTTCGGGTCGGTGTCCGGTCCGTGGTGCTCGACGAGTGCGGTGTCCGGCTGGCCGGGCGGATTCTGCCCGTGCAGCAGCGGGACGAGGCTGCGGCCGTCCGCATCCGGTGCGGGAGTCGCGCCGCCGAGGGATTCGAAGGTGGGGGCGAGGTCGATATTGGAGGCGGTGGCGGGATTGCCGCGGCCCGCGGGTACTCCGGGACCGGTGACCACGAGCGGTACCCGCACATCGGTGTCGAACGCGGTCTGCTTGCCGGAGGCGAGCCGGTACTCGCCCATGTGGAAACCGTTGTCGGAACTGAACACGAAGTAGGTGTTCTTGTCCTGCCCGGTGGCCCGCAGGGTGTCCTGCAGTCTGCCGATCATCGCGTCCACGGCCTGCACCGACTGCGCCCGCTTGCGGAAGTCCTTGTCGATCTTCTGGATCCGTTGCTGGGGAAGGGGTTCCCGGTTCGCCAGCCAGGGTGGGGCATCGGCGGGCAGCTGGTCGAACGCGGGTCCGCGTGGTGCCCGCAGTCCGGGGAACTTGTCCTTGTCCCGTGGCGCCGGGGTGTACGGGCCGTGCGGGGCGAAGGTCGCGGTCTCCAGCATGAACGGCTGCCCGTCCTGTGCCGCGGACTTCGCGAAGGAGTTCGCCTTACGGGAGACCACATCGGTGAGGTAGTCCTTCGGTTTCTTCCCGTAGTGCACCAGCTTGCCGTTCTCGTTCATGGTGTAGCCGAACTCCGGATACCCGTTCCCGGCGACATCCCATTCGTCCCAGCCGGGCGGCACCGGAGGAGCCTCGCCGCTGGCCTTCTTCGGCACCGGGTACTCGTTCATGTACTTGCCCATCATCGCGGTCCGGTAGCCCTTGTCCTGCAGTGCCGTGGCGAAGGTCCGGTTCTCGTTGCCGCGCTGCCGGAACACGGGATAACCGCCGTCCGGCGCGGAATTCGTGAACACCCCGGTGTCGTGCGGGAACTTCCCGGTGAAGATCGAGGACCGGGAAGGGCAGCACAGCGAATCGGTCACCGAGTAGTTCGAGAACGACATGCCCTCTCGCTGCATCTGCTGCACGTGCGGCATATAGGGCAACAGGTTCATGGACAAGTCGTCGGTCAGCACGAAAACGATGTTCGGGGGCGCGGAACCGGTCTCGGCGGTGTTCGCGATCGGGGTTCCGGAGCACCCGGCGACCGCGAGCAGGACCGCGATCCCGCACAAGGCCACTGCGGTACGGATTCTGGACATCGGGCCGCATCCTCTCGGTGTGGGACGCCTCGCCGGATCGACGGTACCCGCGACTCCGGATAACCGTCAACAAATGAGACTGTCTCTGGGTACGACCTTCTTGTCGACTCCGTTAGCATGGCCAGGTGAACGAAGCAGTCGAGGAAATCCCGTCGAACACCGCGCCCGAACAGCTCGTCATGGTGCTGCGGCGGTATCGGGAGGCACTGCGCAGGGCACTCATCGCGGATGACTTCAGCCCCGTCCCGCCGGTGGCGAACTGGTTGCTCATCGCGCTGGCACGGCGATCGGGGACGGTCGGGGAACTCGCCCGCCGATTGGACACGACCAAGCAGGCGGTCAGCAGGCTCGCCGATCAGCTCGTGGGCCTCGGATACTGCCGCCGTCAGCGCGGCACGGCCAACCGCAGGCAGGTCACCCTCTCGGTCACCGAGGAGGGGCGCGCGGCAGCGGGGATCCTGGTCGGTGCCATCGACCGGCTCGACCGGGAACTGTTCGAGAACGTCAGCGAAACCGACCGGGACGCGTTCCACCGGGTGCTGGCCACGGTCACCGCTGCGGGTGCCCCGGAATAGCCGCGCGCGCCGTCGCCGGGGATGATCGCTGTCATGGCGACGGTATCGGTGGATTTCAGCGGCAGTCACGTGTTCGTTTCCGGCGGCACGAGCGGGATCAATCTCGGCATCGCGGAGGGGTTCGCCGCCGCGGGCGCCACGCTCACGGTGTCCAGCCGCTCCCCGGAACGGGTGGATGCGGCGGTGCAGCGGTTGCGCGGGCACGGCGGTGAAGTGTTCGGCCTGCCCGCGGATGTGCGCGATTACGAGGCCACCGCCGGGGTTCTGGAACAGGCCCATGCCCAGCACGGCCCGATCGACGTGCTGGTGTGCGGGGCCGCGGGGAACTTTCCCGCGCTGGCCACCCAGATGTCCGCGAACGCGTTCAAATCCGTGGTGGACATCGATCTGCAGGGCACCTATCACGTGTTGCGCGCGGCGCACCCGCTGCTGCGCACCCCGGGCGCCTCGGTGCTCGCGGTGTCCGCCCCGCAGGCCTTCCTGCCGATGCTCGCGCAGTCGCACGTGTGCGCCGCGAAGGCCGGAGTGGAGATGCTGGTGCGCACCCTCGCCCTGGAATGGGGCGGCGCGGGCATCCGGGTGAACGCGGTGGTGCCCGGCGCGATCGAGGACACCGGCGGCATGGACCGGCTGGCGCCCACCGAGCAGGCACAGGAGCTGGTGCGCGGTTCGGTGCCGATGGGCCGCCTCGGCGCGGGCGCGGACATCGCGAACGGCTGCCTGCTGCTGGCTTCCCCGCTCGCCGCCTACGTCACCGGTACCGTGCTCCCGGTGGACGGCGGCTGGTCGCTCGGCGGTGCCCAGTCCGCGCTGCACGAACTGGTCACCCGGGCTGCTTCCGGGGCTTGAGGAACACCGTCAGTGCGGCGCCGATCAGGTAGCAGGCGCCGAACACCCACATCACGCCCTCCACGCCGAGCGGGGTCAGGCACAGTCCGACGAGCGCCGGTCCGGCAGCGGTGCCCAGGCCGGCACCGAGGTTCAGCCCGGCCATCGCGGCACCGGTGCGTTTCGGCGCGAGCTTCGGCATGAGCGCGGACATCGGGGCGAATCCGGCGAGGCAGGCGCAGAACAGGCTGCCGATGATCAGCGAGAGCCAGAAGCTGTGCGTCGCGGTCGGCACGTAGTAGAAGGCGACCGTGGTGACCGCGCACCCCACACAACCCATCCAGCGCAGTACGGTGTTCACCCCGTACCGGTCGCTCCAGTACCCGGCGAGCAGATTGCAACCGAGGTTGACGAGGTACATCACCGCGTAGATGGTCAGCCAGTCGCCGAGCGGGAAGCCGAGGGAGTGCGTGAAGTAGACCGGGAGGAACACCGGGAAGCCGAACTGGGAGACCCCGTTGATCACCCGGACGATCCCGGCCACGGCGACCTTGGGTTCCTGCCAGAGCACCGAAACCCCTTGCACCAGGCCGCGGATCGGGTTCGTCTCGGGCCGGTCGACCGGGCGATCACCGCCGGGTGCGCGTACCGCGAACCCGATCGCCGCGCCGAGCACGATCACCACCAGCGCGGCCCACAGGGTGTGCTGCGGCCCGATCAGCGCGATGCTGGCCTTCGCGATCAGCGGGCTCAGCGTGGAGAACCCGGCGATATAGGCGAACCAGAACCAGCCGACCGCCATGCCCAGCTTCGCGGGCCGCGCGGTGCGCACCACCCACATCAGGAAACCGTAGGCGAACAGCGGATAACCGAATCCGCGCAGCCCATAACAGAGCAGCAGCAACACATCCGAGTGCTGGTCCACACCGAACACCACGAACAGCACGTGGAAGGCGACCCAGATTCCCGCGCCGACGAGCATGAGCCTGCGCGGGCCGAACACATCCGAGAGTGCGGCGGCCATCCAGGCCGCGATCCCCGCGGTGACACCGTAGATGGTGAACATCAGCGCGACCCGGTTGGCGCCGAAGCCCTGATCGGTGAGCATCGCCGAGAGGTAGCCCTGCTCGACGCCGTCGCCGATCATGAACAGGCCGAGCGCCAGATAACCGAGCGCCAGTGTCGGCGGGATTCCGACCCGGTCGAGGAAACCGTTCAGTTGACTGGTTTCCGGGCCGGTCGCCGCCCGTTCGCCGGTGTGCGACATTGCTCCACCTTCCTGTGTACTGCTGATGAGCCGGTGGCTCAGTCTCGGTATGCCGCCTCGTGGAAGGCGATCTCCGCGTCGAGGGTGTGACCGAACACGCCGAGCAGTTCGCGCTCGGTCTCCGGCAGGACCTCGAGCGCGTCGATCTCCGCGGCGAGGAAGCGCACCTGCCCGAGGAACGGTTCCCTGGTGTGCAGTGCGACCCAGTCGGCGATCGGGCCGCGCCGCGATGGCGTGCGCGCCGCGGTGGCGCACCACTGCCCGTACAGGGATTCCGCGGCGTACATGCCGGTGACGATGCCCGGATAGCCGTAGGTGTCGGCGATGTCCAGCACCACCTCGGTCAGCCCGCCCGCCTGCTCCTGCGCCGCCGCGCTCACCTCCGGCGCGCCACCGATATCGGCCAGCGCTTTGCTGAAGTAGTCGTACTGCTCGGTCACCAGGTTGTGCAGCGCGGTGCTGTGCCCGGAAAGGGCGTGCGCGTTCGGAGCCTCGCGGACCGCCGCACCGCACAGCCGGGCGGCGGTGTCCACGAATTCCCGTTCGAAGACCAGATAGCGGGCGAACACCGCGTCCGGGATCGTGTCCGCGGTGACCTCCTCGACGAACCGCATACCGAGCGCGGCCTGCCAGGTTCCGGAATTCTCCGCGCGCAACCGCGCGCTCATCGGGGTTCCGGTCATGGCAGCTGGTAACCCGCCTGCTCGGCCTGCTTGGTGAACTCGCGCACCTTGGCCCGGTCCACCCGGCCCCACCAGCGCTCGTTCTCCTTGAGCGCGGAGGCCACGATCGCGCCGTGGCACAGGGAGAGCAGCCGTTTGCCGTTGCCCTGGTTCATCCCGGAACCGATGATCACCGGCAGCTGCGAGGCCGCGCGGATCCCGGTGATCTCGCTCTCCGCGGCCTCGTCCCCGGTGCGCCCGCCGGTCGCGATGAGCACATCCGCGTCGAAGAACTCGTTGTCCTCGGTCTGCTCGGCGAGCGAGCGGTCCGCGATGATCGAGTGCGAGCCGTGCTTGACGTGCACATCGGCGAACACCTTCAGGTGCTCGGCGCGCAGCGTGGAGCGGTACCGGGTCGCCGTGGCCGAGGCGCCCTCGATGAAGCCCTCGTTCGCCACATAGGCGTTCACCCACTGGTTCACCCGCACGAAGGGCGCCTGCGCAGCCTGTGCCGCGGCGATCGAGCAGTGCGCCCCGTTCGCGAGCACGTTCACCCCCACCGGGAGACCGACCTGCTCGCGCACGTGGTCACCGATCACCGCGAGGTTCGCCGCGGTCTCGAACCCCTGGTGCTCCGGCTTGGGGAACGGCAGATCCCAGGCGTTCTCCACGATCAGCCCGTGCACCCCGCCGTCCCGGTAGGCCTCGGCCTCCTCGACGGCGAACCGGATCAGGTCCGCGACGGGTTCCCCGCGGTAGTGCGGGCTTCCGGGGAGGGCGCGGCAGTGCACGACCCCGATCACCACGCGGTCGGTGCCGAAGATCGTGTTCAGTGCCGATTCCTTGGGCGGGAAGACACCGAGTTCGTTGCTCATTTGTTCCTTTCGTTCTGCTCGGCCGTGCCGAGTTGGTTGGCGAATTCGAACCACTTCGAATACCCGCAGGAGACCAGCCGGGACCAGTGTTCGAATGCGGCTTCGGCGCTGGGGAACGACCAGATCTCCACCTGCGAGTAGTCGCCCTGCCCGCGGATGTGGAACCGGCCGGAGAACTGTGCGCCGTGCTGTACGGAAACCTGGCGCAGCCGCTCGAATTCCCGTTCGCAGCGCTCCCGTTCGGCGGTTTCCAGCTCGTACCACGTGGTGCGCGGGAGCAGATAGTGCAGCCAGACGTATTCGTTCATGCGTTCTCTCCGGTGATGGCTTTCTCGAGCGGGATCCGCTTGCCGAGGTAGTGGCGGGAGGTGGTGAACTTGAAGTCCGCGACCCGGTCGTGTTCGCGCATGGCCGCGTCGAGCATGTCCGCGCCCGGAATGCGCCAGACGCCGATGTGGTCCCATTCGCTTGCCACATCGAGCCGGTGCCGCCCGGCGATCGCGGCCCCGGCGCGCACATCGGAGGCGAAGGCGATATCGCATTCCAGATCGTATTCGCGGCGCTGTTCTTCGCTCGCCGCCTGCCAGGCCGCGTTCCACTTCCAGAGCGCGAAGAATCCCCACTCGTCCCGGGTTCCGCGCGAGGCCGGGCTGATCACCGGAAGGAATTCCCGCGGCCCGGTGAGCCATTCGGTGCGCAGCAGCCGTGCCCAGCCCGCCCGTTCGAGCGCGGCGATTCCCGCGTGTGCCGCCGATTGGCTCGGTGCCTCGAACATTCCGGCGAAGTCCACATCGTGGGTGAAACCCGTCGCGTACGCCGAGGGCTCGTTCGCCTCCGTATCGAGGATGTGATCGAGCGAGAGCAACCATCCCTTGTCCCGCAACCGATCCAGCTCGGCGAGCACGGCACTCGCATCACCGCCGCCGCGCCGCTTGGCCAAGAACACCACCGCGCACCGGCCGTCGTTCGCGGCCTGGAAGACCTCGGTCTCCCCGGTCAGCAGGCTCATGACAGTTCCTCCCTGCTCGCATAGGAACGGTGCCCGCCGAACACCGCGCAGCTGCGCGAGGCGGCCCGCACCGCGTAGTCGAGTGCGGCCTTGGGATCACCGGATTCGCCGTACAGCCCGATGAACGAGCCCGCGAGACAGTCGCCCGCTCCGGTGGTGTCCACGATCGGCGGCGCATCGGCGGGCGCCGGAACCGAGAACCGCTCGGTGCGGGTGCACCAGCGGGCGCCGCGCGCGCCGTCGGTGAACACCACCGCCCGCACACCCATGCCGAGCAGCACCTCCAGCGGATCCGGTCCGATCGCTTGCGCGGCACGGGTATTGCAGAACACCACCGCGGCACCGTCCAGCTGCGCGGCCAGTTCCGTGATGCCCGAAGGGAAGGTCGCCGGTTCCAGGTCGATGGACCACGGCACCCCGGATTCCGCGCAGCGGGCCAATAACACGCGCGCCGCCTCGGGTTCGTAGACCGCGGTGTGCACCCAGCCGACATCCTCGAGCGAGAGGTCCGCGCAGCGCCGTGCCGAGGGGTACATCCGCACCCCGGGGGCGAGCATGAGCTGCTTCTCCCCGTCGCCCGCGAGCGCGATGATCGCCCGGTTCGCCGGCCCGGTCAGGGTTTCCGGGCAGAACTCGATGCCGAGCTCGCGGCCCTGGGCGAGGCATTCCGCGCTCGCGGTGTCGGTGCCGATCGCGGTCACCAGGCGGGTGGGCTGCCCGGTACGGCGGCAGGCGACGGCGGCATTGGTGACCACGCCGCCGATGGAGTCGGCGAGCTCGGCCGCGACGACCTTCTCGTCCGCGGCAGGCAGATGGCCGACCCGGATCGTGGTATCGAAAACCGTGTCCCCGACGAAGAGTGCGGTCACGAACCCTCCTCGCTGGTGCTCGTCGGCTTCGCGACCGGCGGTGCTGTGTCCGATGGTGACCTCGCAAGCTCGGTCACGAATCCTCCTCGCTGGTGCTCGTCGGCTTCGCGACCGGCGGTGCTGTGTCCGATGGTGACCTCGCAAGCTCGGTCACGAGGCGGTCCTTCCTGAGCATCGCAGCGAGCGCCAGCGAGTGAGGAGCGGAGGGAAGGCCGCGTCGGGTAAGCAGGATCATGGGCGGGCGAGCTCGATCCGGAACCGGTACCGGTCGGCGCGATAGGTGATCACCGCGGACTCCACCGGTTCACCACTCGCGCTCACGCAGCGCCGCCGTGCGATCAGGATCGGCGCGCCCTTGGTCACGGCGAGCCGCCGGGCCAGGGACGGCGTGGCTACCCCGCCTTCGATGTATTCCTCGCCGGAACTGATCCGGGTACCGGTCTCGCGCTCGATCCATTGGTACAGCGAGGATTCGTCGAGGGTTTCCGGGGCCGGGGCGTTGCCGGTGGGTACCACCCGAGGGGAGAGCCAGGAGGCGCTGGAGGCGATCGGCTCCCCGTCCGCGAGCAGTACCCGGTCGATGTGCACGACCTGCTCGTCCTCGCTGAGCCCGAGCTCCTTGGCCACCTCGGCGGGCGCCGCGGCCACGCTGACCTCGGAGAGCCGGTATCCGGGGGTGAGTCCCCGGGCGCGCATATCGTCGGAGAACGAGGCCAGCAGGTTCAGCGGCTGCTCCACCTTGGGCGGCAGCACGATCGTGCCCTGCCCGGAGCGCCTGCTCACCAGCTGGTCGTGCTCCAGCTCGTTGAGCGCGCTGCGCGCGGTGGTCCTGCTGATGCCGAACCGCCTGGTGAGCAGGGTTTCCGAGGGCAGGGCGTCCCCGGGGGCGAACTCGCCGGCGGTGATGCAGGAGCGCAACCGCTCGGCGATCTGGTGCCACTTGGGCACCGGTCCGTCCACCAGGTCTTCGTCATGCCACGCCATGAATCGAACATACAAACGTCATGACGTTTGGTCAATGGGTCATCTATGGCTAGGCTGGTTCCGTGATCGTCTTCTGCGGCTACGCCAACAACGATGTGACGGTGTATCTGCCCGCGCTTCCCGGGGTCGGTGCGCGGGTGCAGGCGCGTGCGCTGCACCGCCGGGACGGTGGCATGGGCGCGAATGCCGCGTTCGCCGCCGCGCGGCTGGGTGCCGAGGCGCGGTTCGCCGGGGTGCTCGGCGCCGATCCGCTCAGCGCCGCCTTTCTCGAGGAGCTGGGCCGTGCCGGGGTGGACACCTCCTGGACCGCGCGGGACGGGGAGCTCACCACCGCGATCGTGCTCGTCGGCCCGGACGGGGACCGCTCGATCATCAGCCAGGACGATGCGATCACCGAGGCACATCTGCGGCAGGTGCTGGACCGGATGTCCGGTGGTGACCTGCTCTATCTGGACGGGTACCGATTCCCGTGGGCGGCCGCGCTGGTGCGCGCCGCACCGGATGTCCGTCTCGCCGTGGATCTGGACGGCTGCGAAGACGCCGATGCGGCCCGTTCCGCGCTGCTCGCCGCCGAACACGTGGTGCTGAGCGCGGAACAACTCGCCCTGCTGGGCACCGAACCGGGCACGGCCGCGGTGGACCATGGCACCACGGTGGTGGTCACCGAGGGCGCGCGGGGCTGGCGGCTCCACGCCCCGGATGGGCAGCAGTGGAGTGGTCCGGCGCTCGAGGTCGCGGTGCGGGACACCACGGGGGCCGGGGACTGTTTCACCGGCGGGTATCTCGCCGAACTCGAACGGGGTTCGCCCGCGCACGAGGCAGCGCGATTCGCCGCGGCCGCCGCGAGCCTTTCCTGCACCGCGGAGGGGGCGCGGGCCGGGGTGCCGGACCGGGCGAGCCTCGCGGAGGCCCTCAGCCGAACACGTCGATCCCGGTGAGCTCGGCGCTCAGTGTCCACAGCCGGTCCGCGAGCGCATGGTCGGCGAAGGTGCCGCGCACCGGGAGCTGCCGGGGGTTTCCGCGCAGCCCGAACCACCGCGGGGCCCACAGCTGCCCGCCGCGCACCCCTGGATCGAGGGTGGCGCGGACGGCGACCCGGGCGGCGGCCTGTTTGCCGTGCAGCAGAAGGGCCGCGGGCAGTCCGCGCAGCCGCTGCCCGGCCGTCGGTTCGTGCACCGGAGGCCGCGCGGGGGTGAGCGCATCGAGGGCACCGCCCGGATGGGTGACCGTGCTCAGTGTGGTGCTGCCCGCGGCGCGCAGCCTGCGGTCGAGTTCGAAGCCGAACAGCATCTGCGCCAGCTTCGACCGGGCGTAGGCGCGTTTGCTCTGGTAGTCGCGGGTGCTCTGCGGATCGGCCGGGTCGAACTTCGCGGAACCGGCGACCAGGCTCCCGGTGGTGACCACCCGGCCCGCCTCGGCCGCCTCCAGCAGCGGGGTGAGCAGGCCGACGAGTGCGAAATGCCCGAGGTGGTTGGTGGCGAACATCAGCTCGTTGCCTTCCCCGGTGACCTGCCGTTCCGGTTCGTCGAGCAGCACACCGGCATTGCAGACGATCGCGTCGAGCGCGGCGACCCCCAATGTGGTGATGCTCGCTTCGATCGAGGCGCGGTCCCCCAGGTCCAGCGGAACGTGGCGCAGGCGCGCCCCGGGAACCCGGGACCGGATGGTGCCCATCGCCGCCTCCGCCTTGGCGGTGTTCCGGCTGCCGAGCAGGACGGTCGCGCCGGTACTGGCCAGCTGTTCGGCGACGAAATAGCCGATCCCCGCATTGGCGCCGGTGACGAGGAAGTTCCGGTGTTCGGCGCGCGGCAGCCGGTGAACATCCCAGGATGTGGCTGACATGGCGGCAGCGTACCTGGCGGATCAGTCCCGCAGGCTCCTCGGGAGCACGTTGTCCCACACCCGGTCGATATAGGCGAGGCAGTCCTGTTTGCTGCCCCGGGGGCCGGTGCGGGACCAGCCTGCGGGCGGTTCCCCGTCCGCAGGCCAGGTGGAGTACTGGTCCTCCTCGTTGACCACCACGGTGTACTCGGTCATGCGGGAGCTCCCGGAAAACCGTGCTGGCCTGGAAAGAAGTTCTCCACGACCGTCCCGCCGCCGCGTTCGGTGATCTTGCGGTGTACCCAGCTGCCCAGTGCCAGGTCGAGCACGCCGAGCCCGAACGGGGAGAAGATCGCCGGTTGCCCCGCCGGTCGTTCGATCCGCCCGGTGACCAGTTCGGCGATGGTGCCGTGCACGAACTCCCGGTTCCCGGTGCGCTGTTCGGTCAGGTGCAGCGAGGTGCGCTCGCGCACGGCGTGGTCGACGTCGTCGGTGATGTTGAAGGCGCCGAGGATGAGCTCCGGGGCCAGATCGCGCAGCGAGACGTGCAGGACGACGGGGTTGTGCCGCAACAGTTCCGGATCGTGAATGTGCGGGGTCCCGGCGACCGTGGCGAGCACGACGAGATCGCTTTCCGCGCACACCTGCTCGGCGCTGTCCGCGATCCGCACCTCACCGGCGCCGTCGGCCGTGCAGTCCGCGGCGAACCGGCCCGCCGCGTCCGCGCTGTGGTCGTAGAGCAGGAATTCCCCGAGCTGCCAGTTCAGATCGCGGAAGAACCGGCGGATGTTCTCCGCGATCAGTCCGGTTCCGATGAACCCGATGGTGTTTGCTTTCCGTTGCCCGGTAAGGGCTTCCGCGCCGAGCACGGCCGAGGCGGCGGTGCGCGATGCGGAGATCACCGAGGCTTCGAGGCAGGCGAAGGGATAACCGGTCGTGCAGTCGTTGAGCAGCAGTGCGGCCGAGGCGCGCGGGATCCCGTTCGCGGTGTTGCCGGGGAAACTGGCGATCCACTTGATCCCGGCGACGTCGAAATCGGCACCCAGATAACCGGGCAGCGCGAT
Organism: Sciscionella sediminilitoris; assembly: GCF_000737195.2. Taxonomy (GTDB): domain Bacteria; phylum Actinomycetota; class Actinomycetes; order Mycobacteriales; family Pseudonocardiaceae; genus Sciscionella; species Sciscionella sediminilitoris. The sequence continues at coordinate 229,109 of NZ_JALM01000009.1, forward strand.
GATCCGGTCCGACTCCCGGTGCGGGAACCGCAGGAAACTGCTGTGCGGTAACACGCTCTGCTGATTCTCGTGCGCGAGATAACCCGCGCGGATCACCTCGAGGCAGCCCGGGCGGTCCGCCTCGATCTCGGCGGAGATCTCCGGGCCGCCGACGACGAGGAACGGTTTTTCGGTCACAATGGCTCCTTCATGCGGATGGGGTCAATTCGAGGTGCGGGTCGAAGCCGAACTGCTCGCGCACCCAGTCGCGATCGTAGACGGTGTCGGCATAGGCGCGGCCCCGATCGGCGCACAGGAAAGCAACGCTGGCGGGTACTTCGCCGGCCAAGGCTCCGGAACCGAAATACTCGTTGAGCGCGGCGTACACGCTTCCGGTGGAGCCGCCCGCGTGGATTCCGTGTGTGCGCAGCAGTTCGTGGCAGCCGCGGATCGCGTCCTGTTCGCGCACCAGCATCACCTCGTCGATGAGCGCGTGCTCGCACAACGGCGGCCGCATACTCGATCCGAGCCCGGGCAGTCGCCGCTTTCCCGGTGTGTCCCCGAAAATGGCGGATCCGGCGGCGTCCACGGCGATCACCTTCGCCCGCGGGAACTCCTGTTTCACCCGCAGCGAGAGTCCGCTGATCGTGCCGCAGGTGCTGGTGCCGACGAACAGGTAGTCGAGCCGGTCGAGTTGCGCGCACAGTTCCCCGCCGGTGAGCCGGTAGTGCGCGAACAGCGCGTCGAGGTTCGCGTACTGGTTCGGCCAGTACACCGGGTCGAGTTCGGTGCGCAGCCGCTGCACCGCGGCCAGCCGGGTGCTCAGGAATCCGCCGCTGGCATCGCGTTCGGTGACCTTCTCCACCCGGCGGCAGGTATCCCGCAGGAAGCGTTCGGTCGCAGCATTCACGTTCGGATCGATCACCGGGACGAACTCGATACCGAGCCGGGCGCAGAAGTTCGCCAGGGAGATGGCGAAATTCCCCGATGAGGACTCGACGATGGTGCTGTCCCTGGTGATCTCGCCGCGTTCGATGGCGGATTTCAGGATCCAGTACGCGGAGCGGTCCTTGGAGCTGCCGTTCGGGTTCTCGTACTCGAGTTTGGCCCACAGGTCGAGCTCGTGTGAAAGGGCGACGACCGGGGTCTCGATCATCGCGGCACGCAGCTCGGTGATCCCGCGCAGCAGCTGGCGATCGGTCATGCGGGCACGCTCCGTGGGGTGACCGGACTGGGAATGATCGGGAAGAGCGGGAACTGCCGGGCGAGTCGCAGCACTTCGGCCCCGGTGGTGAACAGCGCCCCGGAGCCGCCGAGCCAGGCGTGGATGAGCGCGGCCAGCTGGCACATCTCGCCCGGCCCGAATCCGCGCCTTGTCACCGCGGCGGTGCCGAGCCGCAGGTGCGTGCCGGCCGGTTCGGCGAGAATGTTGACCTCGGCGAGCTTGCGGGCGCCCGCTTCGGCGTCCTCGGTGACCAGATCGGTGAACGGCACCGCGCAGGAGCGGACGCAGTCGCGGCCGAGCGCGCGCAGCTGCTCGTCCAGGTGCGCGGCGTTGTCGAGCACGGCCCGCGCCCCGGCGATGCCGTGTTCCCCGGTGGCGGCGTCCAGGGCACGGGCGACCCCGGCGAGTACCGGGGCGGGCACCGCGGGATGCTCCGCGTGTCCGCCGAGCACCAGGGTCGCTCGCGGCCCGCCGAGCGCGGAATCCATGGCCAGTACCGCGGTTGCGTTCTCCGGGAGTTCCGCGTTCCCGGTGAGCACCCCGAGCGCGGTGTCCGAGATATCGGTGACCGTGCCCTCCCGCGCGGCCGCCTCGGCGGGGGTCGCCGAGGTGATCACCACCCGGTCGGCGCGGAATCCGCGCAGCGCCCGGTCTTTGGCGAGCTGTTCGATCCGGTCGCTACTCGGGCCGACATAGGTCAGCGCGCCCATCGCCGCGCCCACACTGGATTCCAGCACGGATGCCCTCGTGGTGAGCGCGATGCTGCGTTCGGCGCGCTCCCATTCGGCGTGCACCAAGCCGTGCAGTTCGGCGTCCTGGCTGGCCAGCAGTTCGGTTCCGGTGACGGGGACCCGCATCATCGCGCGACCGCCGAACGGTAGGCCCGTGTGGTCAGCGGGGCGAAGATGGCCAGCAGCAGCACGGTCAGCAGCAGCGCCCAGGGGATCGGCGCGCTGCCGAACACGCTCATTCCGCGCAGTGCCGCGGATCCCGCGTTGCCGAACAGATCCCGGCAGGCCGCGATGACCGCGCTGATCGGGTTCCACGCGCACACCGCCTGCAGCCAGCCGGGCAGTTTGCCGAGCGGGATGAACGCATTGGACAGGAAGGTGATCGGCGCGACGATCACGAACGCGACCGGGGTGATCACCTCGGGGGAACGCAGCGCGAGTCCGAGCAGCGCGCCGAGCCAGGCCATGGTCAGCCCGAGCAGCGCGAGAATGCCGAACCCGGCGAGTACCGCGAGCACATTGGTATGCACCCGCCAGCCGATAGCGAATCCGATCAGCGCCATCGCGGCCGCGGAAGTCAGGGACAGCAACAGATTCGAGGTGGTGCGCGCGATCATCACCGGTGCGGCGCCGATCGGCAGCGAGCGGAACCGGTCCACGATTCCGCCCGCGAGATCGTCGGCCACCCCGAGCGCGGTCCCGGACACGTTCATCAGCATGGTCTGCGCGAGGATCCCGGCCATCAGGTAGTCCAGATAGTCCACCCCGGGCACGGACATCGCGCTGCCGAACAGCACCCCGAAGATGACCACATAGGCCACCGGCATCATGGTGAGGCTGAGCAGTTTCTCGGGTATCCGCAACAGATGCCGGATGTGCCTGCCGAGCAGCGCACTGGTCTCCATCGCGAGTTCACGCAGGTTCATGCCGGGCTCCCTGCTTTCTCGGTTTCCGCCGGACTGTCCATGCCGCCGACGAGGGAGAGGAACACATCGTCGAGCGAGGGGCGGCTGGTGCCGAACTCGGTGACCTCGATGCGGGACTCGCGCAACCGTCCGGTGACCTCGGCGAGGGTGTCGATGCCCTCGCGCGTGGCGAAGGAAATGGTGCCGGATTCGGGATCGAGCAGCGGCCGCTCGGTGAACAGGGGCTCCAGCGTGCGCACCGCACCGTCCACATCGGAGGAATCGGCGAGCGTGATGCGCAGCCGTTCCCCGCCGACGCGGCGTTTCAGCTCGGCCTGGGTGCCCTCGGCGATCACCGAACCCTCGCCGAGCACCGCGATCCGGTCCGCGAGCCGGTCGGCCTCCTCGAGGTACTGGGTGGTGAGCAGCACCGTGGTGCCCTCGCGCACCTGTCCGGCGATGATGTCCCAGAGCACCTGCCTGCTCGCCGGATCGAGTCCGGTGGTCGGCTCGTCGAGGAACAGCACCGCCGGCTCGTCCACCAGGCTCGCCGCGAGGTCCACCCGGCGGCGCATCCCGCCCGAGTAGGTCTTCACCGGACGGTCGGCGGCGGCAACGAGATCGAACCGCTCGAGCAGTTCCCCCGCCCTGCGCAAAGCGGACCGCTTGCCCCGGTGGTGCAGCTGGCCGATCAGGGTGAGGTTCTCCCGTCCGGTGAGTCGTTCGTCCACCGCGGCGTACTGCCCGGTGAGCCCGATGCGTTCGCGCACCCGCTTCGGTTCGGCGCTCACCTCGTGCCCGGCGACGGTCGCCCGCCCGGAATCGGCGGGCAGCAGCGTGGACAGAATGCGTACCACGGTGGTCTTTCCCGCTCCGTTGGGCCCGAGCAGACCCAGCACGGTGCCGGTCGGGACGTGCAGATCCACCCCGCGCAGGGCGTAACTGTCCCCGTACCGCTTGCACAGCGCCTCGGCGTGAATACTCACTTGGTCACCTCGATAACTCTTCGACTGCTTCGAACCTGAGAGCACGTCTGAGAGCTCCGTGTCCTGCTGCGCGGGGCCAATCGGCGCCTCGCTGCGTTGTCGTCAGTCGCCATAGAACCCCGCTATGGCTTCTTCCTCCGCCTTGCGATGCATCCGATCCGGCTCCCGCTCGCGACGGACGAGAACTCTCAGACGCACTCTAAGGGCGATCGCGCCGCCGGGGAGCCGGATCCGGGCCAGGGTTCCGGTTGCTGCAAGAACGTTGACCCCGGTACAGCCGGATCGGTGTCATGGCGAACAGGAATTGTTCGCGGAGCGAGGGTGTGAAAGATGGCCGATGGCGTACTGCCGCTGACCGATGCGCAGCGCGGGGTGTGGTTCGCGAACCGGCTGGACCCGGGGAATCCCAGCTATGCCGTGGCCGAATGCGTGCGGATTCCCGGTGCGGTCGACCCGGAATGTTTCGCACGGGCACTGCGCCGGACCGTGGCGGACATCGAGGTGTTGCGCGGCTCGGTCGTCGAGGACACCGAGGGTGGCACTGTGTTGCGGGTCACCGCGGAAATCGAGGATTTCCCTTTCGCATTCCTGGATCTGTCCGCGGAAACCGATCCGGAGCGGTCCGCGCGGGACTGGATCGCGGACCTGCTCGATGAACCGGTCGACGTGACCAGTGCCCCGGCGTTCTCCTTCACTCTGCTGCGCCTTTCCGAGGCGGAATACCTGTGGGTGCAGCGGTATCACCACGTGCTGCTCGACGGGGTCGGTATGACCCTGGTGCAGCGCAGGGTCGCCGAGGTCTACACCGCACTGGTGCGCGGGGAAACCGTTGCGGCGGCTGAATTCCCGCCGAGTTCCGCACTCGCCGATGCCGAGCGCGCCTACCGGGAATCACCGGAGTGCGCGCGGGACAGGGAATACTGGACCGGATTGCTCGCCGATCGCCCGGAACCGGCAAGTGTCGCCGCGCAGGCCTCGGGTACTCCGGATCGCCTGCTGCGCCACACCACGCATCTGGATCGGGCCGCGCTGGAGCGGGTGCACGCGGCCGCGCGGGAGATCGGCATCGCCTGGCCGAGCCTGCTCGTCGCCGGGTTCGGGCTCTACCTGGAGCGGGTCGGCGGCGGTCGCCCGGTCGTACTCGGCCTCCCGGTCGCCGCGCGCGGTCCCAAACTCGGCGCGGTTCCCGGCATGGCAACGAATATCGTGCCGCTGCGCCTGGAAACCGTTGCCGCGCAGGACATCGCCGGACTCGCCAAGCACACCGCCAAGCGGCTGCGCGAGGCGGTGAAACACCAGCGGTACCGCTATGAGCAACTGCGCGCCGAACTCGGCCTGCTCGCCGAGGAACAACGGCTGACCGGCCCGCAGGTGAACATCGTGCTGTTCGACTACGAGCTGGACTTCGCCGGGGTGCGGGGCCAGAGCCACAACCTGGCCGGCGGCCCGGTGGACGAACTCTCCCTGGTGCTCGACGCGCGCTGCCCGGACGGCGGGCTGGACCTGATCCTGGACGCGAACCCGGAACTGTTCACCGAGGCGGAACTGGACACGTTCGCCGAACGGCTGCGTTCGCTGTTCACCACCCTCACACGAACGCCGCCGGAAACCGCGACCGCTTCGCTTTCGGTGACCACGCCCGAGGAATCCACCCGGGTGCTCGAGGAATTCGCCTCGGAGACCCGGACGATCCCGGACAGCACGCTCTACACGGAGTTCATCGCGCAGGCCGCACGCACCCCGGAGGCGCCCGCGGTTCGGCATGCGGGGCAGTGCCTCAGTTACGGCGAACTCGCCTCGGCGGCGAACCGGCTCGCCAGGCGGCTGATCGCGCGCGGTATCGGGCCGGAGGATTTCGTCGCGGTGACCGTGCCCCGCTCGGCGCCCATGATGGTGGCGCTGCTCGGGGTGCTCGGCGCGGGCGCGGCCTATCTGCCGGTCGACCCGAACTATCCGGCCGAGCGGATCGAATATCTGCTCGCGGACGCGGAACCGGTGCTGGCACTGAGCACCACGCGGGCCCGTTCCGTGCTGCCGGACTCGATCGAGGTGCTGCTCCTCGACGAGTCCGAGGTGCAATCCGCCGATGAGGATTTCCCAGTGAGTGCCGCGGAACGGGTGCGGCCGCTGCACCCGGAACACCCGGCGTACGCGATCTACACCTCCGGATCGACCGGGAAACCCAAGGGAGTGGTGGTCGCCAACCGCAGCGCCGTGGACCTGGCCTGCTGGGCGCGGAACACCTTCGGCGCCAAGGGACTCACCGAGGTGCTCGCCTCCACCTCGCTGAACTTCGACGTCTCGGTCTTCGAGATGTTCGGGCCGCTGACCTGTGGCGGCTGCATCGAGATCGTGCGGGATCTGCTGGAGCTCACCGAACGCGCCGAACGGTCCTGGTCGGGCAGCCTGATCAGCGCGGTTCCCTCGGCGCTCTCCGCGGTGCTCGAACACGGCGAGGTGCGGCTGCGCGCCGAACAGGTCGTGCTGGCCGGGGAAGCGCTTCCCGGTTACCTGATGCACCGGATCGAGCGGGCGATTCCCGGCGCGCGGATCGCCAATATCTACGGCCCGACCGAAGCGACCGTGTACGCCGCCGCCTGGTACGGCGCTGTGCCGGAGAGGGAGGGGCGAGCCGCGGAACCACCGATCGGCAAACCACTGCCCAATACCGGTGCCTATATCCTCGACGCCGCGCTGCGCCCGCTGCCGGTGGGGGTGACCGGGGAGCTCTACCTCGCCGGTCCCGGACTGGCCCGCGGTTATCTGGGCAGGCGCGGGCTGAGCGCCCAGCGGTTCCTCGCCGACCCCTACGGAGACGGCACCCGGATGTACCGGACCGGGGATCTGGCGCGGTGGAACGAACACGGCGAGATCGTCTACCTCGGGCGTGCCGATGACCAGATCAAGATCCGCGGGTTCCGGGTGGAACTGGGCGAGGTGGAAAGCGCGCTCGCCGAGGCCGAGGGGGTCGCCCAGGCCGCGGTGGTTTTCCGGGACGGGCGGATCGCCGGATACGTGGTTCCCCTTGCCGGGCACGACATCGAGCCCGCCGAGCTGCGCACGAGGATCGCGAGCCGGCTGCCCGACTACATGGTGCCCTCGGCGATCGTGGTGCTGGATGCCCTGCCGCTCAACGCGAACGGGAAACTCGACCGCAAGCGCCTTCCGGATCCGGAGTTCGGCGCCGGACAGGGCCGGGCCGCGTGCACCGAGAACGAGCGGATCGCCTGCCGGATCGCGGCCGAGGTGCTGGGCCTCGATGAGGTCTCCCCGGAACGGAACTTCTTCTCCCTCGGCGGGGACAGCATCATCGCGATCCAGTTCGTGAACCGCGCCCGTTCCGCGGGACTGGACCTCGGGCCCCGGCAGGTGTTCGAGCACAAGACGATCGAACGCATCGCCGAATCCGCGGGCCGCCTGGAAACCGAGGCCGCGCACGACGAATCGGCCGGACCGGTTCCGCTGACCCCGATCATGCGGCGGCTCGCCGAACGCACCGGGCCGACGGCGGGCTACAACCAGTCGGTGCTGATCGAGGCCCCGGCCGGGATGCGCGCGGCCGAGGTCCCCGCGCTGGTGCAACGGTTGCTCGACCGGCACGACGCGTTCCGGATCCGGGTCCGCGATGGAGCGGCCGAGGTACTGGAATCCGGTGCGGTGCCCGCACGCGTGCGGACCGCGGATTCCGCCGACGTGGCCGCGCTCGCCGAACAGGCAAGGGCCCGGCTCGATCCGGAACAGGCACGGTTGCTCGAGGTGGTGGTGCTCGAAGGGGAGCCACTGCGGCTGTTGTTCGTGGCGCACCACTACGCCGTGGACGGGGTCTCCTGGCGTGTGCTGCTTTCCGAGCTCACCGAACCGAGCCCGGTCCCGGTCGGGTTCCGGAGCTGGGCGCAGCGGCTCGCCGAACGCGAGGCCGGGGCGGAACTGCCGTACTGGCGCGCACAACTGGACGGTCCCACCGCCGCCGCACCCACCGGAGAGGGGCAGAGCAGGCACCGGTTCCGGTTCCCCGCGGAGCTGACCGCGACCCTGCTCGACCGGTTGCCCGCGCAGCTGCACGCGGGCGTGGACGAACTGCTGCTCGCCGCGCTGCACCGGGCGCTGCCCGCGATCGGTGTCGCGACCGGGGAACTGCCGCTGCTCGTGGACCTGGAACGGCACGGCAGGCAGGACGAGGATCTCGGCCGCACGGTCGGCTGGCTGACCAGCATGCACCCGGTCCGGCTCGACCCCTCCGGGGATCCGGTGGCCACGGTGCGCACGGTCAAGGAGGCGATGCGGTCCACGCCGGGCGATGGGCACGGCTATGGCCTGCTGCGCTACCGGGACGGGGAACTGGCCGAGTCCCCGCGGCCCTGGCTCGCGTTCAACTACCTCGGCAGTCTCGCCCTCACCGACCGCGGCTGGTCGCTGGTCGAGGCGGGAGTGATCCCCGGTGCGCAACCAGGGTTGACACCCGAGCACGCGCTGGTGGTCAACGCCTTCCTGGACGGTGCACAGCTGGTCGCCGAACTGGAACTGGCCGGAGCGGAGGCGGACCGGCTCGCCGTGGCCTGGCAGGCGGAACTGGCCGCGCTCGCCGAGGCGGCCCGGCCCGGGCAGCGCACGGGAGCCCCGAGCGCCAGGACCCCGAGCGATTTCCCCTACGCCACACTGAATCAGCACGAGGTGGATGTCCTCGAGGACACCGCGGGCGATCTGGTGGACGCGGTCCGGCCCGCCCCGCTGGCCGCCGGTCTGGTGTTCCACGCGCTCTACGAGCAGGACGCGCAAGACGTCTACACCGTGCAGGTGTGCTTCGAGCTGAGCGGGGAACTCGACGAGGACCGGCTGCGTGCCGCGGCGCAGCGGCTGCTCGACCGGCACGACGCGTTGCGTTCCGGCTTCGCCACCGAGGGGATGCGGGAACCGGTCCGGTTCATCGTCTCCGGAAGGGAACTGCCCTGGACGAGCATCGACGTGTCCACAATGGACGATGCCGCGATCGGGGAACTGCTTGCCCGGTGGCGCACCGAACGGTTCGACCTCGCCCGCCCGCCGCTGCTGCGCTTCGACCTGCTGCGGTTGGGTGCGCACCGGTACCGGCTGGTGTTCACCCATCACCACACCCTGCTCGACGGCTGGTCGCTCCCGGTGCTCGGGGCGGAACTGTTCGCCCTGTACGGCGGCGCGGAACCGGCCGAGACCGCGGGACACGAGCCCTACGCGCGCTGGCTGGCGAACGCGGACCGCGCGGCGGCCGAACAGGCCTGGGCGGCCTATCTCGAAGGCCTGCGCGGGCCGAGCCTGCTCGCCCGCGGTGAACCGGATGCGGCGCCGGACTCGATCCGGGCGCGGCTGCCCATCGAGGAACTGCGGGAGCGCGCCCGCGCACGCGGGGTCACCCTGAACAGCCTGGTGCAGACCGCTTGGGCGCTGGTGCTCGGCACGTTCACCGCGAGCGAGGATGTGGTGTTCGGGGCGACCGTTTCCGGGCGGCCCGCCGAACTTCCCGGCGTGGAGCGGATGGTCGGCCTGTTCATCAACACCGTCCCGGTACGCGCCCGGGTGCATCCGCGACGGACCCTCGCCGAGACCGCGCGCCTGGTGCAGGACGAACAGACCGCGCTGCGCGAGCACCAGCACCTGGGACTGTCCGCGATCCAGCGGGCGAGCGGGCAGGACACCCTGTTCGATTCGCTGCTCGTGTTCGAGAACTACCCGCTGGACCACGCGGAATTCACCCCGGAGGGCGCGGATATCGCGGTCACCGGGGTACACGGCAGCGATGCCACGCACTATCCGGTCACCGTGAACATCACCCCGGGGCAGCAGCTGGAGATCCGGCTCGATCACCGGGACGGCGCGGTGGACCGCCCGCTGGCCGAGGCACTGCTCGCGGCATTCACCCGGGTGCTCACCGGCGATCTCGACCTGCCCGCCGGGCGCCTGCGGCCCGCTTCCGGGCGATTGCTCGCCGGGGAATCCCGTGAGCTTCCGCGCACCACGCTGCCCGCGCTGTTCGGGCGGCAGGTGGCCGAGACGCCCGAGGCGACGGCGGTGATCGCGGATAGCGAGCGGTACAGCTATCGGGAATTCTCCGACCGCGTCGCCCGGCTCGCCGGGCGGATCGCCGCACGTGGGGTCGCTCGCGGGGACCGGGTCGCGGTCGCGGTGCCACGCTCGGCCGAACTGGTCGCCGCACTGTACGCGGTGCAACGGCTCGGCGCGGCCTATGTGCCCATCGATCCGGACTACCCGGCCGAGCGCATCGAGTTCATGCTCGAGGACTGCGCGCCCGCGCTGTTGCTGACCACCTCCGCGCTCGCCGATGAGCTGCCGGAGACCGAGCGGTTGCTCGTGGACACCGCGGAAACCGCCGAACCGGTGGCACCGGCCCAGGTGTCCGCGCACGACACCGCCTACGTCATCTACACCTCGGGATCCACCGGTCGGCCCAAGGGAGTCGCCGTCTCGCACGCCGCGATCGTGAACCGGCTGCTGTGGATGCGCGCCGAGTACGGCATCGGCGCGGACGACGTGATCCTGCAGAAGACCCCGTCCAGCTTCGACGTCTCGGTGTGGGAGTTCTTCCTTCCGCTGCTTTCCGGGGCCGCGCTGGTGGTCGCCGAACCGGAAGCACACACCGATCCGGCCGCCCTCACCGCGCTGATCGAACGGCACGCGGTCAGCACCGTCCACTTCGTACCCTCGATGCTGCAGGCCTTCCTGGCGCACAGCGAACCCGGCAGCTGCCCGTCGCTGCGCAGGGTGATCTGCAGCGGGGAAGCGCTGTCCCCGGCCACCAGGACCCGGTTCGGCGAAGTGCTCGGCGCGCAGCTGCACAATCTGTACGGGCCGACCGAGGCCGCGGTGGATGTGACCGCATGGCCCTGTGAGCCGGCCGATTCGGGCCCGAGTGTGCCGATCGGGGAACCGGTGTGGAACACCCGGCTCTACGTGCTCGACTCGGCGCTGCGCCCGGTTCCCGAAGGGGTCGCCGGGGATCTCTACCTCGCGGGCCCGCAACTGGCCGATGGCTACACCGAGCGCAGGGGCCTGACCGCGACCAGGTTCCTCGCCGACCCGTTCGGTGCCCCCGGGACGCGGATGTACCGCACCGGTGATCTGGCCAGTGTGGACGGTTCCGGGGTGCTGTGGTTTCACGGCCGCGCCGACGACCAGGTCAAGATCCGCGGATTCCGGGTGGAACTCGGCGAGATCGAGTCCGTGCTCGCCGCCGCGAACGGGGTCGCCGAATGCGCGGTGCTCGCGCGCACCGACGCCGGCGGAACGGCGCGGCTGATCGGGTACCTCACCGGAACGGCCGAACCCGAGCAGTTGCGGGCCGGGCTCGCCGAACTGCTGCCCGCGCACATGGTGCCCGCGGCGTTCGTGGTGCTCGAGGAGTTCCCTCTCACCCCGAGCGGGAAACTCGACCGCGGCGCACTGCCGGATCCGGAGTTCACCGGCGGATCCCAGGCGGCGAACGGACCGGTCGAGGAGACCCTGTGCGCGCTGTTCGCCGAAACCCTCGGGCGCACCGAGGTCGGGGCCGGGGACGGTTTCTTCGCGCTCGGCGGGGACAGCATCCTGTCCATCAAACTCGTGGCGCGTGCCAGGGAACACGGCCTGGTGTGCACGCCCAAGGACGTGTTCAAGCACCGCACCCCGGCCGCGCTCGCCGCGGTGTGCACGGCAGCGGGGACCGAGGCGAACGCGGTGGACGGCATCGGCACGCTGCCGGTTCCCCCGATCGCGCAGGCGCTGCTGGACCGCGGTGGGCCGATCGGCGGCTACCACCAGTCCATACGGGTGCACCTGCCCGCCGAGACGAGCGAACCGGTGCTGCGCGCGGCCCTTGCGGCCCTTGTCGAACAGCACGACGCACTGCGTGCCCGGCTGCTTCCCGAAGGCCTCCTGGAGGTACCCGAACCGTCGACTGTGGACGTGCTGCGGATCGATGCGGACCCGGAAAGCGTTGCCGCCGAACTGGATCCGGAGTCCGGGGTGATGTTCCGCGCGGTGTGGGACACCTCGTCCGGACAGCTGCTGCTGCTCGCCCATCACCTGGTGGTCGACGGGATCTCCTGGCAGATCCTGCTCGCCGATCTGCGCACCGCACACGCCGCGATCGCGGACGGAAAAACCCCGGAGCTGCCCGCGGTCCCGGTTTCCTACCGTGGCTGGGCGCGGGCGCTGGAAGACCACGCGCAGACCGTGGATCGGCGGTTCTGGCGCGAACTCGGCGCGGCACCGCGGCTCGGCGCGCGGGCACTGGACCCGGTGAGCGACACCGTGGCCACCGCGCGGCGCACCGAAGTCCGGTTGTCCGCGGCGGACACCGAACGGCTGCTCGGCACGGTGACCGAATCCTGTCACGCGCGCGCCGACGAGGTGCTGCTGGCCGCGCTCGCCGTGGCCGTTCGGTCCTGGCGCGGTCCGGAGGCGCTGCTCGCCGAGCTCGAAGGGCACGGCCGGGATGTCCTCGGTGACCTCGACACCGGCCGCACCGTCGGCTGGTTCACCACGCTGTTCCCGGCGCGCATCGAGATCGGCGCCGCACACGGTGCCGAGGCGGTGAAGCTGGCCAAGGAACAGGTGCGGAACAGCACCGCGCGCGGCGGCGAGTACGGACTGGCCCGCTGGACCGGACAGCGCCCGGAACTCGACAACGGCGCGGAGATCGGCTTCAACTATCTGGGCAGGATGCCCGCACCCGAACCGGGCGCGTTCGCCCCGGCGGGCGAGGGCATCGGCGGCGGGGCGGACCCCGGAATGCCGCTGGCGCACCTGCTCGAGCTCACCGCGGTACACAGCGGGGACCAGCTCGTGGTCGACGTGCTCGCCGCGGGGGAACTGCTCGGCGAGACCGAACTGGAGCGGTTCGCCGATGCCCTGCGCACCGCCCTGGCCGAACTGGCCGAACACGGCGGCGAAGGTGCCGGGTTCACGCCATCGGATCTGAGCCTGCTCGAGCTCGACCAGGACGACATCGACGAATTCGAGAACGAACTAGACGAAGAGTGGGAGTTGCTTCCGTGAGCGAGCTTGCGAGCGAACCAGAAGATACGGCATCTCGTGCAGCGATGGTGACGAGCGTCGGCGAGGAGGCATCGTGAGCGGCAACCGTATCGAGGACGTCCTTCCGCTTTCCCCGCTGCAGCTCGGGTTCCTGTTCCACGCGCTCTACGACGAGCGGGCCGAGGACGTGTACACCATGCAGCTGCGGCTCGAACTGGACGGCGAACTGGACGCCGCGCGGCTGCGGCGCGCCTTCGAAACCCTCATCGAGCGGCACCCGAACCTGCGCGCGGGATTCCGCCAGCGGCGCAACGGCGAGACCGTACAGGTGATCCCGAAACAGGTGCGACTGCCCTGGCGGGAGCTCGATCTGTCCGATATGGACGGTGCGGACACCGGGACGCATCTGGAGAAGCTGCTCGCCGAGGAGCGTTCGCGTACCTTCACGCTCAGCTCCGCCCCGCTGCTGCGGGTGCTGCTGGTGCGGCTGGCCGGGGACCGGCACGTGGTCGCGCTGACCAACCACCACATCCTGCTGGACGGCTGGTCGCTCCCGCTGCTGGTGCGCCAGCTGTTCACCACCTACGCGGGCGAGGAACTGCCGCACACCACGCCGTACCGGGACTACCACGGCTGGCTCGCCGAACGCGATACCGAGGCCGCGCACACCGCATGGCGCGCCGCGCTCGACGGTCTCGGCACGCCGCCGCTGCTGGTGGACGCCGCCGAGCGGGAACCGGTGCACCCGCGCCGCATCGTGACCGAGCTCTCCGAACAGCAGACCGAACGGCTCACCGCCTTCGCCAGGGAACACGACTGCACCTCGAACACGGTGCTGCAGGCCGCGTGGGGGCTGCTGCTCGGCTCGCTGACCGGGGCCGAGGACGTGGTGTTCGGTTCCACGGTTTCCGGGCGCCCGCCGGAGCTCCCCGGATCCGGTGCGATGATCGGGCTGTTCATCAACACCGTCCCGGTGCGCGTGCGGCTGCGCCCGCAGGAGTCGGTTTCCGCGCTGCTGCACCGGATCCAGGACGAGCAGGCCGAACTGCTCGAGCACCAGCACCTTCCGCTGACCGACATCCAGAAACTCGCGGGCGGCGGAACCCTGTTCGATTCGCTGGTGGTGTTCGAGAACTACCCGCTCGAACCGGACGCGCTCGAACTCCCCGGTACCGGTCTGCGGCTGAGCGGGGTCAGCGGGCAGGACGCCACGCACTACCCGTTCGCCATCTGCGCGATTCCCGGGCCGCGGCTGCGGTTGTGCTTCGATCACCGCGAGGACCTGCTCCCGGCAGCGGCCGCCGAGCGGATCGCCGCGCGGCTGTGCGAGGTGCTGACCGCGATGCTGGAGAACCCGGAGCGCCCGATCGCCGCGATCCCGGTGACCGCGCCCGAGGAGCACAGCATCCTGCGCGGTGACGGCGGGGAAATCGAGGAATCGCTGCTGGACGCGTTCGGCAGGCAGGTCGCGGCGCAGCCGGACGAGCCCGCGCTGCTCGGCGACGGAATCCGGCTGAGCTACCGGGAACTGGACGAGCGCGCGAACCGGCTGGCGCACCGGCTGCTCGACGCCGGGGTCGGCGCGGAGCACCGGGTGGCGATCCGGCAGCGCCGCTCGCCGGAATTCGCCGTCGCTGTGCTCGCGGTGCTCAAGGCGGGCGCGATCTATGTGCCGCTGGACATGCGCAGCCCGCAGGAGCGGCTGGCGCACATGCTCGGCGCCGCCGGGGTCGCGGTGTTGCTCACCGACACCGCGAGTGTGGGCGAGACCGCGGTGGACGGCATCACGAGCATCCTGGTCGACGAACCGGTAACCGGTTACCCCGCAACGGATCCCGGTATCCCGGTGCATCCGGAACAGCTCGCCTACATCATGTTCACCTCCGGATCGACCGGGGTGCCCAAGGGTGTGGGCGTGCGGCACAAGGACATCGTGGCCCTCGGCGCGGACCGGAGCTGGGACACCGACCGGCATCAGCGGGTGCTGCTGCACTCGCCGTTCGCCTTCGACATGTCCACCTGCGAGCTGTGGTGCCAGCTGCTGCGCGGGCGGCAGGTGGTGGTCGCGCCGGACGGCGAGCTGGACTCCCAGGAACTGGCGCGGCTGATCCGGGAGCACGAGGTCAGCACCGTATTGCTGACCGCTGGCCTGTTCCGGATGTTCGCCGAGGAGGATCCGCACTGCTTCACCGGTGTCCGCGAGGTGTGGTCCGGCGGGGATGTGGTGCCCGCCGCGACCGTGCGTGCGGTGCTGGACGCCAACCCGGGGATCGTGGTCGGCGATGGCTACGGCCCCGCGGAAGCGACCGCGTTCGTGTGCCGGCACCTGATGCGCACGGTCGATGAGGTGCCGGACACGGTGCCGATCGGCGCGGTGATCGACGGAACCCGGCTCTACGTGCTCGACGATTTCCTCCGCCCGGTCCCGCACGGCAGCACCGGCGAGCTCTACATCGGCGGCGCCGGGCTGGCCCGCGGTTACTGGGCGGCGCCGGGGCAGACGGCGCAGCGGTTCCTCGCCGACCCGTTCGAACCGGGCGCGCGGATGTACCGCACCGGGGACCTGGTGCGCCGCATCGAGGATCCGCACGGGCTGCATCCCGAGGGGATTCTCGAGTTCGCCGGACGCTGCGACGAACAGGTCAAGATCCGCGGATTCCGCGTCGAACCGGGGGAGATCGCCGCGGTACTCGGCAACTCGCCCGAGCTCGCCCAGGTCGCCGTGGTCACCAGGCAGACCCCGCGCGGGAAGCAGCTGATCGCCTACTACGTACCCGAAGGCGCGGACCCGGGCGCGCAGCGGCTCGCCGAATGGACCGGCGAGCGGCTGCCCGAATACCAGGTGCCCGCGGCATTCGTGGCCATGCCCGCGCTGCCGCTCACCACGAACGGCAAGATCGACCAGGCCGCACTGCCCGAACCCGAACTCGGCGTGCGCGGCGGCGAGCACACCGCACCGCGCGATGAAACCGAACGGCAGCTCTGCGAACTGTTCGCACAGGTGCTCGGGGTCGAGCAGATCGGCGTGCACGACAGCTTCTTCGCGCTCGGCGGGGACAGCATCGTGTCCATTCAGCTGGCCAGCAGGGCCCGCAAGGCCGGGCTGCGCATCAGCCCGAAGGACATCTTCACCCACCGCACCGTGGCCGGGCTCGCCGCTGCGGCCACTCCGGTGCGGGAAAACCAAGCACCGCAACAGGAATCGGGCATCGGCAAGGTCGAGCTCACCCCGATCATGCACTGGCTGCGCGAACTGGGCGGGGAGATCGACGGATTCTGCCAGTCGGTCTCGCTGATCGCCCCGCAGGGCCTGACCGTCGAACGGCTGCGCACCCTGGCGCAGACCGTGCTGGACACCCACGACGCGCTGCGCATGCGGCTGCGCCGGGAGCAGGGGAACTGGTCGCTGGACATTCCCGAACCCGGCACCGTCACCGCGCAGGTGCGGCGGATCGAGGTGTCCGGCGATCTGGCCGGGGCCACCGCGGCCGCCCTGGAACAGGCCCGCGCGCAGCTCGATCCGGGAGCCGGGGATCTGGTGCGGTTCGTGTGGCTGGACACCGCGGACACCGGGCGGCTGCTCATCGTGGCGCACCACCTCGCCGTGGACGGGGTTTCCTGGCGCATCCTCACCGGCGACCTCGCCGAGGCCTGGCAGGCGGTACGCGAGGACGCGAGCCCGGCGCTGGAACCGGTACCCACCGCCTACCGCGGCTGGGCCGCCCGGCTGCGCGAAGCGGCCGGTGGCGCCGATGCCGCTGCCTGGGCGCGGTTGCTCGACCAGCCCGACCCGCCGCTTTCCGAACGCGCGCTCGATCCGAACCGGGACACCGCGGACACCGTGCGGCACCTGGATCTGGTGCTGCCACCGGAGATCGCGGATCCGCTGCTCGGCACGGTTCCCGAGGCGTTCCACACCGGAGCGCAGGAGGTACTGCTCAGCGGTCTCGCCCTGGCCTGCGCGGGCTGGCGGGCGCGGCGGGGAACCCCGGGAACGGCTACCCTGCTCGATCTGGAGACCCACGGCAGGGACGGCACCGACACCGATCTGACCCGCACGGTCGGCTGGTTCACCACGATGTACCCGGTTCGCCTTGAACTCGACGGGATCGACCTCGGCGCGGCGCTGCGCGGCGGTCCGGCCCTGAACGGGGTCGTCGGCCTGGTCAAGGATCAGCTGCGGGCGCTGCCCGATGCCGCCAGCTACGGGCAGGCGCGCTACCTCGATCCGGAGACCGCGCCCGCACTGGCGGCCGGGGCCACCCCGCAGATCGGCTTCAACTACCTCGGCCGGTTCACCGCGGGCAGCCAGCCGTTCACCCCGGCACCCGAATCGGCGGGGCTCGGTGGTGGCGCGGACGCGAAACTGCCCGCCCCGCATGCGCTCGAGGTCACCGTCACCGCGCTCGAGGACGGCTTGCACACCCGGCTTTCCTGGCCGGAGGCGGTGCTCGCGGAGACCGAGATCGCCGAACTGGGCAGGTTGTTCACCGAGGCGCTCACCGCGCTCGCCGGTGCCGAAGGCGGGTACAGCCCCTCGGACTTCCCGCTCGCCGCACTCGATGCCGGGCAGCTGGGCGCACTGGAGCGCGAGCACGCCCCGCTCGCCGAGGTGCTGCCGCTTTCCCCGCTGGCCAAGGGATTGTTCTTCCACGCGGCCTACGGCGAGGACCCCTATGTTGTGCAGCTCGGCCTGCGGCTCTACGGGGAACTGGACGTGGAACGCCTGCGTGCCGCGCTTTCCGCGCTGCTCGACCGGCACCCCAACCTCGCCTCCGGGTTCACCGACCGCGGCCTCTCCGCTCCGGTGCAGTTCTCCCGCGCAAGGCCCGAGGTCCCGTTCCGGCTCATCGAGGCCAGCGAAGCGGAACTGGACGGACTGCGCGCCGCCGACCGGGAAGAGGGCTTCGATCTCGCCGATCCGCCACTGCTGCGGCTGATCGTGTTCGCCCTCGGTTCGGGACAGCACGAGGTCATGCTCACCAACCACCACCTGCTGCTGGACGGCTGGTCGGCCCCGCTGCTGGTGCACGAGCTGTTCGCGCTCTACGCCGGGCAGCGCCTCGACCCGCCCGCGCGGTACCGCGACTACCTGGAATGGCTTGCCGCCCAGGACATCGAGGCCGCGAAGCAGGACTGGGCCCGTGCGCTGGACGGGGCCGAACCGACGCTGCTGTGCGCGCACTCCGAGGCGGAGGCGGAGCAGCGCAGGCACACGGTCACCTTCCCGCGCGCGCTGACCGAAGGCCTTTCCGCGCTCGCCGCGGAGTCCGGGGTCACCCTGAACACCGTGCTGCAGTCGCTGTGGTCGGTGCTGCTCGGCAGGCTGACCGGGCGCGAGGATGTGCTGTTCGGCGCGACCGTTTCCGGGCGGCCCGCGGACCTGCCCGGGGTCGAGTCGATGATCGGCCTGTTCATCAACACGGTCCCGGTCCGGGTGCGCCCGGGTGCCGCGGACAGCTTCCGTGCGCTGCTCTCGGCCGTGCAGTCCGAGCAGACCGCGCTGCAGGCACAGCACTATCTGGGCCTTTCCGATATCCAGGAAACCCTCGGCAGCGGGGAACTGTTCGACACGCTGCTGGTGTTCGAGAACTACCCGCTCGAATCCGCGCTGGAACTGCCCGGGACCGGGCTGCGTGCCGAGGCGGGCTACATCGACGACGCCACGCACTATCCGCTGACCGTGGTCGCGGTTCCCGGCGCCGAACTGGAACTGCGGCTCAACCACCGCCCCGATCTGGTCGACGCGGAGGCGATCGGCGCCCGGCTGCGCACCCTCGCCGAACGAGTGCTCGCCGCCCCGGACGCCGAGCTGTCCACAATGGACGTGTTGCCGGAGGCCGAGCACACGCTGCTGCAGGAACTGGGCACCGGTGCGTCGCAGCAGGAAGCGGTGCGCGGGGTGCACGAATGCTTCGCCGAAGAGGCCGCAAGGCACCCGGAGGCCACCGCGCTGCTCGCCGACGGGGTGCGGATCGGATACGGCGAACTGGACGCGCGGGCGAACCGGCTCGCGAACCGGTTGATTTCCCTCGGGGTCGCCGCGGAGGAGCGGATCGCGCTGCTGCTCGATCGCGGACCGGAGCTCGTGGTCGCCACCCTCGCCGTGCTCAAGGCCGGGGCCGCCTATGTTCCGCTGGACGCGCGCAATCCCGAGGGCAGGCTCACCAGGATCCTCGAGCACACCGGGGCCCGGCTGCTGATCACCGATACCGAACCGGGTTTCGCGCACGGCTGCGAACTCGTGGATCCCGGGCAGACAGCGGATTTCCCGGCCACCGATCCGGGCATCACCGCGGATCCGCAGCAGCTGGCCTATGTCATGTTCACCTCCGGTTCGACCGGGGTGCCCAAGGGAGTCGCGGTCCGGCATGCCGATGTGCTCGCGCTCGCGGCCGATCGCTGCTGGGACACCGAACGTCAGCAGCGGGTGCTGCTGCACTCCCCGCACGCCTTCGACGCGTCGACCTACGAACTGTGGGCGGGACTGCTGCACGGCCGTGAACTGGTCCTCGCCCCGGCCGGTGAGCTCGACATCCGGGACCTGGCCGCGAGCATCCGCGAACAGGGGATCACCGCGCTGTGGCTGACCGCGGGCCTGTTCCGGCTGCTCGCCGAGGAGGAGCCCGGCTGCTTCGCGAACGTCCGCGAGGTGTGGTCCGGCGGAGACGTGGTGCCCGCCCCGGCCGTGCGCCGGGTGTTCGAGGTGAACCCGGAGCTGGTGTTCGGCGACGGCTACGGTCCGACCGAGACCACGACCTTCGCGACCAGGCACCTGATGCGCTCGGCCGCCGAGCTTCCGGACACCGTGCCTATCGGTGCGCCGATGGACGGGATGCGGTGCTATGTCCTGGATGAGCGGCTGCGCCCGGTCCCGCACGGCACGATCGGCGAGCTCTACCTCGCCGGAGCCGGTCTGGCCCGCGGTTACCTCGACGAGCCGGGGCTGAGCGCCAACCGGTTCGTGGCCGACCCGTTCGCCGCCGGTGCGCGGATGTACCGCACCGGGGACCTGGTGCGCTGGACCGCGGGCGGTGCCCTGGAATTCGCCGGGCGTGTCGACGAACAGGCCAAGATCCGCGGATTCCGCATCGAGCTCGGCGAGATCGAAGCGGTGCTCGGCCGCGCGGAGGGCATCGGGCAGGTCGCCGTGCTCGTTCGCGAGGACCGCCCGGGGGACAAGCGACTGGTCGCCTACTACGTGGGCACGGTGAACGAGGAGCAGCTGCGCGCGCTCGCCGAGCACGAACTGCCCGGCTACATGGTTCCCGCCGCCTTCTGCGCCCTGGACCGGCTTCCGCTGACCGCCAACGGAAAACTCGACCGGCGCGCCCTCCCGGAACCGGTGTACGCGGGCGCGGCCGAGGGCAGGTCCGCGCGCAACCGCAGCGAGGAAGTGCTGTGCGAACTGTTCGCCGAAGCACTCGGCCTCGACGCGGTGGGCATCGATGACAACTTCTTCGCCATGGGCGGGCATTCGCTGCTGGCCACCCGCCTGGTCAGCCGGATCCGCTCGGCCTTCGGCGTGGAACTCGCGGTGCGCAACCTGTTCGACGCGCCCACCGTGGCCGGCCTGGTCACCGCGCTGGACAATGCCGCCGATGCGCGCCAGACCCTGTGCCCGATGCCGCGCGGGGAACGGATCCCCGCCTCCTTCGGGCAGCGGCGGCTGTGGTTCCTGAACAAACTCGAACCGGAGAACTCCCCGTACAAGATCCCGATCGGCATCCGGCTTTCCGGGGTGCTCGACGTGCCCGCGCTCGAGGCCGCCATCGCGGATGTGCTGGCTCGCCACGAAGTGCTGTGCACTGTGTACCCGGAATTCGACGGTGAGCCCTACCAGGTGATCCTGCCCGCCGAACAGATCCAGCCCGCGCTGGATCCGGTCGCGGTGACCGAATCCGGGCTCGGCGAACGGATGCTCGAGGAAGTGCGCAGGCCCTTCGATCTGCACACCGAGCCGCCGCTGCGCCCGGTGCTGTTCCGGACCGGCGAGACCGAGCACGTGCTGCTGCTGACCCTGCACCACATCGCGGGCGACGGCTGGTCCATGGCACCACTCGCGCGGGACCTCTCCGAGGCCTACACCGCACGGCTGCGCGGCGCCGCCCCGGACTGGGCCCCGCTTCCGGTGCAGTACGCGGACTACAGCATCTGGCAGCGTCAGGTCATGGGCACCGAGCAGGACGCGGAAAGCCGGATCGCGCAACAGGTCGAGTACTGGCGCTCCACATTGGACGGAATCCCGGACGAGCTGACGCTGCCCGCCGACCGCCCGCGCCCCTCGGTGAGCGAGAACCGCGGCGGAGTGGAACTGTTCGAAGTGGACAGTGCGCTGCACGCGAAGCTGGCCGAGCTCGCCTCCGGCGCACAGGTCAGCATGTTCATGCTCTTCCAGGCCGCGCTCGCCGGGCTGCTGACCCGGCTGGGGGCCGGCGAGGATGTGCCGATCGGTTCGCCGATCGCGGGCCGTACCGATGCGGCGCTGGACGAACTGGTCGGGTTCTTCGTGAACACCCTGGTGCTGCGCGCGGATACCTCCGGGGACCCGAGCTTCACCGAACTGCTGGACCGGGTGCGGCACACCGATCTCGCCGCGTACGCGAACCAGGATCTGCCCTTCGAACGACTGGTCGAGGTGCTGAACCCGGTACGCGAGATCGGCCGCAATCCGCTGTTCCAGGTGATGCTCGTGGTGCAGAACAACGTCAGCGCCGAGCTCGAACTCCCGGAACTGAGCGTGCGCCCGCAGCCGGTCGGCGCCTACGCCGCGCAGTTCGACCTGTCCTTCGACCTGACCGAGCGCAGCGAAGGCGGAGTGGCCGGGCGGCTGGACTACAGCTCCGAGCTCTTCGACGCGAGCACTGCCCGCACCATCGTGGAGCGGTTCCTGCGCCTGCTGCACGCGATCGCGGAGCGGCCGGAAACCCGGCTCAGCGCGGTGGATGTGCTCGGCGCGCGGGAACGCACGCGGTTGCTCGAGGAGTTCAACGCCAGCGCCCGCCCGGAATCCTGCACCGATCTGGTCGCCTGTGTGCAGGACTTCGCCGCGCGCACCCCGGAGGCGATCGCGCTGCGCGATGACACCGAGGTGCTGAGCTACGCGGAACTGGCCGGGCGCGCCTCGGCGCTGTCCCGCACCCTGCTCGCCGCGGGGGCCGGGCGCGGCTCGGTGGTCGGGGTGTACGCGCCACGCGGTACCGATGTGCCGGTCGCGGTGCTCGGGATCCTCGGCGCGGGCGCGGCCTATCTGCCGCTCGATCCGGCCAGCCCGGATGCCCGGATCGCGGACATGCTCGAGCGCGCGGACGCGCAGCTGGTGCTCGCCGATCCGGATCTGGTGGCCCACGCGAAAACCCTGAGCGGACAGGCGCTCGTGCTGCCGATCGAGCGGCGCGGCGACGAACCGGGTGACCTGGCACGCGGGGTCGGCAAGAGCGAGGATCTCGCCTACGTGCTCTACACCTCGGGGTCCACCGGAAAACCCAAGGGCGCGCTCGTGCACCGGCGCGGCATGCTCAACCACCTGCTCGCCAAGGTGGAGGAGCTCGATCTGTGCGCCACCGACACCGTGGTGCAGAATGCCCCGCTCTCCTTCGACATCTCGATCTGGCAGATGCTGTGCGCCTTCACCGTCGGCGCCACCACCCGGGTGGTGAACGGGGAGGACGCGGCCGATCCGATGCGGCTGTTCGGTCTGGTGGACAGTGAACGGATCACCGGACTCGAAGTGGTTCCCTCGCTGCTGCGTACCGCGCTGGAGAGCTGGGAAACCGGTGCGGCCGCGCCCGGTCTGGGTACGCTGCGCTGGCTGATGGTCACCGGTGAGGCGCTGCCCGCGGACCTGGTGGACCGCTGGTTCGTCCGCTACCCGGGCATTCCGATGGTGAACGCCTACGGGCCGACCGAATGCTCCGATGACGTCACGCACGCCCGGCTGACCGCGGAAACCGAACTCGACGGCGCGCGGGTGCCGATCGGTTCCGTGGTGCGCAATACCCAGCTCTACGTGCTCGACGAGCAGCTGAACCCGGTCCCGCTCGGGGTTCCCGGCGAACTGTGCGTCGGCGGGATCGGCGTCGGCTACGGCTACCTCGGCGATCCGGTGAAGACCGCGAACGCCTTCGTGCCCGATCCGTTCGGCGAGGTTCCCGGCGCCCGGCTGTACCGGACCGGCGACCAGGCCCGCTACCGCGCGGACGGACAACTGGAATTCCTGGGCCGCAACGATCACCAGGTCAAGATCCGCGGCCAGCGCATCGAACTGTCCGAAGTGGAATCCGCGCTGCGTGGCGTGCCAGGGGTACGCGACGCGGTCGTGGTCGCCAGCGGGCACGACCGGCTGATCGGTTACTACGCCGGGGAAACGGCACCGGAGGTGGTGCGCGCGGCACTGGAGACCACGCTCACCCAGGCGATGGTGCCCGCCGTGCTGATGCCGCTGCCCGCGCTGCCGCTTTCCGCCAACGGCAAGGTGGACCGCGCGAAACTGCCCGAGCCCGAGCTCAGCGCGACGAGCGGGCGGCGCCCGTCCACCCCGCAGGAGGAGATCCTGTGCACGATCTTCGCCGAGGTGCTCGGCCGCGCGGAGCCCGGAGTGGACGAGGACTTCTTCGCCCTCGGCGGGCATTCCTTGCTCGCCACCCGGCTGGTGAACCGGATCCGGGTCGCGCTCGACGCGGAACTGGAGATCCGCGAGGTGTTCGCGAACCCGACAGTGGCGCGGATCGCGCGGCTGCTCGCGGAGAAATCCGGCACCACGCGGCCCCGGCTCGGTGCCCGGGAGCGCGGGGAACGGGTTCCGCTTTCCTTCGCCCAGCGCAGGTTGTGGTTCCTCAACCGGATGGACGCCGCGACCGGCGCCTACAACGTGCCCATCGGGCTGCGGCTGCACGGCGAACTGGACGCGGACGCGCTGCGTGCCGCCCTCGGTGACCTGCTCGCCAGGCACGAGAGCCTGCGCACGGTCTTCCCGCAGCAGGACGACGAACCGCACCAGTGGATCGTGGACGCCGAGCTCGCCCGGCCGCGGCTGCGGTTCGTGGAAACCGATGCCGAACGGCTGCCGGGCGAGCTGGACGAGGCGGTGCGCACCGGTTTCGACCTGACCGCCGAACTGCCGATCCGCGGCTGGCTCTACCGGCTCGGCGCTGAGGAGCACGTGCTGCTGTTGCTGGTGCACCACATCGCCTGCGACGGCGGCTCGGCGGTACCGCTGGCCACCGATCTGGCCACCGCGTACCGGGCGCGCACCGCGGGCGCCGAGCCGGACTGGGCCCCGCTTCCGGTGCAGTACGCGGATTACGCGCTCTGGCAGCGGGATGTGCTCGGCAGCGAGGACGATCCGGAGAGCCTGCTCGCCGGTCAGCTCGCCCACTGGCGGTCCGCGCTGCACGGCCTTCCGGACGAGCTCGCGCTGCCTGTCGACCGGCCACGGCCCGCGGAATCCAGCATGCACGGGGAATCCGTGCCCATCCGGTTGCCCGCCGGACTGCACGCCGGACTGGTGGCGCTGGCCAGGGAACACGGCGCGAGCCTGTTCATGGTGCTGCACGCCGGACTGGCCGCGCTGCTGTCCCGGCTCGGTGCCGGGGAGGATGTGCCGATCGGTTCGCCGATCGCGGGCCGTACCGATGCGGCGCTGGACGAGCTGGTCGGGTTCTTCGTGAACACCCTGGTGCTGCGCACCGATGTGTCCGGGGATCCCTCCTTCGCCGAGCTGCTGGACCGGGCGCGGCGCACCGATCTCGCCGCGTACGCCAACCAGGACCTGCCCTTCGAACGGCTCGTGGAGGAACTGAACCCGCCGCGGGCACTGGCCAGGCATCCGCTGTTCCAGGTGATGCTGGTGCTGGCGAATCAGGAAACCGGATCGGCGAGCCTGGACGGGCTCACCGTCGAGGCGCTGCCGCTGACCAACGGGGCGGCCAAGTTCGACCTGTCCTGCCACCTGGCTGAGGCGTTCACCGAGGACGGTGCGGCCGCGGGCATCGAGGGCAGGCTCGACTACCGCACCGAGCTGTTCGACCGCGCCAGCGCCGAGCACATCGCCGCCGCACTGGAGCGGTTGCTGTCCGCGGCGGTCGCCGAACCACAGCGCCCGGTCACCGAACTGGACCTGCTCGCCCCCGGACGCAGGGACACGCTGCTCGCCGCGGGACCCCGGGTGGACCACGGCACCGCGAGCCTTCCGGAACTGCTTGCCGCGCAAGCGATCCGCACCCCGGATGCGGTCGCGCTCGCCGATGGGCAGCGCAGTTACCGCTACGCGGAACTGGTTCCGAGGGTGAACCGGCTCGCTCACCTGCTGCGCGAACACGGTGCGGGGCAAGGAGAATTCGTGGCCGTCGCACTGCCCGCGGGGACCGAACTCGTGGTGGCGCTGCTCGCCGTGCTGCGTGCGGGCGCGGCCTATGTGCCGATCGATCCGGAATACCCGGCCGAGCGGGTGCGCTACATGCTCGAGGACTCGGCCCCGGTCGCGGTGCTCACCACCGAGGGCAGCGCGATCGAGGGCATCGACGTGGCAGGCGAGCTCGGCGGTTATCCGGACAGTGCACCGGAGGGCGCGCCGCGGCCCGGGGATCCGGCCTATGTCATCTACACCTCGGGTTCCACCGGACGCCCCAAGGGTGTGGTGGTCGAGCACCGCTCGCTGAGCGATTACCTCGGCTTCGCGCGCACCGCGTACTCCGGCATGACCGGGACGACCGTGCTGCACACCTCGGTGTCCTTCGACCTCTCGGTGACCGCGCTGCTCACCCCGCTGACCGCGGGCGGCACCGTGCACGTCGGCGAACTAGGCTCCGCCCCGGCCACCCTGGTCAAGGCGACACCGAGCCATCTGCCGATGTTCGCGGCAGCCGGACCGGGCGCGGTGCCTGGTGAGCAACTGCTGCTCGGCGGGGAAGCGCTCACCGGGGAGGCGGTACGTGAACTGCGCGCCGCGCACCCGGAGCTGACCGTGCTGAACACCTACGGCCCCACCGAGGCCACGGTGAACGTCACGCAGTACCGCGTCGAACCGGGCGCGGAACTGCCGGACGGACCGGTGCCGATCGGGCGGCCGATGGACAACGCGCGGGTGTACGTGCTCGACGCCCGGCTGCGGCCGGTGGACACCGGGGTGCCCGGCGAGCTCTACCTCGCGGGCGAGAGCCTGGCACGGGGCTACCTGAACCGGCCGGGCCAGACCGCGAGCGCGTTCGTGGCCGATCCGTTCGTCCCCGGTGAGCGCATGTACCGCACCGGTGACCTGGTCCGCTGGGATCACGAGGGCAATCTGCGTTACCTGCGCCGCGCCGACGAACAGGTGAAGCTGCGCGGATTCCGCATCGAACCGGGTGAGATCGAGGCCGTGCTCTCCGGGCTCGGCGATGTCGGCCGCGCCGCGGTGCTCGTCCGCGAGGACAGCCCGGGGGATCAGCGGCTCGTCGGCTATGTGGAACCGGAACTCGATACCGGGGCACTGCGCGCGGCACTCGCGAAACGGTTGCCCGCGCACCTGGTGCCGTCCGCGGTGGTCGCGCTGCCGGAGCTGCCGCGGACCCCGAGCGGGAAGGTGGACCGCGGCGCGCTGCCCGCCCCCGAGCTCGACGGGAGCAGGGCGATCGAGGCCCCGCGCGATCACACCGAACGCGAGCTGTGCCGGTTGTTCGCCGAAACGCTCGGGGTCGGCGAGGTCTCGGTGCACGAAGGGTTCTTCGAACTCGGCGGGCACTCGCTGCTGGCCACCGCGCTGCTGCGCCGGGTGCGCGCCACCTTCGGCGTGGACCTTCCGGTGCGGGCGCTGTTCGAGGCGCCGACCGTCGCCGGGCTCGCCACGCGGCTGGGTACCGATGAACCGAGCGGTGGCTACGACATGCTGCTCGGGCTGCGCCCGCGCGGCGGAGCCACCCCGCTGTTCTGCGTGCACCCGGCGAGCGGCTTCTCCTGGTCCTACGCCGGGCTGCTGCGCCACCTGGACAAGGACATCCCGGTGTACGGCCTGCAATCGCGTGGGCTGGACACCGAGACCGAACTGCCGGGCAGCCTCGCCGAGATCGCCGCCGAATACCTCGAGCAGATCCGCACGGTGCAGCCGCACGGTCCGTACCGCCTGCTCGGCTGGTCCTTCGGTGGACTGGTCGCCCAGGAGATCGCGGCGGCACTGCGCGAGGCCGGTGAGGAGGTGGAACTGCTCGCCCTGCTGGATGCGGCACCGCACGAGGGCGGTGTCCGGGACGAGGTGTTCGCCGAGGACGAGCTGTACCGCTCGCTGCTCGATCTGGTCGGCGTGGACCAGTCGAGCCTCGGCACCGAACCGGTCGGCGCCGAACGGGCCGCGGAGCTGCTCACCGAACGCGGCGGGCTGTTCGCCGAGGCGGACGCGGACACCCTGCGCAGGCTGCACGCGGTGTTCACGAACAATGTGGCGCTCGCCGACCGGCACACCCCGCGCCCGTTCGACGGGACCGCGCTGCTGTTCGTCGCCGAACACGAACCGGACCGGATCGGCGCGCACCGCTGGGCCGGGCTGCTCGGCGAGGTGCACGAACACCCCATCGCCGCCAGGCACAACGACCTGACCATGGCCGAACCGCTCGCCGCGATCGGCGCGCTGCTCGCGGCCGAGATGACAGAAGGAGAATCCGAATGAGCACAAATCCGTTCGACCGCACCGATATCGACTACCTCGTGCTGCGCAATGACGAGGGCCAGTACTCGCTGTGGCCGGAATTCGCCGAGGTACCGCAGGGCTGGGAGCAGGTCTTCCGCGGAGACCGCGCCACCTGCCTCGAACACGTCGAGACCAACTGGACCGATATGCGCCCGCGCTCGCTCGTGGCCGCGATGGAAGGGCGGTGACCGCAGGTGGCGAACCAGAATGCGGTGATCACCGGCGGTTCGCGGGGAATCGGGCGCGCCGTCGCCGAACGCCTCGCCGCGGACGGTTTCGACGTCGCCTACTGCTACCGCACCGAATCCGATGCGGCACATGAGACCGCAGAACGCCTCGCCCAGTACGGGGTCGGCGTCTACCACGCACCCTGCGATGTGGCGGACCCGGAATCGGTCGCCGCCTTCCTGAAGTCCGCCGAGGCCGAGGTCGGCCCGTTCGACACGCTGGTGAACTCCGCGGGTGTGGTGCGGGACAACCCGATGGTGCGGATGGGGCTCGAGGAATGGAATGAGGTGATCGACACGAACCTGACCGGATATTTTCATTTCTGCCACCGAATGGTATTCGGATTCATGAAGCAGAAAACTGGTTCGATCGTGAATCTGTCCTCGATCGCGGGAACATACGGAAACGCGACCCAGACGAACTATTCCGCGGCGAAGGCCGGGATCAACGGGATGAGCAAGGCGCTGGCCAAGGAGGTCGCCCCGTACGGCATCCGGGTCAACGTGGTCTCCCCGGGATTCATCGAGACCGATATGACCTCCTCGCTCTCCGAAGCGGTGCGCGAACAGTCGCTCGCCTCGGTTCCGCTGCGCCGGTTCGGCACCCCGGAGGAGGTCGCCGACCTGGTCGCCTTCCTGACCAGCGAACGGGCCGCCTATATCACCGGCCAGGTGTTCGGCATCGACGGCGGAATGACACTGTGAGCGAGCTTGGCAGCGTTCCAAGGACACGGCGAGCGTGGGGCACGGCCGCACCGAGCGTCAGCGAGGTGCGGCCGTGAACCCGGGCGCGGGGACGCTGATCGAGGAAGCGCTGCCGCGGTACGACGCGGTGGAACGGCACAGCAAGCGGGTGCCCGCGAGCCCGGAGGCCGCCTTCGCCGCGCTCGAACGACTGCGCATCGCGGATCTCCCGGTCACCGCCGCGCTGCTGCGGCTGCGCGGCGGTCCGGCGAACTGGTTCGTCGGACTCGGCGAGGCGGGCCGGATGCGGGCGCTCGACGCGATCGCCCCGCGCCGGATCGCCGAACACCCCGGACGGGAACTGCTGCTCGGCGATATCGCGCGGTATGCGGCACTGCACCCGGAACGGCCCAGCGAACCACCGTCCGATGTGGCCGGATTCGCCGCTTTCGACACGCCCGGCTGGAGCAAGGTGGCGATGAATTTCGCGTTCACCGCCCAGGCTGGTGCCACCCTGGTACGCACCGAGACGAGGGTGCGCAGTACCGATCCGCGCACCCGACGTATCTTCTCGGTGTACTGGCGGATCGTCGGCAAGGGCAGCGCGCTGATCCGCAGAGAGATACTCGCGGCGCTGGCCAGGGCACTCGCGAACGGAGGACAGGAGTGATGATGACCGAGCAGGTGCGCACCGGCTATTCACGTGGCTGGCCGGCGATCGCCGCGTTCGTGGTGGCCCTGCTCTTCGCCCTGGTGAGCCTCTACTGGACGGCCGGAGGGGAACTGGGCCTGGACACCGTCGGCGGTGTGATCGAACAAGCCGTGCGCACCGGGGACGCCGGGATGACCGCGGTGATGGTGCTGGTGACGGTGATCAAACTGGTCGGTGCCGTCTTCGCGCTTGCCCTCGTGCAACCCTGGGGACGGGTGTTCCCCAGGAAACTGCTGCTCGTGCTCGGCTGGCTGGGTACGGCCGTTCTCGTGCTCTACGGCGGATTCCTGACCATCTCCGAGGCGGTGGTCGCGATCGGCGGGGCCCCGGGAACCGAAACGCTGGCTTTCCGCTGGCACCTTTACCTCTGGGACCCCTGGTTCCTGGTGTGGGGGGTTGCCCTGGGCCTGGCCATGCTCCGCATGCACCGCCGCTAGCGATTGTCTTGACTGGACTTGTGCTGCGGAGTGGGTAGCGGAACCTCAGGCGTCCCCTCGCTCCGGGATCACCTTCTCATGTATGCCCATACACCACGGCGGTGCTGTCCTCGCGAGGAAACGCCAGAGAACCCGCCGCGGTGCCGGGTGCGTGGGTGGTGAAAGCGGCTATGCCGCTGAAAACCGCGATTCGCGCAGTTAGCTCGGACACAGCGGAAAGCCCCGGAACCGTTTGGCTCCGGGGCTTTCTCGCGGTGGCTGGGTTCAGCTGGCGGCCTGGTCGACGACCTCGTTCACGGCGCTGAGGTTGACCATCTTCGGCAGCTCCGCCTGGTCGATGGTGATGCCGAATTCCTTCTCCAGCGAGGCGAGGATCTCGATGGCGCGCAGCGAATCGGCGTCGTGGTCCTCGATGAACAGGCTCGTCTCGGTGACCTCGTCCTCCTCGATCTCCAGGATCTCGCACACGATCTCCCGGATTTTGGCGTATCGCTCGCCTACGGAGGTAGTCATATTCGCGCTCCCTTGATTCGTTGGCTTTGTCGTATTTGAGTCCATTGTTTTTGGCACCGGCCCGATTGCCAAGGTCGCTCGCAGGTTCATGCAACGCAATTCCACGGGCCCGGAAATCCGTGCGATTCTCGGGGGACCGAGACGAAAGGTGTTTGGCATGTCCTCGAACTCCGCAACGCGACCGCAGCACCGGGTCGTGCTCACCGGGCTCGGCGCGCTCTCCAGCATCGGGATCGGTGTGGAACAGTTCACCGAGGGGCTGCGTACGGGCCGTAGTGGGGCGAAACCGATCTCGGTGTTCGACGCGAGCGGGTTCGCCCACTCCACCGGATGTGAGGTCACCGGCTTCGATCCGGACACCTACATCCACAACCTGGACACCGAGAACCTCGGCCGCGCCACCGCGCTCGCGGTCAGCGCCGCCCGGATGGCCGTGCAAGACGCGGGCCTCGAGCCGGAAGCGCTCGACGCGCGGCACGGGATGATCTCCATCGGCACCACCGATGGTGCCTCGGCCGAACTGGACCGGCTCATCGAGAGCGAACTCACCGACGGCCCGGAGGCGATGGATCCCGAACTGGCCGCGCGCATCTCGCCCGCCCGGCTTTCCCTTGCCATTGCTCAGGAACTGGGACTCTCCGATGTTGAGCCGGTGACCCTGGCCACGGCCTGCTCGGCGGGCAACTACACCATCGGTTACGGATTCGACGCGGTGCGCTCCGGCGAGGTGGACTACGCGCTGTGCGGTGGTGCGGACGCCATGTGCCGCAAGACCTTCGCGGGGTTCTATCGGCTCGGTACGATCGCCCCCGAGTGCTGTCAGCCGTTCGACGCCGAGCGCAAGGGCATCCTCACCGGGGAGGGCGCCGGGGTGCTCGTGCTGGAAAGCCTGGAGTCCGCACTCGCCAGGGGAGCGCGCATCTACGCGGAGATCCTCGGCTACGGGCTCAACTGCGATGCCTACCACCAGGTGGCCCCGGACGAGGAAAGCGTCGGCCGCTGCATGCGGCTCGCGCTGGAGAACGCGGGCGTCAAACCCGATGAGGTCGACCTGATCTCCGCGCACGGCACCGGAACCAAGGCCAATGACATCACCGAGAGCAGGGCGATCCGCGCGGTGTACGGGGAGCAGCCACCGCGCACCGTTTCGCTGAAGTCGATGCTCGGCCACACCATGGGTGCGGCGAGCGCGCTGGCCGCGATCGCCTGCTCACTGGCCATCACCGAAGGCTTCATCCCGCCGACGATCAACCATGTGCGCACCGATCCGGAATGCGAGATCGACTGTGTGCCCAACGAATCCGTGCCCGCGCGGTTGCGGATCGTGCAGAACAACGGGCTCGCCTTCGGCGGGAACAACGCCGTTGTCGTACTCGGCAGCTACACGGGGGAGGGACGATGACCGCGGCCATCACCGGGCTCGGCGCGATCGCCAGCATCGGCGGGAACGTCGGAGAGCTGTTCGACAACCTGTGCGCGGGGCGCAGCGGGCTGGCGCCGATGCGCGGATTCGACCACGCCAAGTACAACGCCCGTCAACTGTTCGAAGTGGACAATCGGCCCGCGGAGGGCGTGGACGAGCCGAAGCGCGCCACCGCCCTGCTCAACACCGCGATCCGCGAAGCGCTCGCCGATGCGGGTCTCGAGCCGAAGCTGGACGGGATCCCGGTGCTGATCGGCACCGGACTGCGCGAGCTGCGCTCGGTGGAACTGTGGTGGCGTGATGGTGCTCCGTTCGAGGCCGGTGACCTGCATTTCGGCTCCGAACTGCGGCGCGAGTTCGGGGCAGCCGATACGCACACCTTCGCCGGGGCCTGCTCCGCCTCGCTGTACGCGCTCGCGCTCGGCGCCGATCTGATCGCGGCCGGGGAACACGACACCGTGGTCGTGGCCGGGGTGGATGTGGTCACCGAGAGCATGTTCGGCCTCTCCGACCGGTTCCAGCCGGTGCCACCGGACCGGGTACGCCCGCTCGATGTGCACCGCAAGGGCACGATCCTCGGCGAGGGCGCGGGCGCGATCGTGTTGCGCGCACCGGAGAATCCGGGACGGGCCCGGCTGCGTTCGGTCGGGATCAACTGCGATGCCTACCATGCCACCGCTCCCGATCCGGCCGGGGTGAGCGCGAGCATCCGGTCCGCGCACGAACGCGCCGGGATCAAACCCTCCGATGTGGATCTCGTGCTGTTGCACGGCACCGGAACCCCGCTCAACGACGAGGTGGAGGCGGGCGCGGTGCGCGAGGTGTTCGGCGATGCGCTGGAGACCCCGCTGTTGACCGGGATCAAGTCGATGACCGGGCACACCTCGGGTTCGGCGGGCGCGCTCAGCCTGGTGACCGCGGTGCGCTCGCTGGAGACCGGGCTCGTCCCGCCGATCACCGGTGTCGCCGAGCGGATCGAGGAGACCGAGGGAATGCGGGTCGTGCTCGGCACCGCGCAGCAGGAGAACCCGACCGTCGCGCAGGTGCACGGATTCGGGTTCGGGGGCGTGAACGCCGTGGCGATGCTGGAGGTGTCATGAACGACGATCGCGAAGCTCTGTTCATGAAAGCCGACCGGGTGCGGGTGTCCCGCAAGTCACTGGAGGTGTCATGAACCTGCTCACCGCGGCCCAGCCGGTCCTGCCCGGGATCGCCGACTGCGCCGGACTGCTGCGCGAGCCACGGAACGCCGAACCGGTCGATCCGGCCGCGGTACTCGGCAAGAAGGGCCTGCGCTACAAGGACCGGGCCACCCAACTGGGACTGGTCGCCGCGAAACTCGTGCTCACCGAGGCGAACCTGCTCGACGGCGAGGGGCGCTGCACCGATCCGGGAATGGGTGTGGTGGTCAGCTCCAACTTCGGCAATGTGGACACCGTGTGCCGGGTGGCGAACACGATCGCCGAGGAGACCACCCGCGGGGTGAGCCCGATGGACACGGCGAACGCCTCCTCGAACGTGATCGCCTCGGAGATCGCCATCCGGTTCCGGCTGCGCGGGCCGAATCTGATGCTGTGCAACGGATCCACCTCCGGGGCCGACGCGATGCGCTGGGCCGATTCGCTGGTGCGTGCCGGGCGGGCGGCGCGGATGCTGGTGATCGGGGTGGAGCCGGACAACCCGGTGGTGCGCGAGCTCTCCGGGAACACCCGGGTCCTCGACGGCGGTGCCGGGGTGCTCCTCGAATCCCCGGACGCGGCCCGAAACCGTGGGGTGACCGGCAAAGCGGTGCTGCGCCGCTGTGTGCGCGCGGCCGATCCGGCCGGTTGTGCCCGTGAACTCGGTGCGGAACCGGCGCTGCGCCTCGGCAGCGGGGAGAGCGCGCCGTTCGATCTGGACGCCCGGCTTGGCGCTTCTTCGGGCGCACTCGGAGTCCTGCAGTGCGCGGCCTCGATCGGCTGGTTCTCCGATGGCGGACGGGGCAGCGTGCACGCGATCTCCGGATCGGTTGCCGCGGACGCCACCGCGGGGCTGCTGATCGGCGGCGCCGATGAGTGAACCGATCGAGCTGCATTGCCTGCGCGCCACGGAGAACCCGCACACCAGGGTGCTGTTGTTGCACGGGTTGGCGAACAGCGCGGCGATCTGGCGGTCCGTCACGGACGGCTGGCCCGACGGCGTCGAGGTGTGGGCCGCCGATCTGCCCTGGCGGGGCACCGGATCCCGGTCCTGGAGCTGGCAGTCCGACTGTGCACAGTGGATCGAACAGGCCGCGGCACGGGTTCCCGGCGGCACCGATGTGCTCGTCGCGCACTCCATGTCGGCCAACGCGGTGCTGGAACTGCTCAGCGCGACCGAAGCCGGATACCGGGCGGTGGTGCTGGTGGCGCCGTTCTACCGGGCGGATCCGGAGGAGTTCGACTGGCCCGCGGTGCAGCGGTCGATCGCCAATTTCGAGCACACCATCACCGAGGGCATCCGCACCCACGCCGCCGGGCGCATCCCGGAGGAGCGGATCGCCGAACTCGGCAGGCTGGTGTGCGAGAAGACCGGACCGTATGCCTGGTCCCGGTTCTTCACCATGTATCTGAACACGCCGTGGCTGCGCACCTCCGCCATCCGGATCCCGGTGCGGGTGCTCAGCGGTGGGCGGGACGAGACCGCGCCCGCCGCCGAGGGGCAGCGGCTCGCCGAGGCCCTGCCCTCGGGTTCGGTGCGGGTGCTCGCGGAAAGCGGGCATTTCCCGATGATCGAGTTCCCCGGGGAGTTCCGCGCCGCGGTGTGCGAATTCCTGAACCAGTACCAGACAGTCGCCTGTGGAGTGAGCTGAATGACCACTATGGACACACCGGTTTCTGAGGACAAGGTGCGCGCCCTGCTCGAACAGCAGAGCTCGGCCGTGCTCCGGCCCGCGTACGAGGGCTGCAACATCAGCACCTCGCTCGGCTTCAAACAGATCAACTACCTCGTCGAGGCCGCGGTACTGGAACACTTCCGCGCGGCCGGGCTGCCCGCGGGCGGGTTGTACGACCGGTTCGGGCTCGGCCTCGACGTGGTGGAGATCGCCACCCGGCTGCCCGCGCATCTGCACATCGACGATGTGCCGACGCTGACCGTGACCCCGGATACCCGCAAGGGCGGCTTGCGGTTCAAGGTGGTGGCCACCGTGCAGCGCGACGGAGCCGAGGTGACCACCTCGACGTCCACGGTTTCCGTCGTGCTGCGCCGGGATTCGGGGGCCACCGCACCCGTTCCGGACGGGCTGCACCCGTTCGTCACCGACCGCATCGGCGGCGCCGAACCACGCCCGCTGACCGCGGAACCGGCCCCGCGCGGTGAGCTCTCCGCGGGCCGCGGCACGAGCGCCGACCCGGTGCTCGCCGAACTCACCAAGGACCAGAACGCCTTCGGCTGGCGCTGGCGCATCCCGTACTTCTACTGCCATTTCAGCGAGCGCGTGCAGATGTCCGGGTTCCTGCGGCAGATGGAGGAGGTCGTGGATCTCTTCCTCGCCGACCGGGGACTGGACATCAAGCGAGTGCTCGATGAGCGCCACTGGATCCCGGTGGTCACCAAGTCCGACGTGCGGCTGCTGGACGAGGTGATCATGGAGGAGGAGCTGTACACGATCTACACCGTCGAGGATGTGTTCAAGGGACTGCTCTACACCTCCCGGATGGACTGCTACGTGGTGCGCGAGGGGGCGCTCGTCCCGGTCGCGACCGGGCACATCACCCACGGCTACATGACCAAACGGGACACCGGTGTCTGGGAGATGGTCACCTTCGACGAAAAGACGGTGGCCGCGTTCGAGGGAGCGAACCGATGACCGCGGTGATCGCCGACTGGTCGGCGGTGTCCCCGTTCGGGATCGGGCGCACCGCGTTCACCGAGGGGCTGCGCGCGGGCACCGATCCGGTGCGCGAACTCGCCGCGGAGTGGGATTCCCCGGACGAGCGCGCCGGAGTGCTCACCGAGTTCGACGCGCGCGCGGTGCTCGGCAAGAAGGGAACCCGTTCCATGGACCGGGTGACCGCGCTGACCGTGACCGCGATGCGTGAACTCACCGAGCAGGCGCTGGACGCCGAACGCACCGCGATCGTGCTCGGCACCACCACCGGAAGCGCGCAGAGCATGATGGAGTTCACCGGTTCCTCGCTCACCGGCGCGGAACCCTTCCACGTGGATCCCGCGCTGATGCCCAATGTCGTGATGAACTGCGCCGCGGGCCGGTGCGGGATCTGGTACGGCATCAAGGGGCCGAACACCACGGTGGCCGGTGGGCGCGCTGCGGGGCTGCAGGGGCTGCAGTACGCCGTGCGGCTGCTCGCCGCCGACCGCGCCGACACCGTGCTCTGCGGTGCGGCCGAGGAATACTCCCGCGCCCGCGCCTGGCTCGAACGGCATGCGCGTTCCCTCGAGGAGTCCCCGGAATACGGCGCACCGCTCGGCGAGGGCGCGGCGCTGTTCACCGTGTGCCGCGAGGCCGAGAACGCGCTCGCCGAGATCCTCTCGGTGCGCTCCCGGGTCGTGCTGGACGGGGATCCGCGCACCGCCCTGCTCGCCTGCCTGCGCGGCGCCCTCGAGGAAGCGGGCACCCGGCCCGGGGATGTGGCCGCCGTGGTGTCCTCCGGTGCGACCGGGCTCACCGGCCACGCCGAACGGGCCGCGCTCACCGAACTGTTCACCGAGCAGGCACGCGGCCGGGTACCGGAGGTCGCCGGGTTCGGGGACCTCGGGGCGAGCTCGTCGGCCTTCGGGCTCGCCGCACTGCTTGCCACCCCGGGAACGGCGGGCGAGCTCGCCGTGCTCAGCAACGTCGACCGGGACGGCGCGGTCGGTGCGGCCGTGCTGCGGATGCGCTGATGGCCGCACTGCTGGAGGCGCCGCTGGTGCTGCGGGAGCACACCGAGGACCGCGCCGTGGCGAGCTTCGCCATCGGTGCGGAGGAACCCGTGTTCGCCGGGCACTACCCGGATTTCCCGATCCTGCCCGGGGTGTTGCTGCTCGACTGCGTGCACCGGGTGGTCCGGGAAACCGCACCCGGTCCGGTCGAACTGTCCGCAGTGGACAGTTGCCGGTTCACCGGCGCGGTGTATCCGGGCGAGACCGTGACCGTGACGCTGCAGTGGAAGGGCGAGCAGGTGAGTGCGACGGTCCACAGTGGAGAACAACAGGCGGCGAAGATGAAACTGACCTATCGGGGTGTGCCGTGATCGGGGCCGAGCGGATCCGGGAACTGCTGCCGCACCGGCACCCGATCCAGCTCGTGGACCGGGTGCCCGAGGTCGAGCCGGGAACCTGGCTGCGCGCGGAGAAAGCGGTCACCGCGAACGAACCGTGGGACTGCGCGAACGGGTACCCGGCCGCGCTGCTCATCGAGTCCTGGGGACAGTCCGCCGCGCTGCTCGCCGCGCTCGAACAGGACCGCCTCGGCCCGGGCACGGTGCTGCTGTTCGGCGGCATGTCCAAGGTGCGTTTCCACCGTCCTGTCGCGGTGGGCGAAACCCTCGAACACCACGTCCGGATCGCCCGCGACCTCGGCGAGACCGTGCTCTTCGAGGGGCACACCGAGTGCGCGGGACAGACCGTGCTCGAGATCGGCCAGGCGGTGCTCGCCTTCCGCCCCGGTGCCGAACTGAACTGACCGAAGGAGTTCTCATGCCGAAGAAGAAGGTGCGCTGGTATTTCTCCCTGCGCAGCCCGTACTCCTGGTTCGCCTACCGGGAACTGCGCGCCGAGTACCCGTGGCTGCTGGACCGGATGGAGTGGCTGCCCTACTGGGAACCCGATGCGGCCACCGGTGAACTGCTCGCGGAGCGAGGTATCCAGCTGGCGCTGACCGAGATGCCGCGCGCCAAGAACCTTTACATTCTGCAGGATGCGAAGCGCACCGCCCGGGCCCGCGGGCTGGAGATCGCGTGGCCGGTGGACCGGAATCCCTGCTGGGAGCTACCGCATCTGGGCTACCTCGCGGCCCAGGAAGCGGGCCATGGCGCGGAGTTCGTGGACGCGGCCTACCGGGCGCGGTGGGAACAGGGGCGGAACATCTGCTCGGTGGAGGTGCTCGCCGAGATCGCCGGGGAACTCGGACTGGACGCGGCGGCGATCGCCGGTGCCGCGCAGGAGGAACGCCTGCGGGAACGGGGCGTGGAACTGCTCGCGGCCGGGGAGCGTGACGGCGTGTTCGGAGTGCCGTTCTTCCTGTACGGCAGGGAAAAGTTCTGGGGCGTGGAACGGCTCGGTGCCTTCGCCGCCCTGGTGGCGGCGGACCCCGCGACCGAACCGGAGGCCGTGTCCGTGCCCGCTGGGCCGGAGCTGGTGCTCGACGGCGGGCACGCGGGAGGCTGCGGCTGATCGCCGACGGGAACAGGAAAGGGCCGCCCTGCCAAGGGGAGCAGGGCGGCCCAGCCGCATCCACAGTCCCTAGATCAGGCCGAGCCGCGCCGCGGTGGCACCGGCCTGGAACCGGCTGCGGGATTCGAGCACCTTCATGGTGGAGGCGACGTCATTGCGGACCGTGCGCACGCTGACCCCGAGCCGGCGTGCCACCGCGTCATCGGTGAGTCCATCGGAGAGCAGCGAGAGCACGCTCTCCAGGCGGTCGGTGCCGCCGTCCATCCCCGCCGGGGTCATCGAACCGCGGGTGCGCGCGCCCTGGCACCACAACCGTTCCGCCGCCGTGTAGAGGGTGCCGAGCGCCCGCTCGTCCCACTGCACTTCCACGACCCCGGCGCTGTCGATGGTCACCGCTACGCGCTTGTCGATCAGTACCGCCCAGGCGGGCACCTTGGCGACGAACCGGGGTGCCGCGCAGCGGTTGTCCAGCCAGCGCGCGTAGTCCTCCGCGGGGCCGAGCTGCATCAGCTCGGCTGCCCAGATCGGGCGCAGCGTGACATTGCGGCGCAGGGCCGATTCGGCGAGCTGGGCGGAGAACTCCACCGCGCCGGGGACATAACGCGGGACCAGGAAGGTGATCTCCTCGTCGGCCCCGGTCGCGTAGCGTTCCACGGTGGCCGCCATCTCGTCGAAGCCGCGCAGCCCCTTGTTGTGCCGGTACTGCTCGGCGTAGCGGTCGCGCAGCGCGATGACCCCCTGCACCCCGCCGAACCGGGACCGCATCACATCCTCGTCCAGCTTGCGGAAACAGCGCAGCACGAGCGCGGGAAGGGCGAGCGCGGGTTCGACCGCGCGGTAGGCCCCCGCCTTGTCCGCCGATGCGGTCACCAGGCCGTCCGCGCGCATCTGGCCGAGGTGATCGGCGACCTCGGCCAGCGGCCAGCCGAGCGCGTCCGAGAGTTCCTCGGGGCTCCAGCGGGAATGCCGTAGCATCGTTCGATAGACCACGTCGGTATTGCCGGTGAGTCCGATATCAGTCTTCACGTCCGTACCCCTCGTGCGATGGTCAGCCCCGGTGTGCCGTGGGTCGGTGCGGCCGGGCTGGATCAGATGCCGGGTTGAGTGACACCCCTAGAGCCACCCAGCCCGGCCACGCCGGTCGCTAACCCTCAGCAATGAAGTTAACTGACAGCTATCCTCGATGGGGCCGAGTCTTACCGAATTGGGGTACTTTGTCAACTGCCAGCAAATCTGTAATACTAAGAATTAGCTGTCGGTGATCGAGTGAAGACGGGAGGTGCGGGCGTGGCCGAGGAGGACCAGGAACGGCCGGTGTTGGCGACGAGGCTGGACCAGCTGTTTCGAACCGCTCGCCCTGGGGGGAAGCGTTGGACCAATGCGGAAGTTGTCGCCGAGCTCAAACGCATTTCACCCGAACTTAAGGTCGGTCCGGTATATCTTTCCCAGATCCGTACGGGAAAGCGGACCAACCCGTCGCAGGAGCTGTTGAGCGCGCTCGCGAAGTTCTTCGGGGTGTCCGTCGCCTACTTCTTCGACGAGGAACTCGCCGATTCGGTGCTCAGTGAGCTGGCGGCGGTGGAGGCGATGCGGCAGTCTGGAGTACGGGCAGTGGCCATGCGCGCGGCGGGGCTGCGGGAGGAGAATCTCGAGGCCATCACCACGATCATGGACCAGTATCGGCAGATGCAGGGCCTGCCTCCGGTGACCGATTCGGAGTGATGACATGACCGATCCCGAGCAGCGGCACGAACAGTTACGGCGGATCCGCGAGGAATGCGCGGGCCGGATCGCCGAACTCGACCTGCACGAGGCCCGGGATGTGCGGGCGTTGTGCGATCACCTCGTGGAGCTGCGCGGGCGGCCCATCCGGCTCGTCCCGCTCCCGCTTCCTGCCTCGCATCCGTGCGGGATGTGGGTCGCCGCGAGCGACGAGGACGTCATCTTCTACGACGCCAACACGACGAGCGCACACCAGGAGCACATCATCTTGCACGAGCTGGGGCATGTCATCTGTTGTCACCGGGGTTCCGGGATACTCGATGACGAGAGTGCACGAGCGTTGTTCCCGAACATCGACCCGCAGATCGTGCGCGACATGCTCGGTCGCGCCACCTATGACGATGTGCAGGAGCAGGAGGCCGAGATCACCGCCTATCTGCTCGCGGAGCTCATCAAGGGACGACCGAGGGCGAACCCGAGCAGCCCGGAACGCGAACGCGCGATCGACCGCGTGGAACGCACCCTGGTCTAGGGATCGCCGCAGGCCGGATGATCACCGCCGCCAGAACAGGTGGTGGCGCACCCCGCTCGGGCTGGGCACCACCTCGAGGTGGAACCGGTCGAGCAGTTCCTCGGGGGACTCCCAGAGCCGCAGCCCGGATCCGAGCCGTACCGGGGAGACCGCGATGTGCATGGTGTCGACCAGATCGGCGTCCAGGAACTCGCGAACGGTGCGGACACCGCCGCCGAGCCGCACATCCAGGCCCCCGGCCGCTTCCCGTGCCCGGTCCAATATCGCTGCCGGATCGCCCGCCACGAAGTGGAAGGTGGTGTCGGCGAGGGGGAACGAGGGCCGTTCGTGGTGGGTCAGCACGAAAACCGGGGTGCGAAACGGCGGCCGCTCGCCCCACCAGCCGCGCCATTCGTGATCGGGCCAGGGACCGCGCTGCGGCCCGAACTTGTTGCGCCCCATGATCTCCGCGCCGATACCGTGGTCGTAGTCCCTGGTGAAGTAGTCGTCGAGGCCCCGGCTGCCGCCCGGATCGGTGCGCATCGGCCAGCTCGCCGTGGCACCGGCCCAGGAGAACAGGCGCTCGGGTTCGACATGGCCGAACGGCCGCTCCAGGGTCTGGTCCGCGCCGGCCCCGATCCCGTCGCTGGAGACGTTGAAGTTCTGCACCCGCAGCAGTGCGGCCATGGTCGTTCCTTTCGTCGGTGACGAACGGAGTGACCTCCCCGGCGGGCGGAACTCATCGCGGCACCGTCAGTACTTGCTCAGTTCAGCGCTTGCCCAGTTCCTCGCGCAGCACCGCCACCGTGTACTCCAGCTCCTCCTGGGTGTGCTCGCTGGTGATGAAGAACCGCAGCCTGGTCTGCCGTTCCTCCACGGCCGGATGCAGGATCGGATCGGCGAGGATGCCGCGTTCGTAGAGCCGGTGCGCGAGCCGGAGGGTGACGGCCGAATCACCGAGGATGACCGGAACCACCGGGGTGGGCACCTCCGGCCGGGTGGCGATCCCGGCGTCCTCGACGAGCTTGCCGAACAGCGCGGCGTTGTCCCGCAACCGGTGCAGCCGCTGCGGTTCGGCGTGCATCCGGCGCAGCGCGGCGAGTGCGGCCGCGGCGTTCGGCGGGGTCATTCCCGCGCTGTAGACGAAACCGGGAAGCGTGTACTTGAGCCAGTTCACGGTGCGCGCGGAACCCGCGAGGTAACCCCCGCAACTGGCAAGCGATTTGGAGAGGGTGCCCATCCACAGGTCGACCTGATCGCGGTCCACGCCGAAGTGCTCGCCGATCCCGCCACCGTGATAGCCGACGGTGCCGATGCTGTGCGCCTCGTCGATGAGCAGCAGGGCCCCGTGCCTGCGTTTGAGCTCGATCAGCTCCGGAAGCGGGGCGAGGTCCCCGTCCATGCTGTAGACGCCCTCGGCCACGATCAGCACCCTGCGGAACCGTCCACGGGTCTGCTCGAGCAGATAGTCCAGCTGCTCGGTGTCGTTGTGCGCGAACGGGCGCCGCGTCGCCCCGGAGAGCGCGCAACCCTGCAGAATGCTGTCGTGGGCAAGGGAATCGTGCAGGATCAGGTCCCGGTTCCCGCACAGATGACCGATCGCGCTGACGTTCGTGGCGTGCCCGCTGACCAGGGTGAGACTGGCCTGGGTGCCGAGCAGCTCGGCGAGTTCCTTTTCGAGTTCCCTGGTCACCGGGCGCTCCCCGGCGAGCAGCCTGCTGCCGGAAACCGAGGAACCGTACCGGGAAACGGCATCGCGGACCGCGGCGTTCACCTCGGGGTCCCCGGAGAGGCCGAGGTAGTTGTAGCTGCTGAACGAGTAGAACCGCCGCCCGTCGATCTCCGTGGTGTCCCGCAGATTCCCTTGGTGAGTACGGAAATACGGGTT
This sequence comes from Sciscionella sediminilitoris, assembly GCF_000737195.2. Lineage (GTDB taxonomy): Bacteria > Actinomycetota > Actinomycetes > Mycobacteriales > Pseudonocardiaceae > Sciscionella > Sciscionella sediminilitoris. The sequence continues at coordinate 271,074 of NZ_JALM01000009.1, forward strand.
CGGCATGCCGTTCCCGGAGATCTCGCTCAGCCGCCGCTCGATGGCCGCGACCTCGGGGAAGCTCTCGATGCGCGCGGTGTCCGGATCGTAGTGCGCGGCGGGCGCCGGTTCGCGTGCACCGGCTCCGTCCGGGGTACGGCCGCCGTCCGGGATGAGGCTGTCGATGGTGGGATCGCCGGTGTCGCTGACGGTGAACGGCAGCAGCGGCAGTCGATCGCGCACATTGGTCTGCAGTTCGTGCAGCATCAGCGAGTCGAAACCGAGGTTGCTGGCCAGCCGCTGGGTTCCGGAGAGCTCGGTGACCGGCAGCGCGCTGGTGCGGGCGATCTCCTCGAGGATCACGGTGCGCGGATCGGTCTCCGGTCGCTCGGCCGCGGGCGGTTGCGGGGTCGTGGGGGCCGGTTGCGCGGTCGCGGTGACCTCGTCCAGGATCCAGTGCCGCTTCGGGAGCAGCGGGCTCGGCGGGAGCGTGCACGGTGCGGTGCGCGGGAATTCCAGGCGCAGCCCCGTTCCGCTGGTGGCCCGTTCGGCGAGCAGGCGCAGTTCGTCCGGTCGATCGGCGACCGGATCCCTTGCCACCACGGGATTTCCCGGTTCGGTGCTGCCGGTGCGCGCGGCCGGGCCGAGCTCCCCGGTCTCGCCGAGGCCCACCAGCCGGGCGGACTCCTCGAGGGTGGCAGCGGCCTCGGCGCTCGAATGCGCGGTGACGGCGAGGACCTCGGGCAACGGGGTGCGCGCGGCCAGCGTCGCGGCGACACTGCGCAGTGCCGGACGCTCCGCCCGCAGTGTCCCGGCAAGTTCTGCCGCGTGCCTGGCGAGCCCGGCCCGGTCCTTGGCGGAGACGAGCAGCAGCTGCGGTTCGGCGGGCGCGGTCTCGGTCACCGGTTCATCGGCCCCGGACAGCACGATGTGCACGTTCGTCCCGCCGAACCCGAAGGCGCTGACCCCGGCCAGCCGCTCCCGGTTCTCCGGCCATGGCACCGGTTCGCCGGCCACCCGGAATCCGGCGGCGCCGAGTTCGAGCCCTTCGGCCGGTTCGAATCCCGGCTGCGGGGTGATCTCCCCGTGGTAGACGCTCAGCGCGCATTTGATCATCCCGGCGACCCCGGCCGCGCCGATCGAGTGGCCGAGGATCGCCTTCGCGGCCCCGAGATAGGTCTGCTGGGTCTCCGGTCCGCGCAGTTCGCGCAGTGCCCCGATCTCCACCGGATCCCCGGCGGCGGTCGCGGTCCCGTGCGCCTCGAGGTAGCCGAGCGTGCCCGGATCCACCCCGGCGTCCGCATAGGCCCGGCGCAGCGCGAGTATCTGACCGCGGTGCTGGGGCAGCATATTGCCGACGACCTTGCCGTCATTGGCCATGCCGACCCCGCGCAGCACCGCGTAGACCCGGTCGCCTTCGGCGCGGGCGTCGGCGAGCGGGCGCAGCGCGAGCACCCCGGCGCCTTCCCCGAGCACGAAACCGTCGGCGCGCGCGTCGAACGGGCGGCACATTCCGGAGCGGGAGATCGCGCCGACCCGGCAGAGCCCGACCAGCAGATCCGGGGTGAGCACGAGCTGCGCGGCCCCGGCGAGCGCGATCCGGCAGCGCCCGGAACGCAGCGCGTGCACCGCCTCGGCGATCGCGGCGAGCCCGCCGGAGCACGCGGCGTCCAGCGAATAGCTCTCCCCGTGCAGCGCGAAGGCCGAGCTGACCGAACTCGGCCCCATGTTCATCAGCAGCCCGGCGAGCGCGGTGCCGTGCAGCGCGCCGACCCCGGTCACCCCGGACTCCGCGCCGGGCACCGGATTCCCGAACTCACCTCCGGCGAGCTGACGGGCCCGCACGTGCATCAGGCTGATCTCGCGGTACCCGCTCTCGCTCACCGCCATGATCGAGGCGGTGTGCTCCCGGTCGAATCCCCGGGCCTCCCAGCCCGCGTCCTGGATCGCCTCGCGCGCGGTGTCGATGAGCAGGCGGTGCTGCGGATCGAGCGAGCGCGCCCGCCGCGGTGGCATGCCGTAGTGCGCCGCGTCGAACCCGGAAACATCGCCGAGCAGCGCCATCCGGTCGGTGTAGCTGGTGCGGTGATCGCGGAAATCGTCGCTGACGAAGGAATCCTGGCGCCACCGGGAATCCGGGACACGGCGGAACTGGGGCCGGGGAGCGCGGAGCAGGCGCCAGTACTCGTTGACATCGCGGGCACCGGGAAACCGGCAACCGATCCCCACGATGGCGATGTCACCCGCGTTTTCCCTGTCCCCCGGCCGGTTCGTCATGCGGACTCCCTATGCCGCCGGCCTCGAGCGCCACCATTCCAGGGTGGACCGCAGCTGCTCCTCGAGCGGTGTGGCGGTGAGACCGAACTTCTCGGTGAACGCAGTCGAGTCCACAGTGAACGGACGATCGAACTGGTACTGGATCTCGCGCAGTTCCCGCATCAGCGGGACGAACAGGCCGAGTACGCGCAGCATCACCGGCGGAATAGGGGAAACCTTGGCCTGGTTCTTCCCGGCCAGTGTGGCCAGCGATTCGAGCATCTGCCTGCTGGAGCGGGGCGCGACGGTCGGCACGTGCCAGGCGCGGCCGAGCGCGTCCTCGCTCGACCCCGCCTGGACGAGAGCCCTTGCCACGTCGGGAAGATAGGTCCAGCTGTGCGGGCTGTCCGGATCACCGAGCACCCGCACCGGTTTCCCGGCGAGCAGCTGCGGGATCGCGCGGGAGGCGAGGTGGCCGCCGTCGGTGACCCGGGGGCCGAAGAAGTCCGAGGCGCGCAGTTCGGTCGCGCGGATCCGGCCCTGTTCGTGCAGTTCCCGGGTGCGCTCCCAGACCTGCGCGCGCACCCGTCCCTTGACGGTGTTCGCGGACAGCGGCAGATCCTCGGTCATCGGACCGTCGACCGGGCCGTATCCATAGAGATTGCTCAATACGACGAGGGTGGCCCCGCTGGATTCGGCGGCCGCGTGCATCGCGGTGGCCAGCTTCGGCCAATCCCGCTGCCACAAGTGATACGGCGGGCACGCACAGTGATAAATGACGTCCGCGTCCTTCGCGGCCTCGCTCAGTGCCTCGGCCTCCGAGGCATCGAGGCGGACGTATTCGATGCCCGATTCGGCTACCCGCTCGGACCTGCTCACGATCCGGACCGATTCGCCCTGGTCGGCAAGGAGCCGCGCGGTGGCCGCACCGGCCGGCCCATGACCGATCACCAGGTGCTGACTCATATCTCCCCTTACTGTCGTCGGTTCGCCCCCATCGTGCGGCACCGGAAGGCAGCCTGGTGAACGGAAGGAAAAAACGGTGTTTCGAGCCGTTCGCTTCACCGATGCGGGATGGCCTGCTTGGTGTACAGTCGCTCACTGTAACGGCTCGGATGAAGGATGGCTATGACCTCTGACGATCTCGCACAGTCCATCAAGGCCGCAGCGCTGCGCCTGGTCGAAGCCGCGGGGACCGGTGGACTGGATGTGGAATCCGTCGCGGCCGCGGATGGACGTTCGTCTGACGAAGTCGGGAGCGTTTTCGGCTCGGTGGACGAACTTCTCACCGCACTGATCATCGACGCCTACAACGCATCGGGGGAGGCGATGGAGCGCGCGGACGATCCGTCCGCGCAGCCCGGTGCCCGGATGCTCGCGATCACCAGGGCGCTTCGCGAATGGTCGCTGGCGAACCGCGCCGCGTTCACCCTGATCTACGGTTCCCCGATCCCCGGTTACCACGCGCCCGAGGACACGGTCGGCCCCGCATCGCGCACCCCGGCGGCGATCGCGCGCATCCTGCGTTCGGCGATGGAAAGCGGTGCGATGGCACAGATTCCGCGCCCGTACCCGAGTCCTTCACTGGTCACCAAGGAATCCATCGCGCTGTTCGGCGGGGAACCGGAGCCGGGCTACGAGGACCTGATCGAGCGCGGTATCGGGTTCTGGAGCAACCTGGTCGGGCTGCTGATCTTCGAACTGTTCAGCCGCACGCACGACAGCGTGACCGATCAGTCCGCCTTCTTCGACTACTCGATCGCGGCCGCGGTGCGCGGGCTCGGCCTCACGGTGGAAGGCGCCTGAAAACCTACCCGCGCGGGGGATACCGGGAAAACGCTGAGCACGAGGAACGGACAGGCCAACGGTGAACGGTGTCGCGGCGGCAGCCTTTCTGCTTTCGGCGATCGCGTCGTCCGCGGCGTTTCTGTACAAGCTCGTGCAGATCCACCGGAACTGGCGCGATGTCGTCTATGTGAGCCTGACCGTCACCCTCGCCTGGCAGTTCCTCACCTTCGCGATGGGTGTGGTCTCGACGAGCTCGGCGAGCCTGTTCGGGGTGCCCAACCTCAGCGTGCTCGTCCTGCACGTGGTCGCGGTCGCACTCTGCATCAGCGCGCAGATTCTGTTGCTGCTGTGGGCGAATCCACTCGAGAAGGTGCGCGGGCGCATCCGGGGCTGGCTGGTCACCGGTGTGCTGATCATCGCCGTGCTCGTCGCGCTGTTCTTCATCGGCGGCGCGGTGTACCTGCCCTCCACGGATCTCACCGTCGGCAGCGCCGATCCGGTCATCCTGACCTATCTGCTGCTGTTCATCGCCTCGCAGCTGGTGCCGTGCGTGAAGATCGCCATCCAGTGCATCCCCTATGCGCGCGCGGCCGGGAATCCGTGGCTGCGCAGGGGTTTGTGGCTGCTCTCGATCGCCGCGGTGCTGCTCGTGGTGTACTGCCTCACGCGCACCGTGAACATCCTCAGCCCGGCGCTGCACATCGAACCCGGGATCTGGAAGGTACTGCCCAATCTGTTCAGCGCGGTGGGCATCGTGGTGATGTCGATCGCACTGACCATGCCGTCCTGGGGCGGGCACGTCACGAACGCGGTCGGCTGGCTGCGGGACTACCGCTCCTATCGCGCGCTCTACCCGCTGTGGCATTCGCTGTACGAGGCGACCCCGGAGATCGCGCTCGAACCGCCGAGTTCCTCGATCTCGGATCTGCACTACCGGCTCTACCGCAGGGTGGTCGAGATCCGGGACGGCTGGCGCGCACTGCGGCCCTATATGGAGTCCGAGTCCGAGTCCGAGACACCGGCCGATCAGGTCCGGCTGGAAGCCAGGAAGATCAAGCAGGCACTGGAAACCAAGCGCACGGACCCGCGCAGTATCCCGGCACCCAGCCGCGGCGGTTTCGAACAGCGGGACGCGAAGACGTTCGCCGCCGAGGTCAGCTGGCTCAAAGAGGTCTCACACGCGTTCGCCAGCGTCCGCGACTGACCGGGCCACGGTCGCGCTGCCCAGCCGGGCGATCGAACGCAGTTCCGCCTCGGCCGCTCCCGCGCGGGAGAGCACCGCGAGCGACTGGTTCAGCCCGACGACGAACCCGGCGAGCTCGTCGAGGGCAGCCTCGCCCAGTCCCGCGCCGGTGAGCGCACCGCGTACCCGTTCCCGTTGCCTGGCAAGCAGATCGTGCACCAGGGCCCGGCTTTCCGCGGTGAGCATCGGGGACTGCGCCGCCGACTGGGCGACCAAACAGCCGTCCGGGACCGCGGGATCGGTGATGCGTGCCAGGATCGCGGCGAAGAAGGCCTCCACCGCGCGGACCGGATCGTCCGGATGGGCCGCCAGCGCCTGCTCGAACCGCTGCCCGTAGATCGCCGAGTAGCGGTCCAGGCACTGCCGGAACAACGCGTCCTTACCGCCGAAGGCCCCGTACAGCGAACCGCGCCCGAGCCCGGTCGCGGAACCGAGGGCATCGAGGGAGGCCTCGGCGTAGCCGCGTTCCCAGAACACCCGCATCGCCTCGTCGAGGGCGTGTTCCACATCGAACTGTTTCTTGCCTGCCACGCGTCGAGCCTAGCAGGATGTTGGACTGATCGGTCGGGAGGGAGGTGGGAGGAATTCCTTCTCGGACTTGGCGATCACGGTGGCTGCCAGTGCGTTACCGGTCACGTTGAGTGCGGTGCGAGCCATGTCGACCACGAAGTCCACGGCGAGCAGGATCGCCACGCCCTGCGCGGGCAGCCCGATGATCGTGGCCGCGGAGAACAGCACGACCACCGAGGCGGAGGGGATCCCGGCGATGCCCTTGGTGAGCAGCATCAGCACCAGGATGGCCATGACCAGTCTGCCCGGGGTGAGCTCGATCCCGTAGGCGTTGGCCAGGAACACGACCGCGAGTCCTTCGTAGATGGTGGCCCCGTCGGCGTTGAAGGAGTAGCCGAGCGGCATGGTGAACGAGGAGACCTTGCGGCTCACCCCGAACCGTTCGAGCCGGGCGATCAGCGGGGCGAGCACGACCTCGGAGCTGCGGGTGACGAAGGACAGCAGCACCAGGTCGCCGGCCTTGGCGAGCATCCGGAAGTACGGCACCCGGCAGACCAGTGCCACGACCGGAAGGATCACCCCGAGTACGAGCAGACAGGCCGCGTAGAACACGACGACGAACAGGGCGAGGTCGAGCAGCACATCCCAGCCATAGTGCGCGGTGTTGTAGGCGACATAGGCGATCACCGCGATCGGGGCCAGCCGGGCGACCCAGCCGACGACCCGGAACATCGCCTCGGCGACCCCGTCGAGCACGTTCAGCACCGGCTGCGCTTTCTCGCCGATCCGGGCCAGCGCAACCCCGAAGAAGGCGGCGAACAACAGCACCGCGAGCAGGTTTCCCTCGCTGAGCGCGGCGAAGATGTTCTTCGGGATGATGTCGAGGATGAACTGGCCGGCGTCCAGGGATTTGGTGATTCCCTTGGTGTCCGCGGCGTCCCTGGCGGGCAGGTGCACGCCGGAGCCGAACCCGGCGATCGCGGCGACCCCGACCGTGCACACCACGATCACCGTGGTGACGACCTCGAAGTAGAGGATGCTCTTCCCGGCGAGGCGCCCGAGGGTCTTCGCCGAATCCATCCGGGCGATGGCGAGCACGATCAGCGGGAAGATCAGCGGGAGCAGGCTCATCTGGATCAGCCGGATGAAGGCCTCGCCGACGATCTCGATGTGCTCGCTGAACCCGGGAGCGAGAAACCCGAGCAGGACACCGAGTGCGAGCGCGAGCAGGATCTGGGCCCACAGCGGGGGAAACCGGGGCCGGTTCGGCAGATCCTGGGACTCGTCCGTTCGGCCTCGTCGCTCCGGCATGGCGAGCAATATAGGTGCGTGCCGGAGTGCTGCACAGTCCCATGTGAATCTTGCATGCCCGCGCCGGAGATGTGCATTGGACAACGGCGGGCCGTACCGGTGTAGTTGTGCTGGCGATCCGACGACCGAAAGGTGATGCTCATGGTGCAGCTGTCCCGTTTCCCGCGCTATCGGCTCGGGCATTTCCCCACCCCGCTCGAGCCGATGCACCGGTTGACCGCGCAGCTGCGCGAGCGGTACTCCCAGGTGCCGAACCTGTGGATCAAACGCGATGACTGCACCGGCCTCGCCACCGGCGGCAACAAGACCCGCAAGCTGGAGTTCCTGCTCGGCGCCGCGCTCGCCGAGGACGCGGACCTGTTGATCACCCAGGGCGCCACCCAGTCCAACCACGCGCGCCAGACCGCGGCCGCGGCCGCGCTTTGCGGACTGGACTGCAAACTGCTGCTCGAACGCCGCCAGGTACGCGACGAGGAGTACGAGCATTCCGGCAATGTGCTGCTCGACGGCATCCTCGGCGCGGAGATCACCGAGCGGTTCCCCGCGGGCACCGATATGGCCGCCGCCATGGAACGGGTCGCCGAACAGGCGCGGGCACAGGGGAAGCGGCCGTACGTGATCCCGGGCGGCGGCTCGAATCCGACCGGCGCGCTCGGTTATGTGGGCTGTGCGCAGGAACTCGATGCGGCCGAGGTTCCGGTGGACTGGATCGTGCACGGCACCGGGAGCGCGGGCACCCAGGCCGGACTGCTCGCCGGGCTGCACGCCATGGGATCCGGTGCGCGGGTGCTCGGGGTCAGCGTGCGCCAGCCGGAGCAGCACCAGATCGGGGCGGTGCACGCACTCGGCGCGCGCACCGCGGAACTGCTCGGCTGCCGGGACACGCTGCCTCGCGAAGCCGTGCACGTGGACGATCGCTGGGTCGGCGGGGGTTACGGGGTGCCGACCGAGTCCATGGTCGACGCGGTCCGGCTGCTCGCGCGCACCGAGGGGATCCTGCTCGACCCGGTGTACGCGGGGAAGGGGTTCGCCGGTCTGCTCGGTGGTATCGCCGAGGGCCGGTTCGGCGCCGGGGAGCACGTGGTTTTCCTGCACACCGGGGGAAGCGCGGCCCTGTTCGGTTACCGGGAGACGTTCTCGTGACGGTGGACCACACCCAGCTCGTCGGGGTACTGGGCGGAATGGGCCCCGCGGCGAGCGCGGATTTCTATGCCCGGCTCACCGAGTTCACCCCTGCCGAGCGCGATCAGGATCATCTGCGCGTGGTGATCTGGTCGGATCCGACGGTGCCCGACCGGGTCGGTGCGGTGCTGCACGGGAATCCCGATCCGTATCCGGCTTTGCTGGCCGGGACCCGGATGCTGCTGGACGCGGGTGCCACGATCCTGGCCATGCCCTGTCATACCGCGCACCATTTCCTGCCGAGGCTGCGCGCGGACACCGGGGCGCCGTTCCTGGACATGATCGCCGAGACGGTGGCTTCGATCGCCGGACGCGGTATCGGCCGGGTGGGTTTGCTGTCCACCCGGGCCAGCCGGGAGCTCTACCGGGCCCGGTTCGCCGCGGCGGGCATCGAGGTGCGCGCGGCCGAGGACGCCGTGCAGCAGGACATCGACCTGGCGATCCGCTGCGTCAAATCCGGTGACCGGGCGGATGCGCTGCGCGCCGGGGAACGGGCGGTGCGCGCCATGGACGATGCCGAAGTACTCGTGCTCGCCTGTACGGAGCTGCCGATCGCCTTGCGCGGCAGCGATCACGCGGCCCGGCTGCTGGACCCGACCGAGCTGCTGGCCCGCGCGGTGGTCAGGAACTGTCTGCGGTAGCCAGCCATACCCGCGCCGCCTGCTCGGGCAGCGGTTTGCGGGTGCGGTAGAGCCGGATCTCCAGTTCCGTGCTCGCCCCGTGGAGTTCGGTGAGTTCCGGGTACCCCGCGGCGACGATTTCGGGCAGCCAGGCGATGCCGAGCCCGGAAGCGGAGAGTTCGGCGAGTGTGCCGGTCAGATCGCTTTGCACCACCGGCCGCAGAAACGCGTGCTCCGCGCCGAGCAGCCGGTCGGTGATCCTGCCGAGGAAGGCGCCGGGTCCGTGGCTGACGAACGGAACCGGAGCACCGGCGCTGCCGGGCAGGGCGAATTCCGGGCCGGAACCACCGTCGCGGGCATACGGGGCGAGGCGGTCCGTGGCGAGCACCCGCCAGTCGAGTTCGTGCTCCACACCGAGCGGGCTGCCCGGATCGGCGTGCGCGAGCAGCAGATCGCAGCCGCCGTGCAACAGCGAATCGTAGGCGTCCAGGGTGTTCGCGGCGACCAGCACGCAGTGCTCCGCCGCGGCGAACCGGTGCCACCAGCGCGGGAAGAAATGTGTGGCGAGCGTGTGCCCGCAGCCGATGCGCACCGCCTGCTCCGGGGTGAGCTGGGCGCTGCGCACCTGATCGCGCACCCCGAACAGGCCGGTCAGCGCCTGATTTGCCTGCACCCGCAGGTTTTCCCCGGCCGCGGTGAGGGTGAGCGGATGCGTCGCGCGGTCGATCAGCTCGGTGCCGACCCACCGCTCCAGGCTGCGGATCCGGCGGCTGAACGCGGGCTGGCTGAGTCGCTGCGCCTGTGCGGCGGCGGTGAACCCGCCGTGCTCGATGAGTGCGAGGAAACTCTGCAACCAGGCGATGTCCACGCCGGGTACGGTACGTGCTCTCAGTCCCAGGCGACGGGCAGCTCATGGACTCCGTGCATGAGCGCCTGATCGCGCACCGGGACCTGATCCGGGGCAACGGCGAGCCGCAGTTTCGGGAAGCGGGTGGCCAGCGCGGGAAACGCGGTCCGCAGGGTGACCCTGGCCAACTGCTGGCCGAGGCACTGGTGCAGCCCGTGCCCGAAGCTCAGCTGCCCGCTGCCTTCCCGCCGCAGGTTCAGGGTGTCCGGATCGGGGTACCGCGCGGGATCGCGGTTGGCGGCCTGTGTGGACAGCACCACCGTCTCACCGGCCTTGATCAGCTGCCCGCCGAGTTCCACATCCTCGAGTGCCGCGCGCGCCCCGGTCGGCAGGATGCTCAGATAGCGCAGCAGTTCCTCGACGGCCCGGTCGGCGATCTCTGGTTCGGTGCGCAGCAGGGCGAACTGCTCGGGGTGGCACAGCAGTGCGAAGGTGCCGAGCCCCAGCATGTTCGCCGTGGTGTCCAGCCCCGCGCCGAGCAGTACGATGCCGATGTTCACCAGTTCGGTATCGCTGAGCTCGCTCCCGGCGAGGCCGCTGAGCATGTCCTCGCCCGGATCGGCGCGTTTGGCCAGGATCAGCTCGCGCAGCGATTCCTCGAGCGCGTTCCAGGCCTCGCTCATCGCTTCCTGGTCCATCCCGGAGACCAGGGTCTGCGCGTGCCGTTGGAAGCGCACCCGCTCCGTGGCCGGGATGTCGAGCAGTTCGCAGATCAGCAGCGCGGGCACCGGATTCGCGAACAGTTCGACCAGATCGGCCGGGGATCCCTTGCGCTCCAGCGCATCGAGCTGTTCGGCGGCGATCTCCTCGATCCGTGCGGTGAGCGCGCGCATCCGGCGCACGGTGAACTGCCCGGTGAGCAGCGGGCGGTAGCGGGTGTGTTCGGGCGGGTCCATATCGGTGAACACGCCCGGGGGCGGTGGCGGCGGCCGCAACCCGGCGGTCTCCGGGAACGGAGAGGTCATCAGCTCGGGCCGGATGCTGAACCGGTTGTCCGCCAGGATCGCGCGAACCATCGCGTGACTGGTGGCCAGCCAGCCGCGGGTGCCGTCCGGGTGCACGAACGGGCACAGCGGCCGTTCGGCGCGCAGTCCGGCCAGTTCCCCGGGCGGGTCGAAAGGACGGCCGGGTGGGTGGGTCATCGGAAGGGTGTGCAGCTCATTCATGGCACCAAGATGGCACATTGATGGCGCCATTTCAAGATGTGATGGCACCATGATGGCGCGGACGGGGAACTGTCGGTGGGATGCGCCAGCATGCGGGCGTGGGTGACTACTTCGAGACGATCGTGGACGTGGAGGCCTCCGCGGAGCAGGCTCCCGAGCTCGCCGAGCGGCTGCTCGACTGGTTCCTGGCAGAGGGGATCGTGGTTCGCGGTGCGGCGGACGGGCACTTCGGTGAGAGCTATCCGATCGGGCCGAACTCCGGCCGCGCCGCTCCCGAGGAACCGTGGGCGCACGGCGGCCTCGAGCTGACCACTGGGCGGTCGGTGTTCCATTCCCATGACGAAGGCCCGCTCGAGGTCAGCTGTCCGCGCTGCGCCGAGACCGTCACCTTGTGGCCGAAGGCCGGGGAATCGAGCGCGGAATGGGATTCGATCGAGAAGGTCATCAGCGCCTGGTACGAGCAGGGCACCGGTACCTGGCCGTGCCGCGGCTGCGCGCGGCCGCTCGGGCTGAACGAATGGCGCTGGAGACCGGCGTGGGGCTTCGGCTACCTGGGCTTCGCGTTCTGGAACGTGCCGCCGCTGCGGGAGGAGTTCGTCGCCGAGGTGTCCCGGCGGCTCGGGCACCGGGTGGTGTGCCCGTCCGGAAAGCTCTAGCCGGGCACGAAGGACTGCCAGGTGCGCCTGCGGTACGCGGTCGGGGAGAGGCCGTACGCGGTGCCGAACCGGCGGGTGAAATAGGACTGGCTGGCGAACCCGCAGCGGTGCGCGATCTGGGTGACCGGTTCATCGGTGGAGCCGAGCAGCTGCGCGGCCCGTTCCAGGCGCAGGCCGGTGACGAACTCGGTCGGCGTGGTGCCGTAGTGGGCGCGCATGGTGCGGGACAGATGCGCCGGGCTGACCGCGGCGAGCCGGGCCATGAGCGGGACCCCGCCGCGCAGCTGCGGTTCGGCGTGCATCTGTTCGAGCACCCGCACCAGCCAGGCCGGTGGCCGGGTGCCCGGCCGCGCGCCGGATCCGGGTTGCTGCTGCAGCAGTTCCACCAGATCGGTCCAGAACCGCATCATGTCGAGCATCGTGGGGTTCGCGTGGAACCGTTCGAGCGCGCGCCCGAACACCTCGCGGGCGCGCCGCACCGCGGTTCCGGACAGCCGCCACAGTGGTGCCGCGGTGGCGTCCTCCCAGGTGCCGATGCGGGCGATGTCCACGAAACCGTGCCAGGCCGCTGCCGGGAAGGCGATGTTCACGAACCGCATTCCCTGCGGGGCGAGGCCCTGCATGGCGTGTACATCGCGCGGCCGCACGAAGGTCACATCCCCGGCGCGCAGTGGTTGCGCACCGGATTCGAGGTGATGCAGGCCGTTTCCCTCGACGATGCCCATGAACTCGAAGAAATCCGCGTGCCCGTGCGTTTCGGACACCCCCGCCGCGACCGGCTGGGTGACCAGATCGGCGTGGTAGGGCTCGCCGACGGCGTGTTCGGCGAATCGCAGCAGCTTCGCTGTCATGTCAACAGAATGCACGGGCGCGCAACCCTGCTGCTATCCCGGGCCGGTGCGCCGCGCCGATGATGGTCGGAAACCACCGGCTCGAGGAGGCAGGACATGACGGGATCGACCGCGGCGCAACACAGCGTGCTCGAGGATTTCGACCGGGACGGGTACGTCATCTTCCGGGATGTGCTCGATGCCGAACTGATCAAGGAAGTGCACGGGCACGTGGAGTGGTTGCAGCGCAAGCATCCCGAACTGCGGCCCGAACAGCTCGGCCACGAACTGCTCGCCGATGATCCGTTCTGGGTGCGCCTGGTCTCGGACGACCGGTTGCTGGACATCGCGGAACTGTTCGTCGGCGGGGACATCGCGCTGTTCGCCTCGCACTACATCCTCAAGCCCGCGTACTCCGGGCAGGCGGTGCTCTGGCACCAGGACGGCGCGTTCTGGCCGCTGGAACCGATGCGGGTGGTCACCCTGTGGCTCGCCGCCGATCACTCCACCCCGGAAAACGGGTGTGTGCGGGTGATTCCGGGCAGCCACAAGCAGGACTTCAGCGAGATGCGCGATTCCACCGAGGTGGACAACGTGTTCGGCAAGGAGATCGCGGTGGATGTGGACGAGTCCGAGGCGGTGGACATGGTGCTGCGCCCCGGGGATGTCGAGGTGCACCACCCGAACATCGTGCACGGCAGCGGGCCGAACACCTCGCCGAACCGTCGCTGTGGGCTGACCATCCGCTATATCCCCACTTCCACACTGATCACCGAGGAGCAGCCGTATCCGAGCGCGTTCTGGCTGCGCGGGGATCGGGGCACGGTCAACGAATACCAGCCGCAGCCGCGGTACACCGAAGGGAAGCATTTTCCGTTCCGTGACGCGCCTGCATGGTCCTGAGAAACACAGTCCGATCCTGACGGTAACGGCCGTATTCCAGCAACGGAGGTGGAATTCGGATGGACCGGTTCCTGCGCGGGCTCTGCTGCGTGTTCGTGGTCGTCCTGCTCGCCGGTTGCGCGAGCGGTGCCGAGCGGGAAGCGCTGCGGGTGTGGCTGCTCACCGCGAACAGCGAGTCGATCGGCCGTGGCTATGCGGCCCTGCTCACGGATTTCCAGCGGCGGTTTCCCGGGGTGCGGGTGGAGCTCGATCAGCTGCCGTATCAGGAGTACCAGGACAAACTGGTGCTCGCGATGCAGGGCGGTACCGGTCCGGATGTGCTGGAGCTGGACCAGATCAACACCCCGCAGTTCGCCGCGGCGGGGCTGATCGAACCGGTCGGCGAATTCCTGACGCGCAGCCCGGAACTGGCCAGGAACAACTACTTTCCCGGCGCCTGGGACTCGAATCGCTGGCACGGCCGGGTATGGGGGCTCCCGTTCAACGCCGATGTCTGGGAGCGGCTGTTCTACAACACCGCGCTGTTCCGCGCGGCCGGTCTCGATCCGGGGAAACCACCGCGAACCTGGCCGCAGTGGCTGGACGCGGCCCGCCGGATCGCCGCGCTGCCGGGGAAATCCGGGATCGGGCTGATCGGCTGCCGGGACGAGGCCACCTCGGTGCTCACCGATTCGCTGCTGTACTCCGCGGGCGGGGCCGTGCTGCACGGTGACCGCGTGACCTTCGACAGCGAACCGTCCCGGCGCGCCTACCGGATGTTCGCCCGGCTCGCCGAGTACGCACCGGCCGGGCTCGCCGGGGCCTGCGATACCGATTCGCTCGCGCAGTTCACCGCGGGACAGACCGGGATGGTGCTCGCCGGGGGCTGGCAGGAGGCCACGATCGGGAAAACGGCGCGGTTTCCCTGGCGGGTGGCACGCCCGCCCGCACCCGAGGGCGGCCGGTTCATCGGAGCGCTCGGCGGTTACAACCTGGCGATCAACGCGGCGAGTACCCAGCGGCGCAACGCCTTCGCATTCGCCGAGCTGGCCACCACCTCGGTGCGTCACCAGATCGCCTGCAACGACTCGGTTCCCGCGCTCCGCGAGGCGGGTGAGCGTTACGTGCGCGCGAGCCGCAGTGCCCCGGACGACATGCTCTCCTTACTGGCACAGGGAAAGCCACGTGCGGTGACCCCGGTGTACAGCAAGGTGTCCCGCGCGCAGCAGGACGCGGTGCAGTCCATTCTGGACGGTGAACCGGCCGGTTCCGCCGTGGCCACCGCCGCCGGGCAGATGCGCGAAGCCATCGGGCGGCAGTGAGGATGCGCACCCGTAGGGAAAGCCTCATCCGGTTCGCCTGCCTCGCCCCGCTGCTGATCCTGCTCGCCGTGCTCATCGGTTACCCGGTGCTCGACGTGCTGTGGCTGAGCACCACGAAAAGCAGCCTGATCCATCCCGAGCCGGATTTCATCGGCCTCGGCAACTTCACCGACGCGTTCACCGACTCCGCGCTGCTGACCGTGCTGCGCAATACCCTGGTGTGGACGGTTCTGGTGGTGCTGCTGCAGTTCCTGCTCGGCCTCGGCTCGGCGATCCTGCTCAGCAAGCGCATCCGCGGGGCCGCCGTGCTGCGCGTGCTGCTGGTGATTCCCTGGGTGATGCCCGGAATCACCGCGGGCCTGGTGTGGAAGATGCTCGAGGACCCGTATCTCGGCCCGGTCAACCAGGTGCTCGGGGCGCTCGGGCTGATCAGTGGCGAACCCGCCTGGCTCGGCGATCAGGGCACCGCGCTGTTCGGGGTGATCCTCGCCGCGGTGTGGAAGGGATTCCCCATGTCCGCGCTGATGTATCTGGCCGCCTATCGCACCGTTTCCGAGGAACTGCGCGATGCCGCGCGGGTGGACGGTGCGCGGCCGTGGCGGGTGTTCTGGCACGTCACCCTGCCCGCGATGGCGCCGACCATCCGCACGACGGTGCTGCTCACCACGATCTGGACGTTCAACAGTTTCGACCTGATCTACGTGATGACCAAGGGCGGGCCCGGGGTGTCCAGTCAGGTGCTCTCCGGATACATCTACCGGACCGCGTTCCTGGACGTGGACCACGGGGCCGCCGCCGCGTACGGCGTGATCGCGGTGCTCGTGCTCGGCGTGTTCTCCGCGCTGTACCTGCGCCAGGTGCGCGCCGAAGGAGGGTTGCGATGAGCGGGGCCGCCCGGAACACCGGGTTCTCCATCGCCGGGCTCGCGCTGGCCGTGTTCCTGATCGGTCCGTTCGCCTGGATGGTGCTCACCGCGGTGAAAACACCCGACGAGGTGTTCCGCGATCCGCCCACCTGGTGGCCGCACACGCCCTCGGCACGCAACTTCGCCGCGGTACTCGACGGGGATTTCGCCTCCTCCCTGCTGAACAGCGCGCTGGTTTGTGCCGGAACCGCCCTCGTGTGCACCCTGCTCGCGCTGCTGGCCGGATATCCGCTCAGCAGGACGCGATTGCGCGGCAGGCCCCAGGTGCTCGGCGCCGCGCTCGTCTCCCAACTGGTGCCCCAGGCCGTGCTGCTGCTGCCGATCTACGGGCTCGCCCGCGACCTCGGGCTGCTGAACACCAGGCACGGCTTGGTGCTCGCGATGCTGGCGGTCAACCTGCCGGTCGCGGTGTGGCTGCTGCGCGGGTTCCTCGCCGGGGCGCCGATCGAGGTGGAAGAGGCCGCCCAGCTCGACGGGCTGACCCAGGCGCGCGCCTACTGGCGGGTGACCGTGCCGCTCGCCCGTAACGGCGTGCTCTCCGTCGCGGTGTACGTGTTCTTCATGTCCTGGCAGGACTTCATCTTCTCGATGATCTTCCTGACCGGCCCCGAACAGCAGACCGCTCCGCTGTGGCTGCTCGGTTTCATCGGCCAGCATTCGGTGGACTGGGGACTGCTGATGGCCGCATCGACGGTCATGATGGTCCCGGTGATCCTGTTGTTCTCGGTGGTGCAGCGGTCGTTCGCCGGTAACCTCACCGGCGGCGCCACCAAGGGCTGATGGCCGAGAGCGGCGCACTCACTCCGCTGCCTTGGCCCGGTCGTGCGCCCATCCCGCCAGTACCACGCCCACCAGGGTGACCACGAGCAACGCGGCCAGCCGGCCACCCCAGCCGCCGGGAACCCAGTCGACCGCGCCCCACAACTGGCGCGCGGAGTGATCGAACAGGCTGCGGATCGCCGCCTGGGCGAACACGATCGTCACCACCATCCCCAGAATCTGCAGCGTGGTGTAACCGGTCTTGGACATTCGGAGCTCCCCGTGTTTCGTGTCCCGGTGGGCTACCGGGTACGAGCCGAACCCTAGCTGTTATGGTTCGATCGTATCAAGAAAACTGAAAGGGGCACCAGTGGCATGCCGAAGCGGGTCGATCACGAGCAGCGCAGACGCCAGATCGCCGAGGCCGTCTGGCGGATAGCGGCCGATATCGGTCTCGAAGGCGTCACCATGCGCCGGGTCGCGACGGAGGCCGAGGTGTCCACCCGGTTGGTTCAGTACTACTTCGGCACTCGCAAGGACCTGCTGCTCGGCGCGCTGCACTGCCTCAACGACGACTCCCGGCAGCGGATCGAGCAGCGGATCGCCGAGGAGGTCGCCGAGCTGGCGGACGGCGCTGCGGATGGGGAGGCGGCCGAGGTCCGGGCCGTCCTGCGGCACGTGCTCGTCAGCATGCTGCCCAGCGACGAGGCCACCCGCCGGGCCAGCCTGGTGCACATCGCCTACTTCGTGCATGCGCTCAGCGACCCCGAACTCGCCGAAGCGCTGCGTGCCCAGCAGGAGCCCACCCTGGAGGCGATCTTCACCGAACTCCTCGGGCATGCCGAGGCCAACGGGCGGCTTCGACAGGGGCTCGACCTCGCGCGTGAAGCCGACACGCTGCTCGCCCTTCCCGGGCTCGGTCCCGACATCCTGCTCGGCCTGCGCACCACGGAACAGATCGTCGAGCTCATCGACTACCACCTCGACCGGCTCTTCCGCTGAGGGAGTGCCTAGCTCGATTCGTTGTCGATCTGCTCGCGCAACCGGCGCAGGAAACCGAGCAGCTGGGTGCGTTCCGCCGCGGTGAACCCGGCATAGGAGCGCGCCTGCTGGGCGCGGCGGTGCGCGCTGATCTCCTCGAGCAGCCGCGCGCCGTGCCCGGTCAGGCGCACGAACACCTGGCGCTGGTCGGTGGCGCCGCGTTCGCGGACCACCACGCCCTTGGTGTCGAGCTGCTGCAGCATCCGGGTGGCGGTCGGCACGCTCACCTCGGCCCGTTCGGCGAGCACCCGCACGGGCAAATCGGTCTCCTCGGCGAGCGGTTCGAGCAGGGCGAGCTGGGCCAGGCTGAGCCCGCCGCCGTGCACCGCCTGCGCCGAGCGTGCCCGGCGCATCGCGGCGAACAGGGCGTCCGCCATCCGGGAGAGCTCCTCGATCTCGGCATCATCCGGTTTACCTTGCCGCGCCATGGGAGTACATTAGCACGGTAACCATTAGCAAGCTAATGATTCGTCAGCGATGAATGGAGTGGTCATGTCCGGACGTATCGATGTGCACCAGCACCTGATCCCGCCCGCCTACCGCGAGCTGCTCGACCGGAACGGGAAAACGGCGGGTGGCTGGCCGATGCCGGACTGGGACGCGGCGGGCGCGATCGCGATGATGGACGGCCGCTCGATCGCCACCGGTATTCTCTCGATCAGCTCGCCCGGGGTGTACTTCGGCGAGAACGCGGCCGCGCGGGACACGGCGCGCATGGTCAACGAGTACACGGGCGAACTGGTCAAGGATCGGCCGGACCGGTTCGGCATGTTCGCGAGCCTGCCGCTGCCCGATGTGGACGGCGCGCTCGCCGAACTCGGCTACGCCCTCGACGAGCTCGGCGCGGACGGCGTGGTCCTGCTGTCCAATGTGGAGGGACGGTATCTCGGCGATCCGGAGTTCGAACCGCTGTGGGCCGAACTGAACGCCCGCGCGGCGACGGTGTTCGTGCACCCGGACGCTCCCGCGCTGCCGATGCTCGACGGACTGCCGAGCCCGCTGCTCGATTTCCCCTTCGACACCACGCGAACTGCACTGCAACTGGTCACATCCGGGATCATGGGCCGGTATCCGCGGGTGAAGGTGATCCTCTCGCATGCCGGTGGATTCCTGCCGTACGCCGCCTATCGGTTCACCGGCGCCGCGCTGGTCAATCCCGGGCTCACCCCGGAGGGCGTGTACGCGGATCTGCGCCGGTTCTACTTCGACACCGCGCTTTCCGCGAGTGAGACCGCGCTGCCCGCGCTGCTGGCCTTCGCCGAGGAAGGGCACGTGTGCTATGGCAGCGATGCGCCCTTCGCCCCGGACCGGTGGGGCAGCGTGTTCGACGCGAAACTCGACGAATACCAGGGATACCGGCCCGGCCAGCTGACGGCGATCAACCGCGGTAACGCCGAGGGATTGTTCCCGCGGCTGCGCTGATCCCGACGGGCCGAATTACCGGCTGGGCTGAGTTACCGGCCGCGCGGTAATGGTCTTGTCCGGCCTTGGCGCCTTTGGTGAGCTCCCGGCATGCAACGGGTCAAGGACACGAAGGCTTTCTACCGCACCGGGGCTACGACCTTTTTCGCGGCACGCTGTGATCAGCGGTTCTCCTATTCGCTTTTCGTTCCCGTTTCCTGTCAGGAGACCGACCGGCGTCATCCGCTCGTGGTCATCATGCACGGCACCGGGCGCACGGCGGAGACCTACCGGGACGCGATGGCGGAGTTCGCCGAGGAGAATTCCTGCGTGGTGCTCACCCCGTTGTTTCCCGCGGGCATCATCGACCCGGACGATCTGCACAACTACAAATTCATCGGCTACCGGGACATCCGGTACGACAAGGTACTGCTGGACATCGTGGACGAGGTCGCCGAACGGTTCCCGGTGCAGCGGAATTTCCTGCTGCACGGGTTCTCCGGCGGCGGCCAGTTCACCCACCGGTTCCTCTACCTGCATCCCGGCCGGTTGCGCGCCGCCTCGATCGGCGCGCCTGGCAGGGTGACCCTGCTCGACGACCGGGACTGGTGGCTCGGTACCGGGGACACCCGGGAACGGTTCGGGATCACGGTGGACCCGGCCGCGATCCGGGAGGTCCCGGTGCAGATGGTGGTCGGGGAGGAGGACACCGAGACCTGGGAGATCAACAATCCCGGCGATTCGAACTGGCTCGACGGCGCGGAGAAGGCCGGGCGCACCAGGATCGAACGGCTGCGCACGCTGCGGGACGAGTTCACCCGGCACGGCATCGAGGTGCGCTTCGACCTGGTGCCCGGAATCGGCCACCACGGCCCGAGTGTGCTGCCCGTGGTGCGGGATTTCTTCGCAGAACAGCTTAAACTCGAATGAATGGCCGTCACCCTGCTGCTTCCCGAGGATCGCGCGCCGAACCTGACGGTGCGGATCTCGGCGCTCGCCGAGCTGTGCGCCGCGCTGCACGCCCTGTGCGAGTCCGAACACCACCCGGTGAGCGCCTCATGGGCCGGGGAGGTCCGGGAACTGGCGAGCCCGGAACTGCTCGCCGAATGCGATGTGTGGGCGCCCCTGTTCGGGGCGAAACGGGCCCGGTTCTTCTATCCGCTCGACGCCTGCGGGAATCGCACGCTCGAGGAGGAATTCGAGGCGATCGAACGGCTCCCGGTAGCGGAATTCGCGGTGCTGGCCATCGAAGCCATCGCCGAACAGCGTGCGCCGTCTCCGCAACCGGTCGAGCCGCAGGAGCGGTCCGCGCTGCTCGAACACGCCCGCAGGCTCTCGCACTACCGGCTCGCCCTGCTCGAGCGCCTGTTCGCCGATCCGTCCCGCACCAGGGATGATCTGCTCTCCTTCCTGCGCGCCTGCACCGATCAGGTGTTCGCCAGGCAGTGGCAGCGCGAGGCCGAGGTGCTCGAAGCCGATCTGCGCACCAGGGAACGGGATGTGCGGGTGCACGGATTCGGTGCGCTGCCCAGGATTCCCACCGCGGCGGCGACCGAACTGCGCGAGCCGTCCCGGATCCGGTTCGACAAGCTCTACCACGTCATCGTCGAGGTGAACCGGCCGTGCGTGCTGATCCCCTCGGTGCACGGGACACCGCACGTGGTGCTGAAATACGTTCCGGACCTGCCGATCGTGATCCAGTACCCGGTCGCCGATCGCGGTGCGGCGCCGAATTCCGGGCTCGTGACCCGGCGGCTGACCGTGCTCACCGATCCGGCGCGGATCGCGTTGTGCCGCATGCTGGTGCGCGGCCCGCACAGCACCTCCGATCTCGCGGAGCAGACCGGGATGACCGGACCACAGGTTTCCCGGCATCTGCGCCAGCTGCGCGAGGTCGGCCTGGTGCACACCCGCCGGGCGGGAAAACTGGTCTACTACACCCTCGATATCGAGGCGGTCGGAAAAGTGGGCGGGGATTTCGTGCATTCGCTGCTGCGCTGAATTACCGCTGCCGCGATAATCGTCTTGTTCCCCGGACGCGGCGCTCGTAGCTTCGCTTATCGTGACAACGACGCCACTCGGCACGCGGTCGGCGGCACCGCCCGCGGCCCGCCGTGAACTGCTCGCCGCGACCGCCGGCGCCCTCGTCGAAGGGTATGACTGGGGGATCTACAGCACCCTCGCGGTCTACTATTCGGTGCAGGTGTTCCCCGGCCAGAGCCCGACCGCGAAGCTGTTGCTCGCCTTCGCCAGCTTCGCGGCCGGATTCCTGATGCGGCCCTTCGGCAGTGCGCTGTTCGGGCGGATCTCGGACACCAAGGGCCGCCGGTTCGCGCTCACCCTCGGCATGGCGGTCGCCTCGCTGGCCCTGCTGTTCATCGCGGTCGTGCCCACCTATGCCGCCATCGGCGCGGCCAGCCCGATCATCGTGGTGCTCGCCCGGCTCGTGCAGGGCCTCGCCATGGGCGGGGAGAAGGCCATCGCGGCCACCTATGTGGTGGAAACCGCCCCGCCGCGGCGCCGGTTCACCTACGCCGCGATCGCCTACTGCGGGGATGTGCTCAGCGGCATCGTCGGCTTCGGCACCACCGCGCTGTTGCTCGCGATCTTCGGCAGCGAAGGAATGACGAACGGTGCCTGGCGCATCTCATTCGGCTTCGGCGCCCTGCTGGGGATCACCGCGCTCTGGATCCGGTCCAGCGCCAAGGAAAGCGCGGTGTTCCTGGCGCACCGGAACAGTGCGCGGGAACCCCGGACCAGGGCACTGCTCCGGGCGAACGCACGGTCGGTGTGCGCGGTCTTCCTGCTGGTGATCGGCGGGACCACGAGCTACTACTTCGGCGTGACCTATCTTCCGCAGTACGCCTGGCGTGATCTCGGGGTGCTCAGCGATACGGCCGCCGATGCGTACATCAACATCGCCTTCGTGGCCATGTTCGCCGCGATGCTGGTCAGTGGCAGGCTCGCGGACCGGTTCGGGCCGCTGCGGGTCACCAGGGCGGGAATCATCGCGGTCGCGGTGTGCACGGTCCCGCTGATGCTCGCGCTGCGCACCGGGGCGCTCCCGTTCTTCGTGGTCGCCCCGCTGTACCTGATCGTCATCGCGTTCCCGATCGGGATCTCGAACGTCTTCTACTGCCAGCTCTTCCCGACCGCGATCCGGTCCATCGGCATGGGCATCCCGAACGCGGTCGCGGTCGCCGCCTTCGGGGGAACCCTGCCGATGGTGGCGACCGCGCTGGGCGAGGGCGGGAACAGCATCCTGGTGCCCTGGCTGATCACCGCGGCCGCGGTCATCGCCTTCGGTGGCTCACTGCTGGTTCCCGCCGTACACCACCGCGCGGTCACGGCTTGGCCAGAAGCTCCAGCAGCAGTGCCGCCGACCAGCTGAAGTTGGTGGCGTTGCGGCCCTGCCCGGTGACCGAGTTGTAGTTCTCCCTGATTGGTGCGTTCCCGGTGAGCCCGGCCGCATTGGTGAGCAGTTTCTCCCGCGCGGTGCGGGCATCGCCGCGGTAGCCGTAGTTCTCCAGGGCCCGGACCCCGAAGTACACCTGGTCCACCCAGGTGGTGCCGCGCCAGTAGCCGTTCGGGTCGAAGTTCGCCGAATTCCGTGCCACGGTGGGAAACGGGATCGCGGTGTCGAACTGCTGCGGATCGGTGAGGCTCTGCCGGACCCGCGCGGCCTGCCCGGGGCTCGCGATCTTCGTCCACAGTGGAGTGATCGACTCGGTTCCCTTGCCCCGCTCGACGAGCGGGCGGCGGGTGGCGAGGTCGGTGTCGTAGAAGAACCCGGTTTTCTCGTCGTACATGCGATCGCGGATCAGCTTCGCGGTCGAGTCGGCCTGCTCGGTGAGCCGGTGCGCCTGTGTTCCCTTGCCGAGTGCGCGGGCGATCTCGGCGAGATAGCGCTTGTCCGCGACCAGATAGGCGTTGAGGTCGACCGATTCCTGATTGAGCGAGTAGCCGACGACCTGGCCGTGCGCGTCCCGGTTCTTCAGCACCCGCAGCCCGGCGCTCTTGTCGAAGCGGGGCGCGTCGTCCATCCCGCTCTCCCAGGCTGCCGCTTCGACCTGAGCCTTTTCGGTGTCGTTGCGCGGATCCACGGTCGCCCCGTACTCGGCGAGCCCGTCGTGATCGTGATCCCGGTTGCGGTACCACCACTCGTGCTGGGCGAGCAGCTTCGGGAACATCTCGCGCAGGAAGGCACGGTCGTGGCTGTGCCGGAAGGTCTGCCACACCGCCCAGGCACCGAGCGGTGGCTTGGTGTTGCGCTCATTGGTGCCCTCGCTCGGTGTGGTGTACATGACCACATCGGGGAGCATGCCCGCGTCCTGGCCCCGGTCCGGGGTTTTCGCGGTGAACTGGTGCTGGTACACCGAACGCAGCACCGATTCGGCCAGCTTGGGGGCGAACCGGGAGACCCCGACCGCCTCCTTGAAGCTGTCCCACGGCCAGTAGCCCGCGGAGAAATCGCTCTCGGTCAGCGAGGGGGTGATCCCCGCATCGTGCAGGTCCCCGGCCGGACCGCGCCAGTTCGTGGTCAGCGTCTCGATCGCTTTCACCGCGGTGCGCCGCTGCGCGGGCGCGACCCCGGCGAGGCCCCGCCGCAGGTAACCGGCCCAGCGCTGATCCACCCGCGCGGCCGCGAGCGCGGGCAGCCGGGTGGCGGATCGCACCGTGTTCGCTTCCCTGTCCCGCTCGGCCTTGGTGAAGGTGTAGCTCTCGCCCCAGGACAGTCCCTGACTGCCGCCGGGAGCCAGGCGCAGCGGGGCGCGCCTGCTCGTGCGGTAGGAATCCCCATGCACCTGGGTGGAAACCGCCTCCGGATGGTGGACGCGGAACTGCTCGGTGCCACTGGTCACGAACTTCTCGGGCTTGTTCACCTTCGCGAAGTCCACCCGGACCCCATCCGGGCCGGAGTGCAGGCTCGGCGCCGAGCGCATCGGTTCCCTGTCCGGGCGCAACAGCTGCCCCTGCCAGGAGACACCGAGGGTGCGCGGCCGCGGCGAGTGGTTCCGCACCCGCACCCGCACCATCGCGGTGCGATCGGAGACGAAGCGCAGATCGAGATCGAGTTCCAGGCCGGGCAACCGATAGGTCTGGCCGAGGTGACCGGGGTAGGAGTGCACGCTCGGGGCGGGGAGCGGGATCGTGCGCCCGCGCTCATCGGTGAGCGCGATCTTGCTGAACGCCTTGCTCAGGTACCAGGGGCCTTGCTGGGCCAGGTAGAACGGACCGGTGAACCCGCCATAAGCGGATGTATCGCCCTTCGCGGGCAAGGCGTACGCGTGCCAGGCCCCGGCATCGGAGAACACGTTGACCGGGTTCGCCGGCGGAACCTGCGCGCTCTGTGGTGTTCCCTGCCGGTCCAGCACATCCGCGAAACCGGGCGATGGGGACGGCCGCGCGCTCGCGGGGACGGTTCCGAGACAGGTCGCGCCGACCACGGCAGCGGCGAGCAGGGCGATGAACCTGCGCACTCCAGCACCTCCTCATGCGGCATCCCTTGCCACATCGGGAATGACGATAATCGGCGGCTCCCGATGCGATCATCCGCCCCCGCTCGCCGAGCATCGAGGGTTTCGATGCTCGGCATGCAGACCGTGCACGAGTACTGCGCGGACCGCCCGGTTCGGGCAGGCTTCGCCGCGATCCGGCAATGTGGCAGGAAGGGGCTGGCCATGCGGCGAGCGCTGGTGATCGTGGTGGTACTTGCCGCCGCGCTCACGGCATGCGGGCGCTCGGATTCGAGCCCGGGCGGCGGAAACTATGCCCGAGTCAATGCGGCGCACACCGCGCGGGAACTGCTCCCCGAGCGCTACCGCGAGGACGGCGTGCTCAAGGTGGTGACCTCGGTCGGGTACCCGCCGATGGAGATGTACGCGCCCGGAACGACGCGACTGACCGGAGTGGACCCCGATCTGGCGCACGCCATCGCCGGGGAACTGGGGCTGCGCCTCGAACTGTCCAATGCGGCCTTCGACGGGATCGTGCCCGGGGTGCAGGGGCAGCGCTGGGATCTCGCGCTCAGCTCGCTCAGCGATTCGGCCAAGCGCCGGGCCGCGGTGGACTTCGTGGACTATTTCCGTGCGGGCGGGGTGATCCTGGTACGCAAGGGAAATCCGGAACACATCCGGGATCTCGGTGATCTGTGCGGCAAATCCGTCGTACTGGCGCAGGGATCCTCGAATCTGAAGATCGGCCAGGAGCAGAACGCGCGCTGCCGGGACGGGATGCGGATCTCGCAGAGCGTGGACGCGCCGAGCGGGCTGCTCACCATCGACTCCGGAAGGACGGTCGCGACCATCGTGGATTATCCGGCGGGCATCGACTACGCGAAAACCGGGAAATACGAACTGATCGGCGGCCAGCACGCGGCCGGGCTGTGGGGAATCGCGGTGAGCAAACACAACGACGAACTGCGCGATGCGGTGCAGAAGGCACTCGGCGCACTGATCGCCGACGGCCGGTACGCCACGATCCTGCGCCGTTACGGGGTCGAGGCGAACGCGATCCACGCGCCGAAGGTGAACACCAAATGAGCGCGGCCGAGGAACTGCCGATCAACGCGAAACACCCGCCCCGGCCCGGGCGCTGGATCGCCGCCGTGCTCGCCGGTTTCGTGCTGGTCTGGCTGGCCTACACGATCATCGTGAACCCGAACCTGCACTGGGACATCGTGGCGGACCAGCAGTTCGATCACCGGATCCTCGCCGGGCTCGGGGTCACCATCGCGCTGGCGGTGATCTCGATGGTCGTCGGGATCGTGCTCGGGGTGCTGGTCGCGGTGATGCAGCTGTCCGCGAATCCGGTGCTCCGCGCCGCGGCCGGGCTCTACACCTGGTTCTTCCGCGGCACCCCGCTGCTGGTGCAGCTGATCTTCTGGTTCAACCTCGCGCTGATCTTTCCCACGGTCGGGATCGGTGTCCCCTTCGGCGGGCCGCAGCTCGTGGAATGGCAGACCAATGCGCTGATCACCCCGTTCGTGGCGGGGCTGCTCGGGCTGACCATCAACGAGGGCGCCTATATGGCCGAGATCGTGCGCGCCGGGATCTCCTCGGTCGCGCACGGGCAGCGCGAAGCCGCCGAGGCGCTGGGCATGCCGAACCGCGCGGTGCTGCGCAGGGTGGTGCTCCCGCAGGCGATGCGGGTGATCATCCCGCCGACCGGGAATCAGTTCATCTCCATGCTCAAGACGACCTCGATGGTCTCGGTGATCGCCGGGGCCGATCTGCTCACCGTCGCCCAGCACATCTATCTGGACAACTTCGAGGTGATCGCCCTGCTGATCGTGGCCTCGATCTGGTATCTGGTGCTGACCACGATCGCCAGCATCGGGCAGCACTTCATCGAGAAACGGTTCAACCGCGGGCAGATCTCGCTGCGCAGGCGCCTCGGCCGTGATCTGCTCCCGGTGGTGCGGAGGAGGAAATCGTGACACCGATGGTGCGGATCTCGAAGGTACGCAAGCGATTCGGGCACCTCGAGGTACTCAAGGGGATCGACCTGGATGTGGCGCGCAACAGCGTGGTGTGCGTCATCGGCCCCTCCGGTTCGGGGAAATCCACCCTGCTGCGCTGTGTGAACCGGCTGGAGACCATCGATTCCGGGCGGATCAGGGTGGACGGCGAACTGATCGGGTACACCGAGCACCCCGACGGTCTGCGGGTGCTCGGCGAGAAGCAGTTGTGTCGTCAGCGCGCCGCGATCGGCATGGTGTTCCAGGGCTTTCACCTGTTCGGCAACCGCACCGCGCTGGAGAACGTCATCGAGGGACCCGTTACGGTGCAAGGGAAACCGCGCGCCGAGGCGATCGAGCAGGCCCGGGAGCTGCTGGAGCGGGTGGGGCTGGCCGACCGCGCGGAGCACTATCCCGCGCAACTGTCCGGCGGCCAGCAGCAGCGGGTGGCGATCGCGCGAAGCCTCGCCATGCGCCCGAAAGTGATGTTGTTCGACGAACCGACGAGCGCGCTCGACCCGGAACTGGTCGCCGAGGTGCTCGCGGTGATGCGGGATCTGGCCCGGGAGGGGATGACGATGATGGTGGTGACCCACGAGATGCGCTTCGCCAGAGATGCCGGCGATCACCTCGTGTTCATGGACGACGGGGTGATCGTGGAACAGGGCGATCCGCGCACGGTGCTCGAACAGCCGCGTGAGGCACGGACGAGGGCCTTCCTCGGGCAGGTGGGGTGATGCGGCTGGATCTGTTGCTGCGCGGTGGTTTGCTCGTGGACGGCACCGGGGAACCGGCCCGCGAGGCGGATCTCGGGGTGCGCGCGGGGCGGTTGTGTTTCCCCGGCCCCGGCGCGGAGGCCGAACGGGTGCTGGATGTTCCCGGCCTGGCCGTGGCACCCGGTTTCATCGACGCGCACACCCATTCCGATGGGGTGAACCTGCTCGATCCGGCAGCGCCCGAACTCACGCTCGCCCCGGTGCGCCAGGGCGTGACCACCGAGATCTGCGGCAACTGCGGATTCGGCATGTTCCCCGCGGGCGGTCCGGCCGCCGGGCAGATGCGCGCGCAGGCGCGGGTGGAATTCGGCGGGGATGTGGGCGTGTTCGCCGATTTCCCGGCCTTCGCGGAGGGACACGCGCGCGTTCCGCGCAGCACCAACCTGAGTTCGCTGGTCGGGCACGGCACGCTGCGCGCGAGCGTGCTCGGCTACGCCGACCGGGCAGCGGAAGCCGATGAGCTCGACCGGATGCGTGCCGCACTGGACGCGGCACTGCGCGCCGGAGCTGCCGGGCTGTCCACCGGGCTGATCTACCCGCCGGGTACCTACGCGGACACCGCGGAGGTGGTCGCGCTGGCCGAAATCGCCGCGCGGCACGGAAAACCGTACGTGACCCATATGCGGGACGAGATGTCCCAGGTGGAGACCGCGCTCGCGGAGGCGGTGGAGATCGCCGAACGAAGCGGCGCCGCACTGCACGTCTCGCATCACAAGACAGCGGGGAAATACGCCTGGGGCCGCACCGGGAAAACCCTGCCGCTGTTGGACGAACTGCGCGCGGGCGGACTGGATGTGAGCTGCGATGTGTACCCGTACACCGCGGGAAGCACCCGGCTGGCGGCGATGCTTCCGCCGTGGGCCAGCGAAGGGGGAACGGCGGCACTGATCGAACGCCTCGGTGATCCGGCGCAGTTGGACCGGATGCGGGCGGACATCGAGAACGGGGTCCCCGGCTGGGAGAACACCGTGGGAAACGGTGGCTGGGACCGGGTGGACATCGCCTGCGCGCCGAGTGAACCCGGCATCGAGGGCGCCAGTCTCGCCGAACTCGCCGCGCAGCGGGGCAGCGATCCGCTTTCCGTCGCTGCGGGCCTGCTGCGCGCCGACGGCGGGGCGGTGATGGTGATCAGTCATTCCATGCGCGAGGACGATGTGCGGCGGGTGCTGGCCAGTCCGCTGTCGGTGATCGGCTCGGACGGGGTTCCCAAACCCGGTCACCCGCACCCGCGACTCGCCGGGACCTTTCCCCGGGTGCTCGGGCACTATCACCGTGAACTCGGGTTGTTCTCCCTGGAAACGGCCGTGCACAAGATGACAGGGGCCACCGCGGCGCGGTTCGGGCTCACCGGAAGGGGAGTGCTCACCGAAGGGGCGCACGCGGACCTCGTGGTGTTCGATCCGGAGACCATCATCGACCGGGCGAGTTACACCGATCCGCTGCTCGCCCCGGACGGCGTGCGGCACGTACTGGTCGGCGGAACCGAGGTGCTGCGCGCGGGAACCGACACCGGAGCGCGGCCGGGAAAGGTGCTCGCGAGTAGATGAGCGAAGCTTGCGAGCGAATAGTGGAAATGATGCGCCATAAGGGATTGGACACTGCCTCGCGGAGCGAGGCCACCGCATGAGCACCGAATTCGACAGACTGGACACGGCGGTGCGCGCCATCGAACGGCGCGGACCGGAAACCCTCGCGGTCGCGGTGCACGCGCCCGGCGAAGGCCGGTACGGGCACCACGAACGCACCGAGCTTCCACTGGCTAGCGCGGGCAAACTCGCCCTGCTCGCCGAACTGGGCAGGGCGCTCGAACAGGGTGAGCTGACCGAATCCACGCCGGTGCCGATCGAACCCGGGGACCGCTGCGGGGGTACCGGGCTGCTGCAGCACCTCGCCGCGGGCAGTTACAGCCTCGGCGATCTCGCCCTGTTCACCGCATCGGTGAGCGACAACATTGCCACCAACGCGCTGCTGCGGGTGCTCGGCATCGAGGCGGTGAACCGGACCGCGGACCGGCTCGGGCTCACCGCGACCAGGTTGCTGGACCGGATCCGGGATGTGCGTGGGCCGGGGACCGCGCCGACGTTCGCGCTCGGTACCGCGGCCGATCTGGCGCTGCTGGCCGCGCGGGTGGCCGAGAACGGTTTCCCCGGAGCGGCGCGGGTGCTGCGCTGGATGCGCACGAACACCGATCACGACCTCGTTCCCGCCCTGTTGCCGCACGATCCCTACCAGGAGCGGCCGTCCCCGGGCATCATCTGGATCGCGAACAAGACCGGGACCGATGACGGAGTGCGCGCCGATGTCGGCGTGATGCACAGCGCCAATCGCATCGCCTATGCGGTGCTCGCGGTCGGGGAACCGGGCACCGAACCGGGACTGGTGGCCTCGGCACGCCAGGCCGGGCTCGCGATCGCCAGGCACGCCGCGGGCTGGGTGGGCTGACGCAGCGCCGATGCAACGCCGGTACAGGGCCGAGACACAGTACGGCGCCGCAACGGAATCCCGTTGCGGCGCCGTACTACAGGACCGAGAACGCGCTTACTTGGTCTCGAGCTTCTGCCCGGGGAACAAGGTGTTGGCGTTGCTGAGCGTGTCCTTGTTGAGCTTGTAGAGCTGCGCCCAGCCGCCCTTGACGCCCTTCTCCGTGGCGATCTTGGAGAGGGTGTCGCCCGGGGCGACGGTGTAGTCGCCGTGCCCGGTCTTGACGGTGGCCGTGCTGCTCGTCTTGGCCTTGCTCGAGCTGGAGCTCGAGTGGCTGGAGGCGGAGCTGTACTTCTTGCTGCTGCTGTAGGAGGAGCTGTGGCTGCTCTTGTAGCTCGAGGAGGAGCTGGAGCTGCTCGAGGAGCTGCCGCCCTTGCTGCCGCAGTTCGGCCAGGCACCCATGCCCTGGGAAGCCTTCACGTTCTCGGCAACCCGGATCTGCTCGGAACGCGAGGCGCTCTGCGGGCTTCCGGAGCCGCCGTTGGCGCGCCAGGTGCTCGGGGTGAACTGCAGGCCGCCGGAGAACCCGTTGCCGGTGTTGGTGCTCCAGTTGCCGCCGCTCTCGCACTGCGCGACCGCGTCCCAGTTGGTCGCGCTCGCCGGAACCGAGGTGGCGAGTGCCGGGATGCCGATGACGGCCGCGGCGACGCCGATCTTGGCGATGTGCTTGACCACGGAGGACTGCTTGCGGTGAGTAGACATATTCTGCTCATTCATCTACCGCGCCATCGAGCGCTTCGTCTCGCCCTGCCCGGTAGCGGCCAATCGGTCGGGGTTTATTCCGAGTGTCCATCGGGCAGGGGTGGCGCTTGGACACTCGGGGTCGTATCCGCTGCTCGCGGACCGACCAGAAGCGACGGTACGCAACGAATCGGTAAACGAAAGGGGTCCGGCCATGTAACCGTCGTCACGGTAACGGTGAAACGGATGACGCGATTGGCACATTTATCCTGGTCATAGAAAGATAATCGAGTAGTTACCGTTTCGAGATTTGATATCGCTTGCGAGACCCGTATCACAGGGTATCGCGCCCGTTCAGGGCAGTACCCGCTCCAGGGAGTCGCGCATCGCGGCCGCGCTGGCTCGCAGGTGCGCGGTGAACGGGCGCAATGCGGGGTTCGGGTTCGTCGGCCGCACCGCCACTCCGACCGTGCGCTGCAGCCCCCGGTTCTCGATCGCACAGGTGTGCACCCCGGCCGCGTCCTGCATGCCGAGGCAGGGCACGACAGCGACCCCGAGACCGGCGCGTACGAGTCCGATGGTGACGTCGTAGTAGTCGCTTCGGCAGCGGATCCGCGGGGTGAATCCGGCGACCGCGCAGGCGCGTTCGAACACCGAGACCGAGGTGTCCGCCCCGAAAGTGGTGATCCACGCTTCCCCGGACAGTTCGGAAAGCCGTACCTTCGCCCGGCCCGCGACCCGGTGCCCTTGCGGGACCACGAGCATCTGCGGCTCGGTGAGCAATGGGGTCACCTCGACCGAATCGGGCAGGTGCCGGGGTTCCAGCGCGTGCTCGAAGACCACGAGCGCATCGAGGGTTCCGCCGGCCAGTTCGGGGAGGAGCTCGTGCGGCTGGCCGAGGCGCAGGTCCAGTTCCACCCCCGGATGTCGTTCGCTGAACCGGGAAAGGGCGAGCGGGACCAGCCGGTAGCCCGCCGAGCCGAAGAACCCGATGCGCAGCCGCCCCTGGTCCACCCGCGCCTGCACGCGCAGGTCCTGTTCGGCCGAGGCGACCAGATCGAGCACTTCCTGGGCACGCCTGGCGAGCTGGGCGCCCGCCTCGGTGAACCGCAATCGCTGCGCGCCGCGTTCGACGAGGCCGACACCCGTTTCCTGCTCGAGTTTCGCCAGCTGGTGCGAAACCGCGGACGGGGAGAGTCCCAGTTCGCGCGCCGCGCCCGCGATGCTGCCCGCGCGGAACACCTCGAGCAGGACCCGCAACCGCACATTGCTCAACATCGCCGGATTATGACTCAGAAACGCAGCGCGGCCAGCCGTTCACGGTCCTGTACCACCCGCGGACCCGTTTCCGGGTCGAGCGACACCTTCGGCGCGTGCGGCCGTCCGTTGTAGGTGGTCTCCAGCGCCGAGGAGTAGGCACCGGCCATGCCGATGAGCACCAGATCGCCCCGGTGCAGCGCGGGCAGTTCGTAGTGCCCGATCCGGTCGGCGGATTCGCAGACCGGGCCGTGCAGCTCGGTGGGGAGTACGGGTGCGTCCGGCGCGGTGAGTGCGTGCACCGGATGCCGGGCGCCGTAGAGGGCGGGCCGGATGAGTTCGGTCATCCCGGTGTCCAGCACGACCTGTTGTGTGCCGCCGAGATCGCGCACGTGCAGCACCGAGGCGAGCAGTGCTCCGGCCTCGGCGACCAAGGCCCTTCCCGGTTCGATGGCGCACCGCGCGGGCAGCTCGTGTTCCGTGAGCACGGCGGCGAAATCCGCGGCCGACGGGCCGGGGCCGGATGGGGTGCCCAGGACCGGGAAACCGCCGCCGAAATCCACCGTGTCCGCCCCGGAATGCTTGGTCCGTACCAGATCGAGCGCCTCCAGCGCGGCGTGCGCGCCGTTCCGCCACGCGGTCACCTCGCCGAGCTGCGAGCCCACGTGCACGTGCACCCCGCGCACCCGGATTCCGGTGCCCGCGAACGGATCCGTGTCGAGCAGGGTGCGCAATTCCGCCCCGCGCAGGCCGAATTTGCTCTCCGCGCTGCCGACCGCGAGCCCGGCATGGGTTTCCGGGCGCACCGCGGGATTGATCCGCAGCAGCACATCCAGGGGGACCGGCCCGCACAGTTGCGCGAACCGGCGCGCCTCGTCCAGAGTTTCCAGGCTCACCCAGCGCAGCGGATCCCCGTCCCTGGCCGCCGCGATGGCCGCGCGCAGTTCGGCATCGGTCTTGCCGATGCCCTCCATGGTGGTCTCCGCGTTCGGTACCCCGGCTCGGCGCGCGGCCTCCCATTCCCCGAGTGAGACCACGTTCGCGCCCCAGCCCCTGGCGTGCAGCCGGGAAACGACCTCGGGGAGCGGATTCGCCTTGAGCGAGTACGAACGGATCCAGTGCTCGCCGAACGCCTGGGTGGCGCTATCGGCCGCGGCGTCGATGGCGGCCGGGTCGAGTACGTAGGCCGGGGTGCCGACGGCCTCGGCGAGCTGCGGGTACGGCGAGTGATCCGGGGCTACGCTGGCCACCGGCAGAACAGAGGACGTCACGAGAGAGACTGTATCACTTCATGCAGAAATCCGGCGATAACGAAGATCCTGTTACAAGTGAATCAGGCGTGTTCGAGGAAATCCGCGCCCGGCTCGGTGAGTTCTCCCCTGCCGAGAAGCGGGTGGCGATCGCGCTGCTGGACAACGCGGAGACCTTCGGGCTGACCTCGTCGGGAGAACTCGCCCGCGCGATCGGGGTGACCGCGCCGACCGTGATCCGGTTCGTGCGCAGGCTCGGTCACCAGACCTACGCCGAGTTCCAGGAAGTGTTGCGGGGAACGATATCCGGGCGGATCGCCTCGCCCGCCGAGATGTATCAGCGCTACACCCCGAGCGGGCAGGGCGATCCGGGGCAGCGGCTGCGTACCTATGCCGGGGAGCTGAGCGAGGCCGTCGCGAGCACCCTCGCCGGTCTGCCCGAGCGGCAGTACGAGGCCGCGATCGAACTGCTCGCCGACCGCAAGCGGCGGGTGTACGCGGTCGGCGGCTGGTTCAGCGATCTGCTCGCGCAGGCGTTCATCGCGCTGCTGCAACAGGTTCGCAAGGACACCAGGCACATCGAGCCCGATCCGCGCACCAGGGTCGGCATGCTCGTGGATCTCAAGGCCAGCGATGTGCTGTGCGTGTTCGACTACGCCCGGCACGAGGGCATGACCCGCCAGCTCGCCGCGGATGCCAAGCAGCGGGGCTGCAAGCTGATCCTGTTCAGTGATGTGCCGCTGTCGCCGGTGGCTCAGCTCGCCGATGTGGTGCTGCCCTCGCGAAGCGCGGTGCCGACCGCCGTCGAATCGATCATTCCCGCCATGGCCGTGGTGGACGCACTGGTCTCCGGGGTGCTCGAGCGCTCGCCGGATGTACAGGCCCGGATGCGCGAATTCACCGAGACGAGCGCGCACCTCGTCGAGGGCTGGACGAGTTAGGGCGCGTCTGACAATCCCGTAGCCTGCTGCGCGGGGCCAGCGCGGCGCCTCGCTGCGTTGTCGTCAATCACCGCAGAAACCTACTGCGGCTCAATCCTCCGCCTTGCGATGCATCCACGCTGCCTCCCGCTCGCGACGGCAGAGGATCATCAGACACACCCTAGCCGGTGAGCCCGCGCAGCACGGTGTCGTGGAAGCCGATCATGCAGGAGGTCAGCTCCTCGATGTCTTCGGGATCGTCCGGTTCCTGTTCGTGCAGCCAATCGGCGAGGATGTCGAACAGGCCGCCGATCAGCCCGATCGTGACCACCCGGGTCCGGTGCTTGTCGAGTTCCACCCCGGCCCGCTGCCATGCGGCCTCCACGAGGATGGCGGCGTTGCGGCGGTTCTTCCGGCGTTCCCGTTCCACCGCGGTCGAGATCGCCGCCGATTCGCCGAAGGCCACCTTGAGTACCCGCACATCGCCGACGAGGCCGCGGGTGAACGTGGCGATCAGCTCCGGTAGTGCCAACCGGTCCGCGGCCATGGTCTCCAGTCCGGCGCGCACCTGCTCGAAGAGGTTCGCCGTGACATGGCGGAACAGGTCGAGGTAACAAGCCTCCTTGTTCTCGAAAAGCTCGTAGAACCCTTTGGTGCCGACATAGGCGCGCTGGCAGATCTCCTCGATCGAGGTGCCGTAGTAGCCCTGGTCCGCGAACAGTTCGAGTGCCGCCGCCCGCAGGTCGGTGTGCCGTTGTGCCCTTCGCTGCTCGGCATCCCGCCCGCGCACCGTGCGCGTGTTCCGCTTGGTCGTGCTCATCTCACCGATCCTAGAGATTGCCCCTCCTCCGTGCGGGGCAATAAGAAAAAGAGCTCTTGTTCATAACATGACATCGTGTTCTACTGGCCCGACCCAGTCAGCGCGAACAAAGGAGTCCGCGATGCTTGCTCGTCTCGCACGTCTCGGTGCCGTCCTGGTGCTGTGCCTCGCAGCGGTCCTCGCCGGCACGGTTTCGGCGGACGCGGCACAACAGTCCGGGCCGCGTTCCTCGGGATGGAACGACAACGACTGCAAACCCAGTGCCGAACACCCGGAACCGGTCATCCTCGTGCACGGCATGTTCGCCAATGACCGGGTCAATTTCGCCACGATCGCGCCCGCGCTCTCCAGTGCCGGGTACTGCGTGTTCTCCACGACCTACGGGGCTGGACCGCTCGGCCCGTTCATCGGCGGACTCGATCCGCTCGCGGGCAGTGCCGGGGCGCTCGGTCAGTACGTGGACCGGATCCGGGAACAGACCGGTGCCGAGAAGGTCGACCTGGTCGGCCACTCGGAGGGGAGCACCGTCCCCGCCTACTACATGAAAATGCTCGGTGGCGCGGCCAAGGTGAAGCGCTACGTCGGGTTCGGTGCCAACTACCGGGGGACCACGCTGCACGGGCTCGGCACGCTCGCCAAGAAGCTCGGTATCGACAAACCGCTCGCGGACATCGGTTGCGGTGCCTGCTACGACTTCCTTCCCGGTTCGCGGTTCCTGGCGGATCTCGGCAAGGGCGGGATCGCGGTCCCCGGGCCGACGTACACCAATATCGTCAGCAAGATCGACGAGGTGGTCACGCCGTACACCAGCGGCCTGATCGACGCACCCAACAGCACCAATGTGGTGCTGCAGGACCGGTGTCCGAGCGATGCGGCCGGACATATCGGGCAGGCGATCGATCCGAACGTGCTCGACGAGATCAAGCGATCCCTGGATCCGGCACACGCCGGTCCGCCGAAGTGCACGCCGTTCCCCGGGTTCGGCATCTGAGGCCGACCGCGCACCACGACTGAAGCGGAGGATCCTCCAGTTCTGCTAACCTGAGTAGAGCGGAGGATCCTCCGCTTCGTCTGTGGTCAGGAGAGTGCGGAGATGGACAGTCCAGGTGGAACGGCGCTGCTCGCCGGTCGGCGGGTGGCCCGGGTCGGGTTCGGCGCGATGCAGCTGGGTGCGCAGGACGCCGAGGTACTGCACAAGGCGGTGGACCACGGGGTGAACCACATCGACACCGCCGAGTTCTACGGCGATGGTGCGGTCAACGCGCTGATCCGCACGGCATTGCATCCGTATCCCGAGGATCTGGTGCTGGTGAGCAAGGTCGGTGCGGAACATCGCGGTGATCTCGTTTCGGCGCAGAAGCCGGAGCAGTTGCGCGCGGGCGTGGAGGCCAACCTCGCCAGTCTGGGCATCGAGCAGTTGCCCGTGGTGAATCTGCGCCGGATGGATGTGTGGCCCGGCGTGGTCGCCGAGGGGGATCAGCGGGTGGACATCGAGGACCAGCTCGCCGAACTCATCGCCCTGCGCACGGAGGGGAAGATCGGCGCGATCGGGCTCAGTGCCGTGGACGCCGAACGGCTGCGCGCCGCCCTTCCGGCCGGAATCGCCTGCGTGCAGAACGCGCACAGTCTGCTGTACCGGGAGAGCGCCGAACTACTGCGGATCTGCCGGGAGAACGAAATCCCGTGGGTGCCGTTCTTCCCGCTCGGCTCCGCGTTTCCCGGTCAGCCGAAGGTCACCGAGCATCCCGAGGTGCGGGCTGTGGCCACCGAACTCGGCGCGACCCCGGCGCAGATCGCCCTCGCCTGGCTGCTCGCCGAGTACGAGAACACCCTGCTCATCCCGGGCACCGCGAACCCCGCACACCTGGAGGCGAATCTGGCTGCCGGGAAGATCCGGCTGGACGCGGCCACCTTCGCGCGCCTGGACGGGCTCGACTAGCGCATCATCGGATGCGTGGCGAGCGGGGTGACCTCGATGTCTGCGTAGGGAAAGACCGGCAGCTCGGCGAGCACCGTGGCGAGCGTGTCGGCATCGGGGGTGGACCAGATGCCGACATTGCCGCGGCGCCCGGGAACGCGCCAGAACCGTTGGATCGTGCCGTCCGCGAGCAGCTCACGGCCACGGGCGCGTTCCCGCTCGATCAGGTCGGCGCGCTCCTTCTCGGGCAACTCGTAGGCGCGCGAGGCATCGACGCGGACCAGGAACTCCATGCGGACTCCTCCTTCGATATTCGACGAACATCGAAGGAGTCTACGCTTCCGTTGCGGGCACCACCGAGATGAGCACCTTCCCGACGAAGCCCTGCTCCAGTGCGGCGTGCGCGGCCGGGGCCTCGGTGAGCTCGTAGCGTCCGAGCGGCAGCCCGTGCTCGGTGCCGACGCCCATGACCCCGTCCGCGACGGCGGCGGTGACCGCGGCGAGCGCGTCCTCCTTCGCGGCGGTGTCGACCGTGTAGGTGTAGGTGAAGCCCAGCCGGGCGTTCTTGACGAGCAGCTCCAGCGAGGGGATCGGGAGCAGTTCATCCGGCCGGAAGGTGTAGACGTTGATGCTGCCGCCGTTCGCGAGCACCGCGGTGTCCGTGGCGAGATTGGCCGCGAGATCCACCTCGACGATGCGGTGCACGCCATCGGGGGCGAGCTCGGCGATGCGCGCGGGCACATCCTCGGCGCGGTAGTCGATCACGTGGTGGGCCCCGGCGGCCGCGGCGAGCCGGGCCTTGTCCTTGCTGCTGACCGTGCTGAGCACGTGCGCGCCCGCCCACCTGGCCAGCTGGATCGCGGCGTGCCCGACCGCGCCCGCCCCGCCGTGCACCAGGACCGTGGTCCCGGCCAGCACGCCGGGGGCGAGCCGGTGCGTCCCCGAGGTGAGCGCGTGGTGCGCGGTCAGCGCGGGAATGCCGAGTGAGGCGCCGAGTTCGAAGCTCGCCCCGTCCGGCAGCGGAATCACGTGTTCCGCGGGCAGGACGACGTACTCCGCCGCGGTGCCCGCCGGCCTGCCGAACGCCGCATCCCAGAGCCACACCCGCTGCCCGGCTTCGAATCCGGTCACATCCGCGGCGATCGCGTCCACCACGCCCGCACCGTCCTGATGGGGGATCTGCTCGGCGAACTTCATCCCCGAGGACTGGCCGCTGCGGCTGCGCAGGTCGGTGGGGTTCACCCCGGACACGTGTACCCGTACCCGGACATGGCCCGCGGGCACATCCGGAACGGGCCGTTCGGCGAGCCGGAGTACTTCGGGACCGCCCGTGCGTTCGTGGACGACCGCGCGCATGAAACACCTCTTCCGTCAGGGGGGGGCAACGGAAGAGGTAACTCAGCGTGTACCGGTTTCATTCCTCGCCAGCCCGGCGATGGCCTGCTCGATCCCCTTTCGGTCATAACCGTTGGTGGGCATGGTCGCCGCGTGCGCGTGGCGGACGATCCCGCTCCGGTCGATCAGCAGGCTCCCGGACTGCTGGAGGGTGCCGAACACCTTCTTCGGCAGCCCGACCGCCTCGTGCGGGGTGCCGCGCCTTCCGGTGACCACGGGGAACGGTGGCTTGCGTTTCGCCCGCCAGGCACCGGCTTCGGTACGGCCCTCGGGCACCACGAGCAGGACGCGCACGCCCGCGGCGCTCAGCTCGTCCGCGCGCCCGGCGAGGTCCTTGACGTGCCGGTTGCATACCGGGCAGGTGGTCGAGCGCAGGAAGTAGAGCAGCACGTTCTCGGTGCCCTGGAAGTCGGTGAGGTGTACAGGTTTTCCTTCGGTGTTCTCGAGTTCGAGGGCCGGGGCGGTGGATCCGGTTTCCAGCACGGGTTTCTCCTTCGTCAGTCGTGGTGTGGCAGGCCCGGGTCCTGCAGTCGTTCCCGCACCGCGGCCCGTGCGCGGTGCAGCCGGGATTTCATCGCGGGCGTGCTCAGTCCGAGTGCGGCGGCGACCGCGTGGCCCGGATAGCCCTGGACGTCCCGCATGATCAGCACGCGGCGCTGTTCGGCGGGCAGCTCGGCGACCGCGGCGGCCACCCGCTGTGCCTCCAGCCGGTGCAGGACGTCCTCCTCCGCCGACATGCGGGTTTCCGGGCCGGAAAGCTCCTCGGCGCGCCATGCCCGGCGCGCCCGGCGCAGGCATTCGTTGCGCACGATCCGGAACATCCACGAGGCGAGCGCACCGGTCGCGCGCAGCGAGCCGATCTTGCGGTACAGGATGATCAGCGCTTCCTGCGCGGAATCCTCCGCGTCCTCGGGGGATGCGCACAGCGTGCGCGCGAACCGGTGCACGTGCGGATGCGAGCCCGAAACCAGGGTGCTGATAGCGGCGGGGTCCCCGTCCTGCGCGGCGGCGATCAGCGATTCCCTCGGCCAGCCCGGTTCGGCCATGGCGTGCACCTCCTCTCTCCTTCAGTGCCGGTGTGTTCCGGCCCCTATAAGAGTCCGCGCGGGGGAGAAAGGATTCAGCTCAGTTCCCGGTTCAGGGTGGTCGGAGTGGCCAGCAGGGCCCTGATGTGCGCGAAGAAGGCTTCGCCGTCCACATCCTCGATCACCGTGGCATTGGG
The DNA here is from genome assembly GCF_000737195.2 of Sciscionella sediminilitoris. GTDB lineage: Bacteria > Actinomycetota > Actinomycetes > Mycobacteriales > Pseudonocardiaceae > Sciscionella > Sciscionella sediminilitoris. Next base: position 310,031 of record NZ_JALM01000009.1, read on the forward strand.
TTCCATCCCGTGTACGCCCCAGGACATGGCCGCGTAACCGCGGGTGAGTTCGCCCGCCGTCTCCACGTCCACGTGGTACCGGGCGCTGCGGGTGACCAGTTCGGGATGCAGCAATACGGCCGCGGTCAGCGAATCGGGATGGGTGGTGCCGTCGATGCCCACGCTGCGATCGAATTCCAGGGTGGTGGCGCAGATCCGGTCGAAGAACCGGGAGAGCGGGGTGCCGAGCGCGGCGAGCTCGTCGAGCCTGGGCTGATCGAACACCGCGCGTTCCAGGGTGAGCGGGGCCCAGGGCACGACCACGATCTCGAATCCCGCGGCGAACACGGTCTTCGCCGCCTCGGGATCGACATAGAAATTGAACTCGGCGGCCGCGGTGATGTTGCCGCGACCGTTGTTGGATCCGCCCATCACGTACAGGGTCCGGACATTGCCCGCGAATTCCGGATCCTTGATCGCCGCGGTGGCGATGTTGGTCAGCGGCCCGATCGCGAGGATCGCCAGTTCGCCCTGGTGCTCGGCGGCCAGCCGGATCAGCGCGTCCACCGCATGTTCACTGCTCGGCTCGTGCCCGCTCAGATCCATGCGCAGGCCACCGGCCCCGTCCCCGTGCACGTTCTCCGCGCCCTCCCAGGGGCGCACCAGCGGGCGGCGGCAGCCGAGGTGGATCGGGACCTCGCCGAGCCGCCCGGCCACATTGGCGGTCAGATAGGCATTGCGCACCTGGTGCTCGAACCCGACATTGCCCGCGACCATGGTCACCGCGCGCAGTTCCGCCGCCGGATCGAGCAGCCCGGTCAGCAGCGCGACACAGTCGTCCTGCGCGGTATCGGTGTCGATCACCAGCGGGGTCACGGATTCCGCCGAGCAGTACGGGCAGGATTGTTCCCCGGCGAACCGGCCGCACTCCGGGCAGACCGAGGACAGCCAGCACGCCGGGTCGCCACCTTCTTCGGTCATGACCCGAGCCTAGTGGTGCTGAGCTGCCGCTATCCACCGAACTTGTCGGCCGACCCGATCTTTGTGTTTCCCCGCGCCCGCGCACTGCGCCTAGCGTCGGTGGCACGACAACGAGAGAGGGAGAAACATGACTGAGCACACGCTTCGGGACAAGGTCGCGGTCGTCGCCGGGGGAGCGAAGAACCTCGGCGGGCTGATCAGCACCAGTTTCGCCGAGCAGGGCGCGAACCTGGTGATCCACTACCACGGGGACGCCTCGGCGGTGGACGCGGAGAAGACCGCGGAAGCCGTGCGCGCGGCGGGTTCGAAGGCCATCACGGTGCAGGGCGACCTCACCAAGGTCGGCGATGTGCGCCGGCTGTTCGACGCCGCGGTTGACGAGTTCTCCGGGGTGGATGTCGCGGTGAACACCACCGGGATGGTGCTGCGCAAGCCGATCCTGGAGACCACCGAGCAGGAGTACGACACCATGCTGGCGATCAACGCCAAGGCCGCGTACTTCTTCCTGCAGGAGGCCGGGCGCCGGATCAACGACAACGGCAAGATCATCAGCCTGGTGACCTCGCTGCTCGCCGCCTACACCGACGGCTACTCCACCTACGCGGGCGGCAAGGCCCCGCTGGAGCACTTCACCAGGGCCGCGTCCAAGGAGTTCGCCGAGCGCGGCATCTCGGTCACCAACATCGCGCCCGGACCGATGGACACGCCGTTCTTCTACCCGCAGGAAACCCCGGAACGCGTAGAATTCCACAAGTCCCAGGCGCTCGGAAACCAGCTGACCCAGATCGAGGACATCGCCGCGCTGACCAGGTTCCTCGCCACCGAGGGCTGGTGGATCACCGGGCAGACCATCTTCGCCAACGGCGGCTACACCACCCGCTGATTCCAGGGAGGGAACCATGACAGTGCAACCGAGTGAACCGACCGTACGGGCCTTCGTCGAGGCCATCAACTCCGGTGACCGTGCCGCGTTCGACGCGCTGCTGGGTGCGGGTGCCACGATGTCCGATGACGGCACCGACCGGGACCTGCGGTCCTGGGTGGACGGGGAGATCTTCGACGCGGACGGCCGGATGGATGTGGAGTCCGAATCGGACGGTGGGCTCGGCCTGATCGCCGAGTTCACGAACTCCACCTGGGGCAGCATGCGCACCCGGTGGCGGTTCACCGTCGCGGACGGGAAGATCACCCGGTTCGAGACCGGCCAGGCCTGAGCGGCCCGGCCTACCCTGGCGGACATGGGCATCGACCTACGGAAACTGGACCAGCTCGTCGCCGTGGCCGAGGAGGGCAGCTTCACCAAGGCCGCGAGCCGGCTGCATCTCTCGCAGCAGGCGTTGAGCACTTCGATCCGGTCCTTCGAACGTGAGGTCGGAGTGCCGCTGCTGGCCCGCGATCCGGGCGGGGTCACCGCCCTTCCCGCGGGGCAGGCGCTGATCGAGGACGCGCGCGTATTGCACGGACTGGTGCGCGCCGCCCTCGAACGGGCACGGCGGATCGGCCGGGAGGAGACCGAACCGCTGCGGATCGGGCACACGCCCGCGGTGACCGGGGAGGAGATCGCCGAGCTGCTCCGGTCCCGGCTCAGCGAACAGGAACTGGGCAACACCGAGGTGTTCCAGCGCTATCCAGCGCAGCTGCTCGATGAGCTGTACACCGGAAAGCTGGACATCGGTCTCTGCCGTGGCATGCCGCCACCACAAGGGATCGCGCGGGAAACGCTCGGCCACGACCGGCTCGGTGTCGCCGTCGCGGCCGAGCACCACCTGGCCGGGCGGGAGTACGTGGAGCTCGCCGAGCTGGCCGGGGAACCGATCATGGGGTGGGGGCGGCCGGGCAACTCCGGGTACACCGATTTCCTGCTCGATCAGTGCCGCCGGGCCGGATTCGAACCCCGGTACACCCGCAATCCCATCCAGGGCACCCCGCCGGTGACCGCGGTGATCGGCACCGGACACGTCGCCTTCGTCACTGCGCCACCGGGACCGGCCGCGGGCGGCAAGAGCAGGGTGCTCGAACTGCGCCCGGCACTGCACGCCCCGCTGCACGCGCTCTGGTCCCCGCACATCACCAACGAGCTACGGGACGCGTTCCTGCTCGCTCGCTGAGATTGACCAGGGCGCCGGGGTTCCCCGGACACCGGGTTCACCAGGACACCGGAAGCCGCTCGATCCCTCCGGTGAGGCGCTCATCGCGCGGGGTGAGTTCTTCGGGCCCGGCGGCGAGGGCGAGCGTGGGCAACCGGCGGAACAGCTGACCGAACACGCCGCGCAGTTCCAGCCGGGCCAGGCTCGCACCGATGCAGAAGTAGCCGCCGTGGCCGAAGCCGAGGTGCGTGTCCGCGCGCTTCGCGGGCGCGAACCGTTCCGCGTCCGCGAAGGCGCGCGGATCGCGGTCGACGAGCGCGCTGTACAGGATCACCGCCTCGCCCCGGCGGATCAGCTGCTCGCCGACCTGGATATCGGCGTGAGCGTAGCGCAGGATCCCGATTCCCCCGGACGCGTTGAGCCGCAGGATTTCCTCGACCACCTCGTCGACGGTCTCCGGATGCGCGATCAGCCGCTGCTTCGCGGCCGGGTTGCTCAGCAGCGCCAGGGTGCCGTAGCTGATCGCGTTCAGCGTGGTCTCGTGCCCCGCGAACAGCAGCCCGGCCACGATCCCGGTGAGCTGTTCCCCGGTGAGGTACTCGGGATACTCCTGCTGCGCCGCGACCAGATCGGAGATCAGATCCTCGCCCGGATCGGTTCGTTTCGCCTCCGCGATCCGGCCGACGTACTCGCGCAGCTCCGCGTAGGCGATCCCCGGATCCTGTCCGGTCAGCGTCGCCAGCCGGGTGGAGAGGTCCTTGAAGTAGTACCGGTCGGCGAACGGGACCCCGAGCAGCCGGCAGATCACGAACACCGGCAACGGCATCGAGATGTGCCGCTGCAGATCGGCCGTACCATGTTCCGCGCCGCCGGTCATCTCCTCGATCGACTCCCGCACGAGCGTGGTGATCAACGTGGCCAGGTCGTTCATTCGCCGCGCCGAGAACGCCGGGGTGAGCAGTCG
>NZ_JALM01000010.1 GCF_000737195.2 Sciscionella sediminilitoris
GCGCCTGCCATGACAGCGGCTGCCGCCGTCACGGACGGCAGCGGCGCACCTGGCCCCGGGACTCAGTTGAAGGAGTCGCCGCAGGCGCAGGACCCGCCCGCGTTCGGGTTGTCGATCGTGAAGCCCTGCTTCTCGATGGTGTCCACGAAGTCGATGGTCGCGCCCTCCACGTACGGCGCGCTCATCCGGTCCACGGCGACCGAGAGCCCGCCGAAGTCGCGGAACAGGTCGCCGTCGAGGGTGCGCTCGTCGAAGAACAGCTGGTAGCGCAGGCCGGCGCAGCCACCCGGCTGCACCGCGATGCGCAGGTGCATGTCGTCGCGGCCCTCTTGGTCGAGCAGTGCCTTGGCCTTCGCGGCAGCGGCATCGGAAAGCTGCACGCCGTGGGTCTTCTCTTCGGTCGCCGCGGTGGCATCGACAGTCATTGACTCTCCCTTGTGCGGTCTGCGCCTCTCCACCCCTACAACAGCTCGCCGAGGATGGTTTGTTCCCTTCCATGGTGACACATTCACCGGGCGGTATCGATCACTCGGCCACCGTGGACCGCGTGGCCGGTACCACCGACGCGAGCTGCGGTCCTCGGCGCGGGACCCGCCCGCTAGACTTGGGGTGTGAAGTTGTTCAACCGCGCGCGTGACGAGCAGACGGCCGATGCCTCGACCGCCGAGGTCGCCGAGTCGATCGAGGAAACGGGCGAATCCGGCCAGCGCGGGTACACCGCTCCGAAGGGACGGCCGACGCCCAAGCGCAAGGAGGCCTCGGGTGGTCAGCGCGGACCGGTGCTGCCCCCGCCGACCACCCAGCGCGAGGCGGCGAAGCGGGCCAAGGCGCTGCGCGGGTCCAAGGAGGACCGGCGCACGCAGGCCGCGGAGCGGCGCAAGAAGATGGAAGAGGGCGACGACCGCTACGTGATGCCGCGCGACCGCGGCCCGGTGCGCCGGTACGTGCGCGATGTCGTCGACTCCAAACGCAACTTCGCCGGGCTGTTCATGCCCATGGCCGGGCTCATCTTCATCAGCCTGTTCACCCCGACCCCGCAGGTGCAGCAGATCGCCGTGCTGGTGTGCACCGTGATCCTGGCGCTGATGGTGATCGAGGGCGTGATCAACGGCCGCAGCATCACCAAGCGGGTGCGCGCGAAGTTCCCGGACGCCACCGACAAGGGCCTTTCGCTCGGTTGGTACGCCTTCGTCCGGAGCACCCAGATCCGTAAGTTGCGCATGCCGAAACCACGCATCAAGGCCGGGCAGAAGGTCGACTGAACACGGGCGTTGCGAAGCCGCTCTTCCACCCAGGTCGCCCGCGCCGCTACTCAACCGAGCCCGGGAAATCCTAGGCTGGCGGTATGGAACATCGTCGCCTCGGCCACAGCGGCCTCTTCGTCAGTGAGATCTCCTACGGCAACTGGCTGACCCACGGTTCCCAGGTCGAGGAGGAACGCGCGCTCGCCTGCGTGCGGGCCGCCCTCGACGCGGGGATCACCACCTTCGACACCGCGGATGTGTACGCGAACACCGCGGCCGAGACGGTGCTCGGCAAGGCACTGCACGGGCAACGGCGCGAATCGCTCGAGCTGTGCACCAAGGTGTTCTTCCCGACCGGTCCCGGTGGACCGAACGATTCCGGTCTCGGCCGCAAGCACATCCTGGAGTCGGCGCACGCCTCGCTGCGCAGGCTGCAGACCGATCACATCGACCTCTACCAGGCGCACCGCTTCGACCGGCGCACTCCGCTGGAGGAGACGATGTCGGCCTTCGCGGACCTGGTGCACGCCGGGAAGGTCAACTACATCGGCGTCTCCGAGTGGTCCGCCGAACAGATCAGCAGGGGCGCGGCGCTCGCGCGGGAGCTGCGCATCCCGCTGGTGTCCAATCAGCCGCAGTACTCGATGCTGTGGCGGGTCATCGAGGAGCAGGTGGTGCCCGCCGCCGAGCGCGAGGGGCTGTCCCAGATCGTCTGGTCCCCGATCGCGCAGGGCGTGCTCACCGGGAAGTACCAGCAGGGCGCGAAGCCACCGGAGGGTTCGCGGGCCACCGATACGGCGGGAGGGGCCGACATGATCGCCCACTGGCTGCGGGACGAGGTGCTCGAGCGGGTCGCGCGGCTGCGGCCGATCGCCGAGGAGGCGGGGCTGTCCATGGCCGCGCTCGCGGTGGCCTGGGTGCTGCAGAACACCAATGTGGCCTCCGCGATCATCGGCGCCTCCCGGCCCGAGCAGATCACCGACAACGTCGCCGCGGCCGGGGTCGCGCTCGATCCCGCCCTGCTGACCAAGATCGACGAGGTGCTCGACGGTGTGGTGGAGACCAACCCCGGGCTGACCCGCTCACCGTAGAGCGCCGCTGAGCTTGGGCTGCCCCGCTTGCTCGTACTACTCGGGCGAGTGCAGGCCCATCGGCCCGTACACCGGCTGCTCGTCCTCGAGCAGGGTGACCTGTTCGATCCCGGAGTCGAGCAGGTCGACCCAGGAATCGGCGAGCCAGAGCTCCGCCTCCTGCTGGTCCTCGAAGGTCTGCGCGGGGCCCTGCTGCTCGGCACCCGCCGAGTCCTCGTAGCGCCAGCGGTACTCCATGATTGCCTCCCGTAGGGTCGCCACCGTGACGGTAACGCTTGTCCTCGGCGGGGCGCGCTCAGGGAAGTCGGCGCACGCCGAGGGATTGCTCGACGGCACCCGGCCCGCGACCTACGTGGCGACCGCCCGCCGCGATCCGGCCGACCGGGAGTTCGATGCGCGGATCGCCCGGCACATCGCCCGCAGGCCCGGCTGCTGGTCCACGGTCGAGACTGCGGACCTGCGGGAACTGTTCGCCTCGGCCGGGCCCGCTGATCCGCCGCTGCTGGTGGACGATCTCGCGACCTGGCTGACCGCGCTGCTCGACGAGACGGGTGCCTGGGAGTCCGGCGACCTGGCGCGCGTGCGTGAACGCATCGCGGACACGGTGCGCGCGCTCGGGGACTGCGCCTGCGATGTCGTGCTCGTCTCCGCGGAGACCGGACTCGGCATCGTGCCCGCCACCGCTTCTGGCAGGCTTTTCCGCGATGAGCTCGGCGCGCTCAACGCCGCGGTCGCCGAGGTGAGCACGGAGGTCAAGCTGTTGATCGCGGGGATCCCCCTGCGGCTTCGCTGAGAGTTCGTTAGGAACTACGAGGAGGTACCGTCCGAATGTCCACAGCGGACAGTTCGTTCGACGAGGTGACCGCGCCCGATGAGCAGGTGCGCGCGCAGGCCGAGGCCCGCCAGGCGCGGCTGACCAAACCCGAGGGCTCGCTCGGCAGGCTCGAACAGCTCGGCAACTGGATCGCCGCCTGCCAGGGCAGCTGCCCACCGCATCCGCTGAACCGCCCGCGGGTGGTGGTGTTCGCCGGGGACCACGGCATCGCCGCACGCGGGGTCTCCGCCTATCCGCCCGAGGTCACCGGTCAGATGGTGGCGAACCTGCTCGCCGGGGGCGCCGCCGCCAATGTGCTCGCCGAGGCCTCCGGGGCCACGGTGCGCGTGGTGGACATGGCCGTGAACGCGCCGACGCCGGAATCGGTTCGCGGGTACAAGGTGCGCGAGGGCTCGGCGGCGATCGACCGGCAGGAGTCGCTGACCCCGGAACAGGCGCGCCAGGCGATCGCCGCGGGCAAGGCGATCGCGGACGAGGAGGTCGATTCGGGGGCCGACCTGCTCATTCCCGGGGACCTCGGGATCGGCAACACCACTCCGGCCGCGGTGCTCGTCTCCGCGCTGACCGGAGCGGAACCGGTAACCATGGTCGGCAGGGGAACCGGCATCGACGACCTCACCTGGATGCGCAAGGCCTCGGCGATCCGGGACGCGCGGCGGCGGGCCGTCGCGGTGCTCGGTGATCCGGTGGAGCTACTGCGGACCGTCGCCGGTGCGGACATCACCGCGATGGCCGCGTTCCTCGCCCAGGCCGCGGTCCGGCGCACCCCGGTGATCCTGGACGGCGTGGTCTCCACGGCGGCCGCGCTCGTCGCGGACTCGCTCGCCCCCGGTGCCCGGCACTGGTGGATCGCCGGGCACCGCTCCCCCGAACCCGCACACAGGGCCGCGCTCGAACAGCTCGACCTGACCCCGGTGCTGGAGCTGAACATGCGCCTCGGCGAGGGCACCGGCGCGATCTCCGCGCTGCCGCTGGTCGCCGCCTCGGCGCGGCTGCTCTCCGGAATGGCCACCTTCGACGAGGCGGGCGTGCGGGACCGGTGATCCGGGGGTTCGCGCTCGCGCTTTCCATGCTGACCGTGCTCCCGGTCCGGGTGCGCAGCGTGGACCGCGCGGCCGGGCGGTTCGCGATCGCGCTCGCCCCGCTGGTCGGGCTGCTGCTCGGGGCGGTCCTGGCCGGGGCCGCGTTCGGGATCCGGCTGCTCGGCGCACCGGAAACGCTCGCGGGCCTGCTGGCGGTGGCGCTCGGGGTGCTCGGTACCCGCGGCATGCACGTCGACGGGCTCGCGGACACCACCGACGGGCTCGGCTGTTACGGCGGACCGGAGCGCGCGCTCGAGGTGATGCGCGACGGCAGTACCGGCCCGTTCGCCGTGGTGGCCCTCGTGGTCGATATCGGCGCGCAGGCCGTGTGCTTCGGCGCGCTCGCGAACACGCACGACTGGCCGGGCATCCTCGCCGCGGTCACCGCGGGACGCGCGGCGTTCGCCATCGCCTGCGCGCGCGGGGTTCCCGCGGCCCGCGCGGACGGGCTCGGCTCCCTGGTGGCGGGTGGCCAGCACCCCGCGCTCCCGGTGCTGTGGTGGCTCGTGCTCGCCGCGGCGGGCGCGCTGTGGTCACCGTGGCTCGGGGTGACGTGGGTGATCACCGGCTGCGCCGTGTTCGGCCTCGTCCGGCACTGCGTGCGCCGCTTCGGCGGGATCACCGGGGATGTGCTCGGCGCCTGCTGCGAACTCGCCGTGCTGCTCACCGCGGTCGGTGCGGTGCTCGCCGCCCACTAACCGCTCGGCGAGCAGAGCCAGCTGATCGGCGTACGCGCGCAGGAACTCCGGCGAGCTCGCCTCCGCCCCGCACACCTCGCGCACCAGTTGCGGATACACCGAGGGCATGCTCGCGGCGGCGAACAACATCAGGCCGAGCATGTCCGGATCGAAGCCCGGGTCCAGCTCCCCCTCGTGCGCGGCGACCAGCCGGCCGAAGTTGGCGCGCAGCCGTTCGGCACGACCGGGCTCGGCCGCGGCTCCCCCTTCGTCGTTCAGCCCCTCCCAGGCGAGCAGTTTCGGCCCTGCGGGGTCCTGCAGCGGCACCAGCGCGTAGCCGCGCAACGCCTCCGGTAACCGCTCGGCGGTCAGGTTCTCGTCCTCGTACTCCCGCCAACGTTCCCCGATCGCGCGGTAGAGGCCTTCCTTGCCGCCGAAGTAGTACGAGATCAGCTGCTTGTTCACCCCGGCGCGGGCCGCGATGCCCGCGACCCGGGCCCCGGCGAAACCCGATGCGGCGAACTCCTCGGCCGCGGCCTCCAGGATCGACCGCTTGGTGCGCTCGGCATCGCGCTGTCGTTCCCCGGGTTCCGGTGTTCGCCTCGCCACGACAGTCACCCTAGCAGTCAGCTTAGTCATCCTGATAGTTGACACAATTATCCATCTGGTTGATTATGAGCCTCATGACCAGACCTCAGACATGGCATCCCCACCGCTGGGCGGCGCTGTTCCCACTGCTGCTCGCCGTTTTCATGGACATGCTCGACAATCAGATCGTCGCCGTCGCACTGCCCTCGATCCAGCACGAGCAGCAGGCGAGCGGATCGGCGCTGGAGTGGATCGCCTCCGGGTACACGCTCGCCTACGCGCTGCTGCTGATCACCGGCGGCCGCCTCGGTGATCGGTACAGCGCCCGCACGGTGTTCCTCTGCGGCACGCTCGGATTCACTCTCGCTTCGCTGCTCGCCGGGCTCTCCCCGACGGTCGGGGTGCTGATCGGCGCCCGCATCGTGCAGGGCGCCTTCGCCGGGCTGATGGTGCCGCAGGTGCTCGCGGTGATCCGGACCGAATTCCCGGATGAGGAGCGCGGCAAGGCCTTCGCCCTGTTCGGGGCGACGTTCCCGCTCGGCGGGGCGGCCGGGCCGCTGCTCGGCGGGCTGCTCACCCAGGCGGACATCGCCGGGCTCGGATGGCGCTCGATTTTCCTGGTGAACCTGCCGATCGGGCTGATCGCCCTCGGCTGCTCCGCCGCGTTCCTGCCCAGGCGGGCCGGACGGCCGGAGGTGCGCATCGACCGGCTCGGCGTCGTGCTGTTCGCGCTGCCGTTGTTCGCCGTGCTCTACCCGCTCGTGGAAGGCTGGAGCATCGGCTGGCCGGTCTGGACGATCCTGCTGATGCTCGCCGCGATCCCGCTCGCGGGGCTTTTCGTCCACCAGCAGTCGAAGCGGCGCACCGACCCGCTCATCGGGCTCGGCATGCTGCGCAGGCGGGAGATGTCCGCCGGGCTCCCCATCGGGATCCTGTTCACCGCCGCCATGGGCACCTTCGTGGTGCTGACCATGCACCTGCAGAACGGCCTGCACTACTCCCCGCTGCAGACCGCGCTGACCTTCCTGCCGATCACCCTCGGCATCGTCGCGGGCAACGGCAGCTCGGCCGCGTTGCTCAGGAAGCTCGGCAAGAACCTGATCCCGGTCGGTCTGATCGCCGGGATCCTCGGCATCGCGGCACTCTGCCTCGCCCTCTACAGCGCGGGCGAGCAGCTGCACTCCTGGGAGCTCATTCCCGGCGCGGTGCTGCTCGGTTACGGGCTGGGCACCGTGATGAGCTCGGTGCTCACCGTGATACTCGCCGAGGTCCCCGCCGAGGAAGCGGGCTCCGCGTCCGGGGTGGTGAACACCGCGATGCAACTGGGTCCGGCCTCGGGGATCGCCCTGCTCGGTACGGTGTTCTTCGCCGGCGGCGCGACCGCCTCGGCCACGATCACCGCGTTCCTGGTGGCCGCCGGACTGCTCCTCGCCGCGCTGCTGCTCGCGCCGCTGCTTCCCGGGCAGGGCGGGCAGGATTCCCAGGAAGGGGAACGGGTTGATCAGGTACAGCAGGGGTGAGGACGGCACCAGGCTCGCCTACCGGGAACTCGGCGAGGGACGGCCACTGGTGCTGGTGCACGGTTTCTGCGGATTCGCTGCGGAGCACTGGATCCGTCCGGGGCATGCGGAAACCCTTGCCGCGCAAGGATTCCGAGTGATCATGCCGGATCTGCGCGGGCACGGGGACAGCGCACGGCCGCACGATCCGGGCGCCTATCCCCCGGATGTGCTCGCCGAGGACGGGCTCGCCCTGCTCACCGAGCTCGGCCTGGACGGTTACGACCTCGGCGGCTATTCGCTGGGCGCGCGCGTGGTGGCCCGCATGCTCGCCCGCGGTGCCCGGCCGGGGCGGGCCGTGCTCGCCGGACAGGGGCTCGCCGAGATCACCGGGACCGCACCGAGCCGGACGGAACCGGTCCTGCGCCGGGTCCAGGCGAACCCGGGCACCTTCGAACCCGATTCCCCGGAACACGACGTCGAACGGTGGCTGACCGAGACCGGCGGGGATCCGCTCGCCCTGCTGCGGGTACTGGACAGCCTGGTGCCGACCGGGCGCGCCGAACTGGACGGGATCGCCATGCCGGTGCTCGTGCTCGCCGGAACCGAGGACGTCCGCCGCGAATCGGCGCGCGAACTCGCCGAAGCGCTGCCGGGCGCGCGCTACGCGGACCTGCCCGGCGACCACAGCCGCGCGATCACCGCCCCGGATTTCGCGCGGCTGTGCACCCGGTTCTTCGCGGAAGTCAGCCCAGCGTGGTGAGCCAGCCGTGGGTGTCCTCGGCCGCCCCGGTCTGGATGTCGGTCAGCGCGGCGCGCAGCTTCGTGGTGGCCGGGCCCGCCTGACCGTCGGCGATGGTGAATTCCCCGCCGGAGTGCTTGACCTGGCCGACCGGGGTGATCACCGCGGCCGTGCCGCAGGCGAACACCTCGGTGAGCTCCCCGCTCGCGGCCTTCTTCTCCCACTCCTCGGTGGAGAACTTGCGCTCCTCCACCTCGTAACCGTGCTCGGCGGCGAGGGTGAGCAGCGAGTCGCGGGTGACCCCGGCGAGCAGCGAACCGGAGAGTTCCGGGGTGACGATGCGGTCGCCGAGCACGAAGAACAGGTTCATCCCGCCCATCTCCTCGACGTAGCGCCGCTCCACCGCGTCCAGCCACACCACCTGGTCGCAGCCCTGCTCGGCGGCCTGGGCCTGCGCGGCGAGCGAGGCGGCGTAGTTCCCGGCGAACTTCGCCGCGCCCGTGCCGCCCGGGGCCGCGCGCACGTACTCGGTGGACAGCCACACGCTCACCGGCTTGATCCCGCCGGAGAAGTACGAGCCCGCCGGAGAAGCGATCAGCATGTACAGGTACTCGGTCGCGGGGCGGACACCGAGGAACACCTCGGTGGAGATCATGAACGGGCGCAGGTAGAGCGAGTCCTCACCGCCCGCGGCGGGCACCCAGCGCTCGTCCACGGCGACCAGCTGGCGCAGCGACTCGACGAACAGGTCCTCGGGAAGCTCCGGCATGGCGAGCCGGCGCGCGGAAGCCTGGAACCGGGATGCGTTGCTGTACGGGCGGAAGGTGGCGATCGAACCGTCCGCCTGGCGGTAGGCCTTGAGCCCCTCGAAGATCGCCTGCCCGTAGTGCAGCACCGTGGTCGCCGGGTCGAGCGAGAGCGGTTGATAGGGCCGTACCTGCGGTTCACCCCAGCCGCCGTCGGCGTAACCAATACTCACCATGTGATCGGTCATGTACTTGCCGAAACCGGGGTCGGCGAGTACCTCGGCCACGCGCTCCGCGGAGGCCGGATTCGGATGACGGGTCACGGTGAATTGGTCGGACGTCATAGTGTTCACGGTAGCTCGCCGCGTTTCGCCGACCAACCGAGGTAGGCGAAACGCGTGAGCACGAGCACGGCGCACACCACGATCCCGCCGAGCTGCCCGGCGAACACCACCACGATCCCGCCGAGCGCGGGCGACCAGGCGGGGAACCGTTCGGCGGCAAGACCGAGCTGACCGTGCGCGCCGAGCGCGAGCGCGAGCACCAGTGCCACCACGAGTACCGGCGTCAGTTCTCCCGCGTTCGCCACCTCGAGCGCATCGGTGAGCGGGGCCGGGGAAAGCCCGGTGCGCGCGGCCCCGAGCTGGTACTGCGCCACCCAGGCGAGACCGCCGAAGCCGAGCGCGGCACCGGCGAGCCACCACGGGAATCCGCGACCGGGCCCGCGCGACACCCCCGCCGCCGCACCGAGCAGCAGCACGGCGGCGGGCACGAGCAGCGCGGGGTGGCCCGCCTCCGGTGGATGTGGCGGCGGGGCGATACCGAGGCCCGCCCCGGCGAACAGCACCGCGGCCAGCGCGCCGAGCCCGATGCCGAACCAGGCGAGCACATCCGGGATCGCGGTGCGCGCGAACACCAGCAGCCCCAGCAGGACGAGCACCACCACCGCGGCCGGCCGCGGATGGCCGGGCACCAGATAGTCACCGATCCCCCTGGCGAGCACCCCGGCGGTGGCGCACGCGCACAGGCCGTCCAGCGCCCGCCCCGTCCGGTCCGCCGTCTCCGGCGCGGGGACCAGCCGCGCGGCGAGGGCGAGCAGCACCGCGAGCACCCCGGCCAGCGGCGCGTACCGACCGGCGATCAGGGCCAGCGGCCCGATCGCGAGCACGCCGAGACCCGCGAGGGCAAGGCTCCTGGTTCGCTGCATGCGCACACCGTCGCAGACCGAGCCGCAGCGGCGCCCGCCAGCACTGGTTACGATGCGTCGCGGATCCGGGAAAACAGCACACGAAAGCAGGGAGCGCTCCGTGGCCACGCCGAAACTGAGCATCACGAAGACCGGGCTGGAGACGATCGCCGTCGACGCCGTCGTGATCGGCACGATTGCCGGTACGGACGGGATCGCGCTCGCGCCCGGCGCCGAAGCGATCGACGCGGCCTTCGGCGGCAGGCTCACCGGGATCCTGACCGAGCTCGGCGCGAAGGGCGCCGCTGGCGAGGCCGTGAAGCTGGCCACCCTCGGCACGATCACCGCTCCGGTGGTGCTCGCCGCGGGACTCGGTGCGGTCGAGGACACGCCGAGCGCCGAGCAGGTGCGCCGCGCGTCCGGGGTCGCCGCCCGGGCGCTCGCCGGAACAAGGAAGGCCGCGAGCACGCTGTCCACTGTGGACACACACGCCGCGGTCGAGGGCACGATCCTCGGCGCGTACCAGCCGAGCGTGAAACCGAACGGCGAAGCACTGGGGAGCGTGGCCTTCGCCGCCCAGGGCGGAACCGGGCAGCGGGCCGAGCTGCGCACCGCGACCGCGATCGCCGAGGCGGTGTGCCAGGCGCGCGATCTGATCAACACCCCGCCGAACGAGCTCTACCCGCAGTCCTTCGCCGTCCGCGCCAAGCAGCTCGGTGAGGACGCCGGCATGACGGTGGAAGTGCTCGACGAGAAAGCGTTGCGCCGCAAGGGATTCGGCGGAATCCTCGGGGTCGGCGACGGCTCCTCGCGACCGCCGCGCCTGGTCCGGATGCGGTACCGCCCGAACAAGCCGAAGGCCAAGGTCGCCGTGGTCGGCAAGGGCATCACCTTCGACACCGGCGGGATCTCGCTCAAGCCGCCGGCGAAGATGGACGACATGACCTCGGACATGAGCGGTGCCGCCGCGGCGGTCGCCGTGGCCGCGCTCGCCGCACGGCTCAAGCTCCCCATCGAGGTCACCGCGACCGTGCCGATGGCCGAGAACATGCCCTCGGGCACCGCCTACCGCCCCGGTGACGTGCTCACCATGTACGGCGGCAAGACCGTCGAGGTGCTCAACACCGACGCCGAGGGCCGCCTTGTCCTGGCCGACGCGATCGTGCGCGCCTGCGAGGACAAGCCCGACTACCTCATCGAGGCCGCCACGCTGACCGGGGCGCAGCTGACCGCGCTCGGCACCCGCACCAGTGGCGTGATGGGCAGCCCGGAGTTCCGGGACCGGGTCGCCGAACAGGGACGCGAGGTCGGCGAGGCCGCCTGGGCCATGCCGCTGCCCGAGGAACTGCGCGCCGACCTCGACTCGAACCTCGCCGATCTGACCAACGTCTCCAACGGGGCCAAGGTCGCCGGGATGCTGCTGGCCGGGGTGTTCCTCGGCGAGTTCGTCGCCGAAGGGGTCGACTGGGCGCACATCGACGTCGCGGGCCCGGCCTACAACACCGGATCGCCGTGGGGCTACACCGGAAAGGGCGGCACCGGGGTGCCGGTGCGCACCATGGCCGCGGTACTCACCGACATCGCCGAGCACGGCTGAGCGGAACGGCCCGGTCACCGGGCACGTTACGGTGAGCCGATGACGCAGTGGCTGCTGACGGTCCTGGGTTCGGTGACCTGGTTCCTGCTCGTGCTCGCCATGATCGGCGTGGCACGGCGGGTGCTCGGAGTTCGCATCGGATTCCTGCGCGGAGCGGTCACCGCGGTCATCGGCTGGACCGTGGCCGGTGCGATCGTGCAGTCCTTTCCCCCGGTGCACAGCGCGGGGAAAGCGGTCGGGCTGCTCGTCCCGATCGTCGGAGCGGCACTGATCGTGGTGCTGATCCTGTTGCTGGCCGCGGAGTTCGTCCATCCGAGCGGGCAACCGTGGAACGTGCGCGGCTGGCCGGGCGCCCTGGTGCGGTGGTGGCGGCGCAGCAGGCGATACGGGCGGATTCTGCGGATCGCGGCGCGCCACGGGCTCGGCGGGTACCTCGGCGGCCGGGGTGCACGCGGGGATCAGGCGCCGGCGCGGCGCATCCGGCTGGCCCGCTCCCTGCGCACCGTGCTCGAGGAAGGCGGGGTCACCTTCGTCAAGCTCGGCCAGGTACTCGCCACCAGGACCGAACTACTGCCCAGGGAATTCACCACGGAGCTCGCCAAACTCCAGCACCAGGCGCAGAGTTCGGACGACGCGGCGACCCTGGCCGTGCTGCGTGCCGAACTCCCCGGGGCCGATCTCGCCGAGCTGTCCGGGCAGCCACTCGCGGCCGCCTCCATCGCGCAGGTGTACCCGGGAAAGCGCGCCGACGGCACCGAGGTCGCGGTGAAGGTGCGCAGGCCGGGAATCCGCGAGACCGTCGAACGGGACCTGGACATCCTCGCCAAGGTCGCCGCCACCCTCGAAGCGCGGGCGAGCTGGGCACGCAGGCTCGGTCTCGTCGAACTGGCACACGGATTCGCCCGTGCGCTGACCGAGGAACTCGACTTCACCATCGAGGCGCGCAATCTCGAGGCGGTACGCGCCGCCGATCCGGACGGCCGGATCGTGCTCCCCCGGCTCTACGAGGCCAGCGAGAGCGTGCTGATCACCGAACGGCTGCGCGGCACACCGCTGCGCCCGGACACCGGGCTCCCCGACCGGGAGGCAGCGGCGCGCGCCCTGCTCACCACCATGCTCGGCCAGGTCATGCGGCACGGGGTGTTCCACGCCGATCCGCATCCGGGCAATGTGCTCGTCCTCGAGGACGGCAGGCTGGCGCTGCTCGATTTCGGTTCGGTCGGGCGCATCGACGGAGCACTGCGCGAAGGTCTGCGCGCCTTCCTGCTCGGTGTGGACTCCGGCGACGCGGCCGCGATGCGCGACGCCCTGCTCGACATCCTCGACCGCCCGGAGCGGATCGACGGCGCCGCGCTCGAACGCGAACTCGGCCGGATCGCGGCCAAGCACCTCGGCGGGGACGCGCGCCCCAACGCTGCCCTGTTCGCGGAGCTGTTCTCCCTGATCGGCACGCACGGGCTCGCGGTTCCCCCGGAGATCGCGGCGGTGTTCCGCGCGCTCGCCACACTCGAGGGCACCCTGACCACGCTGTGCCCGGGCTTCGACATTCTGGCCAACGCGCGGAGCTACGCGGGCGAACAGGTGCGCGCGGCGGTGCATCCGGAATCGGTGCGCGAGCTGGCCATGCGGGAACTGGTGACCACGCTGCCGGTACTGCGCAAACTGCCGCGCAGGCTGGACCGGATCACCGGATCGCTCGAGGAGGGCAGGCTCTCGGTGAACGTGCGGCTGCTCGCCGATCCGCGGGACCGCAGGGTGCTGTTCGGTGCGCTGCACGAGGTGCTGCTTGCCGTGCTCGGCGCGACCACCGGGATCATGGCCGCGCTGCTGCTGTCCTCGGGTGGCGGGCCGCCGATCGTCCCCGGCATCACGCTCAAGGACCTGATCGGGTACAACCTGCTGATGATCAGCGCGCTGATCGGGGTGCGCCTGCTGTATCTGGCGTTCCGCAATCAGCGCGGGCGCGGAGAACCCTGACCGTCCTCTTTCCTGCGCCGGTTGTAGGCACGCATTCGCTGCGGGTAGCCGACCACTCCGGCGTCGTAGACCGGGATACCGAGCGAGTCACCGAGCGAATGCGCCGCGCGCGGCCCGGAAACCCGGCGGCGCGTCCACTCTCCGTCATGAGCGACGAGCATCACGGTCGTCTCGGTGACCGTGGTCCTCGGTTCGACATAACCCTCGACACCACGACGCGCGCCGGCCCATTCCCGCAGGTAGGCCGTGTTCTCGCGAGTTTCTCCCCGCTTGCTGCCCGCGCGTTTACCGTGCCGGAGTCTGGCACGGATCCCCATAGGCGAACCTCCACCTCATTGCCGTCCGTCCCCGCATCACAAGAATGCACGCCTTGGTGGAAAGATGGCGTATGGCCGCGGGCGGCCGTTCGGTACCCGCGACGCTGGTTAGAACAGAATCTCGCCTGATCTAGGAGCGATTGTGACCGACGCCGACCTCGTGATCCTTGGTGGCGGCTCCGGCGGCTACGCGTGCGCGTTCCGCGCTGCCGAGCTGGGCCTTTCCGTGACCCTTGTGGAGAAGGACAAGTTCGGGGGAACCTGCCTGCACCGCGGCTGCATCCCGACCAAAGCCCTGCTGCACGCCGCCGAGGTAGCCGACGCCGCCCGCGAGGGCGACCAGTTCGGTGTCAAGTCCTCCTTCGAGGGCATCGACATGAGCGGGGTCAACTCCTACAAGGACGGCATCGTCTCCGGCCTGTTCAAGGGCCTGCAGGGGCTGGCGAAGGCGAACAAGGTCAACGTCGTCGAGGGCGAGGGCCGGTTCGTCGGCCCGAACTCGGTCGAGGTCAACGGCCAGCGCATCACCGCGAAGAACGTGGTGCTCGCCTCCGGCTCCTACTCCAAGACGCTGCCCGGTCTCGAGCTCGGCGGCCGGATCATCGCCAGCGAGCAGGCGCTCAACCTGGACTACGTGCCGGAGAAGGTGATCGTGCTCGGCGGCGGCGTCATCGGCGTCGAGTTCGCCAGCGTATGGAGCTCCTTCGGTTCCGAGGTCACCATCGTCGAGGCGCTGCCGCGGCTGGTGCCGAACGAGGACGAGCACTCCTCCAAGCAGCTCGAGCGCGCCTTCCGCCGCCGCAAGATCACCGCGAAGACCGGCGTGAAGTTCACCGGGGCCTCCCAGGACGCCAACAGCGTCTCGGTGACCCTGGAGAACGGCGAGACCCTCACCGCCGACCTGCTGCTCGTCGCGGTCGGCCGCGGCCCCAACACCGCGGGCATGGGCTATGAAGAGGCCGGCCTGACCATGGAGCGCGGCTTCGTGCGCACCGACGACCGGCTGCGCACCAATCTCGCCAACGTGTACGCGGTCGGCGACATCGTGCCCGGGCTGCAGCTCGCGCACCGCGGTTTCGCGCAGGGCATCTTCGTCGCCGAGGACATCGCCGGGCTGAACCCGCGCGCGATCGAGGAGTCCGGCATCCCGCGGGTCACCTACTGCAAGCCCGAGGTCGCCTCCGTCGGGCTCACCGAGGCCGAGGCCAAGGAACGCTACGGTGCCGAGGTGAGCACCTTCACCTACGACCTCGCGGGCAACGGCAAGAGCCAGATCCTGAAGACCAAGGGCGCGGTCAAGCTGATCAAGGCACCGGACGGGCCGGTCGTCGGCGTGCACATGGTCGGCGAACGGGTCGGCGAACTGGTCGGCGAGGCCCAGCTGATCGTGAACTGGGAGGCGTTCCCCGAGGACGTCGCACCGCTGGTGCACGCGCACCCGACGCAGACCGAGGCGCTCGGCGAGGCACACCTCGCGCTCGCGGGCAAGCCACTACACGTCCACGGCTGAGGAACACCTCGCCCGGGGAGTCACAGGAAGTTCCGAGGAGTCAGGAGTCAGCACGCCATGGCATTCTCCGTCCAGATGCCCGCTCTCGGTGAGTCCGTCACCGAGGGCACCATCACCCGCTGGTTGAAGCAGGAGGGCGACACGGTCGAGGTCGACGAGCCACTGCTCGAGGTCTCCACCGACAAGGTCGACACCGAGATCCCCTCCCCGGCCGCCGGGACGCTCTCGCGGATCGTCGCGAACGAGGACGACACGGTCGACGTCGGCGGTGAGCTCGCCGTGATCGACGACGGTTCCGGCGGGGCGCCCGCGGCACCCGCCGCGCAGGCCGAGCCCGAACCCGCCCCGGAACCGGCCGCGGCACCGGAACCAGTACCCGCGGCGCAGCCCGCCGCTCCCGCGCCGTCCTCGGGAGCGGGCACCCCGGTGCCGATGCCCGCGCTCGGCGAGTCGGTCACCGAGGGCACCATCACTCGCTGGCTCAAGCAGGTCGGTGACTCCGTCGAGGTCGACGAGCCACTGCTCGAGGTCTCCACCGACAAGGTCGACACCGAGATCCCCTCCCCGGCCGCCGGGACGCTGCTGGAGATCAGCGCGAACGAGGACGACACCGTCGAGGTCGGCGGCCAGCTCGCGGTGATCGGCAGCGGTGCGCCCGCGGCAGCGGCCCCCGCACCGGCACCCGCCCCGGAGCCGACGCCCGCTCCGGCACCGGAACCCACGCCTGCCCCGGCCCCCGCCGCGGCGGCACCGGCAGCACCAGCGGCTCCGGCTGCTCCGGCGGCGCCCAAGCACGCGCAGCCCGAACAGCCCGCGAGCGGTGAGGGCCCGTACGTCACCCCGCTGGTGCGCAAGCTCGCCAACGAGAACGGCATCGACCTGACCACGATCACCGGAAGCGGGGTCGGCGGGCGCATCCGCAAACAGGATGTGCAGGCGGCCATCGAGGCGAAGAGCCAGCCCGCGGCCAGTGCACCGGCGGCCGCACCCGCTGCCGCTGCCGCCGCGCCCGCCCCGGCGAGCGCGGGCAAGGAGATCCGGCCGGAACTCGCCGCGCTGCGCGGGACCACGAAGAAGGCCAACCGCATCCGGCAGATCACCGCGCAGAAGACCAAGGAGTCGCTGCAGACCACCGCGCAGCTGACGCAGACCTTCGAGGTCGACATGACCGGGATCGCCAAGCTGCGGGCCTCGGCCAAGGCCTCGTTCGCCGAACGCGAGGGGGTCAACCTGACCTTCCTCCCGTTCATCGCGAAGGCGGTCGTCGAGGCGCTCAAGTCGCACCCGAACGTGAACGCCTCCTACGACGAGGGCAGCAAGGAGATCACCTACCACGGCGCCGAGCACCTCGGCATCGCTGTGGACACCGAGCAGGGGCTGATCTCCCCGGTGATCCACAATGCGGGCGATCTCTCCCTCGGTGGCCTCGCGCGGGCGATCTCGGACATCGCGTCCCGGGCGCGCAGCAACGGCCTCAAGCCCGATGAGCTCGCCGGTGGCACGTTCACCATCACGAACATCGGCAGCCAGGGCGCGCTGTTCGACACCCCGATCCTGGTTCCCCCGCAGGCGGGGATGCTCGGCACCGGGGCGATCGTGAAGCGGCCCGTCGTGGTCACCGGCCCGGACGGCGCGGACGCCATCGCCGTGCGGTCGATGTGCTACCTGCCGCTGACCTACGATCACCGGCTCGTGGACGGTGCGGACGCGGGCCGTTTCCTCACCACGGTGAAGAAGCGCCTCGAAGAGGCCAACTTCACCGCCGAGCTCGGGCTCTAGCCCGTCGGCGGGAGTAATCTCGCAGGCATGAGCTCAACCTGTCGTAGCGCGCGCACCCCGGTCACCGTTCGTGAGCTGGGTCTGGTCGAATACTTGCCGACCTGGCAGACCCAGCGCGAACTGGCCGGGGCGCGCGCCGACGGCACCGGAGCGGACACGCTGCTGTTGTTGCAGCACCCTCCCGTCTACACCGCGGGGAAACGCACCCGCGAAGCGGAGAAGCCCGTCGACGGAACCCCGGTCATCGATGTGGACCGCGGCGGCAAGATCACCTATCACGAGCCGGGCCAGCTCGTCGGTTATCCGATCATCGGGCTCGCCGACCCCATCGACGTGCTCGAATACGTGCGCCGGGTGGAGCAGGCCATCATCGCGGTGTGCGACCGGCTCGGGCTGCCCGGCACCGGAAGGGTGGACGGGCGCACCGGAGTGTGGCTGCCCGCGGGCAACGGGCTCCCGGAACGCAAGATCGCCGCCATCGGGGTCCGGGTCGCGCGTGGCGTGACCCTGCACGGTTTCTCGATCAACTGCGACAACCCGCTCGGCGGTTTCGACACGATCATCCCGTGCGGCATCACCGACGCGGGAACCACCTCGCTGTCCCGCGAACTCGGCAGGACCGTCCCCGTCGAGGAAGTGCTCCCGCTGGCCAGGGACGCCGTACTGGACGCGCTCGAGGGCACGCTCGAGGTGACCGAACGGGACATCGTCCGCGCCGAGGCCGAAGCGCCGGGACTGCGCCTCGAACTGTCCACCTGATCACCCGATGCGGCACACCTGAGCACAACGGGGAGCCGCACCAGGACCCCGTCCCGTCCGATCCGTGACCGAATTCCGGACACGGAAGGTGTGGACACATGCAGCACTGGTCGGAACGCGAGCTGCTGGACCGGCTCGCACTCGCGGACAACGCCGCCGCCCGCGAACTGGTGCGCCGCTATGAGCGGATCATCGTGAGCTCGGCGGCCAGGCACCGGATCCGGCGGGCCGATCTGGACGACCTCATCCAGTCGGTGTGGGTGGCGCTGCTCGCCGAGCACCGCACCATCCGAAACCCGGAGGCCCTTCCCGGGTGGATCCGCACCACCGCGCACCGGCTGTGTGTGCGGTTCACCCGCCAGCACCGCACCGAACTGTGCGCCGATCTCGCCGAGCTGCCACTCGCGGACGAGCGCCCCGGTCCCGAACAGCTCGCCGTCCGCGCGGACCGGGCGCACCTCGTCCGCACCGCCTTCGCGGCGCTGCCGGAGCGGTGCCGCCGACTACTCACCCTCGACCTGTCCCGCCTCGGTTACGCCGAGATCGGCAGCGCGCTCGCGCTCGCCGAGGGCAGCATCGGACCCACCCGGCGCCGCTGCCTGGACCGGCTGCGCGCCCGGCTCGCCGAACACCTCGGGGATCCGGCGAGCCCCTAGAGCTGACGGGCGACCTCGGCGGCGATCAGTTCCACGTGGTCGAGGTCGGCGAGGTCGAGGATCTGCAGGTAGACCCGCTGGGCCCCGGCCTCCGCCCAGGCGCCGAGGGTCTGCACGGCCTCCTCAACGGTGCCCGCGACGCCGTTGCCCCGCAGCTCACTGACCTCCCTGCCGATGGCGCTCGCCCGCCTGCTGACCTCGGCTTCGTCCTTGCCGACGCAGGCCACGAGCGCGGCGGAGTAGGTCAGTTCGGCGGGTGCCCGCCCGGCATCCGTGCACGCCTGCTCGACCCGGGCGTACTGCGCCTTCGCATCGGCGAGCGGAGCAAACGGCATGTTGAACTCGTCGGCGAACCGCGCGGCCAGTGCCGGGGTGCGCTTGCGCCCGCCACCGCCGATGATCACCGGCGGCCGGGGCGACTGCGCGGGCTTGGGCAGGGCGGGCGAATCGGTGATCGTGTAGTGCTCACCTTGGAAGGAGTAGCTGCCCTCCGCCGCCCACAGTCCGGTGATGATCTCCAGCTGCTCGGCGTACCGGTCGAAGCGCTCCCCGAGCGGCGGGAAGGGCAGCCCGTAGCTGGCGTGCTCAGTCTCGTACCACCCGGTCCCGAGGCCGAACTCCACCCGGCCGCCGGACATCTGGTCCACGTTCGCCACGCCGATCGCCAGCGGGCCCGGGTACCGGAAGCTCGCCGCGGTGACCAGGGTGCCGAGCCGGATGCTCGTGGTCTCCCGCGCGAGACCGGCGAGGGTGATCCACGCGTCGCTCGGTCCGGGCCGTGGATCCACATCACCCATGTGCTGGTAGTGATCCGAGCGGAAGAACGCGCCGTAGCCCGCGTCCTCGGCGCATCGGGCGATACGCAGCAGATCGGTGTAGCTCGCGCCTTGCTGGGGTTCGGTGAACACTCGCAATTCCACGAGTCAACGCTATCTCTTCGGCTGCTCCGGCTCCTCGCCGCGTTCCACCGCGGCCGCCGTGCGCAGCATCCCGAACAGCCGCTCGATCGCGGTGGCCACCTCGTTGTAGGTCTGTTTCTGGTCCGCGGCACCGACGATGTACTGGGCACCGGCCGAGACCGCGCCGAACAGCAGCCGCGCGGTGGCCTCCACCGGAGCCACCGAGGCCACGATCCCGGCGTTGATCAGCGACTCCACACTGTTGCGGAACAGCCCGAAGCTGAACTGGTCCTCCGCCTCGCGCCAGCGCTCCCAGCCCATCACGACCGGCCCCTCGTTGAGCACGATCCGCTGGTAGGTGGGTTCCAGGCAGGTGCGCAGGTAGGCGCGCACCCCGCTCATCGCGACCTCCCAGCGGTCCCCCGCGTCCTCGAGGATCTTCGCCACCCGCGCCATGACATCGCGCTCCACCGCGTCGAACGCGGCCTCGAACAGTGCCTGCTTGCCACTGAAGTGGTGGTAGAGCGCGCCCTTGGTCACCCGTGCGCGCTTGGCGATCTCATCGAGTGAGGTACCCGCGTAGCCACGTTTGGTTATCAGCTCGATGGCGCTGTCCACCAGCGCTTTTCTGGTGGACTCGGAATATTCGAGCCGCCGCGAACGCATTGTCACCACAGTCACAGACTCTACGACACGATTCGGCAACGTACCGCTGGTATCTTCTCAATAGGGGTTACATACCGATGGTACGCCACAAACCTGCGGTATGAACCAGATCACCGAGAGGAGGGACACAGCGATGAGCTGGGACGACTTCTACCGGCGGCGCGACGCGGTGAACACCGTGCTCGCCACCGCTGCGCGACGGGGCAATGGCGCCCTCCCCTACGACGAACTTCCCGCCGTGCGCGAGGTCTTCGGCACCAGGGAGGAGCTGCTGACCGCGCTGCAGTACAAGTGGCAGCAGACCCTGACCGGCCAGATCGACGTGGCGATCGCGGAGGCCGACGACGATCCGCGCATCGACCGCTTCGACGTGGTCCGGGACGCGTGGCTCGCCGCCACCAAACGCGAACCCGTGCTGCGCGCGGTCCTCGACGCCAACGAACACCACCCGGCGATCAGCGGGCGTATCGCGAGCGAACGCCGCAAGCTGGCTCACCTCGCCGGGCTCACCAGCGCGGGTGACAGCGAGGAGGAGGCCACCCACCTCGGGAGCACCTTCCTCGCCCTGGTGCGCGCCGGGAACGACAAGGCAGGCAACTCACCGCGGCGGGGCACCGCACTGCTGCGCAAGCTCGCGGACGCGGTCAGCGCCTGAACACCCTGGTCAGTCGCGAGTTGCCGGCCACTCGGATACCGGTAGTCTGATACCTACTTGAAGGTAGGTGATGGACATGGCGAACTGGACCGAGGCGGACATCCCCGATCAGCAGGGGCGCACGATCGTGGTCACCGGGGCCAACTCCGGGCTCGGCCTGCACGCGGCGAAGGCGCTGGCGAAGGCGGGCGCGCGGGTGCTGCTCGCCTGCCGCTCCCCCGAGCGCGGCGAGCAGGCACTCGCCCAGGTCGACTCACCGGACGCGGAACTCGTCCGGCTCGACCTCGCCGATCTGTCCTCCGTCGCGGCCGCGGCCAAGGAGATCCGCGAGCGCACCGGTGACCGGTTGGACGTGCTGATCAACAACGCCGGGGTGATGATGACCCCGAAGCGGCACACCGCGGACGGTTTCGAGCTGCAGTTCGGCACCAACCACCTCGGGCACGCCGCGCTGACCTGGCTGCTGATGCCCGCGCTGCGCAACGGAACGGGTGCCCGCGTGGTCACCCTCTCCAGCTTCATGGCGCAGTTCGGCTGGGTGGACACCAAGGACCCGAACTTCACCGGCCGCCGTTATCTGCCCTCGTTCTCCTACTGCCAGGCGAAGATGGCCAACCTGCTGTTCGCGCTCGAACTGGACAAGCGGCTGCGCGCCGGGGGCGAACCGGTGGCCAGCCTCGCCGCGCATCCGGGCTACAGCGCCACCGAGCTGCAGGCGAACATGGCCCGGTCCCGGGGAAGCGGCCTGCTCGAACAGGGCGCCAAACTCGTCAACGGGATCAGCGCCCAGCCCGCCAGGATCGGGGCGCTCCCGGAGCTCTACGCGGCCACCGCACCCGAGGCGAGCGGCGGCGACTACATCGGACCGGGCGGGTTCATGGAGCTGCGCGGGCATCCGAGGAAGGTCTCGGTCCGGCGCGCCAAGGGCCAGGAGCGCACCCGCGAGCGGTTGTGGAATCTCACCGCCGAACTCACGGGCGTCTCCCCCGACCCGGTGTAAGAGCACGCTTGGGAACTCCATGTCCTGCTGCGCGGGGCCAGCGCGGCGATCTGCGGCATTGTCCTCCTCGCCCGCACTTCCAGTGCGGCCCCGTCGTCCGCCTTGCATCTCATCCACGCTGACTCCCGCTCGCGACGGACGAGAGCCCCCAAACGCACTTGTAAAACACAGGTAGGCTGGCGCCTGTGACTGTTGCGCCGGAAGGGCGGAAACTGCTGCGGCTCGAGGTCCGCAACAGCGAGACGCCGATCGAGAAGAAGCCGTCCTGGATCAAGACCAAGGCGCGGATGGGTCCGGAGTATTCGGAGCTCAAGGGACTCGTGAAGCGCGAAGGTCTGCACACCGTGTGCGAGGAGGCCGGCTGCCCGAACATCTACGAGTGCTGGGAAGACCGCGAGGCCACCTTCCTCATCGGCGGTGAGCAGTGCACCCGCCGCTGCGATTTCTGCCAGATCGACACCGGAAAACCGGCCGAGCTGGACACCGACGAACCGCGCCGGGTCGCCGAGTCGGTCCAGGCGATGGGGCTGCGCTACTCCACGGTCACCGGTGTCGCCCGCGACGATCTCCCGGACGGCGGTGCCTGGCTCTACGCGGAGACGGTGCGCCAGATCCATCAGCTCAACCCGGGCACCGGTGTGGAGCTGCTGATCCCGGACTTCAACGCCGAGCCGGACCAGCTCGCCGAGGTGTTCGCATCCCGGCCGGAGGTGCTCGCGCACAATCTCGAGACGGTGCCGCGGGTGTTCAAGCGCATGCGCCCCGCCTTCCGCTACGACCGTTCGCTGAAGGTGATCAGCGAGGCACGGGACGCCGGACTGGTCACCAAGTCGAACCTGATCCTCGGTATGGGCGAGACCCCCGAGGAGGTCGAGCCCGCGATGCGTGACCTCTACGAGGCGGGCTGCGAGATCCTCACCATCACCCAGTACCTGCGCCCGAGCGTGCGCCACCACCCGGTCGATCGCTGGGTCAAGCCCGAGGAGTTCATCGAGCACTCCCGCGTCGCCGAGGAAATGGGCTACGCCGGAGTCATGGCCGGGCCGCTGGTGCGCTCCTCCTACCGGGCCGGGCGGCTCTACGCGCAGACCGTGCGCCACCGCGGTGAGGAACTGCCGGAGAACCTCACGCATCTCGCCACGGCGGGTACCGCGCGCCAGGAAGCGAGCGCCCTGCTCGCCCGGTGACGCACCGGTCCGGTGGCGGGCCCCGCTCGTCACCGGATGCCCGGCCACCGGCCGCTCAGGGGCGCTCCACCCGCACCTCGTCGAGTTCCGCCACGAAACCCGCGCCGAACGCGGTCGCCGGGGTGTGCGAGCCGGGCCGCACCTCACCGGCGGCGAGGCGGTCCGCGATGCGCAGCACCGCGTCCGCCGTGAGCGGCAGCGGACCGGGGCCGGTCAGGCTCGCGGACACGCTCGTCCCCTCGGCGTCCCGCGCGCAGGCCCACGCCTGACTGCGCCCGCCGGTCACCTCGGTCTCCGGCCGGAAGAACCGGTCGATCAACGCCTTGCCCGCCTTCTGTACCGGGGCACTGCGCAATACCGGTCCAAAATAGCGCTGCCCGGTCGAGAGCAGCCGCGCACCGGGCACGATCGTGTAAGTCGTGATGTTCGGGATCCCCGTCGTCCGGTACGCGCTGGCCACATCGCCCCACGGGATCGCGGACACCGTCTTCGGGCCCGCCGGGAACAGCGCGGTGATCTGCTTGTGCGCCATCGGCACCGAGCGGACCGCCCCGTCCACCCGGGCGCGCCCACCGGTACCCGCGCCCTCCACCGCCGTCTTCACCGTTCCCGGCCCGATGCTCATCTGGGCCGCGAACGCGATGTCCAGTTCCACCGCTTCCGGCATCGCCTCGTGCACCATCGCCGCGAGACAGTCCGTGGGGACCACGTCGAAACCACCACCGGGCAGCAGCACCACACCGGCCGCCTCCGCCTCGGCCGAGCGGGCGTAGATCGCCTCGAACACGTCGATCTCACCGGTGATGTCGATGTAGTGCGTCCTGGTCTCCAGGCAGGCGTCCACCATCGGGCGCCAGGTCGCCGAGAACGGGCCCGCGCAGTGCGCGACCACCTCGACATCCTCCAGCGCCGCGCGCAGTCCCTTCGGGTCCGCGAGATCGGCCACCCGGTAGTCCAGGCCCAGCTCACCGGCCAGCTCCACCACCTTCGGCGCACTGCGCCCGGCGAGTATCGGCCGCAGCCCGTCCCGCACCGCCCGCCGCGCGACGAGTTGCCCTGTGTGCCCGGTCGCCCCATATATCAGCACTGACATACCGGGAGTATGTCACGGATCCGCACCCGTGTAGATACCCAGCGCTCGATAGCGCAGCCCGGGTTCGGCGTACTCCTCGATGGCGTGCGCGACCCAGCCGACCACGCGGGCGAGTGCGAACAGTGTCTCCCCGGCGTCGTGCGGCATGGCGTAGGCGTGCATGAGCGCGGCGAGCGCGAGGTCGATGTTCGGGAACAGGTCCTCGCGGTCGCCGAGGGTGATCCGCAGTACGTCCACGGTGTCCTGGATCGGCTGGTCGCGCAGCAGGTCGAGCAGCACCTCGGCGCGCGGATCGGCCCGCTGATACAGCACGTGCCCGAAACCGGGGATGGGCTGGCCGGAACGCATCCGGTCGGCGATCGCGGTGACCGGATCCTCCTTGGCCTCGGCGAGGAAGCGGTAGGCGAGGGCGCTGGCGGCTCCGTGATAGGGGCCGTCGATCGCGCCGAGGCCGGCCGAGATCACCGCGTACACGTTCGCCCTTGTGCTCGCGGCGACCCGCGCGGCGACGGTGGAGACGGCGAGCCCGTGATCGGCGAGCAGCACCAGCGCGGTCTCGAGCAGCTCCGGCCGGGCGGGTGCGCTGGACAGTCCCGGCCACAGGCGCTGGCCGACGCTGCCACTCGCCTTGTCGTCGGCGAACAGATCGACGAGGGTGCCGAGCAGTAGCCCGGCGGACCGGGTGACCGCGCGCGGCGCGAGGTCGAACCGCAGCGGATCGACCGCGCCCGCGGCCGCGACGGCGACCCGCATCCGGTCGGTGAGCCGGGCCTGCTCGGGAAGCGCCGCGCTCGCCGCCCTGGCCGCGGCGAGCATCCGCTCCGGACCGCGGAACGGTGGCTGTTCACCGAGTTCTCCGCTCCACAGCAGTTCCGCCACCGCCTCGATCGGCCAGGTTCCGGCGAGCTCACGGGCCCGGTGGCCCCGGTAGTAGAGCTCGTCCTTCTCGATCAGGGTGATCCCGGTGCGTATCCGCTCGACCGAACCCGAGGGCTCGTGCGCTTCCCGGCCACGTTTCGCGAGCCGGTCGACCTCGCTGAGCGCGAACAGGCTCCCCCGCTTGCGGCCGGTGCTCGTATTGGTGAGCAGGCCGCGGCTGACATAGGTGTAGACCGTCTCGGGTTTCACATCGAGTCGCCGCGCGACCTCGGCCGTGGTCAGGTATCGCTCTTCGCTCATCGCCTCACCTTATCTCGACTCGATCGACATTGACATACATCGATCGACTAATCGATTGTTGAGAGCATAAAGGAGGGTATCCATGTCGACCACAATTGATGGCCCGATCGAGGCACCGGCCGGGTTGCGCAATGTCATCGTGACCGAAACCGAGCTCGGCGATGTACGTGGCGCCGAGGGCTTCTACCACTACCGGCAGTACCCGGCGATCGAGCTCGCCAAGAGCAGGAGCTTCGAGGAGGTCTGGTTCCTGTTCTTCGAGGGCAGGCTGCCCGGAGAGGCCGAGGAGCAGCGGTTCGCCGCCGAGCTCGCCGAGCTGCGGGTGCTCCCCGGGCCGGTGCGCGATGCCCTCCCGGCGATCGCCGCGGCCGGTGCGAATCCGCTCGCCGGTCTGCGCACGGCGCTTTCCATGCTCGCTCCCGCGCTCGGTATGCGGCCGGTACTCGATATCGACCAGGAGCAGCGCACGGCCGATGCGATGCTCATCTGCGCGGTGACCCCGACGATCCTGGCCGCGCTGCACCGGCTCGCGAACGGCAACGAACCGGTCGAGCCGCGCCCGGACCTGGGAACCGCGGCGAACTGGCTGTACATGCTCGACGGCGCCGAACCCCAGCGGCGGTACGTCGAAGCGATCGAGTCCTACCTCGTGGCCACCATCGACCACGGGTTCAACGCCTCGACGTTCACCGCGCGGGTCGTGGCCTCGGCCGGGGCGGATGTGGCCGCCGGTGTGGTCGCGGCGATCAGCACCTTCTCCGGGCCACGGCACGGCGGCGCCCCGGATCGCGCGCTGGCCAGCCTCGACGAGATCGGCACCCCGGAGCGGATCAGGGACTGGGTGCGGGAACAGGTCGGCGCGGGGCGGCGGATCATGGGCTTCGGCCACCCGGTCTACCGCACCGAGGACCCGCGCGCGGTGATGCTGCGTGAGATCGCCGAGGGGCTCGGTGGCGAGATCGTGGACTTCGCGGTCGAGGTCGAGGCCCAGGTGGTCGCGGCGCTCGCCGAACTCAAACCCGGGCGGGAGGTGCACACGAACGTCGAGTTCTACGCGGGGGTGGTGATGGACCGTTGCGGGATCCCGCGCAGCATGTTCACCCCCACCTTCGCGGTGAGCCGGGTCGTCGGCTGGTGCGCGAACATTCTCGAACAGTCCCGGGAACACGCGATCATCCGTCCGGCCGCGCGGTACGTCGGCCCGCCACCGGATCGGGCCTGAACGGACCTGCGCCCGGGAAACCGCGCCTAGGCTCGGTGCGGTGAGTACCCAGAAAATCGGGCTGCGCCCGTGCACCGAGGCCGATCTTCCGCTGCTCCAACGGCTGCTCACCGAGCCGTACCTGATCGGCCTCGACTGGTCCGGTTTCCGCGATGCGCGCGAGCCGGTCCGCCAGTTCGAGGAGCACGGGTTCCTGCGACCCGACGGCGGCCGGCTCGCGGTGGACGCGGACGGGCGGACGGCGGGGTTCGTCAGCTGGTGGATCGGCTCCTATGCCGCGGGCATGGCGGAGCTGGCGAAGTACTGGGAGATCGGCATCGTCCTGTTCCCGGAGCACCGGGGCAACGGCATCGGCTGGCGCGCCCAGGCGATGCTGTGCGAGTACCTGTTCCGGCACACTCCGGTGCAGCGGATCCAGGCGGGGACCCACCCGGAGAACAGCGCCGAGCAGCACGCGCTGCGCAAGGCCGGATTCCAGTTCGAGGGCACGATCCGCTGCTGCGAGTTCCGCGCGGGCCAGTGGCGGGACGGCCTGTTGTACAGCCGGTTGCGCTCCGACCCGGCCCCCGAGATCGACCGGACGGCGCTGCCCTGATCTCGGTGGCGGGGCGGATCAGTGTCCGAGCCCGGACCGCAGCTCGGTGATCCGGTCGAGTGCCGCGGCGTTGTCGGCGCCGTCGAGTTCGCCGCTCGCGAGGCCGTTCCTGAGCGCGGTGGCCACCTGTTCGCCCTGCGCCACGCTGCGCCCCGAGGCGAGGATCAGGTCCTCCCCCGCCTGCGCGGCGAGCAGTCCGCGCCGGCCCGAGTCGCCGAACTGGCGCAGCGCCTTGGCTTCGAGGGCGTCGGTGATGGTGACGCCGCCGAAGCCGAGCCGTTCGCGCAGTTCCTTGCGCACCACGGCCGGGGACAGTCCGGCCGGGCGTTTCGGGTCGAGTGCCGGATAGATCGCCCAGGAGGACATGATCATCCGGACCCCGGATTTGATCAGGCTCGGATAGGGCGCCTCGTCCACCGAGCGCAGGGTCTCCAGCGGAACGTCGAGGGTGACGGGCTCTTCGTCGGTGTTGGCCGTGGCGGTGGCGGATCCGAGGCCGGGGAAGTGTTTGGCGGTGGCTGCGACCCCGCCCGCCTGCTGGGCCTCGGCGAAAGCTCCGGCGTCCGCGGCCACGGCGCGCGGGTCACGGGAGTAGGAACGTTCGGTGCGGTCGGCGAAGTCCCCGGGTTTGCGGTACACGTCGAGTACCGGTGCCGCGTTGGCGTTCATGCCGACACCGGCGAGGTTCTGCGCGGCCTCGGTGCCGGAGCGGCGGGCCGCGGCGACCGGGTCGGCGGCGGCGCCGTCCTCCTTCGCCGAGGACTCGGGTGCGCCAGGCAACCGGCGGATCTGGCCGCCTTCCTGATCGGTAAGCAGCAGCAGCGGCTGTTTCACCGGGCTCTGCGCGTTGGCGGCGTTGAGCTTGTCGATGGCGGCGGCCAGCTGGGCGCGGCTGGGAATGTTCTCCTTGAAGAAGATGACCCCGGCGACCTCGCCCGCTTTGACGTGCGCGAGCAGGCTGGCGGGCACCGTCTTGCCCGGGTACGAGTAGATGACCCGCTGTCCCGCCTGCTGCGCGGGGGTGAGTCGCTGTTCCTGGCTCGCCTGGGTCGCGGTGTCCGGCGGCGCCGAGGAGCTGGCCGGGGCGGGGCTGGAGCTGGGCGTGCCGCTGGGGGCACCGGCTTGCGGCGTTCCGCCCGAGCAGCCGGTGGCGCACAGCGCGAGCACGCCCGCCGTCGCGACTACGGCCCTTCTTCCCAGCATCGATGACCCCTCACCCTCGTCGACGTTTCGCCAAGTGTGACACGGGGTGCAGGCAAGGTGACCGAGACAAGCCGGGACCCCGCCATTCGAACACCGGCTCAACCCGGTCGCCGGTCGGCATCCAACCGGACCACGCAGGTCCGGCAGGAGCTCGCGCCGTAGGGGGTCCGGGGATTCGATCCCCGGGTAGATACGGCGGGCACCGGGAGCGACTCCGCAGGAGTCGCGAACAGCATGACCCGCCTCGTGGGCGCGGTAGGGATCGAACCTACGACCGCTCGGGTGTAAACCGAGTGCTCTCCCGCTGAGCTACGCGCCCTGATGCCCGCGAGTCCGTCCGGACTCGCGGGCAACGGTGGACAAGCCTACAGTGCGGCGATGGCCTTCTTCCACGCCTCCTGGTCGCGGGCCTCGCCGGGCTCGTTGACCTCGGCGAAGCGCACGACTCCCTCGGTGTCGATGAGGAAGGTGCCCCGGTTGGCCATGCCGGCGGCCTCGTTGAACACGCCGAACGCCTTCGCCACCTCGCCGTGCGGCCAGAAGTCCGAGAGCAGCGGGAAGGTGTAGCCCTCCTGCGCGGACCAGACCTTGAGGCTGAAGGTGGTGTCCACGGAGATGCCGATGATCTCGACCTTGTCGTTGGAGAAGGTGTCGATGGAGTCGCGGACGCCGCAGAGTTCGCCGGTGCAGATACCGGAGAACGCGAACGGGTAGAACACCACGAGCACGTTCTTCCTACCGCGGTAATCGGCGAGCGAGACCGGCTGCCGGTTGTAGTCGTTGAGCGTGAAATCCGGTGCCTTGGCGCCGACTTCGATGGCCATGGTGGGGCTTTCCTTCCTGCCGTGAGTCCTACGTTCGCAGCCTACCGACCGCGCCCGCGACTCAGCGGTTCCCCTTCGCGGCCTTCGGCAGGGCCAGGCGGGTGCCCGACCAGTCGGAGCCGATGCTGATGTTCGAGGTCTGGGCCAGCCCCGCGGTCGGGACCGACTCCGCGATGTCCGCGGGTTCGACGTGCCCGTCCCTCCCGGTCTTGGGGGTGAGCAGCCAGATGCACCCGTGTTCGGCGAGCGGCGTGGTCGCGTCGACCAGCGCATCCACCAGGTCGCCGTCGTCCTCGCGCCACCACAGCAGCACGACGTCTACGACTTCATCGGCGTCCTCGTCGAGCATCTCCGCGCCGGAGACCTCCTCGACGGCCTCGCGCACCACCTCATCGGCATCCTCGTCCCAGCCGAACTCCTGAACGACCATGCCTTGCTCGATACCGAGCGTTTCGGCGACCCCGGACTTGCCGGCGTCTCCAGCGGCGACCACTGTGTTCTCCTCCACTTCCATCCGTCTCGTTTCACCGACACCCGCTGCCGTTTTGGGTGCTAACGCCGCGAGTAGACTCGAAGCGCCACCGGCCGGACGCGGTTGTCCGGTATCGGCCGTTCACGGCCGATTGAGGACAGCGAACACTGACAGCACCCACCTGCGCAACCGCTTCCGGGGAACGACACGCCGTAGTTCGGGGGTTCGTCCCCCATTCCGGCATGCCGCAGGCGGTCGCTCGTCCGTCGAGCACACGATGACGCATAGTCACACAACAGCGATATGGCAAGGAGATCCCTTGACTTCACAGGGTGGAGAGCGCGTCCGGGTCATCCGTGACGGGGTCGCGGCGTACCTGCCGGACATCGACCCGGAGGAAACCGGCGAATGGCTGGATTCCTTCGACGGGATGATGGCGAACGCGGGCAAACAGCGCGCGCGCTACCTCATGCTGCGGATGCTGGAGCGGGCTCGTGAGGAAGGCGTCGGCATCCCCGCGCTGACCACCACCGATTACGTGAACTCCATCCCCACCGAGCGGGAGCCGTGGTTCCCCGGTGACGAGGAGGCCGAGCGTCGTTACCGTGCGTGGATCCGGTGGAACGCGGCGATGACCGTGCACCGTGCGCAGCGTCCCGGGGTGGGTGTCGGCGGGCACATCTCCACCTACGCGTCCTCGGCGAGCCTCTACGAGGTCGGGTTCAACCACTTCTTCCGCGGTAAGGATCACCCGAGCGGCGGGGACCAGGTCTACGTGCAGGGGCACGCCTCCCCGGGTGTGTACGCCCGCGCCTTCCTCGAGGGCCGGCTCTCCGCCGAGCAGCTGGACGGGTTCCGTCAGGAGTACTCGCACGCCGGAGCGGGCGGCGGCCTGCCGTCCTACCCGCACCCGAGGCTGATGCAGGACTTCTGGGAGTTCCCCACGGTGTCCATGGGGCTCGGCCCGATGAACGCGATCTACCAGGCACGATTCAACCGCTACCTGCACGACCGGGGCATCAAGGACACCAGCGATTCACGGGTGTGGGCCTTCCTCGGCGACGGCGAGATGGACGAGGCGGAGTCGCGCGGTCTGGTGCACGTCGCCGCCAACGAGGGCCTGGACAACCTGACCTTCGTGATCAACTGCAACTTGCAGCGCCTGGACGGGCCGGTACGCGGGAACGGGAAGATCATCCAGGAGCTGGAGGGCTTCTTCCACGGCGCAGGCTGGAACGTCATCAAGGTGATCTGGGGCCGCGAGTGGGACTCGCTGCTGCACGCCGACAAGGACGGCGCGCTGGTCAATCTGATGAATGTCACCCCGGACGGGGACTACCAGACCTACAAGGCCAATGACGGCGCCTACGTGCGCGAGCATTTCTTCGGCCGGGATCCGCGTACCAAGGAACTGGTCAACGACATGTCCGACGCCGAGGTGTGGAACCTCAAGCGCGGCGGGCACGATTACCGCAAGGTGTACGCCGCCTACAAGGCCGCGACCGAGCACCACGGGCAGCCGACGGTCATCCTGGCCAAGACCATCAAGGGGTACGGCCTCGGCCCGCACTTCGCCGGGCGCAACGCCACCCACCAGATGAAGAAGATGACCCTGGACGACCTCAAGCTCTTCCGGGACGAGCTGCGCATCCCGATCTCGGACGCCGACCTGGAGCGGGACCCCTATCTCCCGCCGTACTACCACCCCGGAAACGAGGACCCCGCGATCCAGTACCTGCTGGAGCGCCGCCGCCAGCTCGGCGGTTTCGTCCCGCACCGCACGGAGAAGGCGAAGCCGCTCGTGCTGCCCGGCGACAAGGTCTACGACGTGATCCGCAAGGGCTCGGGCAAGCAGGAAGTGGCCACCACGATGGCCTTCGTGCGGCTCGTGCGCGATCTGGCCAAGGACAAGGAACTCGGCCCGCGCATCGTGCCGATCATCCCGGACGAGGCGCGCACCTTCGGGATGGACTCGATGTTCCCGACCCAGCAGATCTACAACCCGCACGGGCAGACCTACACCTCCGTGGACGCGGACCTGATGCTGTCCTACAAGGAGTCCACGCACGGGCAGATCCTGCACGAGGGCATCAACGAGGCCGGGTCCACCGCCTCGTTCACCGCGGTCGGCACCTCGTACGCCACCCACGGCGAGCCGATGATCCCGATCTACATCTTCTACTCGATGTTCGGGTTCCAGCGCTCCGGTGACGGGCTCTGGGCCGCCGCCGACCAGATGGCGCGCGGTTTCGTGCTCGGCGCGACCGCCGGGCGCACCACGCTGACCGGTGAGGGCCTGCAGCACGCGGACGGGCACTCGCTGCTGCTCGCCGCGACCAACCCGGCCGTCGTCGCCTACGACCCGTCGTGGTCCTTCGAGATCGCGCACATCGTCAAGGACGGCCTGCGCCGGATGTACGGCGAGAACGCCGAGCACGTGTACTACTACCTGACCGTCTACAACGAGCCGTACGTGCAGGCCCCGGAACCAGAGAACCTGGACGTGGACGGGCTGCTCAAGGGCCTGTACCGGTACCAGCTCGCTCCGGAGGGCGTCACCGGCCCGCGCGCGCAGATCCTGGTCTCCGGGGTGCTCATGCCCGAGGCGCTGCGGGCCCAGCAGCTGCTCGCCGAGCAGTGGGGGGTCGCCGCGGACGTGTGGTCGGCCACCTCCTGGGCGCAGCTGCGCCGGGACGCGGAGGAGATCGACCGGCAGAACCTGTTGCACCCCGAGGAGGAGGCGGGCACCCCGCACGTCACCTCGGCGCTCTCCGAGGCGGCCGGTCCGGTCGTCGCGGTCTCCGATTGGATGCGCGCGGTTCCGGACCTGATCCGCCCGTGGGTGCCGACCGACATGCTCACCCTCGGCGCGGACGGTTTCGGGTTCTCCGACACCAGGCCCGCGGCACGGCGGCACTTCCTCATCGACGCCGAATCGGTGGTCGCCGGGGTGCTCACGATGCTGGCCCGGCGCGGCGAGGTCGAGCAGGCGAAAGTCATCGAGGCGACCCGCAAGTACCAGCTCGAGGATGTGCAGGCCGCCGGTCCGCAGACCAGCGACTCGGGTGCCGCCTGAGCGAACACCAGCACCGCACGGGGCGCCTGCGCTACGGAATCCAGAACTCCGCGAAATGATCGGGAAACCACCGCTGGTACCGCTC
Organism: Sciscionella sediminilitoris; assembly: GCF_000737195.2. Lineage (GTDB taxonomy): Bacteria > Actinomycetota > Actinomycetes > Mycobacteriales > Pseudonocardiaceae > Sciscionella > Sciscionella sediminilitoris. The sequence goes on from NZ_JALM01000010.1 coordinate 32,442, forward strand.
GGTGAGCGCGGTCAGTTCGCTTCCCTCGACCGGACCGGCCCCGGATGCGAGCCCGTGCATCCGGCGCATGAGCACGAGCAGGTGCAGATGCCAGGCGGCCATGAAGGCGAACGCCGCCGGGCGCGAGCGGGCATCGACCAGGTGATCGAGCCGGATCCAGGCCCCGTAGCCGGGTGTCTCGTGCAGTTCCCAGCGCACCGAACCGGCCGGACCGCGGTCGTGCCCGGCCTCGAACTCCAGCACCCGTCCCTCGACGAGTTCGGTGACCGTCCCGGCGCGGAACGGGAACCCGGCGGCGTTCGCGGTCGGGGCGACGCCGTCGTGCAGCACCGACCAGACGTACTCCCTGGACAGGCCGAGCAGATCGCGGTCGAACCGGATCAGCTCCCCGGCCAGGGTCAGGTGCGGGGTGCCGCGATGCTGGGCGAACCCGCTCGTCATGGCGAGCGCCCGGGACACCGGCAACCGGGGACGGCGCGGGCTGCCGCCCTCGAGCAAGGTGGCCAGCCTGCCGTAGCAGGCTTCCCAGGCAGCGGCGCACCGGGCGGCGGCCAGTCCGTTGCGCCACGGTTCCGCGCCGTGGAAGACGTGGTGCAGCCCGAGTTCGCGGGCGCGTGGATCGAGGCGGATGCGCACCTCGTCGGAACCGAGGCGCATCGCGTACTCGCCGCCGTTGGCGGGAACCGGCGGGCTCGGTTCGGCGGGTTCCGCGGGATCGGAGGAGACCGGGAGCCGGAGCCAGCGAGCACGCAGCCGCTCCTCGGTGATCGCGCGCTCGAGCGCGGCGGGGCTGTGCCCCGCGAACCGCCCTTCGACGCCGACCGCGTAACCACCGAGCTGTTCGTCGTGCCGGAAGCACACCCGGCTTCGCGGCCTGTGCCTACCTCGCATGCGCACGCATGGTAGCGCCGCGTGAATGAGATTCACCACACCCGATTCCGGTGGCTCACCCCGCCCGGGCCGGATCCGGCTCAGTAGTCGTCGAAATCGTCGATGTCCTCGGGATCGGCGAACACATCGGGGTACTTGTCGACGAGGTGCTCGGCGAGCATCTCGATCGTGTACTCGTCGTTCGGGTCGAGGGTGCCCAGCGACAAGCCGTGTGCCCTGCGCAGCAGCGCCTCGATGTGCAACTGCCAGGAGGCGAGGAACATGTACAGCTCGCTCACCGCGTCCTCGGCGACCAGGTGATCCATCCGCAGCCACCGTCCGTACTGCGGGTCCTCGTGCAGCTCCCAGCGCACCGAACCGGCGGGGACGCCGTGCCGCACGTCGAACTCGAGCACCGATCCGGGGGTGGCCTCGGTGACCCCGGCCGCGGTGATCCCGCACGCCAGGGCCGCCTCGGTCGGGGCACCGTCCGCGTACAGCATCGCCCACAGCCGCCGCGGATCGAGGCCGAGCAGATCGCGATCGAAGCGCAGCAGGTCCCCGTCGACGGTCAGCCGGGGCGCACCCGAGTCCTGGCTCATCCACTTGGTGGCGTCCATCGCCCTGGCGACCGCGAGCGAGCTCGCCCGCGGCGCACCACCGGCGAGCACCGTGCGCAGCCTGCCGAAGCAGGTTTCCCATCCGGCGGCGCACCGGCCCGCGGCGAGCCCGGCGTTCCACGGTTCCCGCCCGCCGAAGACCTGGTCCACCCGCAGCAGCCCGTGCGCGAACCGCAGCCGGACCTCGTCGGCCCCGAAATCCATGCGGTAGGCCCACTGGGTGTCCTCGATCGGCACGGGTTCCGGATCGCCGAGCGTGATCGAGTCCGGGGTCGCAGGCGGGGAAAGCCACCGCGCGCGGCACGCCGGGTCGGTAAGGGCCTGCTCGATCGCCTCCGCGGAGTCCTCGACCGGCCGTGCCACCGAGAGTACGTAGCCCCCGAGATCCGTATCGTGCCGGAACCACCTCCGGACACCCTGTCCACGCTTTCGCGGTGTTCGTCGCACGCCCCGAAGTCTAGTCCACACCAAGGGGCGGCATCGGACGCTTCGGTGGAAAATTCGAGCGGAGAACCCTGCCTCAGACCGCGACGGCCTCCCGGGCCGCGAGCACCTGCCTGCGGCTGCGCACCCACTTCAGCCAGCCGTAGATCACCAGCGCGGCGAACGCGATGTACACGATGGCCGAGAAGTAGAGCCCGGTGGCCAGCTGCAGCGGAACCCCGATCGCGTCCACGATCAGCCACAGCAGCCAGAACTCGATCATCCGCAGCCCCTGCGCGAGGTAGGCGACCGCGGTTCCGACGAGGATCGCCGCGTCCGGCCACGGTGCCCAGGAGGCGTCCAGCGCGTCGAGTAGCAGTGCGGTGCCGATGGTGCCGAGCACGAGCAGTGCGGCGAGCAGCCCGCGCTGTTTCCAGGTGGCCACGCGCACCACGACGCCGTGCACCGGATCGCGACGCCGCAACCAGGCGATGAGCCCGTACACGGCGATCACGAACACGATCACCTGGCGGATCGCGAGCCCGCCGAGATCGGCGGAGAGATAGACGGAGAACAGCAGCACACAGGCGAGAATCTGCACCGGCCAGGTCAGCATCATCCGCCGCTGGGCGAGGAACACCACGGCGAGCGCGGCGAGTTGCCCGATCAGCTCGGCGTAGGAGACCCGCTCCCCGAACGCCTGGAAACCGTACTGCGCGATGGCCGACACGTCGTTCTCCTTCCCGGTGTACCGGGAAGCAGCACGACGACAGCGGGTGCGCACACCGCACCCACCTGGGGTCGCCTGCGTTCCTCCCATCCGGACTTTCACCGTCGGCTCCGGAATCACACCGGATCGGCCGGCCGGCACCTGCTCGCCGACCGGTTCGCGGGCTTCGGGTTGGTCATCCCGTCACCGCCGGTTCGGATTTTCACCGAGCCCCGGAACACACGCTCGGCAAACATCATGCACCAGCGCGGGTATTCCTGGTCCCGCCGAACGCGGCGCATGCTGTGTGCCGTACCACAGACCGCGCGCGCGAACCTCCGGCACAGCCGTGCGAGGCTTGGCACATGGCAGCACGGGAGGCCCGGAGATCCGACCAGCCGCGCGGCGGGCTCTCCGCGACGACACTGCGGGCCATCGAACGGGCATCCGGGGAATTCGCCACCAGCGCGGTCGACGAGATGCAGCGCCGCCTCCCCTGGTTCACCAAGATGACGGCGGACCAGCGGGCGAGCGTCAAACTGGTGGTGCAGACCGGGGCCGCGGGCTTCGTCGAGTGGTTCCACGATCCGCGCAGCGCGCTGCGCATGACGGTGCTGACCTTCCGCGGCGCACCGCGCGACCTCTCGCGCTGGGTGAGCCTGCGCCAGACGGTCGAGCTGGTGCGGGTGGCGATCGAGGTCTACGAGGAACACATTCCCTCCCTCGCCCGGGACGAGGCCGAACGCGACCGGCTCACCGAGGCGGTGCTGCGCTACGGGCGCGAGGTCGCCTTCGCCGCCGCCACCTCCTACGCCGCGGCCGCCGAGTCCCGTGGCGCCTGGGACGCCCGGCTCGAAGCGCTCGTGGTCGACGGGATCGTGCGCGGTGACGCCGAGGAAACCCTGCTGTCCAGGGCGGCCGCGCTCGGCTGGGCACCGGGCGCGCCGGCGACCGTGATCGTCGGCGGCTCGCCTTCGGAGGACCAGCCGACCATGCTCTACGAGGTGCGCAACCGGGCGGCGCGCACCGGGCGCCCGGTCCTGATCGGGGTGCAGGGCGAACGGCTCGTCGTCGTGCTCGGCGGTCCGATCGAGCGGCCGGCCGAGCTCGAGGACCTGAACCCGATGGCGGAGGTGTTCGCCGAGGGACCGGTGATCGCCGGGCCGACCGTGCCCCGGCTCGCCGAGGCGCACCGCAGCGCGGCGGAGGCACTTTCCGGGCTGCGCGCGGTCGCCGGGTGGCCCTCGGCGCCGCGCCCGGTGCGCGCCGTGGAACTGCTCCCCGAGCGGGCACTCGACGGGGACGCGGACGCGCAGGCGCAGTTGGTGGAGCAGATCGCGCGCCCACTCGAGGACTCCGGAGGGGCACTGCTCGAGACGGTGCAGACCTACCTCGAGGCGGGCGGGGTGCTGGAGAGCTGCGCCCGCCAGCTCTACGTGCACCCGAACACCGTGCGCTACCGGCTCAAGCGCACCGCGGAACTGACCGGGCGCAATCCGCTCGATGCGCGCGATGCCCACGTGCTGCGGATCGCGCTCACCGTCGGCAGGCTCAACCGCTCCTAGAGTTGCCGCTATATGCCGAGTCGGTTATATTACCGACATGGCAAGTACATTCGAGGTGCTGGCCGAGCCACGCCGCCGGGAGATCCTCGACCTGCTGCGCGAAGGCGAACGCCAGGTCGGCGACCTGGTGGACCACCTCGAACTGACCCAGCCCGCGGTCTCCAAACACCTGCGGGTGCTGCGCGAGGCCGGGCTCGTCGAGGTCCGCGCCGCGGCCCAGCGCCGGCTCTACCGGCTACGCCCCGGGCCGCTCGCCGAGATCGACTCCTGGCTCACCCCCTATCGCCGGTTCTGGGCCGACCGGCTGGACGACCTGGAACACCACCTGGACACGATGGAGGACTCATGAGCGACGACCTCGGAACGCTGCACCCCCAAGGCGATGCCTACGTGCTGCGCTTCGAACGCACACTGCGCCATCCGGTCGAGAAGGTCTGGCGCGCCGTGACCGAACCCGCCGAGATGGCGCACTGGTTCCCCGCGCAGGTGCGCACGGAACTGCGCGCGGGCGCGGCCATGCGATTCGGCTTCGACGGGCACTTCGACCTCGGCGACCGGTTCGGCGAGGGCGAGATCCTCGAATACGACCCGCCGAAGGTGTACGCGTTCCGCTGGGCACACGAGATCTTCCGGATCGAGCTCATCCCGCACGACTCCGGCTGCACACTCGTGTTCAGCACCACGCTGCCGGGTACCGACACCACCTGCGATCTCCCCTCGGTCGCCCGCACCGCGCCCGGCTGGCACGAATGCCTCGGGGCGCTGCTCGCCCGGCTGGACGGCGCACCCGCCCCGCAGCAACGCGCGGACTTCAACCTCCCGCTCATCGAGCGCTACGTGGAACGCTTCGGGCTCGCCGAGGGCACGGACACCGCGACCGGGATCCGGTTCGAGCGCGACCTGATACACGGGCACGAGAAGGTCTGGGCGCTCCTGGCCGAGGGAACCGATCCAGAACCGGGCGACCAGCCACCGCTGCCCGCCACCCATGGCTACCTCACCCCCGGCCCGGTCACCGAGGCGGAGCCGCGCCGGGTGCTCGAATACGCCTGCGGCACCGGCCGGGTGCGGTTCGAACTGCGGGATCAGGAACCGATCGGCTGCCGGCTGGTGCTCACCCAGACCGCTCCCGGGGACCGTGCGGAAGCGCTGGCCGCGTGGCAGACTCACCTGGAGCTGTTGGTGGCCGCACTGCACGGCGACATCCGCTGCCCGTGGCCGAGCGAGCGCACCGAAAAGCTCCGGGAAAGGTACGCGCAGCAGCCCACTTAGAGGATCCCCACAATGTCGGGGGCCGGACTTGGTGACTGTCGGCATCCCGTGCACCGCGCCGCCGGGTGTTGGCTAGGTGTGTGATCGCATTGCTTGCCCCAGGACAGGGCTCCCAGGCGCCGGGCATGCTCACCTCGTGGCTCGAACTCGACGGGGTGGCGGCGCGGATCGAACGGTATTCGGCGGCGAGCGGACTGGATCTCGCCAGGCTCGGCACGACCGCGGAGGCCGAGGAGATCACCGATACCGCCATCGCGCAGCCGCTGATCGTCACCGCGACCCTGCTCGGTTACGAGCACTCGGGTGAACTGCCCGCCGACGGCCCCACCGCGGGGCACTCGGTCGGCGAGCTCGCCGCCGCGGCCATCGCCGGGGTGATCGGCGAGGAGGACGCCGTCGCACTCGCCGCGGCGCGCGGCAGGGAGATGGCCGCCGCGTGCGCGCTCGAACCGACCGGAATGGCCGCGGTCATGGGCGGCGAACAGGCCGAACTGCTCGACGCGCTCCCCGGGCTCGACCTCATCCCCGCCAACCAGAACGGCGCGGGCCAGCTCGTGGTCGCCGGTGCGCTGGACAAGCTCGAGCAGCTCGCCGAGCAGCGCCCCGGTGGGGTCCGGGTGAAGCAGCTCCAGGTCGCCGGCGCGTTCCACACCAAGTACATGGCCCCGGCCCAGGAGGCCTTCGCCAAGCACGCCGAACAGGTCGAGGTGCGCGATCCGGTGCGCCCGCTGCTGTCCAACCTGGACGGCACCGTGGTCACCTCCGGGGACGAGTTCCGCCGCCGCCTCATCGAACAGATCACCGCGCCCGTTCGCTGGGATCTGTGCATGGAAACCCTTGGCGCACAAGGGATCAGCGCGGCGATCGAGTTCCCGCCAGCCGGACCGCTCACCGGTCTGATCAAGCGCACCCTCAAAGAGGTCGCACGGTTCCAGATGAAACAGCCGGACGCCGAAGGGATCGCCGAATTCGTGCGGGTGAACGCGTGAAACTCAACCAGACACCGCGGGTGGACGCCACGCGGATCCTCGGCTTCGGCAGCTACCGTCCCGAGCGAGTGGTCACCAACGACGACCTCTCGGCGATCATGGACACCAATGACGAGTGGATCCGCACCAGGGTCGGGATCGCCGAGCGCCGGTTCGCGGACAAGGACCAGACGGTGCCCGATCTCGCGGTGATCGCCGGGAACCGCGCGCTGGCCGACGCCGGGCTGAAGCCATCGGACATCGACACCGTGCTCGTGGCGACCTGCACCATGCCGTGCGGGATCCCGAACGCGGCCGCCCAGGTGTCCAGCCGCATCGGTATCGAGAACAAGGGCGCCTTCGACCTGAACGCGGCCTGTGCCGGATTCTGTTACGGCATCGGCACCGCCTCGGATCTGGTCCGCGCGGGCACCGCCCGGCACGTGCTGGTGATCGGCGCGGAGAAGCTCACCGACTCCGTGGACCCCTACGACCGGGCGAACGCGATCATCTTCGCGGACGGTTCGGCCGCCGCCGTGATCGGCCCGGCCGAGGAACCGGGGATCGGCCCGGTGGTCTGGGGCAGCGCGGGCGAGCTCGTGGACCTGATCTACATGCGCGAGGACCGCTACCTCTTCCAGGAGGGGCAGTCCGTGTTCCGCTGGGCGACCACCGCGATCGCGCCGATCGGCCTGCAGGCGATCGAGGCGGCCGGGATCACCCCGGCGGACATCGACGTACTCGTCCCGCACCAGGCGAACCTGCGCATCGTCGAGGCCATCGCCAAGAAGCTGCGGGCCAAGGGGGCGCGCGAGGACATGATCGTCGCCGAGGACATCGTGACCTCGGGGAACACCTCCTCGGCCTCGATCCCGCTGGCGATCGACCGGATGCGCGCCGATGGGAAGATCCGCTCCGGGGACACCATGCTGCTCGTCGGTTTCGGTGCGGGGCTTTCCTACGCGGGACAGGTGGTGATCTGCCCGTGAAAACCGGGAAACCCGGATACGAGATGATCAACCGGCAAGCGAATCGGCCATCCGGCCGGATCTGAAGAGAAACACGCGAGAAGGGAACCAACCCGTGGCGAGCAACGAGGAAATCCTGTCCGGACTCGGCGAGATCGTCGAGGAGGTCGCCGGCGTCTCCGCCGATGAGGTCACCGAGGAGAAGTCCTTCGTGGACGACCTGGACATCGACTCGCTGTCCATGGTGGAGATCGCCGTGCAGGCCGAGGACAAGTTCGGGGTGAAGATTCCGGACGATGAACTGGCCAACCTGAAGACCGTGGGCGACGCGGTGTCCTACGTCGCCAAGAACTCATGACAAATACTGAAATCGTCGTCACCGGGCTGGGGGCCATGACCCCGCTCGGTGGCGATGTCCAGACCACGTGGGACGGATTGGTTTCGGCACGCACCGGCGTCCGCAGGGTCACCGACGGCTGGGTCGAGCAGTACGACCTGCCGACCAAGATCGCGGCCCCGCTCGCCGTCGAGCCGACCGACATCCTGCCGCGCGTGCAGGCGAGGCGGCTCGACCGGGCGGCCCAGACCGCGATCATCGCCGCGCGCCAGGCGTGGACGGACGCGGGTTACGAAACGCCGAGCGAGGAACACCACGACGTGGAGCCCGAGCGGCTCGGCGTGGTGATCGGCACCGGCATCGGCGGCCCGCACACCCTGCTCGCCCAGGACGATCTGCTCGAGCAGAACGGGCTGCGCAAGGTTTCCCCGCTCACCGTCCCGATGCTGATGGCGAACGCCTCGGCCGCCCAGGTCTCGATCGAGATCGGCGCGCGGGCCGGTGTGCACTCCCCCGCCTCGGCCTGTGCCTCCGGCGCGGAGGGCATCGCCACCGCGGCGATGATGATCGAGTCCGGACGGGCCGATGTGGTCGTCGCGGGCGGTACCGAGGCGTGCATCCACCCGATCACCGTCGCGGGATTCGTGCAGGCGCGCACCCTGTCCTCGAACGAGGACCCGGAGGCCGCCTCACGCCCGTTCGACACCTCCCGGGACGGGTTCGTGCTCGGTGAGGGCGCGGGCATCGTGATCCTCGAACGCGCCGAGCACGCACGCGCCCGGGGTGCCCGGATCTACGGGCAGCTGCGCGGGTACGGCATCACCTCGGACGCGTACCACATCACCGGTAACCACCCGGACGGCATCGGCCAGATCGGCGCCATGCAGCAGGCGATCCACTCCGCGGGACTCACCGCGAACGATGTGGGACACGTCAACGCGCACGCCACCTCCACGGTGGTCGGCGATGTCGGCGAGGCACGGGCCATCCGCAAGGCGGTCGGCGACCACCCGCTGGTCACCGCGCCCAAGGGCTCGCTCGGTCACCTCGTCGGCGGGGCGGGCGCGGTGGAGAGCATCGCGACGCTGCTCTCGCTGCGGGAGGGGATCATCCCCCCGACCAGGAACCTGGTCGAGCTCGACCCGAAGATCGAGCTGGATGTCGTCTCCGGCGAGGCACGCAAGACCGACGTGACCGCGGCGATCAACAACTCGTTCGGGTTCGGCGGACACAACATCGCCCTGCTGTTCACCAAGGACTGAGGGCACGCGCGGGTGTGGCGGCCCCGTGGACCGCGGTCGCCGCACCCCGCGCGGATCAGTACCGGCCGGTCAGCACTGATCGTGCTGCGGCGAGGCGCCCGCCTGCCCGGAGTCCAGTTTCCACTCCCCGCGCTCCAGCGCGAAGGGGTACACCACCCGCCAGCGGATGCACTGGTACGGGAAATCCGCCGGTGCGTCCCGCGGATTCTGCGCCGAGGTGAAGCTCAGCAGCACCCGCAGCGAGCCCGGGCCCGCACGCTCGATGCGGTAGACGGTGATACTCCCGTCCTTGGTGCTGCGGTACTCCTGTTTCCACTGCGCGCGGGTCTTGTCCTCGGCCCGGTCCGTGGTGACCGCGCGCAACCAGTCGGTGTAGGACCCCTCGTTGATCGAGTTGAAGTAGGTCTGCAGCGCGTCCCGCACCCGTGCCCCGTCCGGATGGGCCGCGGCATCGGTGGACATGCTCACCACGGGCGATCCCGGAGCCGCGCCGTTCTTCGAGGGGCTCGGCTGGCTCGGGCTGATCGGCGTGGTCACCCGGGTCGGCAGGACGTACCATCCCCTGGTCAGCAGCCCCGCCGCGAGCGCGACGACGACCGCGAACAACACGGCGGCGAACAACCACGGCTGACTGGTGCCGCGCGCACGGTTTCCACTCGGTCCTGGCACGGTCCCGAGCGTACCGAGGTCCTCAGCTTGCGGTCTCGGGTGGCGGAGCCGCGTTCACCACCCACACGGCCCGCACCGCGGCGGACCCGCCACGAAGGCCCCGAGGGTCTCAACCCACCCGGTGCAGCCAGGTGACCGGCTGACCGTCGCCCGCCCTCCGATAGGGCTCGAGCGCCTCGTCCCACGCCGCGCCGAGCAGTTCGTCGATCTTGTGCGCGAAGGCCGCGCCGGAGCTCGCGCTCACTGCGAGGGCACGCAGCTGGTCCTCACCGGCAACGATGTCACCGTTCGCCGAGGTCGCCCCGTGCCAGAGGCCGAGCCCGGGCACGTGGCAGTAACGGATGCCGTCCACTCCGGGGCTCGGGTCCTCGGTCACCTCGAACCGGGTCATCGGCCACGCCTTGAGGGCAGCAACAATCCGCGCCGCGGTCCCCGCTTCACCGGACCAGGCGCAGTGCGCGCGCAACTGACCCGCGGAGGCCGGCTGTGCCGACCACTGCAGGTTCGCGCGTACGCCGATGGTGCCGCCTATCGCCCACTCGACGTGCGGACAGACCGCGGACGGCGAGGAGTGGACGTACACGACTCCACCGGTTGTTTTCCGTGTGCTCACGGTTGACCTCCGCTGCTCGACGAGGGACGTCTTCCCCTACTCCCTGGCCGGCTCACGACGGGCGCGCGCGAACACGTGTGCCTATTGTGCCTCCTGTTCCCCGTGTTGCGCCAGTTGAGGTACCCGCGCTACCGGCGCGTGCACTCCCGGCTCACCCGTACGGCGGATAGGATGCTCGCGGAGGTGGACAGGTGCGTATCCTGCGAATCGGCACGCCCGAGACGAAGGCCAGCCAGAACGTGCACGCCGCACTCGTTTCCTGGCGCCGGGGCGAGCAGGTCCGCGGCGGCATCGCGCTGATCGGTACGAAACCACCGGGCTGCAAGCGCATGGTGGACGCGGTGCTGATACTGCCGCGCGGGATGCTGGTGGTCGTCGGGGTCGATCTGCCCGATCCGGCGAAGCGGCTCGAGGCACCGGTCGACGGTCCCTGGCTCGCCGACGGCTGGCCGCTGATCGACGACAACGCCGCCGGTGCGGTCAATCCCGCGCACAAGGCCCTGAACACGGCCAGCGCCGCGGTGCGTTCCCTCGGCGAACTGCTCGGCGAGCCCCCGACCTCCTGCGCCGTGCTCGCGGTCGGTCCCTACGCCGGCGAGGTCATCACCCCGCCCGCCGATCTGGCGCGCGGGATCCGGGTGCTGTTCCCGGAGCCGGGCAGCCTGCGCGAGGCCGCCGACCAGCTCGGCGGCGAGGTGTTCACCTACGAGCAGGTGCGCAGGGTGCTCGCCACCCTCGCCCCGCGGGAACCCGTGCTCTCCGATGCCGCGCTGCACGAGGAGGGCTTCGTCGAACATCGGCCACGCCCGCCCGCCCCCGCCCGGGAGGTTCACCCGCAGCAGGCCCAGCTGGTCACCGCGATGCACCGGCCGGAGCAGGAGCGGCCGTGGTGGCGGCGCAAACCGAGCTGGCTGCCGTTCGCGCTCGGCGGTGTGCTCGCGGTCGGCGCGCTGGGCCTGGTCCTGCTCGCGGGTGGCGGCACATCCACACCGGCCTCGGCGAGCGGCGGTCCTCCCCCGGTGACCGTGGACGGCAGCACCTATCAGCGGATGAGCGCGGACCGCACACGCGACTGCGCCGCGCACGCCTACGGCGATGCGCAGCTGGCCCTGCAGCAGGCACCGTGTACCCGACTGGCGCGCGCGGTGTACGTGAGCAAGACCGGGGAACGTGCCGCCTCCGTCGCGCTGGCCACGGTGACCTTCGGGGAACCGGAAGCGGCACGGCGATTCCACGAGACGGCGGCGAAACCCGGGGCGGGCGGGATCACCGACCTGGTCGCCGAGGGACGGCGCTGGGCAGGGGCGCCGCGCTCCTTCGACGATGCCGCCTTCACCACCCTGCGCGATGGCACCCGGGTGCGCATCGGCCAGGCCGTGTACACCGCGGGGAAATCCGATCCGGACGATCCCGCGCTGACCAAACTGGCCACCGACGCCCTGCACCTGCCCGGCTAGTCCGCGGGCAGCAGCCGGGGTGAGGGCTCGGCCTCGGCGCCGAGGCGGCGCAGCGCGGCGAGGATTCCGGGACCGTGCCCGAGGAACGGGGTACGGGAGGGCGCGAGCAGCGCCAGCCCGCGCAGCGCGCGCAGCAGGGCGAGCGCGGCCGGGCGCGGATACGGCTGGAGTCCGTAGAGCCGGATCGCCCAGCCGGGCAGCAGCGAATAGGCCAGATGCCCGAGCAACCGCTCGTAGACACCGAGGCCGAGCCGCAGCGGACCGTCGAGCGGGGGCCGGTGCAGGAACTCGTAGATCTCCAGCGCGTCCTGGGTCGCCGCGAGTTCGGGGCGCATCCGCGCGAAGTACCGGCGGATACCGGCGACCGAACCCGGCACGCTCCCCTCGTCCAGGCCGACGAGCGCGGCGACGGCACGCTGCTCGCGGAAGTAGCGGTCGAGTTGCGGCCCGGCCAGGCGCATCCCGGCGAGGCGGACCACGTCGACGAAGGAGACCACCTCGGCGCAGTGCACCCAGCAGAGCAGTTCCGGTTCGTCGATCCGGAACCGCTCTCCGGTCACCGGATCGGTCGCGCGCAGCCGCTCGTGGATCGCCCGCACCCGTGCACCGGCCGCGTGTGCCTGCTCGGTGGTGCCATAGGTGGTGACGTCCACGTACTGGCCGGTGCGCCGCAGCCGTCCGAGCGGATCGGTGCGGTAGTCGGAATTCTGCACGACCCCGGCTACCGCCCTCGGATGCAGCGCCTGCAGGAAGAGGCTGCGGATACCGCCGACCCACATGGCCGGGTCCGCGTGCACCTGCCAGGTGACACTGCGCGGCCCCACCAGCCCCTCGTCGGCCTGTTCGAGCGTTTCGGTCATACCCGCTCCCAAGACAAGTCAGCCCGGACTGTCTCAGGTTACGCCAGCCAGGCGCGGATGGCGGCGGCCAGCACCGCCCGGTGGTTCGCCCGGATGTCGAGTGCAGCCGGGGCGCTCTTGTTCAGTTCCAGGGTGACCAGGCCGTGCACCCCCGACCACAGCGCGAGCGCGATGACCTCGACCGGATGGTCACCGAACAGGCCCTGTTCGCGCGCCGCCCGTACGGCGTCCAGCAACGGGGCGATGGCCCGCGCCGTCTCCTCGCGGGCCTCGTCGTCCGGTTCGAGTTCCGGAATGGCGCCGCCGAACACCACCTGGTACAGGTGCGGGTTCGCGATGCCGTAGTCCCGGTAGGCGAGGCCGAGCCGTTCGATGGTGTCCAGCGGGTCCCGCCCCGGCTGGACCGCGGCCATCGCCGCCGTGAACCGCCGCACCCCTTCGAGGAACAGCGCGCGCAGCAGTTCCGGCTTGCCGCCGAACAGCGAGTAGACCGCCGTGGTCGAGGTTCCGGCGCGCTCGGCGAGCTTGCGCAGGCTCAGCGCGGACAGCCCCTGATCGACGAGGGTCCGGCCCGCCTCCTCGAGCAAGCTCGCGCGCAGCGCCTGATCGTGAGTCCGTGGTCGTGGCACTTGACAAGGGTACCGTAACGCTGTTTCATAACAGTGTTACGACTCTGGGAGGATGCCATGACCATTCATGAGGGGCGCTGGACGGCACGGGTCACCGAGGAGCGGCAACCGGTGCTGTTCCTGATCGGAATGCGGGTCAACCACTGGTGGCGGCTGGACCTGATCATCTGGGTCGGCCTCGCGATGGGCCGGATGCTGGCCTATCTGCGCAGGCACCCCGAGGCGGGAATGCTCACCGTGGGCAACTGGTTCGGCCGCACCACCATGCAGGTCGGCTACTGGCGCAGCCTGGACCACGTGGTGCGGTTCGCCGAGGATCCCGCCGCGCCGCACCTTCCCGCGTGGCGCGGGTATTTCGCCAAGGCCTACCGGTCCGGGGCGATCGGCGTCTGGCACGAGACGCACCCGATCGACGGATTCGACTGCGTCTACGTCAACATGCCCCGGTTCGGGCTCGGCAAGGCGTTCGAGCACACCCGGGTGAACAGCGCCACGACCACGGCGCGCAAGCGGGCCAGGCGCAACCGCCGCCCGCTCACCACGGGCTGAGCACGGCCTCGATCACGTGCGGGCCCGGTTCGGCGAAGGAGTCCCGCAGTGCCGCGGCGAACTCCTCGCAGGTGTCCGCGCGCCGGGCGGGCACCCCCATTCCCGTGGCGAGGGCGACGAAGTCGAGCTCGGGTTCGGCGAGCGAGAGCAGCCGCCGCGCCTGCTCCCCCTCGCTCGCGCCGACCCTGGCCAGTTCCATCCGCAGCACCGCATAGGAGCGGTTGTTCACGAACACCGTGGTGACGTCCTGCCGTTCACGGGCCATGGTCCACAGCGCGGCCGGTCCGTACATGGCGCTGCCATCGGATTCCAGGCACAGCACCGGCCGGTCCGGGCAGGCGATGGCCGCCCCGGTCGCGACCGCCATCGCCTGGCCGATCGCCCCGCCGGTGAGGGTGAGCAGATCGTGCCGCGGCGAACCGAGGGTGCTGGCGGGCAGCGTGACCCCGGACGTGTTCGACTCGTCGACCAGGATCGTGTCCTGCGGCAGCAGCGCTGCGATCACATCGGTGAACGCGGCCGGGGTGAGCGCACCCTCGGGGAGTTCGGGCACCGGCGCGATCGGCGGTTCCGGAGCCGGGTCCCCGGTGAGCTCGGCCAGCGCGGTCAGTGCCGCGGTGCCCTGCTGGGCCACCGTGGCCAGGGTGTGCACCCGAGCGCCCTCCGGGGTGAGCTCACTCGGTTTTCCCGGGTAGGCGAAGAACGAGACCGGGGCGGGTGTCCCGGCGAGCACCAGGTGCTCGAATCCGGTGAGCTGATGCTGCACGTGTTCGGCCAGGTAGCCGAGCAGTTCGAGCTGCGGCAGTCCCCGTCCCCTGGTCATCCGGGCGGGAAAGTGCTCGGCGAACACGCGCGCCCCGGTGTTCGCGGCGATCCGGTCGGCGGCGCGCAGTCCCTGCTCGCCGAGGGTTTCGCCGCCGAGCAGCAGACAGGCCCGGTCGCCCTCGGCGCGCAGCAGGGCGGCGAGCTCGGTGACCGTCTGCCCGGGCACCGGTTCCAATCCGGTCTCGGGCACCTCGACCGGTCCGGTGCCGCCCTCGGACCAGGACACGTCGGCGGGCAGGATCAGCGTGGCGATGCCGTGCGGTGCCCCGTTCGCCTCCCCGACCGCCTCGGCCACATCCACCACGAGGTCCTCGGTGCACGCGCATTCCCTCGTCCACACCGAGACCGCCCCGGCGAGCGCGGCGATGTCCGAGGTGAGCGGGGCGTCCAGGTGCCGGTGATAGGTGGCGTGATCGCCGACGATGTTGATCATCGGGGAATGCGCGCGCCGGGCGTTGTGCAGGTTCGCCCAGCCGTTGGCCATTCCCGGGCCCAGATGCAGCAGCGTGGCCGCGGGTTTCCCGGCCATCCGCGCGTACCCGTCCGCGGCGCCGGTGACCACTCCCTCGTAGAGCCCCAGCACCGCGCGCATCCCCTCGACCTCGTCGAGCGCGGCGACGAAATGCATCTCCGAGGTTCCCGGGTTCGCGAAACAGACCTCGACCCCGGCGTCCACCAAGGCACCGAGCAACGCATGCGCACCGTTCATACCGGGTACCGTAACGCGCATGGACGCGGACGTGATCATCGTCGGTGCCGGACTCGCCGGGCTCGTCGCGGCGACCGAGCTCACCGGCGCGGGGCGGCGGGTGCTGGTGCTCGATCAGGAACCGGAGGCTTCGCTTGGCGGCCAGGCGCACTGGTCGCTCGGTGGCCTGTTCTTCGTCGATTCCCCAGAGCAGCGCCGCCTCGGCGTGCGGGACTCGGTCGAGCTCGCCATGGACGACTGGTTCGGCTTCGCCGGATTCGACCGCGCGGAGGACCGCTGGCCGCGGGAATGGGCCCGCGCCTACGTCGAGTTCGCCGCCGGGGAGAAGCGTCCCTGGCTGCACGAGATGGGGATGCGGTTCTTCCCGGTGGTCGGCTGGGCGGAGCGGGCGGGCAATTCGGTCCCCCGCTTCCACATCACCTGGGGAACCGGCCCCGGGGTGCTCGCCCCGTTCGTGCGGCGGGCACGGGAGGCGCAGCGGTCCGGGCTGCTCGAGTTCCGGTTCCGGCACCGGGTGGACGAACTGAGCACCACCTCGGGCGCGGTGGACGGGGTGCGCGGCGCGGTGCTCGAACCGAGCCGGGCCGCCCGCGGGGAACGCAGTTCGCGCACCGAGACCGGTTCCTTCGAACTGCACGCCCAGGCCGTGCTGATCAGTTCCGGCGGGATCGGCGCCAACCACGAGCTGATCCGGGCGAACTGGCCGTCGCGGCTCGGTACCCCGCCGGCGACCATGCTCACCGGGGTACCAGCGCACGTGGACGGGCGGATGCTCGGGATCGGCGCGGCCGCCGGGGCGAACCTGATCAACTCCGACCGGATGTGGCACTACGTCGAGGGAATCACGAACTACGCGCCGATCTGGCCCGGCCACGGCATCCGCATTCTCCCCGGTCCGTCCTCGCTGTGGCTCGACGCGGAGGGCAACCGGCTTCCCCCGCCGAACTATCCGGGTTTCGACACCCTCACCACTCTCGAGCATCTGCGCGGGACGGGATACGACTATTCCTGGTTCGTGCTCACCGAGAAAATCATCGAACGCGAATTCGCGCTCTCCGGTTCCGAGCAGAATCCCGATCTGACCGGGAAGAGTATCGCGAAGACCTTGGCGCGCAAGCTTCCCGGCCCGCCCGGACCGGTCGGCGCATTTCTGCGCAAGGGCGCCGATTTCGTCACCGCGAATTCGGTGCACGAACTCGCCGCGGGAATGAACAAGGTCACCGGGGAATCGCTGATCGACGCCGCGGCGCTGGACGCGGAACTGCGCACCAGGGATCTGCAGATCGGCAACAAGTACTCCAAGGACCTCCAGGTGACCGCGATCAACGGGGCCCGGCGGTATCCGGGAGACAAGCTGATCCGGGTGGCGAGCCCGCACCGGTTGCGCGATCCGAAGGCGGGCCCGCTCATCGCGGTGCGGCTGAACCTGGTCAGCCGCAAGACCCTCGGCGGGTTCGAGACCAATCTGTCCGGGCAGGTCCTCGACGGCTCGGGAACGCCGCTTCCCGGCTTGTACGCGGCCGGTGAGGCGGCCGGATTCGGCGGCGGCGGGGTGCACGGTTACCGCGCGCTCGAGGGCACCTTCCTCGGCGGCTGCCTGTTCTCCGGGCGCAGCGCGGGGCGGGCCATGGCGAACGAGCTGTGACCGCCCGGCACGCGGTCATCGTCGGCGCGGGCATCGGTGGGCTGTGCGCCGCTGTCGGCTTGCATCGCGCGGGCTGGCGGGTGACGGTGCTCGACCGGGCCCCCTCCCCGGAGCCGCTCGGCACCTGCATCGGCCTGGCACCCAACGCCCTGCGCGCGCTGGACGGGATCGGTATCGGGGAGAAGTTCCGGGAGTTCGGCATCGCCGGGAACCGCGGCGGGATCCGCAGTCCGGACGGACGCTGGCTGACTCACCGCAATCCGCAGATGGTGAGCGACTACTTCGGCGAGCCGTTCGTGCTCGCCCGCCGCGGCGCCCTGACGAGGGTGCTGCTCGCGGCACTGCCGGATTCGGTGCTGCACAACGGAATCCGGGTCACCGGGGCACATCGGAACGTGGTACACACCGATCGCGGCGAGTTCTCCGGAGACCTGATCGTCGGCGCGGACGGCATCCACTCGGCGGTGCGCGGAACGCTCTTCCCGTGGTACGGCGCACCACGCTCGAACGGGATGCTCGCCTGGCGGTTCGTCCTGCCCGCCGGTGGACCGCCGTGTTCGGGAAGCGAAACCTGGGGCGCGGGCCAGTACTTCGGCATCATGCCGCTCGCGGCCGGGACGACCTACTGTTTCGCCTCGGCGCCGAAACCGCGCGGTGCCTGGGATTCGCATACCGAGCTCGCCGCGCGCTTCGGCTCCTGGCACGAGCCGATCCCCGAACTCATCGCGGCCGCGGGCGAGGACCTGCTCTGCCACGAACTGTTCCGGCTCGATCCACCGCCCGCGCGGTTCCATCACGGAAGCACCGTGCTGCTCGGGGACGCCGCACATGCCATGCTGCCGAATCTGGGCCAGGGCGGCTGCCAGGCGATCGAGGACGCGGCCACCCTTGCCGCCCTGCTGAGCGGAAACCGGCCGATCGCCGAGGCACTGGAGCGATACTCCGCCCTGCGGGTGCCGCGCACCAGGGCGATCGCCGCGAACTCCGCACGGGCATCCCGGATCGCCGGGCTGCGGTCCCCGTTCGCGGTCGCCGCACGGGACGCACTCGTGCGGGCCAGCAACCGGCTCCCCGATTCGCTGGTGCTGCGCGGAATGGCCGCGGCACTGGACTGGTGGCCGCCGGATCAGGAACGCGCCTCCACCCGGGCAAGGTAGTCGCGGATCGCCCGGATGTACTCCGAACCCAGTGGTTCCCGCTCCAGGAACCCGAAATGCGCGGCACCGGGCTGGGTGAGGTGTTCGGCATCCGGGATGCGCTCCGCGATAGCGGCGAGATGCGCGGGCACGCACTCGTCGAACTCGCCACCGAGGACCAGCGTCGGCACCCGGATCCGGTGGAGCCGGTCGAAGATGTCCCAGTCCCGCAGGGTTCCGGTCACGTGATAGTCGGCCGTGCCGATCAGCGTCCGGAAGGTGCGCGGGCACACCCGGTCCGCATCCAGCCGGACGGGTCCGGTGCGCACGACACAGGCCCGCAGGTACTCCCGCAGCGCGCGCGGGTAGTCGGGATCGTCGGTCTGCCCGCGCAGTTCCCGGCCATAGGTGCGCTCGAGGACCCGGCCGGGAAGCGCGGCCAGCAGGTCCCGGAGTTCCCCGGTGAACCGGGGTACGCTCGCCGGTCCGTTGGCACTGATCAGACTGGCCCAGCAGGGATCACGTTCCGCGGCGTACTGCATACCGAGCATGGCGCCCCAGGAATGCCCGTAGACATGCGGCCGACGCAGGTCCAGGCCTTCGAGCACCGCGCCGAGTTCATCGAGAAACCGGTCCACGGTCAGCAGAGCCTCGTCCTCGATCGGGTCCGAGCGGCCCACACCGAGCTGGTCGTACCAGATCACCTCGCGTTCCGCCGCCAGCGGCGCGAAGGCAGCGAACAGCGGATCACTCGGGTATCCCGGCCCGCCGTGCACGAGTAACAGTGGTACCCCGCCGCTGCCCATCCGGCGATACCACACACTGCCGCCCGGAACGGAGATCCTGCCCTCACGCATGGGCGAACTCCTCGATGCGCTCGATCAGCCCGCCGGTGAACCGGAAATACATCGTGGCGTGCAGCCCGCCACGCTGTCCGTCCGCCCGTTCGAAATGCAGCACCTGTTGTTGCAGCACCTCATTCGCCTTGGTGAACTGCCGCACCAGCTCGAAGCGCACCGAATCGACCGTCGTGGCCAGTGAGGCGAATCGGGTCAGTTGCTCATCGAGGGTCCGTTCCCCCGTGCCGTCGTCGTGCCACACCGTGGCGCTCTCCGTGCACAACGCTCGCATCCCCGCATGGTCGCCCGCTTCGAGGCACCGCAGACTTCGTATCGCTCGCTCGCCGAGTTCTGTCTCCATGGTTGTTCAAGCGTAGGGACGAACCCGGAAAATATAAGTCTTGAACTGTCCCGCCCGATCCGGCAGTACCGGGCTCAGACGCCGATGTCCTTGCGCACGAAGGGGAACGTGATGACCTGCCGGATCGGCGCTCCGGTGAGCAGCATGACCAGCCGGTCCACGCCGAGGCCGAGGCCACCGGTCGGCGCCATGCCGTATTCGAGCGCGTGCAGGAATTCCTCGTCCAGTTCCATCGCCTCGGGATCCCCGCTGGCCGCGCGCAGTGACTGGGCGGTGAGCCGCTCACGCTGGATGCGCGGATTGGTGAGCTCGGTGTAGCCGGTGCCGATCTCCCCGCCGAAGGCGACCAGGTCCCAGCGTTCGGCGAGCCGTTCGTCGGCCCGGTGCGGACGGGTCAGCGGGGAGACCGCGGCGGGAAAGTCCGTGTAGAAGGTCGGCGATTCGGTGCCGGGCTCGACGAGTTTGTCGTAGGCGAGCTGCACGAGTTCGGCGTTCTCCTGCTGCCCGGTGACTTCGAGTCCCGCGGCCAGACAGGCCTGGCGCAGGCTCGCGTCGTCCGTGCCCGGGGTGACCGTGCTGCCCAGGGCTTCGGAGACGGCGCGATACACCGGGATCACCGGCCAGTCCCCCGCGATGTCCACTTCGGACATCGTCCCGTCCGCGGATCGCCTGCGCACCACCGGTTTCCCGTAGACCGCGCGGGCCACCTGCTGGATCAGGGTGCGGGCGAGTTCGGCCATCTCCGTGTAGTCGGCGTAGGCCTGATACGCCTCGAGCATCGTGAACTCCGGATTGTGCGTCGCATCCGCGCCCTCGTTGCGGAAGTTCCTGCCCAGTTCGAACACCCGCTCCACCCCGGCGACGCACAACCGCTTCAGGTACAGCTCGGGTGCGATGCGCAGATACATCCGCGCGTCGTAGGCATTGAGGTGGGTGATGAACGGGCGTGCGTTCGCCCCGCCGTGCACCCGCTGCAGGATCGGGGTCTCGACCTCGAGGAATTCCTTGCCCTGCAACATTTCCCGCACCGTACGCAGCACCGTGCCGCGCAGCCGGAGCACCTCACCCGCGCTCGCCCCGGTGAGCAGGTCGAGGTAGCGGTAGCGCACCCGGGACTCCGCGTCCACGAGCCCTTTTCGCTTGTCCGGCAAGGGATGCAGGCACTTCGCGGTCAGTCGCGTCTCGCGCACGGCAACGGAGAGCTCGCCGGTACGCGAGGTGATCACCTCACCGGTGGCCGCGAGCTGGTCGCCGATGTCCAGGCCGCGGCGCACCGCGCGCAGTTCGGCGCGGCCGAGCCGGTCCGCGGTGAGCATCGCCTGCAGTTCCCCGCTCCCGTCGCGCAGCACGATGAAACACAGCCCACCGAAATCCCGTTTCGCCACCACCCTCCCGGCGACGGTGACCGTCTGTCCACTGTGGTCATCTGGGCCGAGCAGGGCGAATTCCTCGTGCAGCCCGGCCAGCCGCCGTGGGGACACCTCCGCGGGCGGGTAGGCATCGATGCCCTCGTTCTCCAGCGCGCTGAGTTTGGCCATCCGCACCCGGACCTGTTCACCGAGCTGGCGTTCGGGGGCGGCGGCATTCGCACTGGACTCGATCTCGCCCACCCGCTCGAGGAACGCGGGATCGGTGTTGCCCGGCTGGGCGAGCAGGGATCGTCTGCGGGTCGGCACGAATCCCTCGGCCATCCCGGCCACGAGTGAGACCCGGGCGAGCTGGCGGCCCTTCTGGTAGCACAGGAAGCGGGGAATCCAGGTCGGGGCGTACTTGGCGCTCGACCGGTACAGCGATTCCAGCTGGAAGTACCGGGAGAAGAAGCGCAGTATCGCCCGCCAGGCGCGCAGTACCGGCCCCGCGCCGATCCGCTCCCCCTCGGCGAAAACGGCGCGGAACATGGCGAAGTTGAGCGAGATCCGGCGCACCCCGAGCCCACCGGCGGCGGCCACGACCTCGGTGACAAGGAACTCGATGATCCCGTTCACCCCGGCGCGGTCCCGGCGCATCACATCCAGGGAGAGCCCGCCGCGTCCCCAGGGCACGAAGGACAGCAGCCCGCGCAGTTCCCCTTGCGCGTCATAGGCTTCGGCCATCACACAGCGCCCGTCCGCGAGATCCCCGAGCCTGCCGAGCGCCATGGAGAACCCGCGCTCGGTCTCCTCGCCGCGCCAGGCGTCCGCGCGGGCGAGCAGTTCGGTCATCTCCTCGGCCGGGATGTCCTCGTGCCGCCGGATGCGTGTGGTGTACCCGGAGCGGCGTACCCGGGAAACGGCCTGGCGCAAGGATTTCCGTCCGCGACCGGAGAGGCTGAACCGGTCCGCCTCGATGACCGCCTCGTCCCCGATCTCGCGCGCCTTGAGGCCACCGCGCCGGTAGGCCCGCGCCCCGCGTTCGCTCGCGCCGAGCGCGCAGGGTATCCAGCCGTACTGGCGCGCCTCCTCGATCCACGCCTCGACGGCCATCGACCAGGCACTCGGATCGCCGATCGGATCGCCGCTGGCCAGGCTGCAGCCGCCGAGCACCCGATAGGTCACCGCGGCCGCGCCACCCGGGGCGAACACCACGCTCTTGTCCCTGCGGGTGGCGAAGTAGCCGAGCGAGTCCCGGTCCCCGTGTTCGGCGAGCAGTTCCCGGATGCGCAGTTCGTCGCCGGGGTTCACCAGCCGCCGGGAGCGCACCGCGGCGAAGAACACCACGACCGCGGCGAACAGCACGAGGGCCGCGGCGAACCCGATGACCAGGCTCACCCAGCGCGGGCCGATCCCGTGGATGCCGAAGAAGTGCAGGGAGATCAACCGGCCGACCGCCTGGTTGGCCGCCCAGGCGAACCGGTCCCAGGTGTTCTCCAGTTTTCCGGGGAACAGCTCGGTCAGTCCCCAGCCGAACAGGGTGACCACCACGAGCCCGCCGACGAACAGCGCGAGCGCGCGGCGCAACGCACCCTTCGCGCGCCGGGCCGGGAAAGCCGGGCGCAGCAGGATCTCCACCACGAACACCACGAGCACCAGGGCGAACATCACCGGGAGCACGTACTGCATGATCATCGGTGGTTTCCGGACCTCGAGATCCGCGTACACCTGGGAACCGCGCAGGATGAGCGTGACGAGGAAGGTCACCGCGAGGATCGACCAGAAGCCCTGCAGCAACAGCAGTACCCACAGCGCGGCCCGTTTGCGCCTGCGCAGCGCGACCCCGAGCAGGGCGAGCGCGAGCGCCATGAACAGGCTCGCATCGGCCGGGACGAAGAAGACGCCGGTCAGGATGTTCACCGGCAGCCAGAGCCAGCGCACATGACCGGGGAACACGGCGAGCACGAAGCTGCACAGCGCCATGATCTCGGTCAGCGTCGCGAGAAACGCCGCCGCCCTGTTCATCCATACGGGAGGTGTTGTGCTCGTCACGGTGGGATCCTAATGGCGACCGGGTACTCCGACCTGCTGCACGTCCGTGGTTCTGGGGAACTGTTGGTCCGCGAAGGCGATCAGGAACGGCAGCGCGGCGCGCGCGGTGTTCCAGGTGTGGTTCATGCCCGGTTCCTCGCGCAGCGCCACCCGCTGTCCCCTGGCGAGCAGTGAGCGGGCGAGCCGCTTGGCGACCTGCACATCCACCCGGGACCCCATTCCGGCGTCGATCATCGCCGCGATCGGCTGGGTGAACCGCATCCGCGGGATGTAGGCACGCGGATCGTTCGCGGCCGCCAGCGCCTTGTCCCCGCCGAGCAGCGAGGCGTCCGTTCCGAGGGTGTCGTAGGGAAGGGTGATCAGCATCGTGGCGAACTCCGGCAGATGACGCAGGCCCACGTTCAGCGCGCAGAATCCACCACCGGACATCCCGCCGATCGCCCGGTCACCCCGATCGGCGAGGGTGCGGAACCGGTGGTCGATCTGCCCGACGACGTGCTCGGTCAGGTAACTCTCCAGCCGCGGACCGTGCGGAACGTTCAGGCATTCCCAATCGGTCCCCGTATCGCCCGCGGTCATGTCCGCCCCGACCAGGATCATCGGGCGCACCAGGTGATGACTGTAGAGCTGATTCATGGTGCCGACGGCGTCACCGGCGGTGAACCAGTCGTCCGAGGTCCCGCCCGGATAACCGTGGATCAGGTACACCACCGGATAGCGCCGGTTCGCATTGGCCGGATCGTCGTAGCCCGGTGGCAGCAACACGTTCGTCGATCCGGCTCCGGGAGTCAGCCCCGGGTCGGGCAGCGGGATCCGCACCAGTCGCGGCTGGTCCCCGCCCGCCCGCGCGCTGCGGGCGAACTTCAGCGCCTTGGCCCCGCGCGCACCCGGATCGTCCTGATCGCCGCCGTTCGTATCGTCCACGATCATCCGGCCGAGCGGGGCGATGAACGAGGGACCGCGGGCGAGCACCATTCCCAGATCGTGCGGGGTACGAATATATCCGACATAACTATTCAAGCCGGCCAATCCGGCGAGCAATGCGAATACCACGACACCGACGAGAAGAATGCTTTTCTTTACCTTGCGTTGACGAAGCCAAAACCAAAAGACGAGACAGGCGATCGCGAATACCGTCAGTGCGATCCAGATCCACTCTCCGTCGAGCGAACCCGCAGTCCTGGCATGTTCCACCACGTCCGCGGGCAGCACGGGACCCGGATCGAACCCACGGGCTCCTCGACCGTCCGTCATTTCTCTCCTCGCCGACACGATTTCCCGCAAGATTCCGCACAAGCAGGACGCGTGAACCACCGAAAGGTTGGTTCGGGATCAAACGATGCCCAATCGGGCGGTAAGCCATTCTAGCGCGTCCGAGAATCCACGATTCCACACATTCCAATCATGGCCGCCCTGGGGAGTCTCGTACCGCACCGCCATTCCCGCGCGTCCGCAGGCGGCGGCCGCCCGGCGCACCTCGGGGCCGTACTCGGTGTCCTGCGCCCCGGCCACGAACCACCCCGCGCTGTGCGGGAACCGCTGCCGCGCAAGAATGTCCAGCGGATTCGCCGCACGGAAAGCCCGCGTGTTCCCGCCGAACCCGGTCCTGATCGCGCCGGTGACCGTGCCGAGGGTCTGCGGGGCCTCGCCGGAAAGATCGAGGAAGGTCGGGAATCGCATGGCATCGCGAACCCCCAGCTGCAGCGCGCAGCTGCCCCCGTAGGAGAGCCCGCCCACCGCCATCTCCGGATTCACCCGGAAATGCGCGCGCAGCCAGTCCGGCACATCCACCGCGAGATAGCTCTCCACCTTGCCCAGCCGGGAATCCATGCACAGCATGCCGGTCTCGTCATCGGGTCCGGTGTCGTCCGGCATGACCACGATCGGGGCCACCCCGCCGTGCCGTTCGGCGAAGGCGTTCAGCACGTGTTCGAGCCCGCCACTGGCCAGCCACTGCCCCGGATCACCCGGTTCGCCGTGCAGCATCTCCAGCACCGGGAACCGTTCCGCCGGACTGTGATCATAGGCGGGCGGCAGGTACACCCGCGCCGGACGGGCGGCGAACCCCGACACCACGCCGGGAATCTCGAGCGTGCGCACCTCGCCGATCGAACCGCGCAGCCGGGGATCCGGATCGGGCCCGACGCCCGCCACCCCGAAACACACCAGCAGCCCGGCTCCGGCCACCGCCAAGACCAGCCGCGCGAGCACGCGCCTCGACCACACGGGCACACCGTAACCGCCCCGCGTGAAGAACGTGTCTGTTCAGCCGCCCTGCTGCCGCTCCCCGCCGAACCGCTCCCCCAGCTTCGCCCGGACCACCCCGGCCGCGCCTTGCACCGCCGGATGATCCGCGACCCTGCGGTAGGCGCGCACCAGCTGCTCGTAGCGCTCCCTTCCCGCCCGCGAACCGAGCACATAACCGACCGCGACCCCGAGCACGAACACGCGCATCACCAACACACCCTCATCCGACTCACCACAGCTGGACGACCATTCTCCCATGTCAGCTCGCTGCCGTCCCGGTGCGCCCCGCGTGTGCGGGGGTCCTCTCGAGGCGCCGATCGGGCATGCGCTAGAGTTACTACTCGTCACGGCGAGCCGCGACGAAAGAGCAATCCCCGGTAGCTCAATTGGCAGAGCATTCGGCTGTTAACCGAAGGGTTACTGGTTCGAGTCCAGTCCGGGGAGCTCCACCCTTTTGCGAAGGACAGTTCTCATGTCCGGCGAATCCCACGACGAGTTGCTGAACCGCCTGGCGCGGCAACCGTTCCGCGCCAAGTTCCAGCTGCGCGGCCCGGATCGCGCCAAGGCCGAACTCACCGCGTCGGCAACGATCCGCATGCACGCGCACGACCTCATCGCACAACGGCTCGCCCCCGCCGAACCGCGCAAGGACGGCAAGCAGACGCCCTACCGCGGGCACCCGGTGTTCGTCGCCCAGCACGCGACGGCGACCTGCTGCCGGAACTGCCTGCGCACCTGGCACCGCATCCCGAAGGGCCGCGCACTCGACCGCGCCGAACGGGAATACGTCGTCGACGTGCTGTGCCGGTGGATCGAACGGGAACTCGAGGACTGATCAGGCCCGCTGCTCGAGCAGGGAACCCACACCGTCGAGGATCCGCTCGAGCCCGAACTCGAACGCCTTGTTCTGGCTGTCGTGTGTCTCGGCCGACTTCATCGCCGCCAGCAGTGCGGGGAAGCGCTCCTCGCGACCGCGCACCAGTGCGGTGAACCGGCCCTCGATGCCGTCCTCGGAAACCCGCGCCACTCCCTGCTGGACCAGCGAGCGCACATGTCCGGACAGTGTCGCCGCCACGTCGAGTTTCTCCCCGCCCTCGAGCCCGGTTCCGTCCAGCGCGGCCACCGACTCCTCCAGCCAGCCGAGCTCGTTCGGCCCGAAGGGGCGCCGTCCCACGGTCGTCCGCAGGGTCCACGGGTGCCGCCAGAACCGTTCACTCATGCGCAGCGCCCAGGCATACAGCCGCGGCCGCCAGCCGCCCTCGACCTCCGCGAGCCGGGGCGGTTCTCCGATCGCGATATCGGTCATCAGCGCGACCAGTTCGTTCTTGCCCGGCACGTAGCGGTAGAGCGCCATCTTGGTCACCCCGAGCGCGGCGGCCACGCGCTGCATGGTGACCGAGTCGATCCCCTCGGCATCGGCGAGCGCGATCCCCTCCCCGGCGATCGCGTCCAGCCGAAGGGTCGGCCGGGGACCGCGCTTCGGCGCGGCAAGGCCCTCCCACAGCAAGGCCGTGGCCTCCTCGGTACCCATGCGCACTCCCTGCTCGTTCGATCGTCCTTGCGGTCCGGTGAAACTGCGTCTATCGTACACTGTGTCTGAGGGAAACAGTTTTGATCGGAGCGATATGAACACTTCCGCGTTGAGCCATCTCCGGATACTCGTCTCCGGTGCCGGTGTGGCCGGCCCCGCGCTCGCCTACTGGCTCGGGGTGCACGGCGCACGGACGACCGTCGTGGAACTGGCGCCCGCCCTCCGGGAGAGCGGGTTCACCGTCGACTTCCGCGGACCCACGCACTTCTCGGTGCTGGAGCGGATGGGCGTGCTCGACGAATTGCGCGCGGTACGCACCGGTGGCGGCGCCAAGATCGTCGTCGACGAGCACGACCGCGAGCGCTACCGCTTGCCCGCCGAGTTCTGCGGCGGCGACCTCGAGGTGCACCGCGGCGACCTGTCCCGTGTCCTGTACGAACGCAGCACGGACACCACCGAGTACCTCTTCGGCGAAACGATCACCGCGCTGCACCAGGATTCCGCGGGGGTCCGGGTGGAGTTCGAATCGGCGCCCGCGCGCACCTTCGATCTCGTGATCGGTGCGGACGGCATCCATTCCGGTGTCCGCCGCCTCGTGTTCGGGCAGGAGACGAACTTCGTGCACCACCTCGGTTACTACCTCGCCGGGTGGGACCTGCCCAACGACGAGGGATTCGACACGATCTCGCGGATGTACAACACTCCCGGACGGCTGGCGAGCGTCGCCGCCGATCATCGCGATGCCAAGCGGGCGGGCACCATGTTCGCCTTCACCGCTCCGGCGCTGAGCTACGGCCTCCGCGATATCGAACGGCAGAAATCCTTCGTGCGTACCGCATTCGCCGGAATGCGCTGGCATG
This sequence comes from Sciscionella sediminilitoris, assembly GCF_000737195.2. Lineage (GTDB taxonomy): Bacteria > Actinomycetota > Actinomycetes > Mycobacteriales > Pseudonocardiaceae > Sciscionella > Sciscionella sediminilitoris. The sequence continues at coordinate 59,767 of NZ_JALM01000010.1, forward strand.
TTCCGGACCTGCTCGCCACCCTCGAGGACGCTCCCGAGCTGTACTTCGACTCGATCAGCAAGGTCACGGTCCCCTACCTGACCGAGGGACGCGTGGCACTGCTCGGCGACTCCGCCTGGGGTGTCACCCTCGGCGGCATGGGAGTGGGGACCGGAATCGTCGGCGGTTACGTGCTCGCCGGTGAACTCGCCGCGGCTCGCGGTGACCACCGCACCGCGTTCAGCGCCTACGAACGGCGCATGTGGCGGTTCGCCGGACGCTGGCAACGAGCCGCCAGCCCGGGCCGGTTCCTCGCCCCGGCCAGCGCGTCCGGGCTGTGGCTGCGCGACACCCTGTTCAGGCACTCCCTCATGCAGCGCATGCTGGTCAGCGGCAGCGGTTCACTCGCCAAGGACGACGGGCTCCCCGACTACCCCGCCGCATAGCCGGGCGAACTCCTCGGCCGTGCGCACATCCGCGGTCGACTGTGCGAGCACCACCAGCGTCGCCGCATGCACCTCGTCCGCGGACATGCCACCCTGACCGGCGTCCGGGTGGTCGTAGGTCGCCGCCGCATCCGAGAGCACGAGCACCTCGAAGTCGAGGAACATCGCATCCCGCGCGGTCGCCTGCACACAGTCCTCCGTCGTCACCCCGCACAGCACCAGCGTGCGCACCCCGGCCAGCCGGTCCCGCAGATCCGTACCGTGGAACGCGCTGTACCGCGTCTTCGCCAGCACCGGCTCCTCCGGGGACCGGTCCAGATCCGCGTACAGCTCCGTTCCCGGAGTGCCATCGATCAGTGCGGTACGTTCCGCCACCGCCGGATAGATCCGGGCGAACATGCCCATGTCCGTGCCGTCCCGGTTGTGCGCGTGCCGGGTGAACAACACCGGCATCCCGGAGGCACGGGCCGCCGCGATCGCCCCGTTCACCACCGGCATCATCGCCCGGCCCTGCGCCACCTCCAGTGGAGCACCCTCCAACAGGAAATCGTTCTGCATATCGATCACCAACAGCGCCGCACACCGCGGATCGATACCGTCAATCCGGTAGCCCATCGCCTCACCAAGCCCCGTTGCCCGTTTTGCCGGAAGCTTATGTCGCGGATATGACGACCGTCAACCATAAGCTATCCCTGGTGGATGCACCCAGGCCATCCTGCCGCGACCCGGCACAGCCGTGTAACCTGGCCCGCCGGAGACACCACGGGGCAGTAGCTCAGTTGGTCAGAGCAGGGGACTCATAATCCCTTGGCCGCCGGTTCAAGTCCGGCCTGCCCCACTACCTTCATCCCTCCCGCAAACCTGCGAAAGCGGTCCATGTCGAGCACCGCGGCGACTGGCGCTTCTTCCTCGCGAGGTGGCAAATGGGTGGCAACGTGCAACCAGCCGGCCCGACGCACCCGCACCAGATGGAGAAGATCGGCGACCAGAATGTCCGTGTGGCACTTGCATGGAGGCCAACGGCATTGAGGTAGAACAGCCCTGTCCCGGTTGTCCTCTGCGCGGTGACATGTCGTTCTGCCTGTGTCCGCGGGTTGGCTGGCTTTGGCCGCTTGATTCTGGGCCCAGCAGCTCGGCACCGCGCAGACGGTCAGTGATGCCCGCATCCTCGAGATGCTTGGTCGGTAGCCGGCCCTAATCGGCGTCCTGTGCCTCGATCAGGTCGAGGTCGCGGACGCAGAAGCGGTGGTGCTCGAAGGTCTCGTTGAGCACCGTGCTGAGGCACTGTCGAACCGAGCGGCCCCGGGCGTACGGCGGCCAGACATCGTCGTCGGGCACCGGCGCTCGCGCCGCGAGCTGCTCAACGGTGACCTGGTCGAGCCAGGACTCGAGCTCGGCAGCCTGTGCCGCACACACACTCACGATCTCGTCGAGAGCCGGATCTAGCGAGAGGTCGAGCCCGTGCGCTTCACGGTAGGGCTCGAGGGTCGTCCCGATGCCCATCGGCGTGAACAGCTCCGTCGAGCCCAGGCAACAGCGGCGGAACCACGAGTCATGGACGAAGACCAGGTGGCGCATGGTCTGCACCGCCGACCACTCGTCATTCACGCTGCGGCGCTCGATACCGGGCGTACGGCGGATTCGGCCGATCGTGTCGGCCCAGCTGGCATGGAGCTGACGCGATGCCTCGCGCAGATCGGCAGGGTCCTCGGAGCGGATCAGCGACCGCACCGGATGACGCCGGTCGAGCTCTGCTTCGACGTACTCGGTGACCTCGACACCGTTCACCACGAGGTTGGTGATGAGCCCGTCGATCACGGCATCCTGCATGACTACGCCGATCAGACGTGCCCCGGTCAGGTCGCACTCGCGGAACTCCACACCATGCAGATCCTCGTCGACATACCGTGTCATGATCCGAATACTAGGTTCGATCGTCGACGAGCACGAGCAGATCCTGGGAGCGTCAGCAGCCCAGAGGTGAGATCATCGGGGAATCAGATGACCGAGTCTTCAGCACGGCTCGCAGCAGGGCCTTCCCCTAAAATCGCCCCGGGTCCAGTATGTCCTTGGGTGGACGCGGGATTTTCCGATTATCGGCTCTGGCGTACTTTCCGTGAAGTTGGGTCGTGCGAGAAGGATGCCTTTTCGGAGGAGATCGAGGTTGGCGCGGCCGTACAGTCGTCGCCTGGCGTGTCCTTGTGCCGGCGCTCAAATAACGGGCCTTTCCAGCGTGGGGCTACTTGGTTGCGGTCACCTGCTTTCGTTTCGACGAAATGCCGGGCAGCGAGGTAGCGGACCTTGATCGCGGCTTGCCACCGCCCTGCGCCACATCCCGGCCTCGAATTCGCGGCGCGCTGATCCCGGCCTGCATCACCGATTCTTTAATCGTAGTGAAGCTCATCCGGCGACCGGCGATGCAGCAATCGCCACCTATCATCGAATCCGCTCTCGAGAAGCTGAAACGGGTCTTCGAGGACTGCCGAAAGTTCCCGGTCGTAGCGGCGCACAACCCGCCGGAGGGCCGTCCGCGCTTCTCGAGCCGGAACACGTGGACTCGCCCGTCCTGCGGGCTTCGCTGTCCGGAGGGGTACTTCTCGTTCTCCAATCGCGCGAGGTGCTGGCTGATAGCGCCCTGTGCGACGCCGATCCCCTCGGCCGGCTCGTTGGAGGTGGTGTTCCGCTCCGGTTGGATCCACGGGCCCACGAAGAGCTGGCTGATTCGCGCGGCCAGGGCGCCCATCCGTCGTCTCGTCGGCGACCATCGGCCAAACCTTTCGCGAGCGGCGCCTTGCCGTCCACCCGATCGCGCTGCGCCTGGTGAGCCCGAATCGGGCCTTGATCGCCCGGACGGCTTCTCTTTCCCGACGCCCGCGACACCGAGGACGGTGCACGTCTCGTCGGTAAGGCGGCCATCCCGCCGATGATGGCCGCCTTGCCGGCGGCGTCCAGCGGCAGGAAGAGCACGACGAGGACGCCCGGGTAGATCAGGCCACAGAGCACGAGGAAAGCGATACCGACCTTGAACCAGATCGGCCTCTGGCGATCCAGGAACGACACGCAGTCCCGATAGGATCGCGTCTTCCGGGGAAAGGGGCACACGGTGAGCGAAGCGGTCGGGCCGATCCTGCGGACCCCGCGGTTGGTTCTGGAACCGATCAGCGCGGGCGACAGCACGGAGCTCTTCGAGGCCGTCGTCAGCCAGGACAGTGTGATGCGGTGGCTGGCCACTCGCCAAGCGGGCACCCGGGCGGACGCGGAAACCATGTGCCACAACGACATCACCCACTGGGCGGAGCACGGTTTCGGCCAGTTCGCGGTGCGGGATGCCGCGACGCGGGAGTTCCAGGGCCGGGCCGGGCTGCGGCACCGCCCCGAACACGGCACGGATCTCGGTTTCGCGCTCGCACCGCGGTGCCACGGCCGCGGAATAGCACGGGAGGCCGGCGCCGCCTGCCTGGACTGGGCGTTCGATGGGCTCGGCCTGCAGGTGGTCTTCGGTTTCGTCCTGCCGGACAACGTGGCCTCGATCGCCCTGCTGCGCCGTCTCGGCGGCACGGAGGCCGGAACCGTCGTGTCGAGCGGGCACCACTGCCTGCGGTTCCGGTTCAGTAGACGAGAATGACCATCAGCAGTGCGATGACTATCCCGGAAACCCCGCACAGCGCGCCCGCACCGGAGGTCCGGCGGTCCGCGGATTTCTCGACGCCGATCGCGCCGAGTACCGCGGCGGCGACCCCGAAGAGAAAACCGACGATGCCAACATAGGGCAGCAGACCGAAAACAATCGAGAGCGCACCGAACACCAGCGCGAGAACGGCGAGAACATTGGATTTCCCGGGCTCCGCGAGCGCACGTTCGAGGGCTGCCCGGCGGCGGCGTTCGGCGGCGAGTTCCCGTTCGAGGCTGCGCAGGCGGGCCTCGCACTCCCAGCGCTGACACTGCGCGTACTCCGCGCGCGCCGCCCTCCGCGGGCCCAGCCGCCGTGCGTCGCTCGTGTTCGAACCCGCCATCATCACTCGGTATCGGTCAAGCAGGCCCGGCCGTTTCGCACCCGGGCGAAGTTGGGCCGAATGGCCCAATCGCACTACGACGGGCGAGCCAGCGGACGGATCAACCGGTCACGATGCGCAGGATCGCCTTCCCATCCTGGATCGCCGGCAGCTGCACCGTGACCGCACCGGGTTCGGCCGTGGGCTTCTCGGTGCCACAGCCCTGGCCGGGGCTCGCGAAGGTGCCCGATCCGCCGAGGCTCCCCGATCCTCCGAGGGTGCCCGATCCGCCACCCGAGGAGTGGAACACGAAGGTGGAGCAGCCGGGTTTGAGTGTGCCATTGCCTCCCCCGCCGTCGCTCAGGGTGAGATCGATATCGACGCTGTCGGCCCGGACCTTCGTCACGGCCAGTCTGCCTGGCGCTGAGCCACCCACCCGGATCTTCACCGGAGCGGAGACCTGCACCTCGCAGCTTCGGCCGGCGCAGGCCGCGTAGTCCGTACCGTCCGCCGCCGTAGGCGCCACACTGGACGGGGCCGCGGACCGGCTGGGCGGGCTGCTGCTCGTGCTCGGCGCCGCGGAGCTGTGCGGTGCCTGCGCGGTTCCCGCCCCGCCCGAACAACCGCTCGTCACCAGCGCGGCGAGCACCGTACCTCCTGCCGCGCAAGTCCATCGGAACATCCTCGAAGTAGTCACCCGCGGGACCATAGGCTCGCTTTCCGGGACCGGTCCCGGACGTTCGGTAGCCTGCGGGGCATGAACTGGAGCGAGCGAGCGATCGGCGACCAGTCGGGACGGACATTCGTGGTGACCGGGGCGAATTCGGGCCTCGGCCTCCGGGTGGCTCGGGTACTCGGTGAACACGGTGCCCGGATTCTCCTCGCCTGCCGCTCGGAATCGCGGGGCGCGCAAGCGGTGCGGCAGGTTCCGGGCGGGGAGCTGGTGCGCCTGGATGTCGCGGAGCTGCCCTCGGTGCGCTCGGCCGCCGGAGAGATCCGGGAGCGGACCGGCGATCGCCTCGACGGCCTGGTCAACAACGCCGGAATCACCTGGCCCCCGTTGCGGCGCACCACCGAGGGGTTCGAGTCGACCTTCGCCACCAACCATCTGGGCCACGCGGCGCTGACCTGGTTGCTCATGGCCGCACTGCGCGGCGCCGAGGCAGCCCGGGTGGTGCACGTCGGCAGTATCGCGGCGCGTGGCGGCGGCCTCGATCTGGCGGATCCGAACTACCAGCGCCGCCCCTATCGGGCCTATACCGCGTACATGCAGTCGAAGCAGGCCAATCTGCTGTTCGCACTGGAGCTCGACCGGCGGCTGCGCGCGGCCGGGGAAACCGTGCGCAGTGTCGCCGCGCATCCGGGCATGACGCGGACCGAACTGTTCCCGAACGCCACCCGCAGCGGTGGTCCGCGCGCGACCGCCCTGCTGCGGGCGCTGAATCCGCTGATCGCGCAGTCGGTCGAGAGTGGGGCGCTGCCGCTGTTGCGTGCCGTGACCGCCGGGGACGGCGGCGAGTACTACGGGCCCTCCGGCCCGATGGAGATCCGTGGCGGCACCGGACGAGCGCGTATTCCGCACAGTGCCGCGAACCCGGAAACGGCCCGGCGGCTCTGGGACCTCACGGCCGAACTCACCGGCGTCGCCCCGGATCCGGCCGGATGACCGCATTTCGTACCGAATCTCTCGAATGAGATTTGTCTCGGCGCAGCGCCGATTTCTCTGGTTACGGTGGGGCTCGCCGTGCTGGTGAAAGGAATGCGCCTTGATGAACGGTCGGCGGTGGCTCGTTCTCGCGATCTGTTGTATGAGCCTGTTCATCGTCACCCTGGACAACACGATCGTGAATATGGCGCTGCCCGCGATCCGGCGGGATTTCGGTTCCTCGCTCTCGGAATTGCAGTGGACGATCGATGCCTACACGATCGTCCTGGCGAGCCTGCTGATCCTGTCCGGCTCGGTGGCGGACCGGATCGGGCGTAAGCGCACGTTCCAGGCCGGTCTGCTCCTGTTCAGCCTCGGCTCGCTGCTGTGCGGACTGGCGCCGGGCACCGGTCCGTTGATCGGATTCCGTGCGCTGCAAGCGATCGGTGGCTCGATGCTGAACCCGGTCGCGCTCTCGATCATCACCAACACCTTCCCCGAACCGCGGGAACGGGCGAACGCGATCGGGGTGTGGGGCGGGGTGATCGGGCTGAGCATGGCGCTGGGGCCGGTGCTCGGCGGAATGCTCGTGGACCTGGTGAGCTGGCGTGCGGTGTTCTGGATCAATGTTCCGGTCGCCGGGCTCGCGATCCTGCTCGTCGCCGCGTTCGTGCCCGAGTCGAGGGCACCGCACGCAAGAAGGCTCGATCCGCTCGGCCAGCTCGCGATGACGATCCTGTTGCTAACACTGGTTTCCGGGATCATCGAGGGCCCGCGTTCCGGCTGGGGCAGCGCACCGATCCTCGGGTGTTTCACGGTCGCCCTGGCCACCGGCGTGTTCTTCGTCCGGCACGAATGGCGCAGGGACGAGCCGCTGCTCGACCCGCGCCTGTTCGCTTCCCGCCCGTTTTCCGGGGCGATCGTGATCGCGCTCGCCGCGTTCGCCGTGCTGTCCGGATTCCTGTTCCTCAACATCCTGTATCTGCAGTCGGTGCGCGGTTTCTCCGCGCTCTACGCCGGGATACTCACGCTCCCGATGGCGGGCGCCAACGGCGTCTTCGCGCTGATCTCCGGCTGGCTCACCGGCCGGATCGGCGCCCGCCTGCCGCTGATGATCGCCGGGGCGGCCATGGTCGCGGCCACGCTCCTGCTCACCGGCCTCACCGCGACCATGAGCATCGGATACCTGGTCACGGCGTACCTGTTGCTCGGTATCGGGCTCGGCATGGTGAACTCACCGATCGTCAGCACCGCCCTGTCCGGGATGCCACCCGCGCAGGCGGGCACGGCGGCCGCGGTCGCGGCGACCAGCAGGCAGATCGGCACCGCGCTCGGCGTCGCGGTGCTCGGCTCGATCCTCAGCTCGGCCACCACTGGGCCGGTGCAGGCCGGTTTCCTGACCGCGAACCGGATCTCCTGGTGGATCATGACCGGCGCGGGCGCGCTCATCCTCGTACTCGGCCTCCGGACCGCGGGCCCGTTCCGGAGCGCACCGCGTTAGGCCGCCTGGCCAGGGCCGGGCAGGAGGTCCAGGTCCGTGGCGTGCATCGGCGCACCGCACACCGAGCAGTGCGGTTCGACATGGCTGATCTCTCCGCAGGCGTGGTGCCGGTACAGCACCGGCGGCCCCGCCTCCCCCGCGGTCCAGCGGTCTCCCCAGCGCACCATGACCAGCAGCAGATCGCACAGTTCGGTGCCCTTCGCGGTGAGCACGTACTCGTGCCGCGGCGGGCGTTCGGAGTACTCGCGCCGTTCCAGGATGCCGTTACCGACGAGCCCCTTCAGGCGCTCGGCCAGCACTTTGCGGGAGATACCGAGGTCCTGCTGGATCTGTTCGAAGCGGGTCATCCCGACGTAGACGTTCCGCAGGATCAGCGGGGACCACGGCTCACCGATCACATCGAGGGTGCGGGCGATCGAGCACGCCATGGTGCCGAACTGGGTGCGCTGCATGCCCGAATCCTAGAACACAAGGGTTCCCTCAGGGAACTGAGTGCGCTATCGTTCGTTCCCTGGGGGAACAATCCTGGAGGGAGCAAGCCATGAACCGTCCATCCGTCGTCTCCGCTCCGGAATGGCAGACTGCGCGCGATGCCTTGCTGGTCAAGGAGAAGGAGCTCACCCACGCCCTGGACGCGCTGGCCGCGGAACGCAGGCGGCTGCCGATGGTCCGGCTGCGCACGGACTACCCGTTCACCGCGCCGGACGGCCGCACGGTCGCCCTCGGTGACCTGTTCGACGGCCGCCGTCAGCTGGTGATCTACCACTTCATGCTGGGGCCGGGACAGGACTCGGTGTGCAGCGGGTGCTCCTCGTTCACCGACAACCTCGCCGATCAGTCGCACCTCAACGCCAGGGACACCACGCTGATCCTGATGTCGCCCGCACCGCAGGCCGATATCGAGGTGCTGCGCCGCCGGTTCGGCTGGACGGTGCCCTGGTATTCCGCCCATGGCAACGATTTCTACGCCGATCTCGGCCTCGGCGAGATGTTCGGGATCAGCGTGCTGCTCCGCGACGGCGACGAGGTGTTCCGCACCTACTACACCACCGCGCGCGGGGTCGACCGGCTCCGGATGGATTTCAACCTGCTGGACCTGACCCCGTACGGCAGGCAGGAGCAGTGGGAGGACTCGCCGGAGGGCTGGCCCCAGGATCCGACGATGTCCTGGATCCGTTCCCGCGACGAGTACTGATCCGCTCCCATGGCCGAGAACACCGCGGTGATCAGCGGAATCCACCACCTGAAGATCCCGGTCTCGGATCTGGCGGTCAGCAGGGCGTGGTACGAGAAGGTGTTCGACTATCGGGTACGGATCGAGTTCCCCGATGCCGACGGCACGGTGCGCGGTGTGGCGGGCGAGATCGGCGGAATCACCGTGGCACTGCGGGAGAATCCGGCCGCCGCACGCGGAGCGAGCGGTTTCGACCCGATCTGCTTCGCGATACCCGACCGGGCGGCCGCGCGGGCCTGGGCTGCCCGGCTGGCGCGGCTCGGGGTGGAGCACACCCCGCCCGGAGAGGGCACCCAGGGCTGGGTGGTGCAGGTCCTCGATCCGGACGGTATCGCGATCCGGCTCTACAGCACGGCCACGGAGGACACCACGGATCGCCGCGGCACACCCGGTTATCCCCGCCGCGCCGAACAGTCCCATCGGAACCCGGATGATCGCTAGGATCGCGGCATGACGGAATCCGTGGCCCTGCCGGGCGAACTGCGGGAGTTGCTGGCGACCGGCCCGCTCGTGCACCTGAGTACGGTGAACGCCGACGGCAGCCCGCAGGTGACGGTGATCTGGATCGGCCTGGACGGCGAGGAACTGGTCAGCGGGCACATGACGCGGCACCGGAAAGTGCGCAATATGGAACGGGATCCGCGCGTCGTGCTGTCGTTCACCGCTCCGCGCACCCCCGGTGTCTTCCTGAACGAGTACGCGAGCCTGCGGGCCAGGGCCCGGGTCGAGCCCAGTGACCGGGCCTGGAATCTGCTCGACGATCTGGCGAAGGTCTACATGGGACCGGATACCGAATTCCCCGCGCCCCAGGGACCCGGCTACATCGTGCGCTACTCGGTCGAGCGGATCGGCGGGGTCGGCCCGTGGGTCGCGCACTGAGGTGAATTCCCTGCTGCCACCGCGATTGCGCCCGGGCGACCGGGTGCGGATCGTGTCCCCGGCGAGCCCGCCGGACCGTGCCGGGGTCGAGCGCGGCGCGGAGGTGTTCTCCTCCTGGGGACTACGGGTGGAGTTCGGCACGCATGTCTTCGACCGCTGGGGCTATCTGGCGGGCCGGGACGAGCAGCGGGCCGCGGACCTGAACGACGCGCTCGCCGATCCCGGGGTGCGCGCGGTGTTCGCGAGCAGGGGCGGCAAGGGCGCGTACCGGATCACCGAGCTACTCGAAACCGCTGCACTGCAAGACGATCCGAAACCACTGGTCGGGTTCAGCGATATCACGCACCTGCATCTGGCGCTGTGGTCCCGCTGCGGGCTCGCCGGTCTGCACGGGCCGTTCGCGAACTGGGACGCGAGCTGGTCGGGCCCGGAATCGGCGCGGGCGCTGCGGAACGCGCTGATGACAACGGATCCGGTGACCGTGCGCCGGGATCCGGGCGAGCCGAGCGCCGCGGTGACGGTCGAGGGCACCGCGCGCGGCACCCTGCTCGGCGGGAATCTGGACGCGGTGCGCTCGCAAGCCGGGGCCGGGTTGCCGAGTTTGGCCGGGGCGATCCTGTTTCTCGAGCATCAGCGTGGGACCGGGCTCGGTGAGGTGGACCGCGCGCTGACCCAGTTGTCCCGCTGCGCCGAGGTACGCGGGCTGCGCGGGGTGGTGCTCGGCCAGTTCCCCGGTTTCGAACGCGATCACGGAGACCCGAGCCTCGGCGGCTGGGAGATCGCCGATGTGCTCCGCGACCGGCTGTCCCTGTTCGGTGTTCCGGTGCTCGGCGGAATCCCGGCCGGGCACCGTTTCCACCCGCCGACCATCCCGCTCGGCACCGAGGCGGTACTGGACACCCGGGCGGGAACGCTGACGGTGGCCGCGGCCGTGCGCTAGGAGCGGAGCTGGAACTTCTGCACTTTGCCGGTGGATGTCTTCGGCAGCGCGGTGACGATGTCCACTTCCTTGGGTGCCTTGTACCGGGCGATCGTGGCCTTCACGTGTTCGATGATCTCCTCCCCGGTCGCGCTCTTCCCTTCGGCGAGCACGACGAACGCCTTCGGTGACTCGCCCCATGTGCTGTCCGGCACCCCGACGACGGCCGCCTCGAGGACCGCGGGGTGCGCCACGATCGCCTGCTCGACCTCGATGGTGGAAATGTTCTCCCCACCGGAGATGACGATGTCCTTGGCGCGATCGCGCAGTTCGACATAACCGTCCGGGTGCACGACACCGAGGTCCCCGGAATGGAACCAGCCGCCCGCGAAGGCTTTCGCGGTTCCTTCGGGATCCCGGTAGTAGCCGGACATGACGTTGTTCCCGCGCATCACGATCTCCCCCATCGTGGCACCGTCCGCGGGCACGTCTTCCATGTCCTCGCCGACCACTCGCATCCGGTCGGCCTGCAGCATCCCGACCCCCTGCCGGGCGAGTTCGCGGGCGCGCGCCTGCGGTTCGAGCTCGTCCCACGCGCGCTGGTACTCGTTCACCGAATACGGGCCGTAGGTCTCGGTGAGCCCGTAGACGTGCACGATCCGCAGCCCCATCCGTTCGGCTTGCCCGATCGTGGTCGGCGCGGGCGGGGCACCCGCGGTGGTCACGATGAGCGAATAGTCGAGCGGGCGAGCGCTCTTGGCGTTGAGCACCGTGGTGACCACGGTCGGTGCGCCGTTGAGGTGGGTGACCCGGTGCCGCTCGATCAGCTCCCAGATGACCTCGCCGCGCACCTCGCGCAGGCACACGTGGGTGCCGCCGATCCCGGTCACCGCCCAGGGCGTGCACCAGCCGTTGCAGTGGAACATCGGCAACGTCCACAGGTAGACGCTTTCCGGGGTGTGCGTGGAATGCACGATCTCGCCGAAGGAATTCAGATAGGCACCTCGATGGGTGTACTGCACGCCTTTCGGTTTCCCGGTCGTCCCCGAGGTGTAGTTGATCGCGATCGTCGTGTTCTCGTCGTCCACGGTCCAGTCGAGCGGCCGCTCCGATCCACGGTCCCGCAACCGCTCGTACGGCACCGGGGAGCCTTCCCCGGGGGCTGCCGGATCGGTGACCGTGACGATCTCGGTGACGGTGCGCAATTCCTCGGCGATCGGCACGATACCGCCGTACAGCGCGGAATCCACGACCAGTATTTTCGCCCCGGAATGGTCGAGAATGTACCGGATCTCCTCGGCGGCGAGCCGGGTGTTGATGGCCACGAGAACGGCACCGGCCAACGGCACCGCGAAATGCGCGATGAGCATTTCCGGGATATTCGGCAGCAAATAGGCGACCCGGTCGCCCGCATCGATTCCGGAAGCCCGCAAGGCATTGGCGATCCGGGTGGCCTCCCCGGCGAATTCGCGATAGTTCAGCGAGCGGTCACCGTAGACGATGGCCTGCTTTTCCGGGAAAACGTCCGCGCTGCGGCGCAGGAAACGCAGCGGCGTGAGCTGTGTCGTCCAGACGCGGTCATCCATTCGCCTACCCTACACGGGCGACCGCGAAAATGCGTCGGAACGCGAACAGCGTGCTGCCATCGTGCAGCGCCGGGTAGGCGGCCCGCAGCCGGGGCGCCAGCTGGGCGCGGAACTCGGTGAACTCCCGCTCATCGAGCGCCTCGGCGATCGGGCGCAGTGCGGTGCCGCGCACCCAGTCCAGCACCGGATCCGCACCGTGCAGCCGCTGCTGGTACGTCGTCTCCCACACGTCGACCTCGCAGCCGGCCTCGAGCAGCAGCTCGGCATAGCGCGCGGGCTCGGCCACCGTGTCCGCGCCGCGCAGGCCGAGCCCGGAAAGCCTGGTGCGCCAGGGTTGTTCGGCGGCGAGCTCACGGATCGCCCGGTGCGAGGGCGCGTCGAAGTTGCCCGGGACCTGAAAGGCGATCCAGGCCGCGGAATCCAGCGCGCGAACCCAGCGTTCGAGCAGGTCCTCATGCCCGGGAACCCATTGCAGCACCGCATTGCACACCAGCACATCGGTGCCGGGTTCGGGAGTCCAGTCGCGCACATCGGCCACCCGCGCGTCCACTCCCCGCTCCACGGCGGCGGCCACCATCTCGGCGGAGGAGTCGAATCCGGTGATCCGCGCGTCCGGCCAGCGGCGCGGCAGATCCGCGGTCAGATTCCCCGGTCCGCAGCCGATATCGACCACAGCGCGCGGATTCTTCGCGGGAACCCGGGCGAGCAGATCGTAGAACGGACGGCCCCGGTGGTCGTCGAACGCGAGGTAGACCTCGGGATCCCACATGACTCCTCCTAAGCAGTACGCTCGTACTGTAGCAGTACATGCGTACTGTAACAGGGTGTGCGGTGATCCGCGAGTGCCCGATCGGTGTGCCTCCGGCCGGTCAGCCGTGCAGCCGCCGCGCGATCCCCGCGGTGAGCGAGCGGACCTGCGCGCGATCGGCGCCCGGATCGGGGCGCACCTGCAGCAGGATTCCGTCCACGCCCGGTTCGCGCCGTTGCACGAACCAGACTCCTCCCCCGTCGACCTCGCGGCGCTGCCGTTCGAGGATGGAGCGCTCCACGCGCTGCCGGACGGTCTGCGGTACCCGGCCCGGTGATTCCAGGGAAAACCGTTGCGGGGCAAGGTCTTCGAGGATCTCGATCCCCTCGACGACCTCCGCGGCCCGTGCCTCGGTCACCTGGAGCCGCGGATCCTCCCAGCTTGCCTTCGCGATCCGGTGCCAGCCGATCCGCCGATCCCCCTCGGCCTCGGGCAGCCACAGCCCGTGCGAGGTGACGAGCACACAGCGTTGCCCGGAACCGGCACTGGCCAGCACGTGTTCGTCCGCCTCCAGGCTCCCGCCGAAGGATTCGGGAACCCGTGTCCCGTTGATCCGCGCGGCGATCCGGCGGGCAAGGTTCACAGGACTACCCCGCTGGCCTGTTCGGAAAGCGATTTGTGCCATTGCTCGAGCGCGACGAGGTCACCGAACAGCTGCCGGTAGGAGTCCTGGTCCTCGAGTGGGGACATCCGCTGCAGCTTCGACTTGATCTCCCGGATCTGGCTGCCGACGAGCCGTTTCTGCAGTGCGGTGAGAATGCTCTGCACGTACCGGGAATCCGGCTCGTCCATGGTGTGCAAGGGTTCCACGGCGAGCTCGGTGAGCAGTGAGCGCACCGTCTGGTGTGGACAGTTGGCGGCGACGGTCTCGTTCAGCGCGGCACCGGAGAGCCCGCTCGCCGCTCCTCCCGCGGCGAGAATGCCCTCGTGCAGTTCCGCGTAGGCCTCGTGGGTGAAGGCGTCCACGGGCAGCGAATCGTAGTAGGGACCGGCCATTTCCGGATACTGCACCGCGAGCTTGAGCGCCTCGCGCTGGTTGGCGAGCACCCGGTCGGCGGGGTCGGGGCGGGCGGGTCCCTGCGGGGTGGCGGCCTCGGTCTCCTCGCGGGGCTCGCTCGGTTTACGGGTGCTCTGCCTGCCGCCACGCGCGGTCTCGCGCACCCGTTTGACCACGAATGCCTCGTCCGGCCACCCGGACCACCAGGCGAGTTTCGCCGCGTACCCGTCCCGGATCGCGGTGTCCTTGATCCGGGCGACCAGCGGCACCGTGCGCTTGAGCGCGGCGACCTGGCCGTCCACCGAGTCGAGATCGTGCTCGGCGAGGATGGCGCGCACGGCGAACTCGAACAGCGGGGTGCGCCGCGCGACCAGGTCCCGGACCGCGACATCGCCCTTGTCCTGGCGCAGTTCGCACGGATCCATGCCGTCCGGGGCGACCGCGAGATAGGTCTGGCTGGCGAACCGCTGGTCCCCGTCGAAGGCCTTGAGCGCCGCCTTCTGCCCGGCCGCGTCGCCGTCGAAGGTGAAGATCACCTCGCCGCGAAAGGCGTCGTCGTCCATGAGCAGCCTGCGCAGCACGGACATGTGCTCCTCGCCGAAGGCGGTCCCGCAGGAGGCGACCGCGGTGGTGACCCCGGCCAGGTGCATGGCCATCACATCGGTGTAGCCCTCGACGATCACGGCCTGATGGCGCTTGGCGATCTCCCGCTTGGCCTGGTCGATCCCGAACAGCACCTGGGATTTGCGGTAGATCGGGCTTTCCGAGGTGTTGAGGTATTTCGCCTGGATCGGGTCGTCCTCGTAGAGCCGGCGCGCGCCGAACCCGACCACATCGCCGCCGAGGTCCTTCAGTGGCCACAGCAGCCTGCGGTGGAACCGGTCGATCGGGCCCCGGCGTCCCTCCTTGGCCAGCTGCGCCTGGTAGAGCTCCTCGATGGTGAATCCCCTGCCGAGCAGGTGTTTGGTCAGGGTGTCCCAGCCGCCGGGCGCGTAGCCGCAGCCGAAGGTGCGCGCGGCCTGCTCGTCGAAACCGCGCTCGGCGAGGTACTGGCGGGCGGTCACCGCCTCGGCGGAGGCGAGCTGCTCGGTGTAGAACTCGGCGGCCGCGCGGTGCGCCGCGATCAGCCTGCTCCTGGTCCCCCGCTCGCGCTGCACGCTCGTGCCGCCGCCGGTGTAGGTGATCTGGTACCCGGCCCGGTCGGCGAGCCGCTGCACCGCCTCCACGAAACCCAGGTGCTCGATCTTCTGGATGAACGCGATGACGTCGCCGCCCTCACCGCAGCCGAAGCAGTGGAACAGGCCGCGTGCCGGGCGGACGTTGAACGAGGGGCTCTTCTCGTCGTGGAAGGGACAGAGTCCCTTCACCGATCCGCCACCCGCGTTGCGCAGCGCGACGTAATCCCCGATGACGTCCTCGATGCGGTTGAGCTCGCGGACCTGTGCGATATCGCCTTCCTTGATCAGACCCGCCATACCGCTAGGGTACCGGGCTGGCGACCCTCGCCAGGAAGTACACCACCCCCGTGCGCCGGTCCCGCACCAGGAACAGGAAGGGCCGGTCGACGTGGAACGGGATCGGGCGGTCCGTGGTGACCATGGCGAGCCGGACCAGTACCGCGGTGGCCGCCGCACCCTCGAATCCCTGCTCGTCCACCCGGAGCACGGATTCGTGCAGTACCTCGGAGACCAGGACCCGGGCCCGGGTCATCGGGCTGAAGTCGGCACCGGGCCCGAACATCTCCCGCACCCCGAGACCGGCGAGCGCCCCGGAGAGCGAGCTCTGCGCGCGCACCTCGAACCGGGGCAGCCGCAGTTCCACCTCCCGCGGTGCCGCCTCCTCGAGGAGTGTGCCGAGCGCGGCCGGGGTGAGCCCGGCCTCGGCCTCGGCGAGCGGGCGGTCCGGGAGCAGTACCGCGGCCTCCACCTCGGCGCCCGCGGGCAGTACCGCGATCCGCCAGCCACCGGACTCGGCATAGCGCATCCGGTGGGTCAGCGCCATCGTGGGCACCTTCCCCGCTCCGCTGAACGGCCGGTCACGGGTGGCCGATTCGGTGAACGGGTTGTCCCAGGACGCCTTGAGGTACAGGGCGTTCACGATCGCGGCGATGGTGTCCGCGTCGACCGCGCCGTCCGGGATGAGCTCAGGGATCAGGCCACGGGTCGTCTCGGCGACATCCGCGTTGATCAGCTCCCGTGCCCGGCCGGGTGCGGTGCGGAACGGGGCGTGGCAGGCGGCGCTGTCCGGCCAGCCTGCGAGCCGGGAGACGAACGTGGCGGAGAGCTCCACCCGGTCCTCGGTCCACACCGTGTTCGCCAGCGCCAGCTCGGCGGATTCGGCGCGGGCGGCCACGTGCAACCGTTCGCGCAGCACGTCGAGGTCGCCGAGCAGGGCGAGCAGCTGCGCGCGGGTCTCGCCGGCGGTGGCCTCCGCGGTCATGCCGAGTGCCGAGGCGATGGACAGCGGCGAGCAGCAGGCAGGCCGCGCGGGATCGGGGGCGATCGCGCGGTGCAGGGCGAGCGCGAGCTCCAGCTGGGCGTGTTCGGTCGTGGTCATGAGAGCGGGCCTTCCGTGAGCATCACAGGACCGCCCGCGGTCCGAGGAGCACAGCGGAAGCCCGATCGGGTCAGCACGGTCATGGCTGCTCCCGGTGGAATCGCCGGTGCCAGGCGAGTGCCTGTTCGTCGGTCAGCGAGGCGACCTGGTCGAGCACCACGCGCAGCCCGTCCGCCTCGCTCCCGGCCGCCCGCAGCGCGGCGGCGTGCACCGGATCGAGCCGGTCCACCCGGTCGCGCAGTGCCGCGATCAGTTCGGCGAGCAGTTCGCGCTGCCGCCGTTGCAGGGCGAGCCTGCGCGGATCGCTCATCACGTAGCGCAGCGCCACCGCTTTGAGCAGGGCGACCTCGGCGCGCACTCCGGTGGGCACGACCAGCCCGGCCGCGTACCGGGAGAGCGGGGCCGCGCCGTGTTCGCTCCTGGTGGCCGCGACCGGGGCGGTGGCGAACCGGCCGACCAGTTCGGAGGTCAGCTGTTTCAGCGTGATGTGCGCGCGCAGGGTCCCGTCGAAGCCGTGTTTGGCGAGCTCGGCCACCGAGGGGATGGCGAGCAGTTCCTGGGCCGCGGTCTCCACCTCGGCCGGATCGATCGCGGTGTAGTTGCGCACCGCGAGCCTTGCCAGGTCGGCGCGTTCGGCGGCATCGGTGAGCGCGGACAGTTCGACCCGGCCCGCGAGCACCCCGTCCTCCACGTCGTGCACCGAATAGGCCACGTCGTCGGACCAGTCCATGACCTGTGCCTCGAGGCAGACCGCGGTCCCGGGCGCGCCCTCGCGCATCCAGGTGAACACCGGGAGGTCGTCGGCGTAGACCCCGAACTTGGCGCTGTCCGGCCCGCGCGGCCAGGGGTACTTGGTGGCCGCGTCCAGGCAGGCGCGGGTGAGGTTGAGCCCGTAGCTGCGCCCGTCCGCGCCGAGCACCTTCGGTTCGAGCCTGGTCAGGATGCGCAGGGTCTGGGCGTTCCCCTCGAACCCGCCGCAGTCCGCGCCCGCCTCGTCGAGCGCCCGCTCGCCGTTGTGCCCGAACGGCGGGTGCCCGATGTCGTGCGCGAGTCCCGCGGTGTCCACCACATCCGGGTCCGCGCCGAGGCCTTCGGCGATCTCCCTGCCGATCTGGGCGACTTCGAGCGAGTGGGTGAGCCTGGTGCGCGGGGCCGCGTGCCCCTGCCCCTCCCCCGGGCCGACGACCTGGGTCTTCCCGGCGAGCCTGCGCAGCGCGGCGCTGTGCAGCACGCGTGCCCGGTCCCGGGCGAACGGGCCGCGACCGGCGAGCTCGGCAGCGGGCAGCGCGCCGAGCTTGCCCGGCTCGGCGTAGGCGCGCTGCTCCTCGAATCGCATGCGCCCAGGATAGTGCCGGACACCGACAAGTTCCGGTTACCGTGACACCACCTGTCCCGGCGGCCCCCTTCCCGTTCGTCGTCCTGACGAGAACCGGAAGACCGAACGGAGGAGACGATTGCGGTACGCACTGTTGTTCTGCGTGGACGAGGAACTCGCCGAGGACGCGGCCGCCGAGGCGGGCTGCCGGGCCTGGACGGCCGAGATGCGCGAACGCGGGGTGCTCGGCGAGAGTGTCGGGCTGCGCCCGCCCTGCGAGGCGACGAGCATCCGGGTGCGCGAGGAGAACGCGCTGCTCACCGATGGCCCGTTCGCCGAGACTCGGGAGCAGCTGGCCGGGCTGACCGTCGTGGACTGCGCGGACCTGGACGAGGCGCTGGAGATCGCGGCCGGGCATCCGGCGGCGCGCATGGGCGTTGTCGAGATCCGCCCGCTGATTTCCGAACACTGATTTCCCGAACGCCGATTTCCGAACGAGGAGCGTGAACGATGCAGTATTTGCTGTTGGTCTGTGCGGACGCCGAGGCCGGGGCGGCGCACGCCCAGGACGGTTGCGGGGGCTGGAGCGAGGAGATGACCGAGCGCGGGGTGCTGCGTGGCGGCGGCGGGCTCCGGCCACCGAACGAGGCGAAGACGGTCCGGGTGCGCGAGGAGCAGACCCTGTACACCGATGGGCCGTTCGCCGAGACGCGAGAACAGGTCGGCGGGTTCACGCTCATCGAGTGCCCGGACATGGACACCGCGCTGGAGATCGCGGCGAAGCATCCGGCAGCCAAGTACGGCAGCATCGAGGTCCGGCCCATGTTCACCCCGTGAGCACCGCCGACGAGGCACTGGGCACCGCCTTCCGCGAGGAGTGGGGGCAGGTGCTGGCCACGCTGATCCGGGTGACCGGGGACTGGGAACTCGCCGAGGAATGCGTGCAGGAGGCCTTCGCGAAGGCGCTCGAACGCTGGCGGGCCGAGGGTGTTCCCCGGCGCCCGGGTGCCTGGCTGACCACGGCCGCGCGGAACACCGCCATCGACCGCTTGCGGCGCGCGGCCGTCGGCGCGGACAAACTCCGGGAGGTGGCCGCGATGTGGCACGAACCGGGAACCCCGGGAAGCGAGGAACACGCGGAGATCCCGGACGAGCGGCTGAAGCTGATGTTCACCTGCTGCCATCCCGCGCTCACCATGGAGGCGCGGGTGGCGCTCACCCTGCGTACCCTCGCGGGGCTGCGCCCGGCCGAGATCGCGCGCGCCTTCCTGGTCGGCGAGGCGACCATCAGCAAGCGGATCACCCGGGCCAAGCAGAAGATCAAACACGCGGGCATTCCCTACCGGGTGCCGCCGGCGCACCTGCTTCCCGAGCGCACCCCTTCGGTGCTCGCGGTGCTCTATCTGCTGTTCACCGAGGGATACGCGGCCACCGCCGGGGACGCGCTGGTGCGCAGGGAGCTGTGCGCCGAGGCCATCCGGCTGGCCAGGGTGCTCGCCCGGCTGATGCCCGGGGAACCCGAGGTGTCCGGGCTGCTCGCGCTGATGTTGCTGCACGACGCGCGCCGGGCGGCCCGGGTGGACGCCGATGGCGCGCTGGTGCTGCTCGAGGATCAGGACCGGACCCGCTGGGACGCGGCCGAGATCGAGGAGGGCACGGCACTGCTGGACGCGGCACTGCGGCAGCGCGATCCGGGCAGCTATCAGGTGCAGGCGGCGATCGCGGCCTGTCATGCCCGGGCCGCGCGCCCGGAGGACACGGACTGGGCCCAGATCGCGGCGCTATACGGCACGCTGTCCCGGCTGCACCCGGCCCCGGTGGTGGAGCTCAACCGCGCGGTGGCGGTCGGCATGGCCGAGGGACCGGCTGCCGGGCTCGCGATCGCCGATGCCCTTGCCGCTTCCGGGACGCTGTCCGGTTACCACCTGCTACCCGCGACCAGGGCGGATTTCCTGCGCCGCCTCGGCCGCACCGAAGCGGCGGCGCAGGAGTACCGTGTCGCGCTCGAGCTTGCCGGGACCGAGGCCGAGCGCGGTTATCTGCGCGGGCGGCTCACCGAGCTCGGCGGTTAGCCCCGGTCACTCGGCGCCGCAGCGTTCCAGGATGAGTTCCCGGACCCGCTTCGCGTCCGCCTGGCCCTTGGTGGCCTTCATGACCGCGCCGACGATCGCGCCCGCCGCGGCCACCTTGCCGCCGCGGATCTTCTCGGCGACATCCGGCTGCGCGGCCAGCGCCTCGTCCACGGCGGCGGTGAGCGCGGAGTCGTCGGAGACCACCTTGAGCCCGCGCGCCTCCACGACCGCGTCCGGTTCGCCTTCCCCGGCCAGGACCCCGTCCACGACCTGGCGGGCCAGTGCCGTGGTCAGTTCCCCGCCGGAGACGAGGGCGATCACCCGGGCCACGTGCTCCGGGGTGATGGGCAGTTCGGCGAGCTCGATCTCGCGGGTGTTGGCCTGCTGCAACAGGTAGGACACCCACCAGCCGCGGGCGGCCTCGGAGTCCGCGCCCGCCGCCACGGTGGCCTCGACCAGTTCCACCGCGCCCGCGCTGACCAGGTCGCGCAGTTCCTCATCGGAGAGCTTCCAGTCGGCCTGGATGCGCTTGCGGTGTTCGGCCGGTTTCTCCGGCAGCGTGGCGCGCAGCTGCTCGACCCACTCCGGCGACGGTGCGATCGGCACCAGGTCCGGCTCCGGGAAGTACCGGTAGTCCTCGCTGGTCTCCTTGCGCCGTCCCGCGGTGGTGGACCCGTCGGTCTCGTGGAAGTGCCGGGTCTCCTGGACGATCTCGCCACCCTCGGTGAGCACGGCGGCCTGGCGGCACATCTCGAACCGGACCGCGCGCTGCACCGAACGCAGTGAGTTGACGTTCTTGGTCTCGGTACGGGTACCGAAGGTCTCGGTGCCGAGCGGACGAAGCGAGACGTTCGCATCGCAGCGCATCGAACCCTGGTCCATGCGCACATCCGAGACACCGAGCGAGCGCACCAGATCGCGCAACGCCGTGACATAGGCGCGCGCCACCTCGGGGGCCCGGGCACCGGCTCCCTCGATGGGCTTGGTGACGATCTCGATCAGCGGGACCCCGGAGCGGTTGTAGTCCAGCAGTGAGTGGTCGGCACCGTGGATCCGCCCGGTCGCGCCGCCGACGTGCAGCATCTTGCCGGTGTCCTCTTCCATGTGCGCGCGCTCGATGCCGATGCGCACGACCTCGCCGTCGGAGAGCTCCACGTCGAGGTAGCCGTCGAAGCAGATCGGCTCGTCGTACTGCGAGGTCTGGAAGTTCTTCGGCTGATCGGGGTAGAAGTAGTTCTTCCGCGCGAACCGGCACCAGTCCGCGATCTCGCAGTTGAGCGCGAGCCCGATGCGGATCGCGGACTCCACCCCGGTGCCGTTGACCACGGGCAGCGAACCCGGCAGGCCGAGGCACACCGGGCACACCTGGGTGTTCGGCTCCGCCCCGAAGGCCGTCGAGCAGCCGCAGAACATCTTGGTCGCGGTGGACAGTTCCACGTGCACCTCGAGCCCGAGCACCGGGTCGAAGCGTTCCAGAACCTCGTCGTAATCCAGCAGGGTCGCCGTCACTGCCCCGACTCCTTGTCACCCCGGAGGTCCCGCACCGCGAGCGCGCCGCCGGTCAGTACCACGGCGACGGTGGCGACGGCATTGGCGAGCAGCAGTTTGTCGCCCTTGCCGCGCGCCGAGCGCACATCGTTGACCGCCTTGGCCGCGGCGAAGACCGAACTGATCAGTCCGATGAGTCCACGTGTCTTCTTCACTGTTCGCCTCCAAGTTCGGGCACTCGGTTGATCAGTGGCTCGGTCGCCGATTCGTAGGCCGCGCCGACCCGGTACATCCGCTCATCGGCCAGCGCGGGCGCCATGATCTGCAAACCGACCGGCAGACCGTCGTCCGCGCTGAGCCCGCACGGCACGCTCAGCGCCGCGGTACCCGCCAGGTTCGCCGGGATGGTGCACAGGTCGGCGAGGTACATCGCCATCGGATCGTCCACCCGCTCGCCGATCTTGAACGCCGTGGTCGGGGTGGTCGGCGAGACGAGCACGTCGACCTGTTCGTAGGCTGCGGCGAAATCGCGCGCGATCAGGGTGCGCACCTTCTGTGCCTGGCCGTAGTAGGCGTCGTAGTAGCCCGAGGACAGCGCGAAGGTGCCGAGCATGATGCGCCGCTTCACCTCGGGACCGAAACCGGCCTCCCTGGTGGCCGCCATGACCTGCTCCGCGGAGGCGCTCCCGTCGTCGCCGGTGCGCAGCCCGTACCGCATCGCGTCGAACCGCGCCAGGTTGGATGAGGCCTCGCTCGGCGCGATCAGGTAGTAGGCGGCGAGCGCGTACTGGAAGTGCGGGCAGGAGACCTCGACGACCTCGGCGCCGAGCGCGCGCAGCTGTTCCACGGCCGCGTCGAAGGCCGCGCTCACCCCGGACTGGTAGCCCTCACCGGCGAACTCCCGGACCACACCGACCCGGGTCCCCGACAGGTCGCCCTTCGCGCCCGCGCGGGCCGCCTCGACCACCTGCGGCACCGGCGCGTCGATCGAGGTCGCGTCCGCCGGATCGTGCCCGGCGATCGCCTCGTGCAGCAGCGCCGCGTCGAGCACCGTGCGCGCGCACGGCCCGCCCTGGTCCAGCGAGGAGGAGAAGGCGATCAGCCCGTAGCGGGAGACCCCGCCGTAGGTGGGCTTCGCCCCGACCGTCCCGGTCACCGCACCGGGCTGGCGGATCGAGCCGCCCGTGTCGGTGCCGATGGCCAGCGGGGCCTCGAACGCCGCGAGCGAGGCCGAGGAGCCACCGCCGGAACCGCCCGGGATGCGGTCGAGATCCCACGGGTTGCGGGTCGGCCCGTAGGCGGAGTTCTCCGTGGAGGAGCCCATCGCGAACTCGTCCATGTTGGTCTTGCCGAGGATCACCACGCCCGCGGCGCGCAGCCGGGCGGCGACCGTCGAGTCGTAGGGCGGCAGCCAGCCCTCGAGCATCTTCGAACCACAGGTGGTCGGCACGTCCCTGGTGACGAACACGTCCTTGAGCGCGAGCGGCACCCCGGCCAGCGGCGAAGCGGGGGCGGCGCCCTTGTCGAGTTCGGCGTCCACCGCTTCGGCCGCGGCGAGCGCGCCCTCGGTGTCCACGTGCAGGAAGGCGTTCACCCGGCCGTCGACCTGGGCAATGCGATCCAGGTGCGCGCGGGTGACCTGGGCCGAGGTGACCTCGCGGGAGTGGATCTTCTCGGCGAGCTCCGCCGCGGTGAGCCTGGTGAGATCGGTCACGCGTCCTCCTCGCTAGCGCTCGTCAGCCACGTGACGATGGTCGCTGTGTCCAATGGTGACCTCGCGAGCTCGATCACTGCTCCTCCCCCAGGATCCGCGGCACCCGGAACCGGCCCTGCTCGGCGGCGGGCGCGCCGGAGAGCGCCTGCTGCTGGCTCAGGCCTTCGCGCGGGGTGTCCTCGCGGAACACGTTCGTCAGCGGAACCGCGTGCGAGGTCGGCGGCACATCCGCCGCGGCGACCTCGCCCACGCTGGCCACGGAACTGAGGATCTGATCGAGCTGGCCCGCGAAGGTGTCCAACTCCTCGTCGGTCACCGCCAGCCTCGCCAGGCTTGCAAGGTGCGCGACCTCGTCGCGCGAAATACTGGGCACGCTGCCCCCACATCATCACCGGTCGGGTAAGGAACCTTCGAGCACCTCTGACAACTCCATGTCCTGCTGCGCGGGGCCAGCGCGGCGCCGGGACGGCCTCCCGTGCCGGCGGGCACGGCCAGCGTTGTCGTCAATCACCGCAGAAACCTACTGCGGCTCAATCCTCCGCCATTGCCTCGGGTGCGGGTGTCCCGCAGGACACCGCATCCACGCTGGACACCCGCTCGCGACGGACGAGAGTTCTCAGACGCACTCTGAGCAAGTCTATTGCCGCACCTCCGCTGGCCCGCGACCGGCCTTGCCGTGCTTCTGCCACAATGGTCCGCCGCGACAGCGGCGCGGGCGGCGAGGTTCCGCGCGGAAACGGTCAGGAGGCCCGTGGCGTGTCGTACCTCATCCGGGTGCAGATCCCGGACACACCGGGGACACTCGGTGCCGTGGCGAGCGCGCTCGGCACCGCAGGCGCGGACATCCTCTCCGTGGACATCGTGGAGCGCGGCGAAGGGATCGCCGTGGACGACCTCATCGTGGACCTGCCCGGCGGCAGGCTGCCCGATGTGCTGATCACCGCGGCCGAATCGATCGACGGCGTCCAGGTGGACGCGGTCCGCCCGTACGCCGGTGTGCTGGACACCCACCGCGAACTCGGCCTCGTCGAGAACATCGCGGCGCACCCGAAGACCGGTTTCGAGCTGCTCGCCGACGGAGTGCCGAGGATCGTGCGAGCCGGCTGGGCGCTGCTCGTGCGGGCCACCCCGGACGGACCGAAGCGGGTCGCGGCGAGCACCGCGGCTCCCGAGACCCCCGCGGCCGAACTGCCCTGGCTGCCGCTGCCCAAGGCGCGGGTGCTCGAGGCCGAGGCCGACTGGGTTCCCGAGACCTGGCAGGAACTCGGCACCGAACTGGCGGCCACCCCGCTCGGCAAACCCGAGCTGGCGCTGTTGATCGGGCGCCCCGGCGGCCCCGCGTTCCGCACCGCGGAGGTGGCCAGGCTGGCGCATCTGGCCGGAATCGTGTCGATGGTGCTCGAGGACTGAAAGCTCACGCCTTGTTCAGATAGGCGAGCACCGCCAGCACCCGGCGGTTGTTGTCGTCGTCATCGGTG
This sequence comes from Sciscionella sediminilitoris, assembly GCF_000737195.2. GTDB lineage: Bacteria > Actinomycetota > Actinomycetes > Mycobacteriales > Pseudonocardiaceae > Sciscionella > Sciscionella sediminilitoris. The sequence continues at coordinate 84,376 of NZ_JALM01000010.1, forward strand.
ATGCCGAGCTTGCCGAACAGCGCGGTGGTGTACTTGCTGATCGCGCTGTCACTGAGGAACAACCGTCTGGCGATGGCCTGATTGGACAGTCCCTCGGCCATCAGGGCGAGCACGGAGTGCTCGCGTTCGGTGAGCCGTTCGATGCGGCGGTCCGTGGAACCACTGGCGAGCAGTTTCGCGATCACCTCGGGGTCCATCGCGGTGCCCCCGCCCGCGACCCGTTCCAGCGCGTCGATGAACTGTTCGGCCTCGAACACGCTCTCCTTCAGGAAGTAGCCGATTCCCCCGGAACCGTCGGCGAGCAGTTCGCGCGCGTACAGCTGTTCGACGTGCTGGGAAAGGATCAGCACCGGAAGCCCCGGCCGGGCGCGGCGGGCCGCCAGTGCCGCGCGCAGTCCCTCGTCCGACTGGTCCGGTGGCATGCGGACATCCACGACCGCGACGTCCGGCTGATGGGTCAGCAGGGTCTCGAGTGTTTCCGGTCCGGTGCCCGCGGTGGCCACGACCTCGTGCCCGTACGCCTCGATGAGCCGCACCATGCCGTCCCGGAGCAGGTAGAGATCCTCGGCTACGACGATGCGCACGGCAGCACCATCCTCACGCGGGTCGGTCCGCCTTCCGGGCTGGTGATTTCGCAACGGCCGTCGAAGACCGCGAGGCGGCGGCGTAGCCCCGCGAGTCCGCCCCCTTCGCGCATCGTAGCGCCACCGCGGCCGTCGTCGGTGACCTCGGCGATCACCCCGGTGTCGTCCCGCACGAGCGAGATCTCCACGAGGCTCGCCGCGGCGTGTTTGACCGCGTTGGTCACCAGCTCGGCGATCCCGAAGTACAGGGCCGACTCGATCGGCGGGTCCAGGCGGCTTTCGAGGTTCCCGCTGACGGTCACCTCGAGCGGACTGTCCAGGGCGAAGGCGCGGACGGCGTCGAGGAGTCCGCGCTCGTTCAGCAGCGGCGGGTTGATCCCCTTGATCAGCTCGCGCAGCTCGCTCAGCGAGGTGGCGGCACCGGAGCGCGCGTCCCGCAGCATCGCCCTGGCGCGTTCGGGATCGGTCTCCATCAGTTTCTCGGCGGTCGCCAGCGACATGCCGAGCGCGACGAGCCGGGCCTGTGCCCCGTCGTGCAGATCCCGTTCGATCCGGCGGATCTCGGCGGCCTGGGCGACGGTGGTGTCCGCGCGCTGTGCGGTCAGTTCCGCGACCCGGTCGGCCATCGCCATCGCGGGCGAGGCGCGCAGAAAACGCCGTGTCACCGGACCGAGCGGGCGCCAGGCATAGGGTGCACCGGCGATCGCCACGACCATGCCGATCGCCCCGATGCCGGGCGAGAGCGCGGCGAATCCGAGGACCGCGCAGGCGATCCCGGCCAGTGGCAGTGCCGCGGGCACTCCGATGGCGAACACGGCGATCCCGGTGAACCGCAGATCCCGCCAGTTCGCCGGATCACGCCAGCGGATCCGCATCGCCTGGTCCTGCTTGGCCTCCTTGCTGGTGCGGGAATAGGAGTACCCGTTCCACCAGTAGCCGGTGGACAACTGGGTCACCGGTCCGGGCTCCCGGTATCCGCCGGGGAGCACGGTCGCGGTCCAGCGCGCCGCGAGGTGCCGTGTCATCCGGCAGACCGGGCGGACCAGCGCGAGGGTGCCGATCGCGGCCCACAGCAACGGCGCGATCCAGGACCACGGACCGCCTCCCCACCACCAGAACCAGATCCCCACCGCGGCGGCCCAGACGGCCGGAACCAGCATGCTGACGCCGAACACGGCGCAGGATCGCCAGAACCCCACCCCCGCACTGGCCATCCAGGACACCAGGCCTCGCATCATCTCTCCCTCTCCGGTACGGCTCGCATGTTTCCCACTGTGCACCGCGGCGGGCCCGATTCCCCGCACTTCGGCGCAGGAGTGGGCCTACCCCCACCCCGCTGTGCGTTCAGGCCCATACCGGCCGGGCCGCGCGCTGCCTAACTTCGATGCCATGACGATCACCGATTCCCGTGACCGCACGCTTCCCGGCGCACCGCCGCAGCGCTTGTGGTTCGCCGACAATCTGCGGATCCTGCTGACCTCGCTGGTGGTGCTGCATCATCTCGCGGTCACCTACAGCGGGCTCCCGCTCTGGTACTACACGGAGAATCCGGGCAGTGCGGGCACGCAGACCGGCTTCATGACCTTCCTGCTCGTCGACCAGGCCTGGTTCATGGGCGCCTTCTTCCTGCTGTCCGGGTATTTCACGCCCGGATCGTACGACCGCAAAGGACCACGCGCGTTTCTGCGTGACCGGCTGATCCGGCTCGGCATTCCGCTGCTGGTGTTCTATTTCGTACTCAATCCGCTCCTGTCCCTCGGCCGCTATCACGGCGATACGCCGCTCGAGGATTATCCGCACACGATCGGCAGCGGACCGCTGTGGTTCGTGTTGGCACTGCTCGTGTTCGACGCCGGTTACGCCCTCTTCCGGCACCTGACCCGGAACCGCGGAGCGCGGACCCTGCGGCCGCTCACCGTCCCGATGGTGGCCGGATTCGTGGCGATACTTGCCCTGCTGACCTATGTGCTGCGGATCGTGCTGCCGATCGGTTCCTGGGTCCCGGTCGTCGATTTCCCCACGAGCGCCTATCTTCCGCAGTACCTCGGCTTTTTCGCCATGGGGACCGTGGCCTACCGCAACGGCTGGTTCCGGGCGATCACCGCGCGGATGGGCTGGACCGGGCTCGGTATGGCACTCGGCGCCTCGGCGGTGTTCCTTCCACTCGCCCTTTCCGCCGGAACCGAGGCGACGAACGGGCGCGGCACGCTGAGCTCACTGTGCTACGCGCTGTGGGACTCCACCTTCGCGGTGGGTGTGGCGCTGGCCTTACTGGCCCTGTTCCGCCACACCTTCGATGCCCAGGGCCGGTTCGGCCGGTATCTGTCCGGGCACGCGTTCACCGTCTACGTGATCCACGCCTTCCTGGTGACCGCGGCCGGGTACGCGCTCAGCGCACTGGACCTGCCCGCACTGGCGAAGTTCGCGATCGGCGCGGTGCTGGTGCTCCCGGCCTGTTTCCTGCTCGCCGGCCCGATCCGGCGCCTGCCCGGCATCCGCCGGGTGCTCTGACCCGACCCGAAAACCTTACCGGAGAAACGACAATGACCACCGATCACGCGACCGAAACCGCCCGCTTCGATCAGTCCGGTGCCCGGCGGGCGTTCCGCACCGTGCGGTTCCTCCTCGCCGCCTATGCCGCGCTCAGTGCCGCCGTACTGCTCACGGTCGTCATCCTCGCCCTCACCGGGAACCCGGTGACCTCGTTCGTCTGGGGCCGTTCCGGCGGGGTGCTGGCCAGCGCCGCGGTGACCTACTGGCTGGCCGTGCGCGCCGCGCGGGGCGCCCGCTGGGCCTATCGGCGGGTGCGCGTCCTCACCGTCGTGGTGCCGATCGCGATCCTGGCCATCGACCTGATCCCGGGCGCCCTTCCACCGTGGTTCATCGCGTTGCAGGCGGTCTGTGCCCTCGCCGTGGCCGCTGCCGCGTTCCCCGCCAACGGCCCGGTGCTGCGTGCCGCCTTCGGCCGCGACACTCACCGAACCGGGGCGGGTTCCGCGCGGTAGACGTGCAGCAGCACCGAAGGAATGGGCCGCCAATCCCGCTCGGGGACGTGGCTGAACCCGATCCGGTCGTAGAGCCGGTGCGCGGCGTGCATGTATTCCGCGCTGGACAGCACGAGCGCGTCCAGGCCCTGCTCACCGGCGCGGCGCAGCGCGTGCCGCACCAGGGCCTCACCGATCCCGCGGCCCCGGGCGGCCGGGGTCACGCCGAGCATCCGGAGATCCGCTTCCCCCGGCCCGGCGATCTCGGCGTAGGAGCTGCCCGCAGAGTTCGCTGAAGGCCCAGCGCAGTAGGTCGCGGTGCCGAGCAGGGTCCCGTCCGCCTCGGCCGCCACGTACAGTTCCGCCGCGCGTGCCCGGTCCGCGGCGTCGAGGAGCACCGCGGCGTAGTCCGCCTCCGGCGCGTCGAATCCGTCCGCGGCATAGGCTTCGAGGGTCAGTTCCCCGACCGCCGGGTACTCCGCGGGTTCGGCGAGCCGGATCGAATAGTCAGCCAACCGGGAGCTCCTTCCGATAGGTGCGCAGCCGCGCCCAGGGCACCGGGCACCAGTCCCGTTCCGGGGTGCGGAGGAACCCGAGCCGTTCGTAGAGCCGGTGCGCGGCGGTCATCTCCTCCGCGGTGGACAGCACCACCGCGGAGGCCGCGTCCCGCGCGGCCCGGTCGAGTACCGCGCGCACCAGTGCCTCCCCGACACCCCGGCCACGTGCGCCCGGAACCACGGCGAGCATCCGGAATTCGGCCTCGCCCGGTTCGGCCCGCTGCGCGCACGCGGAGCCGTACACGCAATAGGTGACCGTGCCGAGCAGTTCCCCTTCCGTGCCGGCGGCGACGAGCAGTCCGGCATCGTGCGCGCGCCCGGCCGCGTCGAGCAGCCGCGCGTTGTAGGGCGAGTCCTCGGCCTCGAGGCCATCGCCGACGTACACATTCCTGGTCAGTTCGCCGACCGCCGGGTATTCCCCGGGTTCGGCGAGCCGGATCGAATAGTCAGCCATCCTCGGGCTCGATCACCATGCCCTCGGCGGCCTCCGGTCCCTGTTCGAGCAGGACGGCGAACCCGTCCTCGTCCAGTACCGGCACCTTGAGCTGCACCGCCTTGTCGTACTTGCTGCCCGCGGACTCACCGGCCACCAGGAAGGCGGTCTTCTTGGACACCGAACCCGCCGCCTTGCCGCCGCGCGCGGTGATCAGTTCCTTGGCCTCGTCGCGCGAGTAGCGCTCCAGCGAACCGGTCACCACGATGGAGAGGCCCTCGAGGGTGCGCGGCACCGAGTCGTCGCGTTCCTCGGCCATCCGGACCCCTGCGGCGCGCCATTTCTCCACGACCTCGCGATGCCAGTCGACGCCGAACCATTCGCGCACCGCGGCGGCGATGGTGGGGCCGACCCCGTCGACGGCGGCGAGCCCTTCCTCATCGGCGGCGTCGATCGCGTCGATGGAGCCGAATTCCCTGGCGAGCGCCTGCGCCGCGGTGGGTCCGACGTGCCGGATGGACAGCGAGACCAGCACCCTCCACAGTGGACGGTCGCGGGCGTTCGCGAGGTTGGCGAGCAGCTTGTGCCCGTTCGCGGAGAGCACGCCCTCCTTGGTACGGAACAGTTCCACGCCCAGCAGATCGTCCTCGGTCAGCCCGAAAACATCGCCCTCGTCGGCCAGCACCCCGGAGTTCAGCAGCGCGGCCGCGGCCTCGTAGCCGAGCACCTCGATGTCGAATCCGCCGCGCCCGGCGAGGTGGAACAGCCGCTCGCGCAGTTGCGCGGGACAGGAGCGGGCGTTCGGGCAGCGGATGTCGATATCGCCTTCCTTCTGTTGCGCCAGAAGGGTTCCGCATTCCGGACAGGTCACCGGCATCACGAAGGCGCGCTCGTGTCCGGTGCGCGCCTCGGTGACCGGGCCGAGCACCTCGGGGATCACATCGCCCGCCTTGCGGATCACCACCCGGTCGCCGATCAGCACCCCCTTGCGCTCCACCTCGGAGGCGTTGTGCAGGGTGGCCATCGCGACCGTGGAACCGGCCACCTTCACCGGCTCCATCACCGCGAACGGGGTGACCCGCCCGGTCCTGCCGACGTTGACCTGGATGTCCTGCAGGGTGGTCGTGGCCTCCTCCGGCGGGTACTTGTAGGCGATCGCCCAGCGCGGGGTGCGGGAGGTGGAGCCGAGGCGGCGCTGCTCGGCGAGATCGTCGACCTTGATCACGATCCCGTCGATCTCGTGCACCGCGTCGTGCCGGTGCTCGCCCCAGTACTCGATCTTGTCGACGATCTCGCGCAGTGAACCGAGGATCGTGGTGTGTTCGGAGACCGGAAGGCCCCAGGCGGCGAGCGCGTCGTAGGCCTCGGACTGGCGCGCCGGGTCGAAGCCCTCGCGGCGGCCGAATCCGTGGCAGATCATCCGCAGCCGCCTGCTCGCGGTGACCCTCGGGTCCTTCTGCCGCAGCGAACCGGCCGCGGTGTTGCGCGGGTTCGCGAACGGTTCCTTGCCCGCCTCCACGAGCTTCGCGTTCAGCTCGGCGAAGTCCTCCACCCGGAAGAACACCTCGCCGCGGACCTCGATCAGCTCCGGGACGGGGAACCGGTCGCTCGGGGTGAGCGTGTCCGGTACATCGGCCAGGGTGCGCACGTTCAGCGTGACGTCCTCACCGGTGCGCCCGTCTCCCCTGGTCAGAGCCTTGGTGAGGGCGCCGTTCTCGTAGCGGAGGTTGATCGCGAGACCGTCGATCTTGAGCTCGCACAGGAAGTGCGGCTCGCTCGTGGTGGTCTCCTTGGTGACCCGCTCGTACCAGGCGGTCAGCTCCTCGGTGTCGAACGCGTTGTCCAGGGACAACATGCGTTCGAGGTGGTCGACGGCGACGAACTCGGTCGAGTAGGTGCCGACCTGCTGGGTCGGCGAGTCCGCGCTGATCAGTCCCGGATGCTCCGCCTCGAGGTTCTCCAGCTCGCGGAACAGCGTGTCGAATTCGCCGTCGGAGATGGTGGGCGCGTCCCGCACGTAGTAGCGGAACCGGTGCCCGTTGATCTCCTCGGCGAGCGCGCTGTGCCGCTCACGGACCTCCGCGGGCACATCCTCGACGCCCTCGGCGACCGGTTGGTTCTCGCTGATCGACTCCTCGCTCACGGCCAAGAGCTTAGTGCGTCCCCCCGACAGTTTCCGGCGCGCCGCGGCGCAGCCGCACGAGATCGCTCACCAGGGCGTCGAACACGAGGCGGTGTTCCTCCTCGAGGTCCCGCGCGCCTTCGCGCAGCGCCTCGACATCCGGATCCGTTCCGGAGGCCAGCGCAGCCCGCACCGGGGTGAGCGCCTCGGCCAGCGCCTCGTCCCGTTGCCCGGGAAGCGCCAGCGCGAGCGCGCCCACGTAGAGCCCGGATGCGGCCTCGTCGGCCTCGTCCAGTTCGGTGGCCCCGGACCGGGCGCTCGCCCCGCCGCTGGGCTCGGTGGCGAGCAGGTTCGCCTTCGCCAGCGCCGCGCGGCGGAACCGGACGGCCTGCTCCTGGCGCGGCACACCGGCGCCCCGCAGCACCCCGGCGACCGTGCCGAACAGCTCCTCGAACGCCGCGCACAGTTCGGCGAACCGCTCCGCCGGGCTCGGTTTGCGCACCCCGGGGACCGCGAGGAAACCGAAAGCCAGCCCGATCGCGCAGGCCAGTGCGATCAGGATCAGGTACTCGAGCAGTTCGGCGAGCGGATCCGCGCGCAGCCGCGAGGCGTTCATGGTCACGCTCATCAGCACGATGCAGGCGTTGAACACGACCGGTTTCGTGGTCATCATCGACATGCCGACGAGCGCCGCGAGCAGCGCGAGCGGGAGCAGCAGTGCGGGTGGCAGCAGCCAGACCGCGAGCGCCAGCACCGCGGCACCGATCAGTGCGCCGAGAACCCGCTGCCCGACCTTGGTGAGGCTGTCCCGCCATTCCGGCTGCATGATCGAGACGGTGGTCATCAGCAGGGCGATGGTGAGCGGGTCCCCCGGCCGGAAATGCGCGAGCACCAGGGCGAGCGCGATCCCGAGGGCACAGCGCACCGCGTGCCGCATGCGCACCGACTGCCAGGAAAGCGCGCCCTCGAGTTCACCGCCGAGCACCCGGGCACGCAGTTCGCGGGGCAGCTCGATCCGCGACCGGTCCCGGCCGAGTGCGGCCGCCCGGATCCCGTCGAGCGATTCGTGCATGATCCCCAGCCATTGCCCGGTGCGGCCCGGGAGGTCGTCCGGGATCACCCGGCGCGGCTCGGTCCCCGGTTCGACCGGCTGCTTCGGGCGCACCAGTTCGGCGAGCTCCCGCGCTTCCTCCTCCGCGGAGCGCACCTCGGCGGCGAGCCGTTCGTCCTCGAGCACCGCCTGCCTACCGTCGAGCACTCCCTCGGCCGCGCGGTAGCGCATGGCCTGGCCGAGCGCCATCGCCGTCCAGCGCACCGGCCGCCCGGTGAACCACTGCCGCCACGCCGTTCCCGCGGCTTCGCGGTCACCGAGCAGCGCGTCCGCGATCGCCGCGCGGATCGGCTTGTCCGGGTCCCCGATCCCGGCGGCCAGCCGGATCAGGGTGACCACCGCGATCGCGAGCGCGGGCGCGGCGAGCACCTGCCACCAGCTCGCCGAACCGGTCATCCGGAAGCCGTAACCGAACACCGCGGCCATGGTGAGCCCGACCCCGGCCATGAGGTAGCGCTGGCCGAGCACCGGGATCAGTCCGCCCACGAACACGATCACCGTGACCAGCGCGATCGCCGCGGGTTCGCTCACCTCGCCGAGTAGCCGCGGCACTCCGGCGCCGAACACGAACAGCGGGGCGAACCAGGCGAGCATGCGCAGATCGGCGGACAGCGAACCACCGAAGGCCGCCATCATCGCGAACATCCCACAGATGGCGGCCAGCACCATCGCCGGTCCGAGTCCGATGAGGTAACCGAGCCCGGCCAGGCCCCCGCAGACCACGAGTATCTGCACCGGCATGGCCAAGGCTTTCACGAGGTTCCCCTTCCGCAGCGTGGATTCCGCGCAGACTCTACGTGACCGGCCCGGGGCACGCGGTCAGCGACGTTCGGCGAGGTCGTCCACGAGTTCGCGCAGCGCCCGCAGGGTGATCGCGCCCCGCGGTTCGGTCAGCGCGGTCTCCACCCGGCCCAGGTACTCGGCCGCGCGCCGTTCGCCGAGGGTGGCCTCGAGCGGGAGGAAGGTCATGTTCGCCCGGCTCGCTTCGGAGAGCTCGCCGAGCAGCGGATGGTGCACGGCGACATCCACGACGCCCTCGGTCTCGTCGATCAGGGCCGCGATGCGCACATCGGCGAGCGCGATGCGGTGCGCCCCGATGTTCACCGTGACCCCGTCCGGGTCCGGTACCGGCGGCACATGATCGTGGTACTCCCACACATGGTCGTCCGGGGGCGCGGCCGCCTTCCACGCGTCGGTATAGGGGCGCAGCGCGGGATCCTCCTTGCCGGTGAGCACCAGCGCGTACATCGCGCGCTGCCCCTGCTCCACCGCGAAATCCAGGTTCGGGTGCAGTTCCGCGACCACCTCGCACAGCACGTTCTCGAACCGTCCCGGCCGCCCGTCCCCGAGCGCGGCACTCACCTCGGGCTGCAACAGTTCCCAGCGCCGCCAGAACCGAGCGGCGAGCGGCGTGACGTCCGGTTCCGGGACATCCTGTCCCGGTTGCCGCGCGTCCCTGCCGAGCCTCCGATTCCACCAGCGCATGACGGTGATTCTCGCACCTGCGGCGCGGCATCCCCGGCCGTACGCATTAGCCTGGAAAAATCGGCACAGTTGTTCACTTGTATTGAACGGTCAGGAGCGAGCTCGTGGAGACACTGCGGATCCGCACGGTGCGCACCAAGGCGGGCTATTCGGTGCGCGGGCTCGCGGGCACTGCCGGGATCTCCCCCGGACTGCTCAGCCAGGTCGAGCGCGGCCTCACCGAGCCGAGCCTGGACACCCTGCGCCGGATCGCCAAGGCCCTCGAGGTCCCGTTGTTCTCCCTGTTCGAGGAGCAGGAGAACAGCGTGGCCGTGGTGCGCGCCCCGCGCCGGGCGCTGGTGCAGTCCCCGCACAGCGGCATCCGGTACACCAGGATCTCCCCCGGTTTCGGCAAACTCGAGGTTCTGGAGGGCACGCTCGAACCGGGCGGATGTTCCTCCGCGCGGCCGTGGAGCCACCCCTCCGAGGAGTGCGTGCTGCTCGTCGAGGGCCGGATCGTGGTCGAGGTGGACGGGCGGCGGCACGAGCTCGCCGAAGGGGACAGTGCGAGCTTCGACTCCCGGTTGCCGCACCGCTATCTCAACGAGACCGCGGAACCCGCCCGGTTCGTACTCTCGGTGACTCCGCCGAGTTACTGATCCGCACCGTTGACACTCCGCCCGATGCCGTCGATACTCGTCCACTGTTCAATGTGAACGAACACCCACCGACGACGATGGGCGGCGGTATGACGGCGAAGGAGCCGGAGCAGGACGGGCAGCTGCGGCGCAGTCTCAGTGCGCGCCAGCTCGCGATGATCGGGATCGGCGGCGCGGTCGGCACCGGGCTCTTCCTCGGTTCGAGCCTCGCGATCAGCCAGGCCGGGCCCGCCACGATCATCGCCTACCTCGTCTGCGGTGCGGTCGCACTGATCATCGCCTGGGCCCTGGCCGAGATGATCGTCGTGCACCCGGTCGCCGGTTCCTTCGGCGTGCTCGCCCACTCCTATCTGGGCCGCCTGCCGGGATTCGTGGTGCGCTGGACCTACTGGGCCGTGCAGTGCATCGCGATCGGCGGTGAGGTCGTCGCGGCCGGGATCTATCTGCGCTTCTGGTGGCCGCAACTGCCGCTGTGGCTGCCGACGGTCGTGTTCGCGGTGGCCATCATCGCGGTGAACGCGCGGGCGGTCGGCATCTTCGGCAGCCTCGAGTACTGGTTCTCCATGATCAAGGTCAGCGCGATCGTGGTGTTCATCCTGCTTGGCCTGGTGCTGATCTTCTTCGGCCTGCCGGGCAAACCCGCGACCGGGTTCGACAATCTCGTGACACACGGCGGATTCCTGCCGAACGGGATCGGCGGGCTGCTGCTGGCCATGGTGTTCGCGATCTTCAGCTTCGTCGGCACCGAGGTCGTCTCGGTGACCGCGGCCGAGGCCCGCGATCCGGTGCGCGACATCCCGCGCGCGGCCCGCACGATGCTGCTGCGGCTGTCCCTGTTCTATCTACTGGCGATCACCATCGTGCTCGCGGTGGTGCCCTGGACGAAGACCGCGCAGGGCGGCGACGACATCGCGGTGAGCCCGTTCGTCTCGGTGTTCGCCGCGGCCGGGATCCCCGCGGCGGCAACGATCATGAACTTCGTGGTGCTCACCGCGGCGCTCTCCTCGGCGAACGCGAACCTGTACCTGACCACCCGCATGCTGCATTCCCTGGCCGAGCACCGGTACGCGCCCGCGTTCACCGGAAAGCTGAACCGCTCCGGTGCGCCCGCACGCGCGCTGGTGCTCAGCACCATCGGACTGGCCATCGCCGGGGTCTGTTCCTTCGCCTTCCCGGACACCGCCTATGTCGGGCTGTACGGCATTTCCATTTTCGGCATGCTCGTGGTGTGGCTGCTCATTCTCGCCACCCATCTGCGGTTCCGCAGGGTGCGCGCGCGGCACGGGCTGCCGCCCTCCCCGGTGCGATTGCGCGGCGCACCGGTCACCACGATCCTCGCTTTCCTTTTCCTGGCCGGGATTCTGGTGTCCACCGGATTCATCGAGGGGCTCAGCTGGTCCTGGAAGGCCGGGCTGCCATTCTTTCTCGTCCTGATCATCGGTTTCGTCATCGCGGAGAAACGGGGCGGATTCCGGGAACGACACGATCCGCTCGCCGCGGAACTGGCGGCGCGTCAATCGAAACGAAAGGAAAACCTTGACTGAGACCAGCCCGGCAGTGTTCCGCGGGAATTTCCCGATGCTCGCCGATACCGTGCACCTGGCCAGCTGCAGCCAGGGCGCCCGCTCGACCCGGCTGGACGAGGCGATGCGGGAGATGCTCGACTCGATGCGCGAGCACGCTGCCCCGTGGGGCATCTGGATGGGCGAGGTGGAGCGCGCCCGGTCCGGTTTCGCCGCGCTGATCGGCGCGGCGCCCGAGGAGATCGCGATCGTGCCGAACGCCTCGGTCGGGGCCTACCAGGTGGCGTCCACGCTGTCCCTGCGGGAGCGCCCGGAACTGCTCACCTGGGAGCTGGAGTTCCCCTCCATCGCCCAGGTATGGCTCGGCCAGCGGGATCGCGGGGCCGAAGTCACCCATCTGCCCGCCACGGATGCCCGGCTGCGCACCGAGGAGGTCGCCGCCGCGGTTTCCGGGCGCACCGCACTGGTCTCGGTGCCACTGGTCAGCTACGCGAACGGGGCCCGCGCCGAGGTCGCCGAGGTCACCGGGCTGGCCAGGGAAGCGGGGGCGCGCAGTTTCGTGGACGCCTATCAGGCCGCAGGCGTGGTGGACATCGACGTTCGGCGGCTCGGCTGCGACTACCTCGTCGCGGGCGCGCTGAAATACCTGCTCGGCCTGCCCGGCTTCGCGTTCCTCTATGTGCGCGGCGGGATCGAGGACCAGCGGACACCGAGCCTCACCGGGTGGTTCGGCAGGCGCGATCCGTTCGCCTTCGATCCACACGAACTGGATTTTCCTTGCGAGGCAAGGCGTTTCGAGACCGGAACCCCGGCGATCCCGGCCGCGTACGCCGCGCGGGCCGGATTGGAACTGCTCTCCGGTCTCGACATCGCCGCGGTGGAGCGGCACATCGGCGGGCTCGTCCAGGACACCGCGGAGCGGCTGAACGAACTCGGCTACCGCTTTTACCGTCCCGCGGCCGAATTCGCCACCGGGCCGATGCTCGCGGTGTACGTCGAGGATCCCGAGCACGCCGCCGGATGGCTGGCGCAGCGGCGGATCGTGGTGAGCGCGCGCGGTTCGGTGATCCGGCTTTCCTTCCACTACTACAACACCGCCGAGGACGTGGCCGCCGCCTGCGCCGCGCTCGCCGAGTATCGCGGTCCCTAAGCCCAGGATTCCGGCGGTTCGGTGAACGCGGCGGCCAGTTCGGTGCAGCGGCGCAGGATCGCGGGTGCCTCCGCGGGCCGGGCACCCGCGAGCCCGCAGCTCGGTGTCACCACGCAACGCTCGGCCAGCAGCGCGCGGTCGAACCCGAGCCGGTCGACCAGTTCCAGCGCCGGGGCCGCCAGTGAACGCAGTTCTCCGCCCTGGCCGGTACTCGGCACCAGTCCGAGCAGCAGGGCGAGGCCGTCCTCGATGGCCTCACCCAGCGCGTCCGAGACGGTGGCCGAGGCCTTCGCGAATCCGGTGACATCCAGGGCCAGCGCGTCCGCCCCCGCCTTGTGCAGCATCGCGATCGGTACGGCCAGATCCCCGGAAAGCGGGGCGCAGCAGTGCACGATCACCGGATTCCCGGTCGCGGCGCGCGCCGCCTCCAGTACCTCGGTGAGCAGGGCGCGCACCTCCGGCTCGGCAACCGCGGGAAGCTTGCCGTAGCCCGAGGGCGTGGCCAGCCCGCCGATCAGCACGAACGGCAGGCTCGGTTCGTCGAGCTGCACGAAAACCTCGGCCTCGGTGCGCCGCACGACCTCGGCGATGTGCGCGCGCATCCCCTCGATCAGCGAGGCGGTGAACTCGCGCAGCGCCCCGTGATCGGTGAGCACCCGCTGCCCCCTCGGCAACTCGATGCCCGCGGTGAGCGTCCACGGACCGGCGAGCTGCACCTTCACCTGGCGCGGCGAACCCGCCAGCTCGTGCACCGTGTCCAGATCGCGTTCCAGCAAATCCAGGCCACGGCGGGTGTCCCGGCCCGGCCGCGCCGTCACCCGGTAGCCGCTCGGCACCACCTCCGTCGGCAGATCCACCAGTATCGCCGCGGTGCGCCCGATCAGGTCCGCGCCGACCCCGCGCGCCGGGAGCTCCGGAACATGCGGCAACTCCAGCTCACCGAAAACGGTGCGCACCGCCTCCGCCACCTCGGTGCCCGGCATCGAGCCGATCCCGGTCGCGCCCGCTTTGATCAGGTTCTCAGTCACGATGCCTACCGTAACGCTGCACCGAGCAGAGGCTGTGCGCGGCAAAAGCGCTAGCGGTGCAGCTCATTTTCGGTACCCGTTCACTGGGCGGGCTACGCACTCCCAGCAACACCTTCAACCACGCGAAGTAGTCACCAGAACTCTGTGTAACAAGGCTCAAGATCACTTCGATTGAATGTTCAACCGCATCACCGAGTACGCACGCGCCGCTCCCCGGTCCGTGTCTCTTCGTTCCCGTCGAAAGGACAACGATGTCCGCTTCAACTGGCTACCCCGTCACGCCTTCATCCGGTTCGCCGACCCGACCGCGCGGCAACGGGATCGGTGTCACTGCCCTCGTCCTCGGCATCCTCGCCGTGGTGTTGTCGTGGTTACCGGTCGTCGGATTCGTGCTCGCGGTCCTCGCCCTGATTTTCGGCATCATCGGCATCTTCAACTCTCACAAGGGCATGAGCATCGCGGGAACGGCTACTGGCGCGGTCGCGCTGATCGCGGCGATCGTCGTCACCGCCGCCATCGGCAATGTGCTCGAACAGCAACAACGCTCTACCGGAACGAATCCGACGACAGCACCGGCCGCACCCGTTCAGAACACGGCACCGACCGCGCCTGAAACCACCACTCCACCGGTAATGCCTACCGCCGCCGATTTCCAGATCGGGCTCAAGACCACATCAAAGCAGTGCTTCGGCAGCGCCGGATGCAGTGTCGTCGTGCAACCGGAGCTCACCTACACCGGAGCCGACTCAGCGATATTCGACACCCAGACGTGCGATATCACCTACCGGATCACCGGCGACAGCTCCGGACCGATGATCGAAACGGCGAATGGTACCGGAGGGATGAGCTACTCGGTCTCGCCCTCATCGCTGTCCACCGCCTCGAATTCGACCGTGGTCCACGCCGAGATACAAGACGTGACCTGCCAGTGACGCTCATCGGCAGGCAGCTCGCTCTCCTTCTGCTCCTCGGGATGGTGCTCGCCGGATGCACCAGCTTCCGACCACCCGGTACCAGCGATACCCGGCCGTCTCCAGCCATTCCGTCGGCAACCACGATGTCTTCCGTTCCGGCGGTACCGACACTCGCGGTGCCGACCGGTCTGATCGGCACCAGCATGAGTGCCGCAAAGCCCGCCTTGACCAAGGCAGGGTTCACCCACATCGTTGTCGCCGGAGGCCATGGGATCACCGAGGGCACGAAAGTCACCGAAGTCACGCACGCGGGCGAGACTGTCCCGCCCGACACCAAGATCGTGCTCACCGGAGCGGCCGCGCCCACCCCGGCCAAGACACTCGTTCCGACCAACAACGGCACACACAGGACCGCACCGACCATCGGAGCTGACTGCCGTCCCGGCGACGAGAAGGACTACCGCGTTTGCGCCGGGCACAAAGCATGGGTCGACGGACAACTCGAATACGCCAACTGCCTGGATTCCGGTGGAAGCTGGGACATCCCCGATCAGTCATGTACCCGCCCTCGCGCTCACTGACGGGACGGACAGGGGCCACACCAACAGCAGAGGCTGTGCGCGGCAAAAGCGCTAGCGGTGCAGCTCGGTGGTGCGCGCCATGTGCGAGAGCTTTTCCGGATTGCGCACCGCGTAGAGCCCGGTGACCAGGCCACCGGTGATACCGACCGCGAGCACGGTGTCGATCTCGCCGTCCCGCCACAGGACCAGGGCCGGGTGGCCGTTGACCTGGGTCGGCCGCAGGGTCACCGCATCGGAGAGCCTGCCGAGCCCGGTGCTCAGCAGGCGGGCCACCTTGTCGGACCCGGTGACGGGGTGCTGGATGGCCTGCCTGATCCCGCCGCCGTCGCCGAGGAGTACGACATCCGGGGCCAGGATGTCGAGCAGGCCCTGCAGGTCCCCGGTTTCGGTCGCCCGGGTGAACGCGTCGAATGCGGCGCGGGTGTCGGCGGCGGACACGGTCGTGCGCGGGCGGCGGGCGGTGACGTGTTCCCGGGCCCGGTGGGCGATCTGGCGCACGGCCGCGGCGCTTTTGCCCACGGCTTCGGCGATTTCCTCGTATCCGAGGGCGAACACCTCGCGCAGCACGAACACCGCGCGCTCGGTCGGCGCGAGTGTTTCCAGCACCAGCAGCATCGCCATGGACACGCTCTCGGCCAGCTCGGCGTCCTCGGCGACATCGGGCGCGGTCAGCAGCGGCTCGGGCAGCCAGGGGCCGACGTAGGACTCCTTGCGGCGGCCCAGGGTGCGCAACCGCAGGAGCGCCTGGCGGGTGGTGATCCGGACGAGGTACGCGCGCTGGTCCCGCACGGTGCCGAGGTCCACATTCACCCAGCGCAGCCAGGTCTCCTGCACGACGTCCTCGGCGTCGGCCGCGGAGCCCAGCATCTCGTAGGCGACGGTGAACAGCAGCTTCCGGTGGGTGAGGAACACCGAGGTCGCGGTGTCCCCGGATTGCTGGTTCTCGGTCATGGAAGGGCTCCTGTTCGGTCACTGCTGGGTACTCACCCGACACCGGAGGCGGCGCGGTTGTGACACCCGGGCCACATGGTGTACGTCACCCGGCCGCCTTGTCACGCGCAGCGGCGCACCGGCATCTCGTGGTCGTCCAGTACGACAGCACGATGGAGGAAAGACCATGAACGCCCGATTCGACATGTTCGGTAACGAGATCGCCGCGCGGTTCACCAAGCGGTTCGTCAGCGCCAGCCAGGTGATCGACCAGTCACCGCTGCCGAAGGTCACCAGGGAGCTGGTTTCCTTGCGGGCCAGCCAGATCAACGGCTGCGGCTTCTGCACCGACATGCACACCAAGGATGCCGCGGCCGAGGGTGTCCCCGCGGTCCGGCTGAACCTCGTCGCCGCCTGGCGGGAGGCGACCGTGTTCAGCGAGGCCGAGCGCGCCGCGCTGGCCTTCACCGAGGAGGGCACCCGGCTCGCCGACGCCCATCACGGTGTGTCCGACGAGACCTGGGCCCAGGTGCGCGAGCACTACGACGACGACCAGATCGCCGCGCTGATCTGCCTGCTCGCGCTGATCAACGCGGCCAACCGGCTCAACGTGATCGTGCGGACCCCGGCGGGTTCCTACGAGCCGGGGATGTTCGCCGCCGCGGCCGGCTGACCATGCTCAGCCGAACCGGCCACGCAGCTCGCGTTTGAGGAGTTTGCCGGAAGCGTTGCGCGGCAAGGCATCCACCAGGTGCACCCGCTTCGGTACCTTGTACCCCGGCAGGCTCGCGCGGGCGTGCTCGAGCAGCGCCGCCTCGTCCACCGCGGAGTCCGTTCCGGACTGCACGACCACGATGGCGGTCACCGCCTCGATCCACCGCTCGTCCGGGGTCGCGATCACCGCGACCTCGGCGACGGCCGGATGGGTGTACAGGGCGTCCTCGACCTCGCGGGAGGCCACGAGCACCCCGCCGGTGTTGATGACGTCCTTGATCCGGTCCACCACATAGAGGTAGCCGTCCTCGTCGGCCCGTACCAGGTCCCCGGAGTGGAACCAGCCGTCCCGGAAGGCCTCTTCGGTCTCCTCGGGTTTGTCCCAGTATCCGGTGCACAGTTGCGGGGAGCGATAGACCACTTCCCCGGACTCGCCCGGGGCCACATCCGCGCCCTGTTCGTCGACCACCCGTGCCTCGACGAACAGGGCGGGCTTGCCCGCGGAATCCTGGCGCCGGTCGTGTTCCTCCGGGCGCAGGATCGCGGCGATCGGGCCGATCTCGCTCTGGCCAAAACAGTTGTAGAAGCCCAGTTCGGGCAGGCGTTCACGGAGCCTGCTCAGCACCGGTCCGGGCATGATGGAGGCGCCGTAGTAGGCCTTGCGCAGGCTGGACAGATCGCGGGTGGCGAACTCGGGGTGGTTGGCGATGGGTACCCAGACCGTGGGTGCGGTGAAGAAGGCGCGGTGCCCGTCCCGTTCGATGCGGGCGAGGATGTCGCCGGGATCCGGGGTTTCCACGATGGTGTTGCGCGCCCCGGCCATCAGGGAGGGCAGCAGGAAGCAGTGCATCTGGGCGCTGTGATACAGCGGCATCACGTGCAGCGGTTCGTCCCCGGCCGCGATGTCCAGCCCGGAAAGGCAGGACACGTACTCGTGCACCAGGGCACGGTGGGTCATCATCGCGCCCTTGGGGGTGGACGTGGTCCCGGAGGTATAGAGCAGCTGCACGAGATCGGTGTCCGCGCGCGGCACCTCGAGTTCCGGGACCCCGTCGCCGAGCGCACTCTCCAGCAGCGATCCCTCCCGGTCCCGTAGTGGAATCCAGTCCAGCTCGCCGAGCTGCCCGGCCAGTCCCGGATCGGCGAGCGCCGTCCTGCTTCCGGACTGCTCGAGCAGGTAGCGCAGCCCGTCCCCGGTGAGGCTGTTGTTGATCGGCACGTGCACCAGTCCGGCACGGGCGCAGGCGAGGAACCCGATCAGGTAGGCATCGGAATTCTTGCCGTAGGCGGCGATCCGGTCCCCGTGTTCGGCGCCGTGCTCGAGCAGCCGCGCGGCCGCCCTGGTCACGGCCCTGTCGAGTTCGGCGTAGGTCCAGGACCGGTCGGCGAACCGCAGGGCGCACCGCTCGGGATGGCGTGCGGCCGAGCGGCGGAGCACATCGTCGACGGTGCTCGAACGCGGATCGATCATGGCCTTGGCTCCTTTGCCGTGCTCGTCGGGTCCGCCGGAATCCTACGCAGAGCAGGCAGGTGGACACCACGGGAACTCCTGCCCGAAATGTAACGTTGTCCCTGCACCTCGCCCACGTTGCGCGTACCGACCCCGAGGAGCCACCGATGTCGTTCGTCAACAAGATCGCCAAGCTGGCCGCGAGCCCGCAGGGGCGCCGCCTGCTCAACCAGGCCAAGGAGATGGCCAACGATCCCAAGCGCCGTCAGCAGGCCAAGGATGCCGTGGAGAAGGTGCGCGGCAAGGCCGAGGAGTACACCCGGCGCAACCGCGGCAGCGGCCACTAGCGGCCCACCCGCTCAGCCGAACCGCAGTTCCGCCGCGTGCACGTGGTGGAAGTGGAAGAGCATGTCGTAGGACCGGCCGAGCGGGACCTGGAGTTCCCCGGCGTGCGGCGCTCCCGGGTCGAATCCGCCCCCGATGTTGCGGGTCGGGCGCGCCGTCCGCAGCCATCCGGCCGCCTCCGCGGGCAGCGTCCGCAGATCGAGGAAGTAGTCCTTGCCCGCGACCTTGTCCAGGGTGTACTCGTTCTGCTCCGCGCGCGGGGCGCCGAGGGTGAACGACCGGTACTTCTCGTCCGGCCCCTTGGCGTTGAACGAGCCGTCGTAGAAGCTGAAACCCACCGTGCGGAAGGCGGGGCCGAGCCGCTCGCGCAGGCGCGCGCTCGCCGGTTCCGGGGCCAGCTCCGGATCGATGGGCACATAGCTCGCGTGCGCCACCATGTTCGACACCATGATCCGGCCGGGCCGATGCCGGTACCACCACTCGGTGTTCTCGGCCATGACCTGGTCGCGATAGCGCCCGGCCTCGGTGCGCCCTCGCGCGGTGCTCGTGTCGAAGGCGTACTCCCGGAAACTCTGCGCGAGCGCGTTCGCGTGCTGCACCGCCCAGTCGAACTCCCCGCGCGCATCCCCGGGACCGGCCGCGCGCAGCAGGTTCACCACCGCCTTCGCCCGCGCGGCCAGTGCCTCCCGCTCGGGAAGGGATTTGCCGGTCTGGATGGCCATGTACTCGTTCAGGCTCATCCCCGGCGCCGGGGCCATTCCCGCGTACAGGTGCTCGACCGCCTCCCGTAGCTCCGGATGCCGGGCCGCGACGTATCCGGTGACCTTCTCGAACAGCACGGGCCCAGGGAAGGACAGATCGTTGCCCATGAACCGCAGTTTGTGGGCGTGTGTGCGGTTGTACGCGCGCATCCAGTGCAGCAGGTCCAGGAACTCCCGGTTGTCGAAGACCTGATAGAAGGCGTCGAACTCGGCGGACATGATCGCGCCCGGATCCCCGATGCCGCGCAGCACGTAGTCGTTGAGCCGCACCCCGGTGCTCCAGCTCATCTCCCGGGCGAAGGTGTCGAATCCCTTGTGGGTGGCGAGATAGCGGAACAGCCGGTGCTGCATGGTGACGAACTCGCGTGAGCTGTGCGTGGCCTCGCCGACGCTGACCACCGAGGCCGAGCCGACGGCCCGGCCGAAGGGCCGCAGATCGCCGAGCGCGCCGCCCGGTTCCGCGGTGCGCACCGGGTGGGCCGCCCGGTCGAAGGCGGGCACGGGATCCTCGACGGCGGCGAGCGCGGGGCCGCCGGCGGCCAGACCGGCCAGGAGGAGGGAAACTGTCAGGAGGCTTCGCATCCGCACGGGGCATCACCACTTCTGCCGGAGAGCATTCACCGAGGAGTCGGCACCATCAGATAACCACCACAGTTGTAGTACCATGACTGTGGTGGTTGCAAGAACGGAGGTCACATGTCACACAATCCGGGGAGGCGCCGGTTGCTCGGCGACTCGGCGATCCAGGTGCTCGCGCGCGAGGGGGTGCGCGGCCTGACCTTTCGCGCGGTGGACACCGAGGCACAGGTACCGACCGGGACGGCGCACAACTACTTCGCCGACCGGGACGCGCTGGTGGAGTTCACCGCCACCCGGATCCGGGACCGGCTCGCCGTCGAGCAACCCGGGGAACGCCCCGGTCTGACCGCGCGCATGCGGGCCCAGTTCGAGAACTTCACGGACAACCGGGAGTGTTATCTCGCGCTGCTGGAACTGCGCCTCGAAGCGACCCGGCGCCCGGCCATCCGGGAGGTCCTCGGCCAGGTGGTGCGCGCCGAACTGGACACCCGCGCCGGGGAACACGCCGACTCCGCCATGCCGGGCGGCGGCACCGAGGCGACCCTGCTCTACCTGGCCATGCTCGGTCTGGCCGTCGAGCATCTCACCCTGCCGGACACGCTCGCGGGCCACGACATCGACCAGCTGCTCGCGACACTGGCCGACCGGATCGCCACCGAACACCCGGACACCGCGCCGAATTGCTGACTCGGGACACCGCTATCCCCTAGGCTCGCCGGCAGTTCGCTTCGAGCACAGGGCGCGGGCGGACGCAGGGGCGAGTCAAGGCCGAGGGAGGCAACGATGCCCGATCTGTTCCGGCTGGGCGGGAAGACCGCACTGGTGACCGGTGGGGCGCGGGGAATCGGCGAGGCCATCGTCACCGCGCTGCTCGACGCTGGTGCCCGGGTCTTCATCGGGGACATCGATCCGGTGGCGGGCACCGTGACCGCGCAGCGCCTCGGCACCGGATTCGTGGCCCTGGATGTCACCGATTCGGCGAGCGTGGACGCGGCCGTTGCGCAGGTCGTCGCCGAGGCGGGCGCACTGGACATCGCGGTGAACAACGCGGGCATCGTGGCGAACAAACCGAGCGAGGAACTCAGCGACGCCGACTGGCGCAGCGTGCTCTCGGTGAACCTGGACGGGGTGTTCTACTGCTGCCGCGCCGAGGGCAGGCACATGCTCGAACGCGGTTCCGGCTGCATCATCAACACCGGCTCGATGAGCGGGCACATCGCCAATCATCCGCAGCCGCAGTCCGCGTACAACTCCGCGAAGGCCGGGGTCATCCACCTGACGAAGTCACTGGCCGGGGAATGGGCCGACCGCGGGGTCCGGGTCAACTCCATCTCCCCCGGCTACGTGGGCACCGAACTGACCAAGCGCGGAATGTCCAACGAGACCTGGCGAACCACCTGGCTGGACTCCACCCCGATGGGCCGGGTGGGCGAACCGCACGAGATCGCGCCCGCGGTGGTCTTCCTCGCCTCGGCGGCGAGCAGTTTCTGCACCGGGACCGATCTCGTCGTGGACGGCGGCTACACCGTCTGGTGAGCCTCCTCGAGCAGGAAGGTCCCGCCCGCGGCCTCGGCTAGTTCGGGCCCGAACAGCGCGCCGGGGGTGTGCGCACCCGGCCGGCCCTTGCCTTCGGCGAGCCGGTACGCGACCTCGGCGGCCACACTGGTCGTGTATCCCATGCCCTCACCGGTGCGCAGCCAGCCCTGCCGCGTCTCGCCGTCCGGCCAGGAAACCCTGGCGTGCGCCCAGGAGTACTCGCTGCCACCAGTGGATTCGGGTACCCGCATCCGGGCGATCCCCCGTTTGGCGAACCGGCCGATCGCGGAAACCGACAGCAGCGCGCCGAGTACCGGGAACACCGCACGAGCCACGGCCCCGGACGGCAGTTCACCGGAACCCGCCACCACGAACGGCGCCCCGCTCGCCCGGCGGGCCGCCTCCAGTTCCCCGGAGGGGCCCGCGGCCATCCGCGCGGTCCTGCCGTCGGGCAGGGACAGCGTTTCGGCTTCGGAACCGATCGCGGCCCGGACCAGTTTCCCGTCCGCGTACCGGCGCCCGCCCTTGACGATCCCCTCGACCAGGGTCGAGGCCAGCGCCTCACCGACCGCGGCCGCGCCGTCGGAGCCGATCGCGGCGACCCGGTTCACCCGGACCCGTCGCGGTGCCGGTTTCCCCGCGCACAGTTTCAATACGACGCTCTCGGTCCCGAGCACACCGAACCCCGCCCCGGGCACCGCGGTGCTGCCCGCGGCGGCGAGCTGCTCATGCCTGGCGGAAAGCGCGCCGAGCGTGGACAGGTCGTTGGACAGGTCGGTGTAGTGCGTCCCCGGCGGAAGGGCACGCAGGATCGGGGGCGCCGTCTCGCTGAATGGGCCGACGGTGTTCACCACCACGGCCGGTGCGTGCTCGGCGATCCGCGCACCGACCGCTTCGGGCGAGTCGGCCACCACGATCCGCGGTGCCCCGCCGATCTCCCCGGCCACCGCGCGCAGCCGCTCCGCATTGCGGCCGAGCAGACCGAGCGGCGCACCCCGCTCGGCGAGCTTCGCGGCGATCGCCCGGCCACAGCGCCCGGTCGCTCCGTTGATCCAGATCTCGTCCATACCGACCCCTCAGCCGAAGTAGTGCCCGGCTTCCAGGTCGGCGATCAGGCCGACCTGTTCCGGATGCCAGTCGAGCAGTTTCTCGGTCTGCGCGGCCGAGGCCGGGGCGTCCAGCGTGAAGATGGCCCCGATGAATCCGATGGCCTCGATGACCTCCTGCGCGGAAACCGAGCTCACCGGGAGTTCCAGGTGCCTGCCGATCACCTCGGCGATCTCCCGGACCGGGACCCCCTCGTCGCCGATAGCGTGCAGCCGGGACCCGGCCGGTGCCGATTCCACGGCGAGCCGGAACAGCCGGGCCGCGTCCAGCCGGTGCACCGAGCACCAGCGGTTGGTGCCCTGCTCCGGGTACACCACGGCGCCGCGCTTGCGGGCGGTCTGGATCAGCTGCGGGACGAAGCCCTTGTCCCCTTCGCCGTGCACCGAGGGCGGCAGCCGCACCGCCGAGGCCCGGACCCCGCGTTCGGCGAGCGACAGCACCGACTCGGAGTGCCGCGGCGAGTCTGGGGCGACCACGTCCTCCTCGGTGGCGATGCGTCCCGGGGCGAGGCCACCGAGCCCCGAGGCGGCGACGAACGGCCGCCCGGTCCCGGCGAGCGTCTCACCGATCGCCGCGATCGCCGCGCGGTCCAGTTCCGCGGCGGCCGCGAAATCGTCGAAGTCGTCGTGCTTGAACGCGCAGTGGATCACGCCATCGGCCGCGGCGGCGCCCGCGCGCAGGCTGTCCAGGTCCTGCAGGTTGCCGCGCTGCACCTCGGCACCGGCGGCGGTGAGCGCGGCGGCGGAGGCGTCCGAACGGGCGAGGCCGAGTACCTGATGGCCGGCCCCGAGCAGCTCGCGGACCACGGCACTGCCGACGAATCCGGTCGCTCCGGTCACGAAAACACGCATGAACTACTCCTCGAGTCAGAACGAGTGGTTACCTCTCCGACTCTGCGGGCCGATCCCCGGTCCGGTCCAATGAAACCTGCGTAATACGCAATACGATTTCCGTATCACTGCTGCTCAGTGAACCTATGCCTAAGATGTGCGCACCTCGGAAGAGTTACACTCGAGGTATGCCGGATTCCGTATCACCGCCCGTCGACCTGGATCTGCGACTGGTCTGGTGTTTCACCGTGGTCGCCGAGCACGGGCACTTCGGTCGCGCCGCCGAGGTCCTGCACACCACGCAACCCTCGCTGAGCAGGCAGATCCGGCGACTGGAGAACCAGCTCGGCGCCCGGCTGATCGATCGCGGCCCGCAGGGCAGCAAGCTCACCGAGGCGGGCGAGGTTTTCCTGCCACTGGCCAGGAAACTGCTGCGCACCGCGAACCAGGCCAAGGCACGGACCCAGGCGGCGGCCCGGCCGAGCAGGCTCACCATCGGCTACATCGCCGGGGTGATCGTCACTCCCGTGGTGCGCGAGCTGCGCAACCGGCATCCGGACGCCGAGGTGAACGCGACCCACCTGCGCTGGGAGGAACCGCGCACCGCCCTACTCGAACACCGGGTGGACGCGGCCGTGACCCGGCTGCCCTTCCCCACCTCGGGCCTGGACGTGACCGTGCTCTACGACGAGCCGAGGGCGCTGATGGTGCCGCGCGAGCATCGGTTCGCCGGCAAGGAGTCCGTCACGCTCGCCGATATCGCGGACGAACCGATGCTCCGGCTGCGCAACGCATCCCAGGAATGGCAGGCATTCTGGCGCGCCGAACCGCGCCCGGACGGCCGCCCGGTCCCCGATGGCCCGTCCATCGACGCCATCGAGGACAAGTTCGAGCACATCGCCGCGGGTGAGGCCGTCGCGATCGTGCCCGCCGACCTCGGTTTCGCCGGCCTGCGCCCGGATGTGACCGCGGTGCTGATCGAGGACATCGAACCCAGCCACGTCGTGCTCGCCACCCGGAGCGGGGACGGCAACCGGCTGCTCCCCGCGCTGGAGAAGTGCGTCCGGGCACATCTGACCGGACCGGTGCACGCCGCCCGGTGACCGCTATCCGGCCGGTTCCCGTTGTTCGCCGCGCACGTGCGCGCGGACTCCGTGCATGCCGAACAGGATGAGCAGCTCGACCGCCCCGCCGTCGGCGCTGCCCAGCCAGTGCGGCGCGGAGGTGTCGAACTCGGCGGCCTCACCGGTCGGCAGGATCAGATCCCGCTCACCGGCCACCAGCCGCAGCCGCCCGCTCAGTACGTAGAGCCATTCGAAGCCGTCGTGGGTCTGCGGCGCCGGCTCGAGCGGCTCCACCGGTGCCGGGATGATCATCTTGAACGCGTGCACCCCGCCCGGTCGCCGGGAAAGCGGCACGAAGGTCATGCCGAACCGGTGGATCGGCTTGAGGTGGATCCGCGGATCGCCGGTGCGCGGGGCGCCGGCGAGATCGTCCAGCGGAACCTCGTAGACCCGGGCCAGTACGAGCAGCAGTTCCAGGGTCGCCCGGCGCTGGCCGCTCTCCAACCGGGACAGCGTGCTCTCCGAGACGCCGGTTGCCGCCGCGAGCCCGGCGAGCGTGATGCCCCGTTCGCGGCGCAGCGCCCGAAGGCGCGGCCCCACCCCGTCGAGCACATCCTCGATTCCCGGATCCATCCGGTCATCTTGCCGGAACCGCAAGATCGCGTGCCATCCCGCGGCGCGCCCGGCAAGACTGAGCGCATCCAGGACCACCCACCGAGGAGGACCCGCCGTGTCGACCACACGCCGCAGGGACACCCCACCGCCCAGGACCGGGAACAGCGAAACCGAGACGCTGCGCGGATTTCTCGACTATCTCCGGACCTCGATCGCCACGAAACTCGACGGCGCGCCCGAACCGCAGGTGCGCGAGGCGGCGGTCCCCTCCGGGACGAACCTGCTCGGCCTGCTCAACCACCTGACCTTCGTGGAGCGCGCGATCTTCCTCGGCGAGGAGGTCACCGACTGGCAGTCGACGTTCCGGGCCGCGCCGGGGGACGGTGTGGCCGAAGTCCTCGCCCGCTACCGGGAAGCGGTCGCCGAGGCGAACACGGTGCTCGACGGGTGCCCCGATCCCGGCGCGCCGGTACCCCGGCCCCGGACCGCTCGCCCGGCCCCGAGCGTGCGCTGGGCGCTGGCGCACATGATCGAGGAGACCGGAAGGCACGCGGGGCACGCCGACATTCTCCGTGAGCTGATCGACGGCCGGACCGGGCGCTGAACCCGGATCGTCTTGACGGGATGCCGCGCACCCGATTATGTTCGCATACAGCACATGTGTTCACTATGCGAACGGAGGCGGGCGGATGGCGAGGCTGCTTCGGCTCGACGAGGCGATCGCGGAGCTCGTGGGCGATGGGGACGTCGTCGCACTCGAGGGGTTCACGCACCTGATCCCGGTCGCCGCGGGGCACGAGATCATCCGGGCCCGCAAGCGCGATCTCACCCTGTGCCGGATGACCCCGGACATCGTCTACGACCAGCTCATCGGCGCCGGTTGCGCGCGCAAGCTGGTGTTCTCCTGGGGCGGCAATCCGGGAGTCGGCTCGCTGCACCGGTTCCGGGACGCGGTCCAGCACGACTGGCCGGTGCCACTGGAGATCGAGGAACACAGCCACGCGGGAATGGCCAACCGCTATGTGGCGGGCGCCTCCGGACTGCCGTTCGCCGTGCTGCGCGGTTATCTGGGCACCGACCTGCCCGCGCAGACCTCGAACATCAGGACGATCGAGTGCCCGTTCACCGGTGAGCGGCTGGCCGCGGTGCCCGCGCTGAACCCGGATGTGGGAATCGTGCACGCCCAGCGCGCCGACCGGGCGGGCAATGTGCAGCTGTGGGGTATCACCGGGGTGCAGAAGGAAACCGTGCTCGCCTCGGCCCGATCCCTGGTCACCGTGGAGGAGATCGTGGACGAGCTCGAACCGGTGCCCGGGGCGATCGTGCTGCCCGGCTGGGCGGTCACCGCGGTCGCGCAGGTTCCCGGCGGTTCGCATCCTTCCTACGCGCAGGGGTATTCGGAGCGGGACAACACCGCGTATCAGCAGTGGGACCCGATCGGCCGGGACCGGGAGCGGTTCACCGAATGGCTGCGCACCAGCGTGTTCGAGGAGGCAGGCGCATGACTTACACGAGCGACGAGATGATGACCGTCGCCGCCGCCCGCGCGCTGCGCGATGGGAGCGCCTGCTTCGTCGGGATCGGACAACCCAGTGCCGCGGCCAATCTGGCCCGCCGCACCCACGCGCCGGATCTCGTGCTCATCTACGAATCCGGCACCCTCGGCGCGAAACCGGATCGGCTTCCACTGTCCATCGGGGACGGAATCCTCGCCGAGACCGCGGACGCCGTGGTCTCGGTCCCGGAGATCTTCAACTACTGGCTGCAGCCCGGCCGCATCGACGTGGGCTTCCTCGGCGGGGCGCAGATCGACCGGTTCGGCAACATCAACACCACGGTGATCGGGGACTACGCGGAGCCGAAGGTGCGGCTGCCCGGTGCGGGCGGGGCACCGGAGATCGCCACCTCCTGCCGCGAGGTGTTCGTGGTGATGCGGCACAGTCCGCGGGCCTTCGTCGCCGAGGTCGATTTCGTGACCTCGCTCGGCTACGGCCGCGACGGAAAACAGCGGGATGCCTTGCGCCCCTTGGGAAAGGGACCGACCAGGGTGATGACCGACCTCGGCGTGCTCGAACCCGATCCGGACACCCGCGAGCTCACCCTGACCGCGCTCAACCCAGGGGTCGAGGTCGAGCAGGTGCGCGCGGCGACCGGCTGGGAACTGCGGCTCGCCGAGGAGATCACCGTGCAGGACCCGCCCACCGAGACCGAACTGAGCACCCTGCGGGCACTGAAGGAGGCGTCATGACCGAGGTGTTCGTGCTGGACGCGGTGCGCACCCCGTTCGGCCGCTACGGCAAGGGACTCGCCGAGGTGCGCCCGGACGATCTGGCCGCGCACGTGGTCCGCGCCATCGTGGATCGCCGTACCGGGCTCGATCCCGCGGCGATCGAGGATGTGTACTTCGGCGATGCCAACGGCGCCGGGGAGGACAACCGCAATGTGGCGCGGATGGCGGTGCTGCTCGCCGGGCTCCCGACCTCAATCCCCGGTGCCACGGTGAACCGGCTGTGCGGTTCCGGGCTGGAGGCGGCGATCGCCGCGAGCCGGGCGGTGCGCTCTGGGGACGCCGAGCTGCTGCTGGCCGGTGGGGTCGAGTCGATGAGCCGCGCCCCGTGGGTGCTGCCCAAACCCGAGAACGGGTACCCGCGCGGGCACGAGACCCTGCACTCCACCACGCTCGGCTGGCGCATGGTCAACCCGGCCATGCCCGGACAGTGGACCGTGGCACTCGGTGAGGGCGCGGAAATCCTCGCCGACCGCTACGGCATCACCCGCGAACAGCAGGACGCCTTCGCCGCGCGCAGCCACGCACGCGCGGCCGCGGCGAGCGAGGCCGGTGAGTTCGACGCCGAACTGGTCCCCGTTCCCGGTACCGAACTGAGCCACGACGAGGGAATCCGCGCCGATTCCACCGCGGAGAAGCTCGCCGGGCTCAAACCCGTGTTCCGTGCCGGGGGCACCGTCACCGCGGGCAACGCCTCCCCGCTCAACGACGGCGCGGCCGCCCTGCTGATCGCCGGGGAACGCACCGCGGCCGAACTCGGCACCGAACCCTTGGCCCGCGTGGTGTCCTGCGCGTCCTCCGGGGTGGATCCGCACCTGTTCGGGATCGGCCCGGTCGAGGCCGCCCGCACCGCGCTGCGCCGCGCCGGAATCGGCTGGGCGGACCTGTCCGCGGTGGAACTCAACGAGGCCTTCGCCGCACAGTCGCTCGCCTGCCTCGCGGAATGGCCGGAACTGGATCCCGAGATCGTCAACCCCGCCGGGGGCGCGATCGCCATCGGGCACCCGCTCGGCGCCTCCGGAGCCCGTATCCTCGGCACCCTCGCGCACCGGCTGCACCGCGCGGGCGGTGGCTGGGGCCTTGCCGCCATCTGCATCGGTGTCGGCCAGGGCCTCGCGGTGGTGCTCAGGACGGACTGAACCGCCGCCTAGGATGCCGGTCATGGACACCACGAGCGCGTCTGGGAGCTCTCGTCCGTCGCGAGCGGGACTGTGCCCCTGCGGGACGCCCGCGTCCGAGGCAGTGGATGAGCCGCAAGGCGGAGGATCGAGCCACAGCGGGGTTCCGCGGTGATTGACGACAACGCCGCGGATCGCCGCGCTGGCACGCGGCGGCACGCCGCCGACGTCGCAGCGAAGCAGGACACGGAACTCCCGGATGTGCTCGCCAGTGCCGGCTATGTGCAGTCGCTCGCGCGCGGGCTCTCGGTGATCACCGCGTTCGGCGCCGAGCACCCGGAGATGACCCTCGCCGAGGTGGCCCGTGCGACCGGACTGTCCAGGGCCGCCGCGCGGCGGGTGCTGCACACCCTGGTGCAGCTCGGCTACGTGAGTACCGAGGGGAAAACCTTCGCGCTCACCCCGCGGGTGCTGGAGCTCGGATTCTCCTACCTGTCCAGTATCGAACTCCCCGAGCTCGCCCAGCCGCATCTGGAACGGCTCGCCGCGCAGGTGCACGAGTCCGCCTCCGTCTCGGTGCTCGACGGGGAGGAGATCGTCTACGTGGCCCGGGTGCCGACCAGCCGGATCATGACCGTCTCCATCAGCATCGGCACCCGGTTCCCCGCATACGCCACCTCCATGGGACACGTGCTGCTCGCCGGGCTCACCGCTCCGGAACGCGAGGACTACCTGCGGCGGCTGCACCCGGAACCACTGGGCCCGGGCACTGTGGCCTCCGCCGGAGAGTTGCGCGCCGAACTGGACACCGTGGCCGGACAGGGCTGGGCCATCGTGGACCAGGAGCTGGAGGCCGGGCTGCGCTCGATCGCCGCGCCGATCCGGGACCGCGAGGGCCGCACCGTGGCCGCGGTGAACATCTCCACCCACGCCAGCCGGGTCACCGTGGAACACCTGCGCCGCGAGCTGCTCCCCCGGCTGCTGGACACGGCCCGCGCGATCGAGGCGGATCTGCGTCACCACTGAGACGCCACCAAGGTGCGGGTGTCCCCCTGGGCCACCCGCACCTTCCGGCTCCCTAGGAAACGTCCTCACATGGCTTGCCGTCGCTGACCGGGCCGCCGGAGGTCGTGTTCCAGAACTCCACGCAGACCTGGCCCGCTCCGTAGGAGTACTGGATGGCGGTCCCGTTCGCCGCACCGAGCGGCCACTGCTTCTCCGGGCTCACGAAGTTCAGGTTCGGCCCGACGATGGTGAAATACCCCTTGACGGTGCCACCACCGACGGCGTTGTCGATATAGCCGAACACCTGATAGCCGCCCGCCCCGCCCTTGACGTTGATGCAGGCCCCGTGGTTGCAGCCTTCCGCATCGGCGCTGGCGACCCCGACCCCGCCGGCCAGCGAGAGGGCCGCGGCCATGGACAGCACCGTGACGGTCTTCTTAGCACGCATGATCGATCTCCCGGCTTATTTGATGTACAGGAAGGAATAGATGAGGTTGTCGTTGTGCAGCTGGGCCAGGCAGACCCAGTCCGCCCATTGCCCTTCCGCTTTCCCCTGTTCCCCGGTTTTCTCGCAGGACGTGATGACCGGCGATCCCTGTGGCCCGTTCCAGCACGACCCTCCCCAGTGGAAGCCGGGCTCCGGGGATGGGGGAACGGGATTGCAGTTCAGCGCCGCCGCCCTCGGCTCGGCCGTGGGCACCGCACGGGACTCCGCGCCCTGTGCGTGCGCCGCCCCGGCGGTCAGTCCGGCGATCAGCAACGCCGCGGCGCCGCCGAACAATGTCTTCCTCATGTCTGTGCTGTACCTCCGCTTTCCTGTCCGATCGGACAGACGGAAGTCAACGGGGTCCCGAGGCCGGGAACAAGACATTTCGATGATCACCGAAGTACGGCTCTACCTGGACGCGGGAGCCCCGGACGTCGAGGAAAGCGAACGGTCACCGGTGACCGCGACGCGTGGCCCCGCCGATTCGCGGATGAACCGGGCCACCGTCACCAGCGTGATCACCGCGGCGAACATGATGTAGTACGCCGGGGCGAGGCGGTATCCGGTCAGCGAGATGAGCCAGGTCGCGATGTAGGGCGCGGTACCACCGAACAGCGAGACCGCGATGTTGTACGGGATGGCGATCGCCCCGGATCGGATGCGCGGCGGGAACAGTTCGGCCATGGTCGCGCTGACCGCACCGTCATAGGCGGCCATCAGCAGCCCGAGCACCACCATGCCGAGCACCGCGAGCACCGTGCTGCCCAGGGACATCAACAACAGCGCGGGCCAGGTCAGCAGGACGAACCCGGCGGTACCCGCGAGCAGCAGCGGTTTGCGCCCGATGCGATCGGAGAGCGCGCCCGCCGCGGGCACGGCGACGGCGACGACGGTGAGGCACACCGTGGCCGCGATGAACGACTGGATCTTGGTGAAGTGCAGCGTGGTCTGCAGATAGCTCGGCATGAACGTCTGCAGGGTCCAGTGCGCGACCCCCTTGATCACGATCAGCCCGGCGAGCGCGAGCATGGCGCGAGCTCCGGTGCGCAGGGTCTCGCGCATCGGTGATTCGGTGACCTCACCGGCATTTTCCAGCGCCCGGAATTCCGGGGTGTCCTGGAGTTTGAGCCGCAGGTACAGCCCGGAGAGCCCCAGTGGCAGCGCGAGCAGGAACGGCAGCCGCCAGCCCCAGTCGGTCATGCTCGCGTCTCCGAGTGTCGCGGTGAGCAACAGGGCGAGCCCCGAACCGACCACGAACGCGGCGAAGCCGAAGGTGTCGCCGAAACTGGAGTAGAACCCGCGGCGCTTTCTCGGTGCGTACTCGAAAAGCAGGGTGACCACGCTGGAGGTCTCCCCGCCCGCACCGAATCCCTGCACCAGCCGGGCGAGCACCAGCAGCAGCGGGGCGAAGGCTCCCGCGGCGGCATAGGTCGGCAGCACTCCGATCGCGAAGGTGGAAAGCGAGGTGGTGAGCACTACGATCGCGAGCACCTTCTGCCGTCCGATCCGGTCGGCGAGCGGCCCGAAGAACAATCCGCCGAGCGGGCGGATCACGAACCCCGCGGCGAACACCGCGAACGTGGAGAGCAGCGCCGCGGTGGGGTCCCCGGAGGCGAAGAAGTTCGCCGCGATGACGGTGGACAGGGTTCCGTAGATACCCATGTCGAACCACTCGACGAAATGGCCGATACCCGCGGCGATGAGGACCTTGGAGCCGGGGGTGGCCTTGGCGGGCGCACCGGTTCCCGGCGCGGTTTCCGGTTCTGACATGACGACCTCGTTGTCGATCGTGGGTGGCGAGGCGGCTCAGCGGGCGCGGCGCGCGGCGGCGGCCTCGGCGATCATCTGCTCGATCGGGAATTCCACGGTGAACCCGAGAAGTTCGCGGGCCCGCTCGTTCGACGTGGTGTAGTGCACGGCGGGGCCCGGCAGCGTAACGTCCACATAGGACAGTCCACTGTGGCGTGCCAGTTCGGGGACGAGATGGTCGAAGCCCACGGAGTCATCGGCCCCGATCCCGATCACCTCGCCGTCGAGTCCCGGGGATTCCGCGGCGGCGAGCACTCCGGAGGCGAGATCCCGGGTGTCCAGGATGCCCATCCGGAAAGCGGTGCCGTCCGCGCCACGGGAGAGCACCAGTTTGGTGCTGCCGTCCTCGTGCGGTTCGAGCGCCGCGACCGCACCGGTATTGCCGAATCCGCGCTGCTGCTCGATCTTCTGCCGGAGGAAGAACCGGGGACCGGAGAAGAAACCGCGCTCGTCGAGCAGTTCGGCCGCGTCCTGGAAGTGCGAGAACCGCAGCACGACCGCCCGCAGTCCCCTGGCGCGCCGGTAGAACGCCACGGTGTCCTCGGCAAGACATTTGGTGAGCCCGTACACGCTGCGCGGCGCGCGCGGATGATCCTCGTCGAGCGGCTGGTACACCGGGCTGCCTTCCGGATAGACCTCGCCGGTGCTGGCGAGGACCAGCTTCGCCCCGGCACGCGCGGCCGCCTCGGCGACGTTCGCGGTGCCGAGCACGTTCGCCTCGAACAGTGCCGCCTCGTCCGCGCGGTTCCAGGACATCCGCGCGGCCAGGTGGATCACGACCTCGGTGCCCGCGCAGGCGGCGATCAGTCCGTCCCGATCGGAGAGCGCGAGCCGCACCGGTGGCGCGATGTCGATGGGGACGACCTCGTGCCCGCGTTCGGCGAGCCGGTCGGTGAGGAGGCGGCCGAGGCGCCCGGCCGCGCCGGTGACGGCGATTTTCATCGATTCTCCTGTGCTGGGGTGTGGACCGGGCCGAGATAGCCGAGACCGAGACTGACGGTGTCCGCCGCCTCGATGATCGTGCGGCCGAGCTCGGCCTCCCGTTCGTCGAGCGCGATCACCGAGAGCGCACCGGAAAGCGAGAGCGCGGCGACGACCTCCCCGGTGTGATCGCGAACCGGGGCGGCGATACAGGCCCTGCCGAGTGCGAGTTCCTCGATCTCGGTGGCGTACCCGCGCTCCGCGATCGAGGCCAGGTTCCCGGTGAGCGCGTCCAGGGTGCTCAGGGTGTGCCCGGTGAACGCGTGCAGTGGTTCCGTGCCGAGCAGTTCGGCCCGCTGCCCCTCGCTGGTGCCCAGCAACAGGCACTTGCCCATCGCGGTGGCGTGCACCGGATTACGTTGCCCCATCAGGGAAAACGACTTCTGCGCCAGCTGGCCCTCGACATTGAGCAGGTAGAACAGCTCGGCACCGCGGCGGACCGAGACATTCGCCCCGAGCCCCAGTTCCCAGGCGAGCCGCTGCGCGACCGGCCGGGACTGGCGGTAGATCGGGTCGTTGTTCAGCGCGACCCCGGCCATCGTGAGCACCGCGGGGCCGAGTTCGTAGAGCTGGCTGACCGGGTCACGGCGCACGAGGTCGACGGATTCGAGCGTCGCGAGCAGTCGCGAAGTCGTGGAGACGCCGAGCCCCACCTGCGCGGCCACATCGGACACGCGCAGCGTCGGGCGCCCGAGCGTGAAGGCGCTGAGCACCCCCGCCGCCCGTTCGACGCTCTGATTGCCGCCAGTTTCGGAAACCATGACACGAATTATGACCTTCGCTTGCAAACTCTGCAAGCGTCATGCAAATATTGGTGCAGAACGTCGATCTTCCGGAGAGGACCGCACCATGAGGCGCATCGCCGACGTCACCACCTTCGTGCTGAAGCTGTCCGGGCCACGGGCGTATCTCGGCGCCCTCGAGGACGGCAGCGAACTGGGCCGGGAACGCGGCTACGTGGTACGGGAACCGTGGCGCAGCCTCTATTCGGGCCGTTTCGAGACGATGCTGGTCCGGATCACCGCCGAGGACGGCACCGAGGGCTGGGGCGAGGCGCTCGCCCCGGTCGGCCCGGAGATCCCCGCCGCGGTGGTCGAGCGGCTGCTGGCCGGATGGCTGACCGGACGGGAACTCACCGGCGTGCGGCCACTGTGGGACGGGCTGCGCGATCTGATGCGGGAACGCGGACATCTGGTGGGGCATCAGGCCGACGCGCTCGCCGCGGTGGACATCGCCCTGTGGGACCTCTACGGCAAGCTCACCGGCCTCTCGGTCGCGCAGCTGCTCGGCGGCGGGCGGCGGGAAACCGTCCCGGCCTACGTCTCCGGTCTCCCCCGGCCCACCGATGCCGAACGGGCCGCACTCGCCGCGGACTGGGCGCAGCGGGGCGCCAGCCGGGTCAAGCTCGCGCTCGGCAAGGGCATCGAGGCCGATCTCGCCACCTTCGACGCCGTCGCCGAGGCGGCGCCCGCGATGCGGATCGCGGTCGACGCGCACTGGGCCTACTCGATCGGCGAGGCCATCGAGCTCGGCAGCGAACTGGATCGCAGGCACGCGCTGTTCTTCGAGGCGCCGCTGGTCCCCGAGGACAGTGCGGGGCACGCGGAACTGGTCAGCCGGATCACCACCCCGGTCGCGGTCGGCGAGGCGATGCGCAACCGCTACGAGTTCGCCGACTGGCTCGGGCGGCGCGCGCTGCGGATCGCCCAGCCCGATGTGGCCCGCACCGGGATCACCGAGGCCAGCTCCATCGCGGAACTCGCCGCAGCGCACCATGTTCGGATCGCCTACCACCATTCGGTCGGGCTCGGAATCGCGCTCGCCGCGGGCATCCACGTCTCCGCTGCCGGTGCCGGGGTCCCGTTCTTCGAATACCAGCCGGACACCGTTCCCATGGCGCAGCGCATCCTGCGCGACCCACTGACCGCGGGCCCGACGGGGTTCGCCGTACCGACCGGACCGGGTCTCGGCGTCGAGGTGGACGCCGAAACGGTCCGCACCCTCGCGAAGGAGAGCTGATCCCGTGCCCGACACCCCGACCGGACTGATCCCCATCCTGGCCACCCCGTTCACCGAACGCGGCGAGCTGGACCTGCCCTCGCTACGCTCACTCGTGGAATTCGAGCTGGCCTCCGGGGCCGACGGGCTCGCCGTGTTCGGCATGGCCAGCGAGGGTTTCGCGCTGACCGCGGCCGAGCGCGCCACGATCCTGCGCGAGGTCCGCGAGCTCGCCGGTCCCCGGGTGCCGATCGTCGCCGGGATCAACGGGACCAGCACCGTGAACGCGCTCGAGCAGATCGATGCGGCGAGCGGAGCCGATCAGGTCATGGTGCTGCCCCCGTTCCTGGTCAAGCCGGGACTGGGCCAGGTGACCGAGTTCTTCGCCGAGGTGGCCGAACGCGGCGGGATCCCGGTGATGATCCAGGACGCGCCCGGGGTGACCGGAACCGCCATCGAACCGGCGGCGATCGCGAAGCTGGCCGAAGTGCCCGGCATCACCGCGATCAAGGTCGAGGCGCCGCCGACCCCGCCGAAGATCGCGGCCGTGCGCGAGACCGGGCTCACGGTGCTCGGCGGGCAGAACGCCCAGGCGCTGATCGAGGAGTACGACAACGGCGCGGTCGGCACGATGCCCGCCTGCGAGTTCACCGATCTGCTCCGCCCGATCCTCGACGACCTCGCCGCCGGGCGGCGCACCGAGGCCCGGTCCGCGTTCACCGCGCTGCTTCCGCTGATCCACCTCGGCGTGCGGCCCGGCCAGGCCTGGGCGGTGCACAAGGAGGTGCTGCGGCGCCGGGGGATCATCGCGTCCTCGGCGACCAGGCTGCCCGCGCGCCCGCTCGAACCGGTGACCGCGAAGGCACTCGGCGAGCTCCTCGACGAGCTGGCCCTGCCCGCGTGGCACGGCGGGCCGCGATGAGCCGGAGCGTGGTGCTCATCGGGGGCGGCTCCCCGATCGGGCTGGCCATCGCCGAGTCGTTCGCCGCCGAGGGCGAGCGGGTCCTCGGTGCGGGCCTGGAACCGGTGCGGCACAAGGCGTTCAGCGAATTCGTGGTGGCCGATGCGGGTACCCCGCACGGGGCGGAAGAGGTGATCGGCCGCGCCGGAACCGTGGATGTCCTCGTGCTCGCCGCCGCGGCGCAACCGGTCGCGCCCGCCGCGGAAACGAGCGAGGAGCAATGGCGTTCGGCCATCGCGAACACCCTGGACGCCGCGTTCTATCCGGTACGGGCGGCCCTTCCCGTCCTGTCCGATGGCGGTTGCATCCTCGCGGTCACCTCGGTGAACGGCTTCCTCGCCGCTCCGGGTCTGCCCGGCTACGCCGCGGCCAAGGCCGGGGTGGACGGCCTGGTCCGCCAGCTCGCGCTGGAATACGGTCCCCGGGGCATCCGGGTCAACGCGGTCGCTCCGGGGATGATCGGCGGGAGCGAACTCCCGGACGCGGCCGAGGGCTACCCGCTGCGCCGGACCGGGGAACCACGGGAGGTCGCGGACGCGGTCACCTTCCTCGCCTCACCGCGGGCCTCGTTCATCACCGGTGTGGTGCTCCCGGTGGACGGCGGTCTGTCCATCTCCTCCCCCGCCGCCTTCGCCCGGCCCGATCTGCGCGCGAGGTTCCTGTCATGACAGCAACATCCGGATGGTTCGAGGAAGCCTTCGCCGGGCAGACGCTGCTGGGGATCCTGCGTGGCTTCGATCCCGGGGAGACGGTCCGGCTCGCCGAACTCGCCTGGCGACTGGGCGTGCGCTGTGTCGAGGTACCGGTGCAGGACGAGCGTGGCCGCGCGGCGCTGCGGGCCACCGTCGAGGCCGCGGCGGGCCGTCCGGTCGGCGCGGGCACGGTGACCACCCCGGAACGCCTGCACGCCGCGGTCCAGGCGGGCGCGGCGTTCACCGTGGCACCCGGACTCGATCCGGAACTGGCCGAGGCGAGCCGGTCCGCCGGGCTGCCGCATCTGCCCGGGGTGGCCACGCCGAGTGAGGTGGCGCTGGCCGAGCGGATCGGGCTGCGCTGGGTGAAGGCGTTCCCCGCCGCGGCACTCGGCACCGCGTGGTTCTCCGCCATACGCGGCCCGTTCCCCGGGATGCGGTTCGTGGCCACCGGCGGGATGACAGCCGCGAGCGTCACGCCCTACCTGGACGCGGGTGCCTCGGTCATCGCCCTCGGCTCCGGGCTCGCCGATCTGCTCAATCCGCCCATCACGGCGTGAAACCGCACACCACACCCCATTCCGCGGGGATTGCGCCGGTATTCTGGGCCGATGTGCCGTGCCCGCCGTGAAGGAGTCCGATGACCGAGTCGACCACCGATCAGCGTGCCACGGACCACGAAGGGGGCTTCCGGTCCCGGTTCGAGGTGACCACCGAGCGTGGTGGCCCCCGCTACGGGGCCTTCAGCGAGGAGGTCCGCCGGCTGATGGACCTGACCAGGTACGCGTGCCCGACCCCGGACCTGATCGACGGCCTCATCGAGGATCTGCGCGGGATCAACGAGCGGCTGGCGGCCACCCAGGTCGACGAGTGGCACAGCCCGGCGGGGACCCGGATCGACCTGCCCGCGCGGGGCAACATCACGCTGCCGCCCTACGAGGTGGAGCAGGCCGGTCCGGACGGGGTCTCCGCGGTGGTGACGTTCCGCCCGTACCACCTCGGCGGCAACAACGCCGCGCACGGCGGGCAGGTGGCGGTGGCCTTCGACGATCTCGCCGGGATGGCCTCGGTCATGGGCCAGGGCAAGGTCAGCAGGACGGCCTATCTGACCGTGGATTACCGCTCGATCACGCCGCTGGACACGCCACTGCGCTGCCGGACCTGGGTGGACCGGATCGAGGGCAGGAAGGTGTTCATCCGCGGTTCCCTGCACGACGGGCAGCGGCTGTGCGCCGAACTCGACGCGCTGTTCATCCAGCTGAAGCCGGGCCAGCAGTAGGTCAGCTCGACACGCGCGTTCAGAGCACGCCGAGCTCGGTGATCTTCCAGGAGCCGCCGGGATCCCGCTGCGCGCTCAGGCGCAGCTGGGCGGTCCCGGAACGCTGCTGGGTCGACCCGGACATGATCTGCTGGTCCACGAGGGCGAGCAGTTCGGCCCGGTCCCCGTGCAGCGAGACCACCCCGAGGTTGCGCACGATCGTGGTGACGATGAGCCGCTTGCTCTGCGCGGTGTCCCTGATCCGCCCGAACAGCGCGTCGTACTGGCGCACCGCGGCACCGGTGAACAGGCCGCGCGCCGCCTTGTGGGCGTTGTCCAGATCGGCGTAGTCGTAGCTGAGCACCTGGGTCAGCGGGCCACGCAGCCGATCGGTGAGCTCGCTGGTCTTCCCGGCGTCCACCAGTGTCTCGTTGTCCGAACGCAGCAGCGCACCGGTCACCCCGAGCGCGGCGGCGAGCACCGCGGCGATGATCGCCAGTACCGCGCACCGGCGCTGCACCTGTTCGGCGGGCAGCGCGCGCAGTTTCCCCGGGAGGGACCGCACTCGGCCGGGCAGTGCACGCATCCGGCCCGGCAGCGCCCGTACCGGGCCCGGCAGGGTGATCGGCCAGCCCGTCATGGTGTCCCCGTCCCGGTCGAGGACAGATCCCCGACCAGCCAGCCGGAATCGGTCCGCGCCATCCGCGCGGTGAATCCGGCCTTGCGGCGCACCGCGGGTTTCCCGTTCGCGGCGATGTGCACATCGGCGGAAAGGATCACGGTCGCGGTCCCGGCGTTGACGTCCACCTTGGTCACCGCGGCCGAGGTGATCCGCGCGGTGCTCACCGATTTGGTCCGCTTGGCCTGGTTGGCGTCCGATTCCCGTGCCCGGTCCAGGTTCGCCTTGTAGGCCCCGGTGGCCACCGCGGACCACTGCTTCAGGTCCGCATCGGCCTTGCGGTAGTCGAGGCTGGCGAGCGCGGCGACGTCGGTGCGGGCCGCCTCGAGCGCCCCATCGCGGGCGGAGGCGACCGAGGCGTCCGAACCGAAGGCGTCCTGCCAGGCGGAGAAGGCGAACACGCCGAGCCCCGCGAGCGCCACGGCGAGCAGCGCGACCGAGAGCCGGACCCGATGGCGGTTCATTTCTGCAGTCCGTAGAGCTGTTCGACGCTGTCCGGGCCACCGGAACCGCTGACCTCGCCGATCACCCCGGGCATCCCGCCGGGCAGCTGGGCCGGGGCGGCCGGCTTCGGCGGCGCGCCGCCGTAGGGCGCGTTCTGCGCGCCGCGCACCAGGATCGGGCTGCCCTTCGGTTCGGCGCAGTAGGCGGCCTGGTTCGGGTTGTAGTTACCCATATCGGTTCCCGCGTGCTGTTTGGTCGCCTGATATCCCTTGGTGCACGGCGGCGGCTGGTAGAAGCTGAGCTGGAAGGAGAGCTGGCCCTGGTTTCCCCGGGACAGCGTCGGGCTGACCCCGCCGATCATGGGCAGCCCGACGAGCAGCTGGCGCACCGCGGGCACCCGGGATTCGAGCAGCTGGGATGTGGTGAGCAGGTTCGCGAGCACCGCGGAGAGCCCGTTTCCGCTACGGTGCAGGAAGTTCTGCACCTCCCCGGTGACCTTCGGGGCCTCGTGGGTGATCTTGCGGATGTCCGGATCGGATTTCTTGAGCTGGGCGGTGATATCGCGCAGGCCGTTGGAGAACGTGGACAGCTGCCCGGTCAGCTGCGACTGGGTGTCGAGTACGGTCCCGCCGGTGTGCAGTAGCTTCTTGGTCTGCGGGACGTACTCGTCCGCGGTGCCCACGAAGGAGTTCGCGGCGTCGATCAGGGTGCGCAGATCCTGGCCGCTGCCGTCGAACGCGGTGCCCAGTTCATCCACCACGGTGCGCAGCGAACCGGTGGGCACATCGTTGACCAGTTTGTCCACCGCGTCGAGCATCCGCGCGGGGGCGACCGGGACATCGGTCTTGCGCTCGGCTATCCGCGAGCCGTCCCGCAGATAGGGCGGGGAATCGTTGTCCGGAACCAGATCCACGTACTGCTCACCGATCGCGGACCGGTCGGTGACGATCGCGCGCACCGAGGCCGGGATCTTCGGGGCATCCGAGTCGATCTTGAGCTGGACCCGGATCCCGTTGTCGGACAGGGAAAGCGAGCCGACCCGGCCCACCGGGCTGCCGCGGTAGGTCACCTCGGCGTTCGGGAAGATCCCGCCACCGGTGGCCAGTTCCGCGGTCACCGTGTAACGCCCGGCCCCGATCTCGTTGCCGAGACCCGCGTAGCGCACCGCGGTGAACCCGACTGCGAGCACCCCGATCACGATGAACAGCACGAACTTGACCTTGACACCGCGGGAGATCATTTGCCGCCCCCGAGCACCGAGTCGAACACTCCGCCGAGCCCGGGCGGCGGCTTCGGGGGCGCCGCGCCCTGCGGTTCCTGCCCGGACGCCGGTTGACCGGAGGCCGGTTGACCGGACCGCTGCTGATCACCGGACTGTGCCTGGTTTCCCTGCTTGCCACCGGATTTGTCCGGGTCCGGGAACAGCGGCGGGATCAGCGGCATCTTGCTGTTCTTCATGTTGTCCCCGAGCACGTCCAGCCGGAAGTCCATGTCCAGGTCCGCGTTGAAGTAGTCGCCCTTGAGCGAGTTCATCGCGTAGTCCGCGAACGGGTAGGACAGCAGGATCTGCATGGACTTCGGGATGTTCGAGCCCGCCTTGGCCAGCTGGCGCAGCGTGGGCGCGACCGTGCGCAGATCGTCGAGCAGATCGTCCCGGCTGCGGTCGATGGTGTCGGTGGCCACTGTGGACAGTCGGCGCAGCGAGCCGAGCATCGCCACGATCTGGTCCCGCTGCTGGTTCGCCGACCGCAGCCCGGGTTCCATGGCGTCGAGCCCGTCGGCGAGCTGTTTGCGTTGCGTGGATACGGTCGCGGACAGGGTGTTGAGCCCGTCGATGGCCCTGGTGATGTTGTCCCGCTGCCCGTTGAGCTGATGGGCGAGGTCGCGCAGCCGGGACAGGGTGGCGCGCAGTTCGGGTTCGCGCCCGTCGAGCGCCCCGTTGAGCTCGTGGGTGATGTTCTGCACCTGCTGGATGCCGCCGTTGTTCAGCAGCAGGGACAGCGCCCCGAGCACCTCCTCGACCTCGGCGTTGCGGTTGGTGCGGGACACCGGGATCGTGCCCCCACCGTGCAGCGTCCCGCTCGGTGCGGCGTTCTTCGGTCCGCCGAGTTCGACGAACTTCTCGCCGAGCAGGCTGGACTGGCGCAGGGTGGCGGTGGCGTTCGCGGGCAGGTGCACATCGCCGTTGACATCCATCGTCACGATCGCGGTCTTGTTGTCCGGGGCGAGCTCCACCCGGTCCACCCGCCCGGCCGCGACATCGTTGACCTTCACCATGGCCTGCGGCACCAGATCGAGCACATCGGTGAACTGGGCGCGCACCGTGAACGGATGCGCGCCCAGATCCGCGCCACCGGGCAGCGGCACGTTGTAGAGACCGTTGAAGCCGCCGGGTGCGCAGGAGCACAACAGGGCGGCGCTTCCGACGAGCGCGGCGAGGCGCCAGCGTCGCCCGGCGTGTGTGGCGCTCACTTCCCGCCTCCCTTGTTCGGTGTCGGGAACGGGGTTCCCTTCGGGGCCCACAGCCAGGACAGTATCTGCGCCAGCGAGGGCAGGTTCAGCCCGTTGTCCACGGTGTTCGCGATCGAATCGCAGAGCTTGTTCGGATCCTTGGTCTGGCTGCGGTTCGGGGTGTTGATCGTCAGCGCCCGGCAGATCGACTGCACCGGGCCGAAGGTCAGCTCACCGAGGTCACCCCTGGTCGCCACGGTCCCGGAGGCCTGATCGTAGGCCCCGAGGTAACCCGAGATCCCGACGGGCGCGGTGTCCAGGGTCTCGGCGAGCGCACCGCGCTGGTCCACGAGCACCTTGGTGATGCCGATAAGCTTGTCCACGTTCTTGCTCAGCAGATCGGAATTGTCCCCGATGAAGCCCTTCACCTTCACCAGCGAATCGCCGAGCTCGCTCAGCGCGGAGCCGAATTTCCCGCTGTCGTCGGAAAGGAACTGGGAGACATCGGCGAGCCTGGTCTCGAAATCGCGCACCTGCGCGTCGTTGTCCGCCAGCGCCTTGGTGAAGTCCCCGAGGTGCTTGACCGTGCCGAACAGGTCGTCCTTGGAACCGGAGAGCGTGTTCGCTGCCTTGGCGAGATTGTGCAGGGTGTCGTGCAGCGCCGCGCCGTTGCCCTTGAAGTTCCGCGCCGCGGAGTTCAGCACCTTGGTCAGTGCCCCGCTCTTGTTCGCCCCGTCCGGGCCGAGCGCCTCGGCGAGCTTGGTGGCGTTGGCGTAGATCTGGTCCAGCTCGACCGGGGTCGCGGTGCGGTCCCGCCCGAACACCGCCCCGGAGGTCATCCTCGGTCCCTCCACATAGGAGGGAGTGAGCTGGATGTAGCGGTCGCTGACCACGGTCGGCGCGACCACGACCGCCTTGGCGTTCGCCGGAACCGGGACATCCCGGTTCACCGAGAACTTCACGCGCACCTGCTTGCCTTGCGGGGTAACGGAATCGACCTTGCCCACGTCGATGCCGATCACCCGGACATCCGAGTCCGGATAGATGCCGACCGTCTTGCCGAAGTAGGCGGTGAACACCTGTCCGGTGCCTCCGGACCCGACCCACCAGACCCCGGCGCACAGCAGCAGGGCCAGAGCGCACAGCATCGCGATCCGAGTCTGCAGCCGCTGTCCGGACTGGTTGCGCACGATCATTTCGGCGTCACCCCCACCCTGCTCGGGTCGTACTGCGGCGCGCTACAGCCGTCCGGGTTGATGACGTTGCCGTTGCCCTGGTCGTTGATCGGGGAAAGCAGACCGCACATGTAGCCGTCGAACCAGCGCCCGCTGCCGACCGTATTGGTGAACATGCGGATGTAGGGCGCGAGGTTGTGCACCAGATTGCCCAGATTGTCCTGCTGATCGGACAGGATCGTGGTGAGCCGGTTCAGCTGGGTCAGGGCCGGCTTCAACCGGGCGTTGTTGTCGTCCACCAGGCCGGAGAGCTGCTGGGCGAGTCCCCGTGTCCCGTCGAGCAGCGCGTCGATGGCCTTCTTGCGCTGTTGCAGCTCGCTGAGCAGCTTCCCGCCGTCGGAGAGCATGCGCTGCACCTCGTCGTTGCGGTCGGCGACCGTCTTGGAAACCTGCGAGGTGTTGTTCACCAGCCTGCGCAGTGCCTCGTCGCGGGAGGCGATCGTCTTGGACAGCGCGGTGAGCCCGTTGAGCGCGCCGCGCATGCTGTCCGGGGTCTTGTCGAAGGTGTCCGCGGCGACATCGAAGGCCTTGGCGAGGTTCTGGCTGTCGATATCGCCCGTGGTGCGGCCGAGCCCTTCGAGTGCCTGCTGCACATCGTACGGGGATGTGGTGCGGTTGACCGGAATCGTGGTGCCCGGTGGCTGCGGATCGGTGCCGCGCACATCGAGGGCGAGCGTTTTCTGCCCGAGCACCGTGGCGATCTGGATGGACAACGTGGACTGTGCGCCCACGCGCGTGTCGTTCACGGTGAACGCCACCCGCGCCTTGCCCTTGTCGAGTTCGACCGAACGCACCTCGCCCACCTTGACCCCGGCGACGTCCACCCGGTCTCCCGCGCGCAGGCCCGCGGATTCCTTGAACAGTGCCGCATAGGTGGTCCCGGTACCCACCAGCGGCAGGTGATCGGAGAAGTTGGCGGCGAGCACCAGAAGCGCGATCACCACGAGGGTGACCAGTCCGACGGAGACCTGGTTGCGGTCGGCGAGCGGGCGCATCACTGGCACCTCTTCGGATCACGGCCGTTGAGCGGAAGCAGATTCTTGAGCTCGATCGGCGCCTGGGTGAGCCCGGTTTTCACGGTGACCCGGCAGATGAAGAAGTTGAACCAGCTGCCGTAGGAGACGGTCCTGGTGAACTGGCGCAACCGGTCCGGGGTACTGGCGATCACCTTGTTCACCAGGGGCCCCGCGTCGGCGAGGTTCTTGCCGAGCGCGCCGAGCTGGTCGATATCGCCCTTGAGGTCCGGGCGGGCCTTCTTCAGCAGGTCTCCGGTGGTGCTGGTGAGCCCGTCCAGCGCGCTGATCGCGTCCCCGATCGGTTTGCGCTGCGCGGAAAGCCCGGAAACCAGTTGCTGGAGTTGGGTGATCGTCCCGGAAAGCTGCGGGCTGTGCGCGTTGATCGTGTCGAGCACCTTGTTCAGGTTGGTGATCAGCTGCCCGATCACCTGATCCTTCGAGGCGATCGTGGTGGTCAGCTGCGCGGTGTCGGAGAGCAGCCCGTCGATCGTGCCGCCCTCGCCCTGCAGCACCTGGATGATCTCGGTGGCCAGCTTGTTCACATCGGCGGGATTCAGTGCCTGGAACAGCGGCTGGAACCCGTTGAACAGCGTGGTGAGGTTGAGCGCGGGCGCGGTGCGGCCGACCGGGATCGTGCCGCCCATCGGCAGGGTCCGGTTCGGATCGCCGA
The DNA here is from genome assembly GCF_000737195.2 of Sciscionella sediminilitoris. Taxonomy (GTDB): domain Bacteria; phylum Actinomycetota; class Actinomycetes; order Mycobacteriales; family Pseudonocardiaceae; genus Sciscionella; species Sciscionella sediminilitoris. Next base: position 128,508 of record NZ_JALM01000010.1, read on the forward strand.
CCGCGGCGTTCAGCGCGAGATAACGCTGGCCGATGAGGTTGCGGTACTTGATGCGCGCGGTGCTCTCCGCCGGGATCTTGCGGCCGTTGTCCAGGGTGAAGTCCACTTTGGCCTGACGCTCGTCGAGCACGGTGACCGAGTCGACCTGGCCGACCTTCACCCCGGCGATGCGCACCTCGTCCCCGTGCTGCAGCCGCGAGGCATCGGAGAAGATCGCGCTGTAGTTCCCGGTGGCCCCGCCCCCTCCTCCGGTGATGGTGACCCCGAGGATCCAGGTGAGCACGATGGTGATGACCGTGAACAGGGCCATCTTCACGATCGCGGCTACGGGCAGCTGACGGGTCATCGCAGTTCCACCGCCGATCCGCGGTAGAGCGGTCCGACGAGCATGCCCGCCCAGCCGGGCACCTTGTCCGGGCTGGTGTCCAGCTGCTGGGAGAGCAGCCCGGAAAGCAGCCGCTGCTCGGCGCGCGAGTTCGCGACCGACGGTGCCTGGCTCGCCGACTGCGTGCTCGTCCCGCCCGGGACGGGATCGAGCTTTTCCTCGCTGGCCTTCTGCGACATGTTCGGCGCGGGCGGGGTCTTCGTCCCGTCCTGCAACGGTTTCCCGTCCGGGTACTGCGGGAACCGGGTCTTGCCGTCGTCGGTGTAGCAGCGCGGGCCGCGGTCGTCGAGGTTCTTCGGGTCGTCGGTTCCCGGCTTGTACTGGCCCCGGCTCGCGCTCAGCGTGATCCGCAGGTTCGCCTCGTGCGGGCGTTCCTTGTTGCCCTTGCCGAAGACCTTGTTCTCGGTGTCCACCTGTTTGGCGAACTGGTCGAAGAGGCAGGGGTACTCGGGCGAATAGCGTTCGAGCAGTTTCAGCACCGGTTTCGTGGTACCCACGAAGGAGATCAGGTTCTCCTTGTTCACCAGGAGGAACTTGTTCAGGTCGGCCGAGGTGTCGATCACCGATCCGTAGAGGTACTGCAGATTCTTCTGCTGCTCGGTGAGGGTGCGCGCGGTGGTGGCGAAGTTCGACATGGAGTCGATCAGCCTCGGCACCGCGTCCACGAAGTTCGGGGTGACCTCGGCGAACCGCTGGATGTCCTTGGACAGCTGCGGAATCTCCGGGTTCATCTTGCCGAGATAGGAGCCGAGGGTGGTGACCGTCTGTCCCAGTTCCTCGCCCTTTCCTTGCAGTGCCGTGGAAATCGCGGACAGCGTACTGGCCACCTTCTCCGGGGGAACGGCCTTGAGCACCGGAACCAGATCATCGAGCACATCCTGGATCGCGACGGTGCTCGCGCTGCGGTCCTGGTGGATGACATCCCCGTCGCGTAACGGGGCGACATCCGATCCCTTCGGGATGTTCAGCGAGACATAGCGATCCCCGAACAGGGTCTTGGGCAACATCGCCGCGGTGACCGAGCTCGGCAGCTGCGCGGCGAGCCCGGGATCCAGGCGCAGTTGCAGCGTGGCGCCGGTTCCGCTCGCCGTGATCCCGGAGACCTCGCCGACCTCCACCCCGCGCGCCTTGACCGTCGCACCCTGCTGCAGCTGGCTGCCCACCTTGTCCACGACCGCGGTGACGCTCACCTCGGGGGTGAACGCCTTGCGGTACATGAGGATCGTCAGCGCGAAGAAGCTCGCGATACCGAGTACCATCACCAGGCCGAGCGCCTGGAACCGGAGTCTGGTCGCCCGCGCGCTCATCCGGTTATCCGCACCGTCGTCGTGGATCCCCAGATGGCCAGGGAGATGAACAGGTCCAGCACCGCGACGAGCACGATCGCGGTACGCACCGCCTTACCGACCGCGATCCCGACCCCGGCCGGTCCCCCGCTCGCGGTATAGCCGTAATAGCAGTGGGTCATGATCACCGCGACGGAGAAGATCAGCACCTTGGCGAAGGAATAGAGCACATCCTCGGGCGGCAGGAACAGGTTGAAGTAGTGGTCGTAGGTGCCCCCGGACTGCCCGTAGAACACCACCGTCACCTCGCGCGAAGCCACGTAGGAGATCAGCAGGCCGATGGCGTAGAGCGGGATCACCGCGGCCGCGCCCGCGATCACCCGCGTGGTGACCAGATAGGGCACGCTCTCGATGGCCATCACCTCGAGCGCGTCCACCTCCTCGGAGATCCGCATCGCGCCCAGCTGTGCGGTGAATCCACAGCCGACCGTCGCCGAGAGCGCGATCCCGGCCGCGAGCGGGGCGACCTCGCGGGTGTCGAAGTAGGCGGAGATGAACCCGGTCAGCGCGGCGGTGCCGAGCTGGTTGAGCGAGGAATACCCCTGCAGTCCGACCACGATACCGGTGAACATGGTCATCCCGACCATCACGCCGATCGTGCCGCCGATCAGCGCCAGGGCACCGGAACCGAAACTCAGTTCGGTGAGGACCCGGATGATCTCCTTGGGGTACTTGGTCAGTGTCCGCGGTATCCAGAGCAGCGCGCGCAGATAGAACCACAGCCGCTGCCCGGTCTGGTCGAGCCAGTCACCCGGGATGGACCAGATTCCGCGCCGCCCGGGAAGGAGATCGTCGGCGAGCATGCTCACATCCCCTTCGGTGGCACGATTTTCAGGTACACCGCGGTCACCACCACGTTGATCAGGAACAGCAGCAGGAAGGTGATGACCACGGCCTGGTTCACCGCGTCACCGACTCCCTTCGGCCCACCGGAGGGATTGAATCCGCGGTAGGTGGCCACGATTCCCGCCACGAAGCCGTACATCAGCGCCTTGACCTCGCTGACGAACAGGTCCGCGATCTGCGCGAACGAGTTGAAGCTCTGCAGGTAGGCGCCGGGGGTCCCGCCCTGGAGCACCACGTTGAAGAAGTACCCGCCGGCGACACCGACCACGCTGACCAGTCCGTTGAGCAGGATCGCCACCGTGACCGCGGCCAGCACCCGCGGCACGATGAGCCGGTGCACCGGGTCCACCCCGATCACCCGCATCGCGTCGATCTCCTCGCGGATGGTGCGCGCCCCGATGTCCGCGCACATCGCCGAACCGCCCGCACCGGCCACGATGAGCACCGTGATCAGCGGGGCGGCCTGCTGCACGATCGCGATCGCGCTCGCCGCACCGGTGTAGGACTGCGCGCCGATCTGGGTGGTCAGTGAACCCAGCTGGAGCGCGATCACCGCGCCGAACGGGATCGCGATCATCGCGGTCGGCATGATCGTCACGCTGGCGAAGAACCAGCACTGGCGCATGTACTCGTTGAACTGGAAGGGAAAGATGAACATCGCGCGCAGCACCGAAGCGCCGAGGCTGGTCATCCGGCCCAGCTGGCGCAGGGCACCGACCGGGGACGGAATCAGCGGGTCCGCACGCGTACTCATTCGCCTACCCCACGTTCGCGCCGAAGACGTGGGTCGCCGTGGCACCGCCGTCGGCGACGAACTCCGCTCCGGTGCTGTAGCTGGATTCCTCGCTGCCGAGGAACACGACCAGGTTCGCGATTTCCTCCGGTTTCCCGATGCGGCGCAGCGCGAGCCGGTTCGCCACCGGGGTGAAGTCCAGCTTCGCTCCCCCGGTGATCGCGCCGATCATCGGGGTCTCCACCATGCCCGGATGCACCGAATTGACCCGGATGCCGTCCACGCCCAGTTCGAGCGCGGCGACCTTGGTCATGCCGCGGATCGCGAACTTCGTCGAGGCGTAGGCGACCGCGCCCTGCAGCGCGCCGAGCCCTTCGATGGAGCTGAAGTTCACGATCGAACCGCCGCCGCCGGCGCGCATCGGGGCGATCACCGAACGCATGCCGAGCAGGGTGCCGATCTGGTTGATGTCCACCAGCCGCCGGTAGTCCGCCAGCGTGCAGTGCTCGATCATCGCGAAGTGCAGCACCCCGGCCGCGTTCACCAGAACGTTCGGCGCGCCGAAGGCCTCGGTGCACGCGGCCACCGCGGCCTGCCAATCGTCCTCTTCGGACACATCCAGATGGCAGAACCGGGCGTTCTCACCGAGTTCCGCGGCGTGCTTCTCACCCGCCTCGTCGCCGATATCGGCGACGAGCACCCGGGCACCCTCCTCGATGTAGCGCCGGGCCGTCGCGGCGCCCATACCGCTGGCCGCGCCGGTGATGATGGCGATCTTGCCCTCGAGCCGCTTGGTCACATCAACTCCTCGGTCAGCGGAAGCAGCACGGTCTTCTGCTCCGTATAAGCCTCGAACGCCTCGCGCCCGCCCTCGCGGCCGAGGCCGGACTGGTTGAACCCGCCGAAGGGAAGGTGCGGTTCCAGGGTGAATCCGTTGATACCCACGGTTCCCGCGCGCAGCGCCCGGGAAGCCCGGAAGGCGCGGGACACATCCGAGGTGAACACGGTGGCGCCGAGGCCGTACTTGGTGTCGTTGGCCAGCCGGATCGCCTCCTCCTCGGTGTCGAACGGAACCACGGCGAGCACCGGGCCGAAGACCTCTTCCTGGGCGAGCACCGAGGTGTTGTCCACCTCGGCGAAAATGGTCGGGGCGAAGAAGTTCCCGCTCGCGTACTCGCCGTCGAGCCGCTCGCCACCGGTGACCAGCCGCGCCCCGTCCTTGTTCCCCTGCTCGACATAGCCGCTGACCCGCTCCAGCTGACGGGAGTTGATCAGCGGACAGGCCAGCACGCCGGGATCGAACGGATCCCCGTAGGTGGCGCCCGCGGCCATTCCCTGTGCCCCGGCCAGGAATTCCTCGTACACCTCGCGCTGCACCAGGGCCCGCGACTGCACCACGCAGCCCTGCCCGGAAAGACCGAGGGTGAGCCCGCCCATCGTGGTCATCGCGGCCAGGCCGACGTTCGGCGCGTCCGCGAACACGATCGCGGGGCTCTTGCCGCCCAGTTCCAGGGAGACCCGCTTCATGCCGTCCGCGGAGGCCTCGACGATGTGCTTGCCGACCGCCCTGCTTCCGGTGAAGCTGATCTTGTTCACGCCCGGGTGGTTGATCAGCGCCTCGCCGACGGTGGCCCCCGGACCGGTCACCACGTTCACCACACCGGCCGGTACCCCGGCCTCGATCAGCAGTTCCACCATGCGCAGCACCGAGAAGGTGGCGTACTCGGAAGGCTTGAGCACCACCGTGCACCCGGCACCGAGCGCGGGGGCGAGTTTCTGGGCGAACAGCAGGAAGGGCGCGTTCCACGGCAGGATCGCCGCGACCACCCCGATCGGCTCGCGGAAGGTGGCCGCGATGTGGTCCCCGCCCTGGTACGGCGGTAGCGTCTCGCCGCCGACCTTGTCCACCCAGCCCGCGTGGTGGTCGAACACATCCGCGGCCGCGCCGACCGAGGTGGTGTAGATGCCTCCGAAGGACAGCGGCACCGAATTGTCCAGCGCCTGCAGCCCGCGCAGCTCATCGGCGTGTTCCCGGAGCAGGTCGGCGTAGCGGTGCAGGATCGCGATCCGCTCCCGGGCCCGCATCTTCGGCCAGTCGCCCTCGTCGAAGGCACGCCGTGCGGCCGTGACCGCGGCGTCCACATCGGACTCACCGGCCACCGCGAACCGGCCGACCTCCTCGCCGCTCGCGGGGTGAACATGGGTCCACTGCTCGTTTTCCGTACCGTCGCGCCAGGCGCCGTCGACCAGCAGCTGCCCCTCGGTCAGGCCGAGTTCGTCCCGATGCCCGAGCATCGAAATGGTCATCAGTCGCTCCCTTGCTCCATGTGTACAACGCCTTGGAAGTCGAATCCGATACGCGGATCGCGGTTATCGAAATGATCACCGAGGACAGCGGCCACTTCCTCGTCCCGCCACAGGGTCTGTTCCGCGTGGAACACCCGTTCGTAGCTGGGCGCGGCGAGCAGTCCGATGTGTCCGGAGTGCACGACGAACACCTGCCCGGTCACCCGCTCGGCGCGCGGTGAGCACAGATAGGCCACCAGCGGGGCCACGTTGTCCGGGGAGAGCGGATCGGCCCCCTCGGGAGCGGCGCCGAACACCTCGGAGGTCATCGAGGTGCGCGCCCGCGGGGCGATCGCGTTCGCCCGCACCCCGTAGCGGGCCATACCGCGGGCCGTCGAGGAGGTGAGCGCGACGATGCCCGCCTTGGCCGCGGCGTAGTTCGGCTGGCCGGGAGGACCGAGGGTGAACGCCTCGGAGGCGGTGTTCACCACGGCCACATCCTCGGGCGCCGCACCGGATTTGACCCGTTCGCGCCAGTACCCGCAGGCCGCGCGGGAGAGCAGGAAATGCCCGCGCAGGTGCACCGCGAGCACCGCGTCGAACTCCTCGTCCGACATGTTCACCAGCATCCGGTCCCGGGTGATGCCCGCGTTGTTCACCACCGCGTGCAGCCCGCCGAACTCCTCGGTCGCGGTCCGCACCAGATCGTCCGCCGTCTTGCGCTCGGCGATGTCCCCGGTCACCGGGATCGCCCGTGCCCCGGTCTCGGCCACCAGCTCGGCCGCCGCGCCCGCGGCCTGCTCGGAGACGTCGTTGAGCACCAGGTCGAAGCCGGATCTGGCCAGCGCGAGTGCCTCCGCCCGGCCCAGCCCCTCGCCCGCCCCGGTGACGATGGCCGCCCTGTTCTGCGCTGATGATTCGCTCGTGAACTCGCTCATGGATCCACCGCTCATGGGTTCACCGTGACGATCTGGCGGATGACATCCGTCCCGCCCTCACGCAGCAGGCCGAGTCCCTCGTTGATCTGTTCGAACCCGAGCCGCTTGCTCACCAGGGATTCCAGGTCGAGCTTGCCCGCGCGCCAGAGCCGCACCATCTTGGGCGTGTCCGCGTGCACATTGCAGGAACCGTAGAAGGAACCCAGGATCTTCTTGTCGTGCAGGAACAATTCCTGAGCGCTGAACGAGACCATGGCATCGGCCTTGCCCGCGCCGACCACGACCACGGTCCCGCCGCGCCGGGCCAGATCCCACGCCGAGCGGATCGTGGCGCTCGCCCCGACCACGTCGAACACGTAGTCGAAACCCTCCGCGGAGGTGAGTTCCTGTTTCGCGTCCTCGACCTGGTCCGGGGTCACGGTGTGGGTGGCACCGAAGTGCTTCGCCATCGAGTGCTTGCCCTCGACCGGGTCCACACCCACGATGGCGGAGGCACCGGCGAGCCGCGCACCCTGCAGCACCGAGACGCCGACCCCGCCGCAGCCGATCACCGCGACCGAGGCCCCTTCCGGGACCTTCGCGGTGTTGAGCACCGAACCCACGCCGGTGAGCACCCCGCAGGCGATCAGCGCGGCCTGCTCGTAGGGGACATCGCTGTCCACCTTGACCGCGCCCTCCACCGGGACCACGAGCTCGTCGGCGAAGGTACCCAGCCCCGCGTACCCGAAGACCGGCTGGTCACCGAGCCGGAACCGGGGCGAGGTGAACGCCGCGATCGCGTGTACCGAACACAGATTGAACTCGCCGCGCAGACAGGATGGACACCGCCCGCAGGGCGGCACGAACGAGACCGTGACGTGGTCGCCGACCTCCAGCTCGCCGACCGCGCTCCCGACCTCTACCACCTCGCCCGCACCCTCATGACCGACCACCCCGGGCGCCAGGGCGGGAAGGGTCCCGTCCATCGCCGAGAGATCACTGTGACAGATGCCCGAGACATGCACTTTGACGCGAACCTCGCGAGGACCGGGGGCCACGACCGTCACGTCGTCCCGCAGCTCGAGTGTCTCGTCACCGATATTGCCAAGCACTGCAGCCCGCACCGTCGCCTCCATCGCCGATCGGATTTTCGCGTAAAACCAATCAATCGCTTGCTCAGCTGACTGTTAGAACACGTTCTACCACACTGGATGGCCTAAGCCCATACCTCGGAGCGTCCAACTTGGCGCAACACCGACTGGCCGTACGGGTAGTCGGCACGCTGGACTCGGCTGCACGGCTGCGCTTACAGTAACTGAAACATGTTCTAGCTTCATGCTCTATCTTCGGAGGTGCGAATGGAGCTGCGTTACGCGGATGAGCAGCTCGCGCTGCGCGCGGAACTCCGCGAATACTTCGCCGGGCTGATGACCGATGAGCGGCGCGCCGGCCTGGAGACCGGTGACGACTACGGCGACGGGGTGGCCTACAAGGAGATCGTCCGCCAGCTCGGCAAGGACGGCTGGCTGACCATCGGCTGGCCGAAGGAGTACGGCGGGGCCGGGCGCGGACCGCTGGACCAGTCCATTTTCGCCGACGAGGCCTCGGCCGCCCGGGTTCCGGTGCCCTTCCTGACCGTGAACACCGTCGGCCCCACGATCATGCGCTACGGCAGCGAGGAGCAGCGCTCCTACTACCTGCCCAAGATCTCGGCCGGTGAACTGCACTGCTCGGTCGGCTACTCCGAACCGGGCGCGGGCACCGATCTCGCCTCGCTGCGCACCACCGCGGTGCTGGACGGGGACGAATGGGTGATCAACGGGCAGAAGATGTGGACGAGCCTGATCCGGTATGCCGACTATGTCTGGCTCGCCTGCCGCACCGAACCCGACGCCCCCGCGCACAAGGCGATCTCCATGCTGCTGGTACCCACCACGGCGGAAGGCTTCTCCTGGACCCCGGTGCACACCATGGCCGGGCCGACCACGAGCGCGACCTACTTCGAGAACGTGCGGGTGCCCAAGGACGCGCTGATCGGTGAGCGCGGCCGCGGCTGGTCGCTGATCACCAACCAGCTCAACGAGGAACGGGTCGCCCTCTCCCCCTCGGCCCCGCTGTCCGAGGCACTGCGCGCGGTGCTCGACTGGGCGCGCGAGACCGGCGCCATCGAACGCGAATGGGTGCGCGCCAACCTGGCCGAGGTGCACGCCAAGACCGAGGTCCTGCGGCTGATGAACCTGCGGATCGCCGCGGAGACCGAACAGGTCAAACCCGCGAACGCCTCGGCGACCAAGATCTACGGCACCGAACTGTCCACCGAGGGATACCGGCTGCTGATGGAGGTGCTCGGCGCCCGATCGGTGGTGCGCACCGGATCGGCGGACGCGCTGCTGCGCGGGCGGGTGGAACGGATGCACCGCGCCTCGCTGATCCTGACCTTCGGCGGCGGCACGAACGAGATCCAGCGCGACATCATCGGCGGCCACGGTCTCGGCCTGCCACTCAACAAGCGGAGGTAGCCCAGTGGTCGATTTCGCCTACACCGAGACGATGACCGAGATCGCGGGACTGGCGCGCGCGATCCTGGACGACAACGTGAACCCGGCCCGCCTCGCCGAGGTGGACGGGTTCAAGCACCGCTTCGACGACGCGCTCTGGCGCAAGCTCATCGGGTCCGGGGTGGTGGCCGCGCTGCTCCCCGAGGAGCTGGGCGGGGACGGGCTCGGCGCGCTCGAACTCGCCGCGGTGCAGATCGAGCTCGGCCGCGCGCTCGCCCCGGTTCCGCTGCTGGAAACGGTGGTGGCCGCGACTGCCTTCGGCACCCCGTTCGAGGCCGGGATCTCCACCGTGGCAACGGAAACCGAACTGTCTGCGGAAGGCTCCGCGCTGACCGGATCGGCGAGCCTGGTGCCCTATGCCGCGGCAGCGGAGCAGGCGCTGCTGCTCGGCGCGGACGGCGCGTGGCGGGTCCGGATCGCGGATACCGAACTGACCGTGCAGGAGCTCGTGGACGGGCGCAGCGCGGCGAAGCTGGAATTCAGCGGGGTGACCGGGGTCCGGCTGGACTGCGCACCGGGAGAGATGCGGGACCGGCTCGCCCTCGGCCGCTGCGCGCACCAGCTCGGCGTGCTCGAGCGCGCCCTCGAGCTCACCGCGGAGTACGCGCGCACCCGCGAGCAGTTCGGCCGCCCGATCGGCAGTTTCCAGGCGGTCAGCCACCGGCTCGCGGACTGCTACATCGACATCGAGGCGCTGCGGCTGACCCTGTGGCAGGCGGTGACCTCGGGGACCGCGGTCGATCTGGCCACCGTGCGCTATCACGCCGCCGAGGCCGGACACCGGGTCGCGCACGCCGCGGTGCACGTGCACGGCGGGGCCGGACTGGACATGGACAACGCACTGCACCGGTTCTTCCTCGCGGCCAAGCGCAACGAGTTCGCGATCGGAGCGGCGCGGGAAACCCTCGTCGAGCTCGGCGGGCTGCTCGCTCGATGACCACGGTCACCGAACTGCTTTCCGGTCTCGCCGAGGAACACGGCACCGGGATCCGCACCAGGGACGAGTTCCGGACCTGGGCCGAGCACCTGCTCGACGCCCGCCGCAGGGTGACCGCGCTGCACGGGCTGTGCCGGCGGGACCGGCCGCCGCACATCGGGGTGCTCGCCGCGAACGGCATCGAGTTCTCCGCGCTGCTCGCCGGTGCCGCGCTCGGCGGGATGGTGCTCGTCGGGCTCAATCCCACCCGGCGCGGTGCGGCGCTCGCCGCCGACATCCGGAAGACCGACTGTGCCGCGGTGCTCACCGACGCCGAACACGTGGCACTGCTCGAGGACAGTCCCGTCCCGGTGCTCGAACTGGACGGCGAATCCTGGGCCAGCCGGGTTCGCGCGGCCGAACCCGCCGAGATCCGGCCCGCCTCGCCCGAGGATCTGCTCATGCTGATCTTCACCTCCGGCACCAGCGCGGAACCGAAGGCGGTGTGCTGCACGCACGGCAAGATCGCCGATCCGGGGCTGATGCTCGCGCGGCGGTTCGGGCTCGGGCGCGGCGACACGCTCTACGGGGCGATGCCGATGTTCCACTCCAACGCCATCCTTGCCTGCTGGTCGGTGGCACTGGCCGCGGGCGCGAATCTCGCACTGCGCAAGCGATTCTCCGCTTCGGGTTTTCTGCCGGACGTCCGGTTCTTCGGCGCGAGCTATGCCAACTACGTCGGGCGCCCGCTGTCCTATGTGCTCGCGACCCCACGCGCCGAAAACGACACGGAGAACCCACTGCGGATCGTGTACGGCAACGAGGGGAATCCGGCGCACATCAAGGAGTTCGCCGAGCGGTTCGACTGCACCGTGATCGACGCCTACGGCTCCACCGAGGGCGGGGTCGCGATCTCCCGCACCCCGGAGACCCCGGACTCCGCGCTCGGCCCGCTCACCGAGAACCTCGACATCCGGCACCCGGAAACCGGAGAATCCTGCCCGGTGGCCGAATTCGACGCCGAGGGACAGCTGACCAATCCCCGCGAGGCGATCGGTGAACTGGTCAACACCGCGGGCGCGGGCATGTTCACCGGCTACTACAAGGACGACTCCGCCGAACGGGAACGGCTCGTCCAGGGCTGCTACCACACCGGAGACCTCGTCTACCGGGACGCGCAGGGGTTCTGCTACTTCGTCGGGCGCACCGGGGACTGGCTGCGGGTGGACGGGGAGAACCTCGGCACCGCGCCGATCGAGCGCGCCATCGGCGAATGGGAATGCGCCGCCGAGGTCGCCGTGTACGCGGTGCCCGACGAGACCGTCGGCGACCAGGTGATGGCCGCGATCGTGCCACGCCCGCGCACCGGTCCCGATCCGCGCGAATTCAGTGCGTGGATCGCCGGACAGCGCGATCTCGGCCCCAAACAGCTGCCCCGCTTCGTGCGCATCTGCGCCGAGCTTCCTCGCACCGCGACCTTCAAGGTGCGCAAACGGGAACTGACCGAGCAGGGCATCGCGACGAGCGATCCGGTGTGGGTGCGAGAGAACGGCAGCTACCACGCCCGGTAGGTTCGCATGGTGTGACCACCGCTGAACTGCGCGGGCTGACCGTGCACGTCGACACCGGCCGGTGGAGCGAGACGGTACTGGACTCGGTCCACCTCGAGGTTCCCGCGGGCCGGATCACCGCGCTGCTCGGGGAATCCGGCTGCGGCAAGTCCATGCTCGCCGCCGCGCTGGCGGGCTCGCTTCCCGCGGTCGCGCACAGCACCGGGGATGTGCGCCTGCACGGCGCCGTCGGCCTGGTGCCGCAGTTCGGGGTCACGGCCTTCGCGGCGCACCGTTCCGTGGGCGCGCAGCTGCGCGAACGTCAGCGGCCGCGGCACGGGATGCGGGTCGAGGACGCCTGCGCGGCGGCGCTGTATCCGACCGAACTGCTCGAGCTGTATCCACAGCAGCATTCCGGTGGTCAGATCCAGCGTGCCGCGCTGGCCGCCGCCCTGCTGCCCGGTCCCGATCTTCTCATCGTGGACGAGCCGAGCGCCTCCCTCGACATGGGCACCGCCTATCGGGTGTGGGCCGCTCTTCGGGCCTACGCCGATACCGGGGCCGCCGTGCTGACCATCACCCACGACGTGCTGCTGCTGACCGAAACCGGGGTCGCCGACCGGATCGCGATCATGCGCGAGGGCCGTATCATCGCGATCGGGACACCGGCCGAGATCCGCGCCCTCGAAGATCCTTATGTGCGGGGATTCTTCCAGCAGATCGGCCAGTAGTACGCAATGCCTGGGCCGTCGCTTCGCGGTACGCGCCCCGCCTCCGCAGCCCCGCAGCAAGATCAACTTGCCCCGGGAGCAGTGGCTGGTTGTGCTGTTCGGGCACGTCGGTGACGGTTCGACATGCCGGGGACGGTCCTGAAGTGGGTGAGGGCCTCCGGGTTCGGTGTGTATCACCACGAAACAGAACAGCTAATCCATTGAGGTGATTCTCCAATGTTGCCACCGCAGCAGAGTGGCGGCTGGCCATGCGGGACCGGCAGATCACCCGCCGCGCGGCCAAAGGGCTCCCGCGGTCGCACGCAGCACCTGGGACGTTTACCTCGACGGCGTAGCCGGGCGTGACACCCCGATACACCAAACGCGCCGCCCATCACCAGTCCGAACTCACCATCGCGGCGATCATTCTCTGGCCCCGATGACCTACCGACAACACGTAGTCCATTGAGGTGATTCTCCAATGTTGCCACGGAAAAGCACCTCCATATGGTAGTATAGATATTATGAGCACTGGGGAAATTGGCGCAATACTGTCGAGCCGGGAGCGGCTTGACCGGTTCATCGAACAGGCCGCGATCGTGCGCCGCGCGGAGGCGGAATTGTTGTCTCAGCTTGCGGATTTGGACAAGGAAGGTGCGCCGGTCGAGTTCGGGTACTGTGGTTCGGCGGCGACTCTGGCTCAGGATGTGTTGCGGATCAGTCGTGCTGAGGCTCGCAGAATGGCCGAACGAGCGCGCGCACTGTTTGGTGCGCTCGGCATCAGTGGGGAACCGCTGTCCCCGGATCTACCGAACACCGCGGAAGCCTATTCACGTGGTGAGGTCGGTGTCGAACACGTGGACCGAATCCGCACATTCGCCGCCGAGTTGCCCGCTGAGGTGTTGATCGGGAACACCTGGCCGATCGCAGAAAAAGCCCTCGCCGAGATCGCCGGTGAAGTGGGCCCGCGTGGGCTTGTCCGGCCGATCCGGAAACTACGGGCGCGCCTCGACCCGGACGGGCAGGAACCCACCGATCGCGAACCTGTCCGTCCGGATCGGGAGATCTGGCTCCGGCAACACGCAAACCAGTGGGAAATCCGGGGTCGCCTGGACTATGAAACCGGGTTGAAACTCCGCAGTGTTCTCGATGCGCTCGGGAAACCCCGCAGTGCCGAGGCTAACGGCGGAACACCCGACACGCGCACCCCGCCCGAGCGCGACGCCGACGCGTTCGCCGACATTGTCCAACTCGCCGCCAATCCGGAAAACCTCCCCGAATCAGGCGGCGAACCCTTCACGATTATGGTGACGATGAGCGAACAAGCCCTGCGGGATGGCATCGGCCACGCCACCACCATGGACGGCAGCACCATCCCTGCCACCCAGTTGCGCCGAATCGCCTGCGACGCCGGAATCATTCCGACGGTGTTGGGAAGCGAGGGGGAAGTGCTCGACATGGGATGCCGCGACCGCACCGCACCACCCAAACTCAGACGACGACTCACCGCCAGAGACCACGGCTGCGCCCACCCCGACTGCGATAAACCACCCGCACTCACCCAAGCCCACCACATCCACCACCACGCCAACGGCGGCCACACCACCGAGAACAACATGGTGCTGCTCTGCGCCCACCACCATCGCATGATCCACCACACCGCATGGCAAGTCCGCATCACCAACGGCATACCCGAGTTCACCCCACCCGGCTACCGATCCGGAGCACGGGTCGCGGCGTCGAGGAATTCCAGCTGATCGGCGAGCAGATCGGCGCGTTGCAGAACCGCGAAATGGTCGTCCGGGTAACCGCGCACCCGCGAGCCGGGAATGCGCGCCGCAAGCCTGCGCACGGCCGCTGCCGGGGCGATCGTGTCCCGTTCGGCCGCCGCCAGGAACACGGGCGCGGTGATCCGGTTCGTGCGCACCGGGAACAGCAGCGGCCAGCTGCGCACGGTGAACCGGGCGGCGAGTTCGTTGCGCCAGGAAGCCCCCTCGGTCAGGGCCCGGAACCCGGCGAGGGCACCGGGAGAACGGACGACCGCAACCCCGTGCTCGGCGACCGCGGGCACCGTGACCGGCGAACGGTAGGCGTCCCGCATCCCGGCGACGGCAAGCCGCAGCAGGTTGACCGGCGGCTGACCCCGAGTGGTGGCCAGCATCGAGGCCATCGGCGCGGTGGCCAGCACGGCGGCGAGATCACCGCGCCGCGCCGCGAGCTCCAGCACGTGCCGCCCACTGTAGGAATAGCCCCAGGCCACGAGCCGTCGCACCCCGGGAAGCCCGGCCGCATGGGCGAGCACCCGGGCGTAGTCGGCGCGCTGGCGGAGCGGATCGACCAACTGCCGCGGAATTCCCTCGCTCGCACCGAGACAACCGAAATCGAACAACAGCACGGTATGCCCCGCCGCGGCGAACGCCTCCGCGAACCGGGGAAGGCCGTGTTCGCGGCACAGGGCGAGCCCGTTCGCCATGACCACGCAGTGCCCCGATCCGCGCCCGCGCGGGCGATAACACCACGCGGCGAGCGCACCGGAAGGCGTGCCGATCCGGTGATCCTCACGATCGGGCATCGCGGGCGTCAGTCGAACCGCTTGCCGAGGTTCCCGATCGTGCTCCGCGCCTGTTCCACGAGCTCGTCCATCAGCTCGGCGACCGGGCGGATCTCGTTCATCCGCCCCACGATCTGGCCGACCGGCATCGCGACCGCGCTCGGATCCTCGGCGGCCGACATCCGTTGGTGTGCCTCACTGACGAGCAGGTTCTGCAGCGGCATGGGCAACGGTTCCGGGGCGCCCGAGGCCTGCCAGGCATCGGTCCACCTGGTGCGCAGCAACCGCGCGGGCTTGCCGGTGTAGATCCGGGAACGCACGGTGTCCGAGGAAGTGGCCGCGAGCAGGGCACGCTGCACGGCCGACTGCCCTCCCCCGCTGAGCTGGTTCTCGGCGGTGGTCAGCCAGTAGGAACCCATCCACGCCCCGTCCGCGCCCAAGGCGAGCGCGGCGGCGAGCTGGCGCCCCGAACCGATCCCGCCCGCGGCGAGCACCGGAACCTCGCTGCCCACGGCGTCCACCACCTCGGGGACGAGCACCATGGTGGCGATCTCCCCGGTGTGCCCACCGGCCTCATGTCCTTGCGCCACAATGACATCCACCCCGCGCTCGACATGACGGCGGGCGTGCTCGGCCTTCCCGGCCAGCGCGGCGACCGGCACCCCGGCCTCGTGCACCCGGGCGATCACATCGTCCGGCGGCGAACCCAGCGCGTTGGCCACGAGCTTGACCGGATGCCCCAGCGCCACATCCACGTGCGAACGCGCCACCGAGTGCAGCCAGCCCAGTACCCCGGAATTACGGTCCCCTTCCGGAAGGGCGGGCACCCCGAGATCACGCAGGGTCCGGTCCACGAATTCCTTGTGCTCGGCGGGAATCATCGCCTCGAGGTCCACTTCCCCACCCTCGGTGGGGATCTTCGCGGGCATCACGATGTCCACACCGTAGGGCTTGCCCTCGGTGTTCTCGTCCATCCAGTCGAGTACCCGGTCGAGCTCCTCGGCGTCGTTGAACCGCACGCAGCCGAGCATGCCCAGACCACCCGCGCGAGAAACCGCGGCGGCGACATGTTCGGAGGGGGTGAACGCGAAGATCGGGTGCTCGATACCGAACCGCTCACAGATAGAGCTCATCCTCAGACCTTTCCTGCGGTGACGGCCACACTGTCATCGGGTTCGCGTCCCGCGGCGAATTCCTTCGCCCACGCGTAATCGGGTTTCCCGCTCGGGGTGCGCCGGATCGAATCGGCGAACCACACGCTGCGCGGCACCTTGTATCCGGCGATGCGCTCCCGCAGGAACTCGTTGAGCTCGGTCAGCCCAGGACGATCGCCCTCCCGGGCGGCGATCACCGCGGCCACCCGCTGGCCGAGCCGTTCGTCGGCGATCCCGATCACCAGGGTGTCGAACACCGCCGGATGTGCCTTGAGCGCGGATTCCACTTCCTCCGGGTACACCTTCTCCCCCGCCGTGTTCACGCAGGTGCTTCCGCGCCCGAGCAGGGTGATCGTGCCGTCCTCCTCGAGGCAGGCGAAGTCACCGGGAACCGTGTACCGCTCACCGCCGATGGTCACGAACACCTCGGCGGACTTCTTCTCGTCCTTGTAGTAACCGATCGGGACGTAGTTGCGCCGCGCGAGCCGTCCGGTTTCGCCCTTGGCCACCGGATTCCCCTCGTCGTCGATCACCACCGCGTCCTCGTCCGCGATCACCCGCGGCCCCACGGTGGACACCCCGTCGCGCTGGGCGATGGAGAGCCCGGTGAACCCGGTCTCCGAGGAACCGATCGAATCGGTGAGCACGGCGTTCGGCAGCTTCTCCAGGAACTGGTTCTTGACCGAGGCGGAGAACAGTGCCGCACTCGAGGCGATCGCGACGACCGAGGAAATGTCGTACTCGCGTTCGTTCACCGCCTCGATCATCGGCCTTCCCATCGCGTCCCCGGAAATGAGCAGCACGTTCACCTTGTGCCGCTGCACCAGGTCCCACACCGCGTGCCCGGAGAAGTCCGGGAGCATGACCACCGCGCCGCCAGAGAACAGCGCGCGCAGGCTCGCCCACTGGGTCGCCCCGTGGATCAGCGGCGGGATCGGCAGGGTCACCAGTGGCGGATTCTCCGCGCCGGTCCGCGACTGCTCCCACTCATCGGGCAGCCGCCGCCCGGTGTACACCTCGACACCGCCGCCGAGCGCGCGCCAGATGTCCTCCTGGCGCCACACCACGCCTTTCGGCATTCCGGTGGTGCCGCCGGTGTAGAGAATGTAGTGATCGTCCGGGCTGCGCGGGCCGAAATCCCGCTCCGGGGAACCCTGTTCGAGGGCCGTCGCGTACGGCACCCCGTCCGATTCGGCTTCCGAACCGTCCTCGATCACGATCCGGTGGCGCAGCTTCGGCAGATCCGGGGTCACCGAGGCGACCGTCCCGGCCAGCGCACGGTCGTAGACCAGCGCGCACAGATCGGCATTGTCCGCGAGATAACGCAGTTCGTTCTCGACATACCGGTAATTGATGTTGATAGCGACCGCACGCAATTTGTACGCGGCGATCATCGCCTCGATGAGCTCGATCGAATTTCTGCCGTAAACCCCGACATGACTACCGGCCGTCACCCCATTCGCCTGCATGTGGTGCGCGAGCCGGTTGGTCCGTTGTTCCAGTTCCGCATAGGTGACCGAACGATCACCGCACAGGACGGCTGTGCGCTCACCGCACGCGTCCACCGCGTGCTCGACCAGATCCGCGATGGTGATTGCCATACCGAAGAAACTAGAACATGTTATCGTTTTGAGCAATAGCCCGGATGCCGGCGTTCCCGTTCAATCGGAAGGATCTGCCCCCAATGACCGAACCGCATTGTCTCGTCACCGAGGAGGACGGCGTCCTCCTCGTCACGCTGAATCGCCCGGAAGCACGCAATGCGCTCAGCCCGGAGATGACCCGGATCATGACCGAGGCATGGCGCCGGGTGGACGAGGATCCGGCGATCCGCTGCTGCGTGCTCACCGGCACGGGTGGTTATTTCTGCGCGGGCGCCGACCTCAAGGCGATGACCGCGAGTCACCCCTCGGAATCCTTCTCCAGCGGCGGATTCGACCCGACCACGATCGAGTCCCTGCTCAAGGGGCGCAGGCTGAGCAAACCGCTGATCGCCGCCGTCGAGGGACCGGCCATCGCGGGCGGCACCGAGATCCTGCAGGCCACCGATATCCGCATCGCGGGCCGCAGCGCGAAATTCGGCGTCTCCGAGGTGCGCTGGGGCCTGTTCCCGCTCGGTGGATCGGCGGTCCGGCTGCCGCGCCAGATCCCCTACACCGTGGCCGCCGATCTGCTGCTCACCGGGCGGCACATTCAGGCCGAGGAAGCGCAGCGGATCGGCCTGATCGGCCAGGTCGTCGAGGACGGTGAAGCGCTGTCCACCGCGATGGAGGTGGCCAGGCGGATCGCGGAGAACGGACCGGTCGCGGTGCAGGCGGTGCTGCGCACCATGCGGGAGACCGAAGGCCTCGCGGAGAACGACGCCTTCCCGATCGAGACCAAGCTCGGCCTCTCGGTGTTCGCCTCGGCGGATGCCAAGGAGGGCCCGCGCGCCTTCGCGGAGAAGCGCAAGCCCCAGTTCACGGGGGAATAGACCGCTCACCGGGGAGTGGCCGCGAGCGTACCCAGCAGGGCGAGCGCATCGGCCGAGGCGGTGCCCGGTTCGGCGTGGTACACGACCAGCTGCTGCCCCGGCGCGGAGCGGACGTCGAAGGTCTGCATCCGCAGCGTCAGCTCGCCCACCTCCGGGTGCACGAACGTCTTGACCTCGGCGTTCTTCCCGCGGGCCTCGTTGCGCTCCCACAGCTCGACGAACCACGGGCTGCTCGCCCGCAGCTGCCGCACGAGCTCGGCAACCCGCGGATCGTCCGGGGCCGCGGCGGCGGCCGCGCGGAACCCGGCCACGGTGTTCACCGCGGCGGCGCGCCAGTCCCGGTAGAACGCGGGAGCCGCCTCGTCCAGGAACATATTGAGCAGCAGGTTGTCCGAGTAACCGAACGGCTGCCACAGCGCGGCACCGAGCCGATTGCGGGCCAGCACATCGTAGGTCCGGCCGAGCAGCAGCGTGGGATTGTCCGGCCAGCCGTCCATCAGCTGCAACAAGTCCGGGTCCACCCGCTCCGGGCGGGCGGCGGTGCGCAGTGCCGGGGTGAATCCGGCGATCCGGAACAGGTGCTGGTGTGCGTCCTCGTCCAGCCGCAACGCATCGGCGATCGCGGCCAGCACCTGCGTCGAGGGATGCCGTTCGCGGCCCTGTTCGAGCCGGATGTAGTAGTCCACGCTCAGCCCGGACAGCGTGGCGACCTCCTCCCGGCGCAGCCCGGCCACCCGCCGCCTGCGCGTGCTAGGCAGACCTGCTTGTTCCGGGGTCACCTGGTCACGGCGGGCCCGCAGGAACTCACCGAGCGCCATCTCGTCCATCCCCCGAGTCTAGGGCCCCGCGCCGGTCCGAGGGTGGGTGCGGCGCTCCCAGGATGACCGCGTCCTGCCCGTGGTCGCGGATTCTCGGCACCGTTGTCGGCGGAACCGGCAACGCAACCCGAGGAGAACCACATGCCCGAGACCGTGATCGTCACCGGCGCGAGCAGCGGCATCGGTGCCGCGACCGCGCGCCATCTCGCCGCCGAGGGCTGGCAGGTCATCGCCGCGGCCCGGCGCGCCGAGCGGCTCAGCGAACTGGTCGAGGACATCCGCTCCCGCGGCGGTTCGGCCACCGCGGCGGCCGTGGATGTCACCGCACACCACGAGGTGACCGAGCTCGTCGAGGCCACGGTCGCCGAACACGGCCGGATCGACGCCTTCGTGGCCAACGCCGGGGTGATGCCGCTTTCCCGGCTGGACGCGGGCCTCGTGGCCGAATGGGACCGGATGATCGACGTCAACATCCGCGGCCTGCTGCACGGCATCGACGCCGTACTGCCGCATTTCCACCGGCAGGGCCGCGGCCACCTGGTCACGGTGGCCTCGGTCGGCGCATACCAGGTCACCCCGACCGCCGCGGTGTACTGCGGCACCAAGTTCGCCGAGCGCGCGATCACCGAGGGGCTGCGCCTGGAAAGCGATCCGGGTATCCGGGTCAGCACGATCTCGCCCGGGGTCGTCACCTCCGAACTCGCGGATTCCATCACCGACCCGGAAGCCGCCGAGTTCATGCGGGCCTATCGCGAACACGCCATCGCACCGGAATCGGTCGCCACCGCGATCGGCTACGCACTGACCCAGCCCGCCGAGGTCGATGTCAACGAAATCGTCATCCGGCCGGCGCAAGGGCGCTGACCGCGAATACCGGAAAGGACAGCGAACATGGCACCCACCGCATTCGAATCCCTTGATCTGACCGGAAAAGTCGCGGTCGTCACCGGAGCGGCCCAAGGGATCGGCAACGCCTGCGCACGGCTGCTCGCCGCCCGCGGCGCCAAGCTCGTCGTCACCGACCGCGCGGATTCCGTGCGGGAACAGGAAACCGCGGATGTCGCCACCCTGGTCGGCGACGTCGCCGAGGAGGACACCGCCCGGGACACGATGGCACTCGCGGTCGAACGCTTCGGCGGTCTGGACATTCTGGTCAACAATGCGGGACAGACCCTGAACAAGCCCGTCACCGAGACCAGCCTCGCCGATTTCGACCGGATCATGCGGGTCAACGCGCAGGGCAATTTCGTCCAGGCCCGGGAGGCGTTCCGCGTCATGCGGGACACCGGCGGCGGTGCGATCGTGTCCGTCGCCTCGGTCTCGGCGCTGGTCGCGTTCGAGACCCAGACCGCGTACGCGGCATCCAAGGGCGCGCTCGTGCAGCTGGCCCGGGTGCTCGCGATCGAGGGCGGGGCGCACGGAATCCGCAGCAACGCGGTGATTCCCGGCGTCATCGACACCGACATCATGGACGGCGTCGTCGAGAACGGCCGGGAAATGCTCGCGAGTTTCGGGCCCGCGCATCCCCTCGGCCGCATCGGCGAGCCCGGAGAGGTCGCGGAGGCGGTGGCCTTCCTCGCCGCGCCCGCCTCGGGTTTCGTCACCGGGGCGCTGCTGGCCGTGGACGGCGGCTGGACCGCGCAGTGACTCGCGTGGCGCTCAGGCCTTCGCCGCGTCCTCCCAGTACGGCTCGCTCAGCTTTCGCTTGTACAGCTTGCCGTTCGGGTCGCGCGGCAGCTCGGCCAGGAAGTCGATGCTGCGCGGGAGCTTGAACTTGGCCAGCCGCCCGGCGGCGTAGGCGAGCAGGTCCTCGGCGAGCCGTTCCCGGTCGCCGGACTCCCCGGCCGGTTGCACGACCGCCTTGACCTCCTCGCCCCAGTCCGGGTTGGGAATACCGAACACGGCGACATCGGCGACCTCGGGATGGCCCATGAGCGCGTTCTCGATCTCGGCGGGGTAGATGTTCACCCCGCCGGAGATGATCATGTTGTTCTTGCGGTCCAGCAGGAACAGGTAACCGTCCTCGTCGAGGTAGCCGATGTCGCCCATGGTGAACATCTCGCCGATGCGCGCCTTCTCGGTCTTGTCCGGGGCGTTGTGGTACTTGAAGCTGGAACCGCCCATCTTCAGGTACACGGTCCCGGTCTCCCCCGCCGCGAGCCGGTTGCCCTCCTCGTCGAAGATCGCCACCTCCGAATACGGCCAGGCCTTGCCGACCGATCCGGGCTTGCGCAACCACTCCGGCGAGGTGATCAGGGTCCCGCCGCCCTCGGTCGCCGCGTAGTACTCGATGACCACCGGTCCCCACCAGTCCAGCATCGCGCGCTTGGTCTCGTCCGGGCAGGGCGCGGCACCGTGGATCATGGCGCGCAGCGAGGACACGTCATAGCGGTCGCGCACCTCCTTCGGCAGCGCAAGCAGCCGGTGGAACTGCGTGGGCACCATGTGGCTGTGGGTGACCCGGTGCGCCTCGATGAGCGCGAGCATCCGTTCCGGATCCCAGCGGTCCATCAGCACCACGGGATGCCCGAGCTGCAGCGAAATGCTCGCGAAGTTCAGCACCGCGGTGTGGTAGAGCGGCGAGCCGCACAGGTGCACGTGATCGTCGAACGGCTGGATGCCGAACAGGGCGAAGAATCCGCTCGAGGCCACCGGAACCGCGTCCGGATCGGCCCCGGTGAGCGGGCGGCGCACGCCCTTGGGATTCCCCGTGGTGCCGGAGGTGTAGAGCATCGGGGAACCCGCGGTGCGCGGTTCCGGGCGGCGCGTGGTGCGCCCGCCGCCGAGCGAGTCCAGCGGCGCGAAGCCGGGGACCTCCCCGACGGCGTACCGCGCGGTGATCCCGGCCCCGTCGGCGGCGGCCTGCGCGGTCTCGGCGAACCGCTCGTGCGCGATGAACGCCTTCGCCTCGCTGTCCCGGAGGATGTACTCCACCTCGGGTCCGGTCAGGTGCCAGTTCGCCATCACGATGTAGTAGCCGCTCTGCACCGCGGCGAAGTACAGGGCCAGCGCCCGCATGTCGTTCGGCAGCATCACCACCACGACATCGCCGACCTCGAAACCGAGTTCGGCGAGGCCTAGCGCATAGGCGTTCGCGGTCTCGGTGAGCTCGCCGTAGCTGGTGGTGCGCCCGTCCGCCTCGATGACGGCCTCGGCGTCCGGAGTCGCCGAGGCGATGTTCCATAGTCCCGCATTCGCTGTCTCCACCCGCCCAAAGTAGAACGTGTTCTACGTACTGGCAAGAGTGCCGAGCAGTTCGACCTCCGCGACCGAGCGCGCCCCGGCGAGCACCATGTCCACTCCGGCATCGGCCCAGCGGTCCAGTTCGGCGAGCACGTGGGCCCGGCTCCCCACGATGGAGACCTCGGCGATGAGCTCGTCCGGAACCGCCTCCACCGCGGCCTCGCGTTCCCCGGAGAGGAAGCGTTTGCCGATCTCCTCGACCGCGGTGCCATACCCCATCCTGGTGAACAGTTCCGCGTGGAAATTCCGTTCCTTGGCGCCCATTCCGCCGATGTAGAGCGCGAAGATCGGCTTGAGCCCGGCGTACACCTGCTCCGGCTTGTCGGTGATCGAGACCGGCGCGTTGGCCGCGATGGTGAACCCGGTGCGATTGCGGCCCGAGGCACGGAACCCGTCGGCGAGCCAGTCGTTGTACACCCCGGCCATCCGCGGGGAGTAGTAGACCGGCATCCAGCCGTCCGCGATCTCCCCGGCCAGCGTGACATTGCGCGGCCCCTCGGCGCCGAGCCAGATCGGCAGCTCGGCGCGCAGCGGATGAGTGATCGGCTTGAGCGGCTTGCCCAGCCGGGAATCCGGCAGCGGCAAGGGGTAGTGCGGCCCCTCCGAGGTCACCGGCCCCTCCCTGGCGAGCACCTTGCGGATGATCGAGAGGTATTCCCTGGTCCTGGCCAGTGGCCGGGCGAACGACTGCCCGTACCAGCCCTCCACCACCTGCGGGCCGGAGACGCCGAGACCGAGCACGAACCGGCCACCGGAGAGGTGGTCCATGGTCAGCGCGTGCATCGCGGTCGCCGCCGGGGTCCGCGCGGACAGCTGGGCGATGGCGGTGCCCAGTTGCAGTCTCGAGGTGCGCGCACCCCACCAGGCCAGCGGGCCGAAGGCATCCGAACCCCAGGATTCGGCGGTGAACACCGCGTCGAACCCGTTCGCCTCCGCCGCGTCGACGAGCGCGCCGACACCTTCGGGCGGGGCCGCCGACCAGTACCCGAGTTGCAATCCGAAGCGCATGCGCCCTCCTTCTGCTTGCCGCAATTACTAGAACATGTTTCACTATTCGCTGTGACTGCACAAGCAACGGTGCTCAGTGCACCGCTTGAGCCCGGGTTCGACTACACCCGTTCGTACGGCCCCTTGCTCGGCAGATTCGCCGCCGGGCTGCGCCAATGCCGGATCCTCGGCGCCCGCGGGGCCGACGGGAAGGTGCACGTGCCCGCGATCGAATACGACCCGGAGACCGCGGCACCGCTGAGCGAGCTGGTCCCGGTCTCCGCCACCGGAACCGTGCGCACCTGGTCCTGGCAATCGGCCCCGCTCTCCGGGCAGCCGCTGGAGCAGCCGTTCGCCTGGGCGCTCATCCAGCTCGACGGCGCGGACACGGCGATGCTGCACGCGGTCGAGGTGCCGGGGCCGGAGGCGATGCACACCGGGATGCGGGTGCACGCGCGGTGGGCCGCCGAACGACGCGGCGCGATCACCGATATCGCCTGCTTCGCGCCCGGCGAGGGCCCGGACGAGCGCGGTGAGCTCCCGGAGATCCCCGACGAGGTCGAGGAGATGCTGACCTCCCCGATCCACCTGAGCTATATGCATGCCGCCTCCCCGCAGGAGAGCACGTATCTGCGCGCGCTCGCCGAGGGCCGCGTGCTCGGCATGCGCTGCCCGGTCTGCCGGAAGGTGTACGTGCCACCGCGCGGAGCCTGCCCGGTCGACGGGGTACCCACCGAGGAGGAGGTGGAGCTCGGGGACAACGCGACGGTCACCACCTTCTGCGTGGTCAACGTGCCGTTCCCCGGTCAGCGCATCAAACCGCCGTACGTGTGCGCCTACATCCTGCTGGACGGCGCCGACATCCCGTTCCTGCACATCGTGCTCGGCTGCGAGGCCTCCGAGGTGCGCATGGGGATGCGGGTGCGCGCCGCGTGGAAACCGCGCGAGGAATGGACCACCAACCTCGCCAATATCGATCACTTCACGCCGAACGGTGAGCCGGACGCCCCGTTCGAGTCCTATGCGCACCACCTCTAGGAGCACCGAGCATGACTGACGTCGCCGTAGTCGGGTACGCGAGTTCACCGAGCGTACGCGAGACCCAGGGCACCACGAACGGGGTGGAGATGCTGGTCCCCCTGTTCTCCGAGGTGTTCGCCAAAACCGGGCTGCGCAAGTCCGAGGTCGGCTTCTGGTGCTCCGGTTCCTCGGACTACCTCGCGGGCCGGGCGTTCTCCTTCATCGCCGCCGTGGACGCGATCGGCGCGGTACCGCCGATCAACGAGTCGCACGTGGAGATGGACGCCGCCTGGGCCGCGTTCGAGGCCATGGTCGCGATCCGCACCGGCGAGGTGGACACCGCCGTGGTGTACGGATTCGGCAAGTCCAGCGCCGGTGAACTGCGCAAGATCCTCGCACTGCAACTGGATCCGTACACCCTCGCGCCGCTGTGGCCGGATTCGGTGAGCGTGGCCGCACTGCAGGCACGGGCCGGGATCGACGCGGGCGCGTGGACCGAGCAGCAGATGGCCGAGGTGGTCGCGGCGAGCAGGCACCGGGCCCGCGCGAACCCGAAAGCACAACTCTCCGGCGAGTACACCACAGCCGAACTGCTCGCCCAGCCGAGATTCGCCGATCCGTTGCGCCGCCACGACTGCGCCCCGGTCACCGACGGCGCCTCGGTACTCGTGCTCGCCGGGGGCAAGCGAGCCGAGGATCTGTGCGAGCGACCGGCCTGGATCGGCGGGATGAGCCACCGGGTGGAGACCCCGCACCTCGGCGAACGCGACCTGTGCACCTCGGCCTCGACCAAGGCGGCTGCCGCGGACCTGGACCTCGACGGGGTGCGGCTCGCCGAACTGCACGCTCCGTTCTCGCATCAGGAAATCCTGCTGCGCCAGGCGATCGGGCTGGACGAGGCGGTCGAGGTGAACCCCTCGGGCGGCCCGCTGGCGGGCAATCCGATGTTCGCCGCCGGTCTTTCCCGGATCGGCGAGGCGGCGAGCCGGATCCACGACGGCAGCGCGGATGCCGCACTGGCGCATGCCACGAGCGGACCCGCGCTGCAACAGAATCTGCTGTGCGTACTGCGAGGTGAGCGCTGATGGGTGAACAGGCGGCCGCGGTCATCGGGACCGGCCAGACACGGCACACCACCAAGCGCCACGACGTCTCGATCGCGGGGCTCTGCCGCGAGGCGGTGGACCGGGCGCTCGCCGATGCGAACATGGACATCGCCGATATCGACGCGGTGGTGCTCGGCAAGGCACCGGACCTGTTCGAGGGCGTGATGATGCCCGAACTCGCGCTCTCCGACGCGATCGGCGCGACCGGGAAGCCGATGATGCGCGTGCACACCGCCGGTTCGGTCGGCGGATCCACGGCGAACGTCGCCGCGAACCTGGTGCGCTCGGGTACCCATCGCCGGGTGCTCGCGATCGCGTTCGAGAAACAGTCCGAATCCAACGCGATGTGGGCGCTGTCCATCGCGGTTCCGTTCAACATGCCGGTCAACGCGGGCGCGGGCGGCTACTTCGCCCCGCACGTGCGCTCCTACATCCGGCGCAGCGGGGCACCGGAGGAAATCGGCGCGCGGGTCGCGGTCAAAGACCGGCGCAACGGGGCGCGCAACGAGTTCGCGCACCTGCGCCAGCCCGACATCACCCTGGAGTCGGTGCAGGCCTCCACGATGCTCTGGGATCCGATCCGGTTCGACGAGACCTGCCCTTCCTCGGACGGCGCGGCCGCCGTGGTGATCACCGATGAGCACAGCGCGGGCCAGCGGGCCGCCTGGATCCACGCGACCGCCATGCGCACCGAGCCCACCACGTACTCCGGGCGCGACCAGGTCAACCCACGCGCGGGCCGGGACGCGGCGGCCGCGTTGTGGCGCGATGCGGGCATCACCGATCCGCTGTCCGAAGTGGACGTGGCCGAGATCTACGTGCCGTTCTCCTGGTTCGAGCCGATGTGGCTGGAGAACCTCGGATTCGCCGAGGAGGGCAAGGGCTGGGCGCTCACCGAGGCCGGGGAGACCGAACCGACCGGGCGCATCCCGGTCAATCCCTCCGGCGGGGTGCTGTGCTCGAATCCGATCGGCGCCTCCGGAATGGTGCGGTTCGCCGAGGCGGCCATGCAGGTGATGGGCAGTGCGGGGGAACACCAGGTGGACGGGGCGCGTACCGCGCTCGGCCATGCCTACGGCGGCGGCTCCCAGTACTTCTCGATGTGGCTGGTCCGCTCGGAGAAACCCGAATAACGGAGGAAGCAATGCGATTCACCTGTGCGCTCGCCATGAACCCGCCCGAGCAACTGGTTCCGCTCGCGATCGCGGCCGAGCAGAACGGGTTCTCCTCGATCGCATTACCCGACTCGATATTCGCCCCGGAAAAGGTCAACGCGGTCTATCCGTACACCCCGGACGGCAAACGGGTGTTCACCCCGGAAACCCCGTTCGTGGATCCGCTGATCGCCGCCTCCGCCATCGGCGCGGCGACCACCACGATCCGCTGCTACTCGCACGTGGTCAAGCTCGGTTCGCGGCATCCGGTGCCGTTCGCCCGGCAGGTCGGTACCGTGGCGAACCTGACCGGCAACCGGTTCGGCCTCGGCCTCGGCATCGGCTGGCAGCAGGACGAATGCCGCTGGTGCGGGATCGAAAGCGGTGGCCTGAAAGGGAAACGCACCGACGAGGCCATCGAGGTGATCCAGCTGCTGCTCGGCGGTGGCATGGTGGAACACCACGGCGAGTACTTCGACTTCGAGCGGATCCAGATGAGCCCGGCGCCGAGCGAACCGGTCCCGGTGTACGTCGGCGGGCACACCGAACCCGCGCTGCGCAGGGCCGCGCGGCACGACGGGTGGACCACCGCGATGATCAAGATGGCCGAGCTGCGGGAGATCATCGCGCGGCTGCGCGAACTGCGCGCCGAAAACGGCCGGGAACACGAGCCGTTCGAGATCCAGGCGGTGTGCGTGGACCGGTTCGGCCTGGACGGCTACCGAGAACAGGCCGAGGCCGGGGTCACCGATGCGATCACCGTGCCGTGGCTGTTCTACGGCGTGGGTTTCGAGGCGCCGGTCGAGGAGAAACAGGACTGCATCAAGCGGTTCGCCGAGGAGTACATCGCACCATTGGAGGCCGTCCATGGCTGAAGGAGTTCACTGGAAAGCGACCGAGAAGGCGCATCCGGCCCGGGATGCGGCGCGCCGCTCCTGTGCCCTGGTCGCCGCGCGCGACAAACAGGGCTGGCTGGACCTGTTCGCCGAGGACGCGATCATCGAGGACCCGGTCGGCCCCTCCCCCTTCGACCCGGAAGGCAAGGGGCACAAGGGAAAGACCGCGATCGCGGAATTCTGGGACAAGACCATCGGGATCACCGAGAGCATGGAGTTCGAGTTCACCGAGTCCTTCGCGGCCGGTAACGAGGTCGCCAATATCGGCACCATCACCAACTATTTCCCCGGCGGGCACTCGATCGCGGTGGAGCTCGTCTCCACCTACAAGGTCGACGACTCCGGAAAGCTGCTCTCGCTGCGCGCCTTCTGGGAACTGGAGCGGCTCGCCGAGCAGTACGGCGGCTAGTCCTCGGCCCGGTTGCTCAGGAACTCCCCGTAGTTCGGCACCACCTCGGTGAATTCCGAGGGCGGGCCGAGCCATTCGCGGTGCGAGCTCGGCGTCGTCCCGTCGGTATCGGTGATCCCGTACCCGGCGCCGAGTTCGGCACCCCACACGGTTTTCCCGCTGTACTCGGCGATCTGCGGATCCCTGGCGAGCGCGTCGATGACCCGTCCGGTGAATTCCGGCGATTCGAAGCCGGGCAACAGGGTCCCGGTGAGCGCACGTTCCACCTCCGGGGTGATCCGTTCGGTACGCAGCACGCCCATCCAGATCGACACGACGCTCACCCCGTGCGGGCGCAGTTCCTGTGCCATGTCGAAGCTCAGCTTGTCGGTACCCGCCTTGCCCGCGCCATAGGACGGGCCGTGCAGCCCGGGAAGGAAACTGCGCGCCCCGGGCGCGGAGGTGTGCACCAGCAACCCGCCGGCGGCGATCAGCAGCGGGGCCGCGTAGTGCGCGGCCACGTAGTGCGAACGCAGCCCCACTTCCAGGGGTTTCAGTTCCTCGCGCAACGGCCGTTCCCAGAAGCTTTTCCCGCCGGAACTGTGCGCGGGCAACGCCGTGGCGTTGTTGACCAGGATGTCCAGCCGCCCGTGTGCTTCGCGCACCTGCTCGAACACCGCGCGGACCTGGTCGTCCGCGCCGTGATCGCACACCAGCGGGATCCCGGTGCCGCCGCGGCGTTCGATCTCGGCCGCGGTGGCGGACAGTTCCGCCTCGGTGCGCCCGGTGACGTACACGGTGTCCCCGGTTTCCCCGAGGGCGAGCGCTATTCCCTTGCCCGCTCCCCGGGATGCGCCGGTCACCAGCACCACCCTGGTCATGCCGCCCTCCCTTGGTCGAGGTCCCGAAGGAATTCCAGGAACGCGGCGTTGACCACGTCCGGGGATTCCATGCTGATCACGTGTCCCGCGGCGGGCACGATGCGCACCCCGCGCACATCCGCGTGGTATTCGGGCAGTTTCTCCACCGGGTCCCGGCCGTGCCAGTGCGCGAGGTCCACATCCGCCTCGGAACCGAGGAAATAGAAGGGAACGCCCGTCTTCCCTCGTCCGCGCCGCAGTTCCCAGTTGCGGTCCAGCGCCAGATACCACCGTATCCCGCCACCGAATCCCGATCGGGCGTAGTCGTTGACGTAGCACTCCAGTTCCCACTCCGTCATCCAGGACCAGGGCAACGCCGGCGGTTCGGGCAGTGCGGCGCGGTAGGAGGTGCCGGGCGGATTCCGCCACATCAGGGTGAAATCAGCCGCTCCGGAGAGGGCGTGGAAGATCTTGGCGAGCATCTCCCGCGGATGCGCGTCCATATCGGCGATCGCAGCTTCGGGCTCGTCCACGAAGTAGGCGACGTGGTTGAACCGTTTCCGCCCGCGGCGGCGTTCGGCTTCGAGTGGCGGGCGATCCGAGGTGTTCTGGAAGGGGTTCTGCAGCCCGATCAGCGCGCGGACCCGTTCGGGATGCTCGAAGGCGAGGTCGTAGGCGGCGAACATGCCGAAATCGAGCCCGGAACACACCGCCGATTCCGCGCCGAGGTGATCGAGCAGCGCGCACAGGTCCGCGGTGATCCGGTCGGCTCCGTACTCCTCGACCGCCTCCGGGGCGCTCGTCTGTCCCATTCCGCGCAGATCCGGGGCCACCACGCGGTATCCGGCCCCGGCCAGTGCCGTGATCTGGTGCCGCCAGCTGAACCAGGTGTGCGGGAAGCCGTGCAGCAGCAGGACGAGCGGGCCGCTCCCCTGTTCCACCCAGTGCGCGTCGATCCCGTTCAGCCGCGCGTAGTGGTGCGTCCAGTCCCGCATCTCAGGCCGGCACCGGTCCGGTGATGTACGGGAGATCGTTGTAGGTGACGATTCCCGGCGGGGCGGCGACCACGGCGGGGACCGCGTTCAGCGCGGGCAGCGCCGTGTAGATCATCCCCGGACCCATGTAGTCGACCGTGCCACGCGGTGGCAGGCACTGGGCCACCAGCCGGTAGTTGGGCGAGCCCTCGACCGCGATGACGTGCCCGTGCGCGAGCTTGAACGGCACCTCGGTGTGCGTGCCCATGGTCCAGCGCATCCCGGACGCGGTCACGTTTCTGTCCCCGGACCAGGCGCGGTGGTATCCCTCGATCGCGCCGACGGTCCCCTTCCCGATGGTCATGAACCCGAGGTCGTCGTCCGCGTAGGCCGGGATGAACGTGGCCTCGAAGCTCATCCGGTCCACCCGGGCGCCGACGGCATCGGCCATCATCACGGCCGCCTCCGCGCACACCTCGCTCGCCTTGCGCAGGTTCTCCTCCAGCCCCGGAGTGTCCGCCGGTCTGCCGAACCCCATCGCCGACATGGTGTCCTTCGAGGCGTACAGCGAGCAGTCCACGGATTCGGTGACGGTGATCCGGTCGACCCGTTCGCACGCGGCGCTGGCCACGATCCCGAGCGCGTGCGTGATTCCCGGATACGCGCCACTGCCGAACATCGAGGCCTTGCCGCGGTGCGCGGCGTCCAGCACCCGCTGACGCTCGGCCTCCGGCAGCCGGTGCCCGTTGATCCATTCCGCCGTGGAGCACACGTTCACCCCGGCTTCGAGCAGGCGGCACAGCTCATCGGTGTTCGACCACACCGGATTGTAGGAGCAGGCATCGGGTTCCAGGGCGAGTAGTGCCTCGACGTCATCGGTGGCGCGGACCCCGGTCTCGCCGTCGAATCCGCACAGCTGCCCCGCATCCTGCCCGACCTTGTCCGCCGAATGCGCGTACACCCCGACCAGTTCCATATCGTCCCTGGTCAGGATGCCGTGCAAGGCGCGAGAGCCGATGTTCCCGGTGGTCCACTGCACAACCCGAAGCTTCTTCGCCATGAAAAAATACTAGAACAAGTTCTAATATTTGGATACCACCCGAAGCGAGGAGCGCCGCGCTACAGCCGGGGATCCACCGGCTCGGATTCCAGCGCGAGGACCGCGAACACCGCCTCGTGCACCCGCCACAACGGCTCCCCCTCGGTGAGCCTGGCCAGTGATTCGAGGCCCAGCGCATACTCGCGCAGCGCCATCGAACGCTTCCGGCCGAGCTTGCGGGACCGGAGCCGGTCGAGCTGCTCGGTGTAGTCGGGACCGTAGATGATGCGCAGGTATTCGCGGCCGCGGCATTTCATCCCGGGCTGCACCATGCCGCGCTTGCCCCGGCTCACCGGCCGCATCGGTTTGACCACCATGCCCTCGCCACCGGCCTCGGTCAGCTCGGTCCACCACCGGATCCCCTCGGCCACCGAGTCGGCGTCACCGGGGTCCACCGCGACCCTCCGGGTGCCGCGCACCAGTTCCGGATCCGCCTCGACGAGCCGGTCGATGAGCGCCATGTGCCAGGAGTGCTCCCGCTCGGCGAAGAATCCGCCCTCCCCGGCCAGGATCATGAACGGTGCCACGGAGATCCCGTCCAGCCCGTCCACCGGCCAGCAGTAGCGGCGGTACGCGGAGCGGAACCCGGCCACGTTGTCCGCCCGGACCCGTTGCGCGGCAAGCAGTTCCTCGAGTTCCCCGGGCAGCCTGCGGGCCGCGCGCTCGAGCACCGAGACCGATTCGCCCACCGCGGCGGAAGCGGCCGCACCGATCCTGGCGTAGTGCCCGCGCAGCAACGGACCGGCCTTCGCCGACCACGGAAGCAGTTCGGTGTCCAGCACCAGCCAGTCGGTGCCGAGTTCCTCCCACAGTCCGGTCGCGGTGATCGCCGCGCGCATCCGGTCGATGATCGCCTCGTCACGGCCATCGGAGAAGAACGCCCGGCCGGTCCGCGTGTAGAGCGCACCCGCGGCCCCGTCCAGTGCACCGAACCGCCGCTTGCCCACCTCGGCGTCCCGCGCGACGACGAGCACCGCGCGCGAACCCATGTGCTTTTCCTGACACAGCACCGAAGGCACCGCTTCGGCGCGGTAGGCGTCGAAGGCCTCGCCCGGATGTTCGAGCAGCCCCGGGCGCGTGGATGTCGCGCACGGCGCCATGGTCGGCGGCAGGTAGAGCAGCCAGTGCGGGTCGATGGCGAACCTGCTCATCACCTCCAGCGCTGCGGCGGCGTTCTCCTCGCGCACCGAGATCCGGCCGAGGAAGCGGCTGTCCACGATGTGCGCGCCGAGGACGTCGTCCAGGCGGAGCAGATCGGGCGGACGGTTCCCGGTGCCCGAACCGAGCGGTTTCGCCGGTGCGTAGTACTCCCGGTGCGCGGGAACCTCGACGAGCGCGCGTTCCGGCCAGCGCAGCGCGGTCAGCTTGCCACCGAACACGCAGCCGGTGTCCAGGCAGATCGTGTTGTTCACCCATTCTGCCTCGGGGACCGGGGTGTGGCCGTAGACCACGGTCGCCGATCCCCGGTAGTCGTTCGCCCAGGGGTGCCGGACCGGAAGACCGTACTCATCGGTCTCCCCGGTCGTCTCGCCGTACATGCACAGCGCGCGCACCCGGCCGGAGGCGCGGCCGTGGTACTGCTCACGCAGCCCGGCGTGCGCCACGAGCAGTGCCCCGCCGTCCAGGCGGTAGTGGCTGATCAGCCCGTCCATGAAGTTCTTCGCCGCGGCGCGGAATTCCTCGGACTCCCCCGCCAGCTGGTCCAGCGAGTCACCGAGGCCGTGCGCGATCGTGACTTTTTTCCCGTTGAGCGCGCGCACCAGCTTGTCCTCGTGGTTGCCCAGCACGCAGAGCGCGTCGCCGGACTCGGCCATGCCCATCACCAGGCGCAGCACTCCGGGGGTGTCCTCGCCGCGGTCGACCAGATCCCCGACGAACACGGCGGTGCGGCCCTCGGGATGACGCGCGCCGACCGGCCGTCCCCGCTCATCGGTGTGCACCGCGTAGCCCAGTTCGCCGAGCAGTTCGACCAGTTCCGCGCGGCAGCCGTGCACATCGCCGATCACGTCGAACGGGCCGGTCCGCTCGCGCAGATCGTTGTAGGCCTTCTCGTAGCTGATCTCGGCCCGCTCGATCTCCTCGACCGAGGAGAGCACGTAGACCTTGCGGAACCCTTCCTTGCGCAGCCCGCGAATCGAGCGGCGCAGCGCGGCGTGCTGGCGGCGCAGCACGTGCGCGGGCAGATCCCGGTGCGCGGCGTTGCGCTCCTTGCACACCGATTCCGGCACGTCGAACACGATCGCGGTGGCCAGCACATCCTGCTGTTTGGCCAGCGCGACCAGTTTCGCGCGGTCCTCGCGGCGCACGCTCGTCGCGTCCACCACGGTGAGCCGCCCGGCGCTGAGCCGCTTGTTCGCCAGGTAGTACAGCGCGTCGAACGCGTCCGGTGTCGCCGACTGGTCATCCTCGTCATCGGCGACCATGGCACGGAACGCGTCCGAGGAAAGGATCTGCGTGGCGCGGAAATGCCGGTGTGCGAACGTGGATTTCCCGGAACCGGACACGCCGACGAGCGCGACGAGGCTCAGCTCGGGGATGCTCAGTTCGGTCATGTCCGATCCTCCGTTCGCTCGAAGATCGCCAGCTGGGTGGGCGCGCCGAGGTCGGCGTCGAGTGGTCCTATCGGGCGTATCCGGACGGTGTAGCCGTGTTCGGCGCACACCTGCCCGGCCCACGCGGCGAACTCGGCCCTCGTCCATTCGAATCGGTGATCGCCGTGCCGTTTCGTGCCCGCCGGGAGGGCATCCCAGCGCACGTTGTACTCCACGTTCGGTGTGGTCACCAGCACGGTCCGCGGGTGGGCCACGCCGAACACGGCCGAGGCGAAGGCGGGCAGTCGTGGTGGGTCGAGGTGTTCGATCACCTCGGAGAGCACGAGCGCGTCGTAGTCCCGGAGCCGTTCCTCGGCGTACACCACCGAACCCTGGCGCAGTTCGATCCGGTCGCGCTGCCACTGCGGAAGTTCGTCGAGCCGGAGCCTGCGGGCGGCGGTGCGCAGCGAGCGCGGCGCGACGTCGACACCGAGGATCGAGCGCAGTGCGCGTTCGCCGAGCAGTTCGCGCAGCAGCGCGCCCTCCCCGCAGCCCAGATCGGCGACCGTGCGCGCCCCGGTCTCCCGCAGCGCAGCCAGGATCGCGGTGCGCCGCTGCTGGGCGAGCGAGGGATCACGCTGCTCGGCCTCATCGTGCTGCTCCGCGGCTTCCCCCTCCGCGGCCGTCCCTTCCTCCGTCGTCCCTTCCGTCGTCTCGGCCGAGTCCTCGAGTTCGGCGAGCCGTTCCAGCGCTTCCTCGGTGAACCGCCGCTTGCGCACCAGGTATCGCCTGGTGATCGCCTCGCGTTCGGGATGATGGGCCAGCCAGGTCCCACCGGCGCGCACGAGTTTGTCGATCTCCTCGGCGCTCACCCAGTAGTGCTTCGCGTTGTCCAGCACCGGAAGCAGCACGTAGAGCTGGGTGAGCGCGTCGGCAAGGCGCATGCTCGCGGTGAGCGTGACCGCGACGTACTGACTGTCGCCCCACTCCGGGAAGGCCACCGGGTCGAGCGGAATCGGTTCGGTGCGCACCGACCAGCCGAGTGGTTCGAAGAGCTGTTCGACCGTGAGACCTCCCGGGCTGGGCACCACGGGGAGGCGCAGCTCGAGCGGCAGCGCGGTCGCGGCGAGTTCCGGGCGCGCCGCGCACTGCCCCTTCATCGCCGAACCGAACACCCGGGCCAGCGCGACCGAGAACAGCGAGCTGGCCGCGTACGGCCGGTCGTTGACGTACTGGCCGAGCGTGTAGCCGTCCCCTCCGCTGCCGCGCGCCAGCGCGATCGGATCGAGCTCGAGCAGCAGCGCGGCTGTGCACCGATCCGGCCCGGATTCCGGGTAGAACACGTGCGCACTACCCGCCGAGACCTCGAACCGCTGCACCCGCTCGGGGTGCTTGTGCAGCAGGAAGCCGAGCTCGTCCGCGGGGCGGTGGGTCGTGGTGATCGTCAACAGCACGAGGAGCAGTATCGCTGAGCGAGTACGCGGACGCAGCCGGAATTCCTGATCCGGTCCCGCCTCAGGCGGCCAGCCCGGCGGCGAGCATGCCGATCAGGGTCTCCAGGAAGGTCTTGTGCCCGACCGGGAGGCGGCTGCCCTGCTCGATGCGTCGCGCCCGGTCGGCGAGCGCGGCGGTGAGCATGGTGATCAGCAGGGCGATCCGCTCCCGTGCGATGGTCCGCGGCAGCCGCTCGGCACAGCAACGTTCGAGTTCGGCGAGCCACTGGGCGAGCGCGGTCCCGGTGAGCGGTTCCGGGACGTTCGCGGTGCGCACCCCGGAGCGCCCGGCCAGCTGCGCGGTGATCCGCAGGAAGTCCCGCCCGTCCTCGGTGCGCAGCTGCTCGGCCAGCGGGGTGACGATCCGGGTGACCAGTTCACCGAGGTCCGCATCCGGTTCCCGGGCCGCGAACGCCGGTTTCCACTGTTCCTCCATCCGCCGCAGGTGCTTGTCCACCACGGCGAGCAGCAGCCCCTGCCGGGAACCGAAGTGATAGGTGACCGCGGAATCGTTGGCCTGCCCCGCCTCGGCGACCAGATCCCTGGTGCGCACCCCGTCGATCCCCTCCCGCGCGAACAGCCGCTCCCCCGCACGGATCAATCGGGCCCTCGTGGTTGTGGCATCGCGTGGCATACGGGCATACTAACAGCCGTCGTTAATAACGGGCACTGTTAATTCAAGGCGGGCGGTATGCACGAATACGATCCCTTCGACGAGGAGTTCCAGCTCGACCCCTATCCGGCCTACCGGGCGCTGCGGGACCACGATCCGGTGCACCACCACGAGCATCCGGAGTTCTACGCGCTCTCCCGGTTCGCCGATGTGTTCGCCGCGGTGCGCGATCACGAGACCTTCTCCTCGGCGCAGGGACTGACCTATCACCGCGATGAGATCGCCGCGCTCGGGCTCGCCCCGACCCTGGTGATGACCGATCCACCGCGGCACGGGCGGCTGCGGGCGCTGATCGGCAAGGCGTTCACCCCGCGCCGGGTCGCCGGGCTCGAAGACGAGATCCGGGCCTTCGTCCGGGAGCGGATCGCCGCGCTGGAGCGGTCCGAGGAACCCGATCTGCACCGGGATTTCTCCTCACCCATCCCGAGCTTCGTGGTGGCCAGCCTGCTCGGAGTGCCCGCGGCCGACCGGGACCGCTTCGATCCCTGGGTTACCGCCATCGTCGGGGTGAGCAACCAGGGGTTTCAGGCGGACGAGTTCGCCGGGAGCGCCGCGGTCGCCGAGATGTTCGAGTACTTCTCCGGGCTCATCGCCAAGCGGCGGGTGGATCCGGGCGAGGACCTGATCAGTGCACTGCTCGGCGCGGAGATCGACGGTGAGCGGCTCACCGACTGGGACATTCTCGGATTCTGCTTCAACATCGTCGCCGGGGGCAACGACACCACGAGCAACCTGATCTCGCACGGTTTCCTGCTGCTCACCGAGAATCCGGCGCAGCGCGAACTGCTGCTCGCCGACCCGGACCGCATTCCGGGCGCGCTCGTCGAGTTCCTGCGCCTGGAGTCCAGCGTGCAGTCCCTGGCCCGCACCACGCTGCGCCCGGTGCGCCTGCACGGGGTGGAGATCCCCGAGGGCGCGAAGGTGATGATGCTCTACGGCTCGGCCAACCGGGACGAGCGCGAGTTCGGCCCGGACGCCGAGCGGCTGGACGTCACCAGGAAGATCCCGCGCCATCTCGGCTTCTCCAACGGGGTGCACTTCTGCATCGGCTCGCACCTTGCCTGGCTGCAGGCCCGGGTCGCGGTCGGGGAACTGCTCGCCGCGCACCCGTGGATCGGCGTGGACCGTTCCCGCGCGGTACGGCTGCGCTCCCCGTTCAACCGGGGCTGGCATTCCCTTCCGGCCACCGAGCTGGCGGTCAGGCGCTGATCTGCTCCAGGGAACGATTCCTGGTGGAGATCCCGAGCACCGTCACCGCAACGACCGCGACCGCGATCACGCAGCAGAGCAGCACGAAAACCCCGAAGAAGGTCAGGCTCGCGTAGCTGGCCCCGAGCAGCACCGGGGCGATCGCGGCACCGGTCCGGCTCAGCACCGCCGAAGCTCCGACCCCGGTGGCCCGGATCGCGGTCGGGTACACCTCCGGGGTGTAGGTGTAGAGCGGGGCGTATCCACCGTTGAGGAACAGCGCCATCGCGATGCTGAACACGAGCACAGCCGCGTTGCTGGTGGCCAGGGCGAGCCCGAGCGCGGAGAGGGCCGCGGCGCCGAGGAAGGCCACGATGGTCCACTTGCGGTCGATCCGTTCGGAAAGCACCGCGGCCGGGTAGTAGCCGATCACCTGGGCGACCTCGACCAGGATCGAATAGCCGAAGCTCTCGCTGATGGACAATCCCTTGTGCACCAGCAACGTGGGCAGAAAGACCAGGAATCCGTAGTAGGCGAAGCTGAAACAGAACCACAG
The DNA here is from genome assembly GCF_000737195.2 of Sciscionella sediminilitoris. Lineage (GTDB taxonomy): Bacteria > Actinomycetota > Actinomycetes > Mycobacteriales > Pseudonocardiaceae > Sciscionella > Sciscionella sediminilitoris. The sequence goes on from NZ_JALM01000010.1 coordinate 165,919, forward strand.
CACGCAGATCAGCACGCTCTGGCGCAGCAGCGGCGGGCGGAACAGCGCACCGAGCTGACGCAGCAGGCTCGGCCGCTGCAGCTGCGCCGCACCGTCCACAGTGGAAGGTTCGGGTTCGGGAAGGGCGCCGCCGTTGGCCTTGCGCACCCGGTCCTCCAGGCGTTCCAGCTCGGCCATCGCCTCGTCCACCCGGCCGCGCGCCACCAGATAGCGCGGGGATTCGGGCAGATTGCGCCGCCACAGCACGGCGAGCACGATCGGCACCCCGACGATGAGCTGGGCGACCCGCCAGCCACCGGAGAACGCGGGGATCACGAAGAACCCGATCAGCGCGGCGAGCACGAAGCCGAACCCGAAGAATCCGGCCAGCGAGCCCACGAACTTCCCCCTGGTGCGCACCGGGGCGAATTCGACGAGATAGGGCATCACGATGTTCGCGTTGATCCCGATCGCCACTCCCGCGAGAATCCGGGTGACGAGCAGGAAGACCGCGTTCGGGGACAGTGCCCCGGCCAGCATGGCCGCGCTGTAGATCGCCATCGTGGCGATCAGCAGGGTGCGCCTGCCCATCCGGTCCCCGAGCACACCGACCAGCAGTGCCCCGGCGAACGCCCCGATCAGGGCGGAACTGCCGAGCAGTCCCTGTTCGAATCCGGAGAGGGCGAACACCCCGGCCGCGACCGGGAGCAGGAAGGACACGATCCCGTTGTCCATCCCGTCGAACGTGGTGGAAAGACCTCCCTTGACCAGGATGCCGCGTTGCACCCTTGTCGGTGGCAGCCGGTCGAGCCGCGCCGCCACCTGTGCGTACGCGGCCGCCGTGTCCGGGGTTTCGGAAGCTCGGATGGTCATGTCGACCGCCCTTCGTTGGGTTATCGAGCATCGGGTCAGCGAACGTCGAGTACCTGCCGGTAGAACCGCATCCAGTTGCCGCCCATGAGTTTGCCGACCTCGGCCTGGTCGAAGTGCTCCCCGAGCGCCACGGCGAGCGCGGGGAAATCCAGGGTGGAACCCATCCACTCCACGGGTTTCGCCTTGCCCGGATTGCTCGCCGAGCCGGCCCCGTACTGCACGGTGCGGGTCCACCGGCCCTGGCGCATCCACTCCAGTTCGGGCAGCCCGCTCTTGCGGGACAGGTCGGTGCCGATGCCGACCGCGTCGATGCCGATCAGTTCGACCGTCTTGGCCACCATCTCGCACCAGCTCCGCCGGGAATCCGCCCACGGCCCGCTGATGTTGCGATAGGTGGCCAGGCCGAGCATCCCGCCGTTGTCCGCGAGCGCACGCACCAGCGCATCACCCTTGTTACGCGGATGGTCGTAGAGCGAGCGCGGGTTCGCGTGGGTCACCGCGACCGGGCGCTCCGCCGCCTCGATCGCCTCGATTCCGGTGCGCTCTCCGGAATGCGAGAGGTCGACGACCATGCCGACCCGGTTCATCTCCCGCACCACCTCGCGCCCGAACCTGCTCAGCCCGGAATCCTCGGCCTCGTAACAGGATCCGCCGATCGCGTTCTGGTTGTTGTAGGTCAGCTGCATCACCCGCAGTCCCATGGCGTGGAAGAGTTCCACGTACCGGATCCGGTCGGCCAGCGGCGAGGCGTTCTGGGTACCGAGCAGGATCGCGGTCTTCCCCTCGGCATGCGCGCGTTCGATATCGGCACTGGAACCCGCGATACGGATCAGGTCGGCGTTGTCCCGCTCCAGATCCCGCCAGCGCCCGATCGCGTCCATGGTCTCCAGGGTGTCCTCCCAGAACGCGAGCGTGGGGGTGATACAGGCCAGCCCGCCATCGCGCAGTTCGGTGAGCACCTCGCGGTCGTAGTTCCCGCATTCGAGCCCGTCGATGTACATCCCGATCACGTCCCTTCCGCCGCGCCGACCGGTTCCGCCGCGTCCTCGCCGACCTCGCCGACGATGTTGCCGAGTTCGTCGAACAGCGATCTCCCCGCGTGCCGGCGGGAGGCCGCCGAATCCGGGGTGAGCGCCTGGCCCGCGAGCCGGTACAGCGACCACCACAGTTCCGGATCGACCCGGGTTCCGTTGTGCAGCAAGGGGTCCAATGGCCACCGCGTCGATCCGGGCCCGGGCCGCGCGCGGATCTCACCGTTGGCGAAGTCCAGGCTCAGCCGCTGTGCCGGAGCCTGGTGTTCGAGCACCCGGAGCAGCCCCGGCTCGGCGACCGCGGTCACCCGCAGCCGCGCCGAACCCGCGCGGCGACAGCGTGCCGCGGCCAGATCGAGCAGATCCGGGGCGACCGCGAAGGCGTGCCGCCCGTCCGCATCGATCTCCAGGACCTCCCCGCGTTCAGACCACCGGCAGGTGCGGTGCGCCCCGGAGCGCAACGCCTCGAGTCCCGCGTGCAGCGCGGCGATCCCGCCCAGGCCCGCGGACTCGGCCACCAGCGCGGTGTCCCGGATCGCGGGTACCGCGGCGCGCGGCACCCCGAGCACCCGCAGCACCCTGCCGAGCACCAGGCGGCATTCCCGCAGTGAAACGATCAGTTCGCTCTCCATCTCAGCCTCCCGAGGGCAGTGCCGGGTAGATCCAGTCGTTCGCCGCGCCCGTGCGCAGGTCCTCCCTTGTCGGTGCGCCGTGGAAGAGCAGGCCGAGCACACTGCGGCCGAACGCGTCCACGGTCTTGTCCAGGCCGTGGAAGGCGGCGTTCATCAGCCGGACGATGTGTACCGGGACGAAGTCCTCGGCGAGCATGTTCATCCGCGGGGAGTGGTACCGGCGCCCGGCCAGTCCCTGGACCCGTTGCACCACCCCGCGTTCCTCCGGGTGCGCGGCGAGGAATTCCCCGACGAGCGCGGTTTCCTCGGTGGCAGCGAGTTTCCCGGCCAGCCGACGCACATCCCCGGGCAGGTCGAGCGCCCATTCGAAACCGCCGGGCACCTCGTCCACCGGTCCCCTGCGTGGTTCCTCGGCATCCCGGGACTTGTACCAGCGATACCGGCGCTGCGCCGGATCCGCCATGTCGAACTCCCAGGCCCAGCCGTACTCGGTGCGCAGCAGTTCGGTCAGCTCCGCCACCGGGGCGCACGGATCGTGGTGCAGTTCCTCGTCCACCGGCTGCGCCGAGAGCAGCGCGTCCACCTCCGCGGGGCGCAGTTCGAGCAGGATCGCGTCGAACACCTCGGCCGCGTCCGGCAGCAACCGGGTGCCGAGCCCGGAAACCAGTGCGCCGAACCCCTCGGTGTGCCCGGCGTGTTCGAGTTCGGTGAACCGCTCGTCCAGGCACCGCAACCCATCGGCGATCCGGCTTGCCGGGGTGAAGTCGTGGTAGGTGAAGGAATCCTGCGCGTAGAAGGTGATCGCGCGGCCGAGCAGTTCCCGTGCCCGGTCCCAGTCGGCCGTTCCGGGAACCGCCGGGATCCGCCGCGCCCGTGCGACCGCGGCGGCGCGCAGGGTGAGCCAGCGGTCCAGCAGCGCGGGATGGGTGTTGGCGAAGAACACCAGACCGAGCGCGGATCCGTTGCCCAGGCCAAGGAACCGTTTCAGCTCCGGGTCGAGGCGGGCCGCCTCCGGATGCGCGGCCCTGGCCAGGTGCTCGACGAGATCCACGGCGAACTCCCGCATCAGATAGGCCGCGAGCATCTGGGCGTGGTAGGGAACGCGCAGCGGATGATCGTCCTCGAGGGCGAGAAAGGACCGGGTGCCGAAGGTGCCGTTCCCGTCCAGTCCGGTGTTGCGCATCAGATAACCGACCCCGGCCAGTTCCTCCACCGAGGGCTGGTTTCCCGTGGACAACCGCTCGATCACGTGCTCGAACAGCCGGAGGCTGCGGTTCGAACGGCACCACACCAGGGTCCCCGGGCTGGCCCGGCCCGCGTAGAGCTTCGGCAGTTCCTCCCGGGTGATGCGCAGTTCGTCCGGCCCGACCTCCCCCTCGACCAGCGCGCCCATCATGTCCCAGTCGGTACCGATGATGCGCCCGGTGCGGCCTTCGAGTTTCGGTTCGAAGGAGAACACCATGAAATCGAAATTCATGCGCGGTGTGCGCACCCGGTACACCGCCTCGCCGCGCGCCGAATCGTCGATGTCGAACCGGATCCGCTCGATCTCCCAGCGCTGGGCACTCATCAGGTGCACGAGCGACCGGCTCGCCGAAAGCCTGCTCGGCACCAGTTTCGACAGGTGTTCCGGGCGCATGAACCGGTCCGGATCGGGCAGTTCCGCGGTGTCGATTTCGGGGCTGACAGTGCGCATACCTCTCCCAGGGAAAGAATTCGGTACGGAATCGGGAATGGCGGAATCAGGCTTCGAGTGCCGTTGTTTCGTAGGCGGTGTTGAGCCGGGCCAGTGCGGCGGCGGCCGCGGCAAGGGGTTCCCGCGCGGTTTCCGGATCGAACCGGGTCTCCGGGCCGACCGCGCACAGCGCCACCCTCGGATGCCCGCCACGGTCGGCGACCGGGAACGCGATCGCCGCGAGCCCCTCGCCTTCCCCCTCGGGGATGGTGGCGTATCCCGCCTCCCGGATCGCGGCGAGCTCGGCCGCGCTCGGTAACCGGGCCCCTGCCGCGCGCAGCCCGGCAACGGTCTCCGGATCGGCATTGGCGACCAGCACCCGGCCGGTGGCCCCGCCGTGCAGGGACAACCGCCTGCCCAGCGCCAGGGTCACATGCGCGGCGGTACCCGGTTCGGCTCGCTTGATCACCCGGGTGGCCGCCTCGTCGAGCACCGCGAGACAGACCGACTGGCCGATCTCCTGCGCCAGTTCCACCAGCAGCCGGGAAACCCGCTCGCCGAACCCCGCGTGCTGCAGCGCGGCCTGGCCGAGATGCGCGGCGCGCACGGTCAGCTGGTACTCACCGCTCGGCAGCTGCTCCAGCCAGCCCGCGGCGACCAGGGTGACCAGATGCCGGTGCACCTCGGAACGGTTCACCCCGAGCCGGCGCGCGAGCTCGGCCACCCGGACCGGATCCTCGTATTCGCCGATGACATCCAGCAGCCGGAGGAGTTTCAGCGCGGAGCTCATCGGCCGTGTGCTGTTCTGCGTCATGAATTCGGCGCTTCCCGCATTCGTGACCCCGATTCTCTGTGTCACATATTTTGTGACAATGTCCTATATTTTGTGACAGTATTGATTTTAATTCCCTCCCCGATATCGGGACAAGACCCGAATTCGCTGCGAACAGATCCGCGTACGCTTCGTGTCCGGGCGCGGGCGTGAAAAAGCCGCCGCCCCGGAAAACCGGGACGGCGGCTTGGTTTCCTGTTCGGCGGCGTCAGCCGTGCGCGACGGGACAGCGACCGGTGAAATCGACCGGGAACTCCTTGATGCTGTTGAGCCAGCCGGAAGCGAGCCGCTTCGGATCACCGAGCTTGGTGATGTCCGGCATGTGATCGGCGATCGCGTTGAAGATCAGGTCGATCTCCAGGCGGGCCAGGTTCGCGCCGAGGCAGTAGTGCACCCCGGAACCGCCGAACCCGAGGTGCGGATTCGGATCACGCTTGATGTCGAACTTGTGCGGGTCGGTGAATACCTCCTCGTCGAAGTTCGCCGAGCCATAGAACATCGCGACCCGGTCACCCTTGCGGATCTGCTGGCCGTCCAGCTCCATATCGGTCAGCGCGGTCCGCTGGAAGGTGGTCACCGGAGTCGCGTAGCGCACGATCTCGTCCGCGGTGGTCTTCGGCCGCTCGGCCTTGTAGATCTCCCACTGCTCCGGGTTCTCCAGGAAGGCGATCATCCCGTGCGAGATCGCGTTGCGCGTGGTCTCGTTGCCCGCGACGGCGAGCAGGATGACGAAGAAGGAGAACTCCTCCGGGGTCAGTGCCTCGCCGTCGATATCGGCGTTGATCAGCTGGGTGACGATGTCCTCGCGCGGGTTCTGCTTGCGATCCTCGGCCATGTTGTACGAGTAGCCGATGATCTCCATCGCGGAGGCGGCCGGATCACCCTCGAAATCGGGGTCGTCGTAACCGGTCATCTCGTTGGACCATTTGAAGACCTTCTCCCGGTCTTCCTGCGGCACCCCGATCAGGCTCGCGATCGCCTGCAGCGGCAGTTCCGAGGCGACCTTCGTGACGAAGTCCCCGCTCTCGGTGGACAGCGCCTCGCGCACGATCGAGTCGGCACGTTTGGTGAGCTCGTCCTGCAGGCCCCGGATGGCGCGCACGGTGAACCCGCGGGTCACGATCCGGCGCAGCTTGGTGTGCTGCGGTGGATCGATGTTCAGCAGCACATATCGCTGCAGCTCGATATTCTCCCGCGCGATATCGTCGGCGAACCGGGGAATCGCGGTGTTCTCCCATGTCGAGTAGTTCTCGCTGTCCCGCGAGATCTCCTTGACATGCTTGTGTTTTGTGACAACCCAGAATCCGTTGTCGGCGAATCCACCTTTGTCCGGGGACTTCGGATTCCACCACACCGGGGCGGTCTTGCGGAGTTCGGCGAACTCGGCGTGCGGCACCCGCTCGGCGTACACGTTTGGATCGGTGAAATCGAACCCCTCGGGTATGGCTGGCATGACCATCCACGCTCCGATCGCTCAGCAATGAGCAAGACTTCTGAAACACGTTCTACATGAATTGAACCACATGGAACGCCGTTGGTGAAGACGTTGGCTGCAGATCAATCACTTGCTAGCATCCATAAGTAGAACATGTTTCAGAAATTATGAGAGAAGGCGACCATGGGAGCACCGGTGATCGTGGCGGCCGCGCGAACCGCCATAGGTAAACGAGGCGGCGCGCATTCCGGTACGCACCCGGCGGAACTGCTCGGCGCGGCGCAGCGCGGGCTGATCGAGCGCTCCGGACTGCAGGCGGAACTCGTCGAGCAGGTCATCGGCGGCTGCGTGACCCAGGCCGGGGAACAGGGCGGGCACCTGACCCGTACCGCGTGGCTCACCGCGGGCCTGCCCGAACAGACCGGGGCGACCACGATCGACGCCCAGTGCGGTTCCTCGCAGCAGGCCACCCACCTGATCGCCGGGCTGATCCACGCGGGCGCGATCTCGGTCGGCATGTCCTGCGGGGCCGAGGCGATGAGCCGGATCCCGCTCGGCACGAACATCGTCGAAGGGTTCGGCAAACCGAAGCCGCCGAGCTGGGAGATCGACATGCCGAACCAGTTCGCCGCGGCGGAGCGGATCGCCGTACGGCGCGGCATCTCCCGCGCGGATGTGGACGAGTTCGGTCTGCGTTCCCAGGAACTGGCCGCGAACGCCTGGCAGCAGAACCGGTTCGACCGGGAGATCCTGCCGTCGGCGGTGCTCGAACGCGATGAGGGACTGCGCGAGACCAGCACCGAGGCGCTCGCCAAGCTCAAGCCGGTGCTCGAGGACGGGGTGCACACCGCGGGCAACTCCTCGCAGATCTCCGACGGCGCTGCCGGGCTGTTGCTCGCCGACGAGGAGACCGCGAAGGCACAGGGACTGCGGCCGCGCGCCCGGATCCGCGCCCAGGCCCTGGTCGGTGCCGAGCCCTACTACCACCTCGACGGCCCGGTGCAGTCCACCGAGCGAGTGCTGGACAAGGCGGGCATGGCGATCGGGGACATCGATCTGTTCGAGGTGAACGAAGCCTTCGCCTCGGTGGTGCTCTCCTGGGCGCAGGTGCACAAGCCGGACATGGACCGGGTGAACGTCAACGGTGGCGCGATCGCGCTCGGCCACCCGGTCGGGGCCACCGGTGCCCGGTTGCTCACCACCGCGCTGCACGAGCTCGAACGCAGGGACGCGAGCACCGCGCTGGTCTCGATGTGCGCGGGCGGGGCGCTGTCCACCGCGACCATCATCGAACGCATCTAAGGATTATTCAGAGTTCGTTTCGTGGGTGGTCGGGTGGGCGATGGTTAAGCGGCGAAAGCCGTCGCGGGGGCGCCACACCCTGACGACGCGGCCAGGAGCCTTGAATCACGTTCATAGGTAAGAAAAATCCCCCGGGG
>NZ_JALM01000011.1 GCF_000737195.2 Sciscionella sediminilitoris
TTCAAGGGGAAGCTCAGATGAGGAATTCCAGTGTCCTTTTCGGACACTCGGTAAGCGGTTGGCGGTGTAGGCCGTGCGCGAAAGTTCGGCGGCTTCTGCGTGCCCCGAAGCTGTCCAGCCACCCGCGCAGTTGCGTCTCGATACCGGGAGTTCACTCACCTGCCGCGGCTATCCGCGCTGATCTCCGCGCAGCCGGTCGAGCTGGCGGCGGTCCCGTTTGGTGGGCCTGCCCGCCCCGCGTTCCCTGCGGGCGACCGGTGTGGTGTCCACGGCCGCCGGTTTCGGGGTGCGGTCGATCAGGCAGCCGACCGCCACCGAGGCTCCCACGCGCTTCTGGATGACCCTGACCACCTCGACGATGACGGTCCGTCCGTTGATCCGGGCCCGCACCTCGTCACCCGGGGTGACCGTCGCACCGGCCTTGGCGGGCTGGCCGTTGATCTTGACATGCCCGCCCCGGCACGCGGCGGCGGCGATCGGGCGGGTCTTCGCCAGCCGCACCGCCCAGAGCCAGCGATCGATACGGACGGATTCCACCGGCCGACGATACGACGAAGACCGCGGGCCGCACAACGCGGGCGGTTACATGTCGCCGGTCTCCCATGGCCGCACCGGGGCCGGGTTCTCCGGGATCTCCGCATAGCCACGCGAACGGCGCGCGGCGAGCCCGATCATGCCGCGCACATCCGGGTACCCGGCCGCGGTCAGCACCTCGTCCAGCTCACGCACGCATTCGGCGAGCACTTCCGGCCCGCGCAGCAGGATCGCGCTCGCCAGTTGCACCGCGCACGCACCGCTGAGCAGGAAACGGGCGATATCGCTGCCGTCGCGCGCGCCGTTGGTGCCGATCAGCGGGGTTGTCCCGGCGGTGAACGCCTTCGCAGCCCAGTACAGGCTCACCGGAAGCATGCCGGGACCGCCGACCGCACCCGCCGAACCGAGTACCGGTTCCCCGCTCCCGATATCCGGCCAGAACCCGGTGAACCGCCCGATCATGGTGACGGCATCCGCCCCGGACTCGCGTGCCGCGCGGGCCAGCGCCAGCGGATCATCGCTCTGTGCGGGCAGTTTCACGATCAGTGGCACATCCAGTCCGGCGCGGACCGTGCGCGTGTAGTGCGCGACCAGTTCCGGGCCGGTGAGCTGGCGCACCGCACCCGCCTCGCGGCCGTGCGGGGCACCGACGTTCAGCTCGACCGCAGAGGTCACCGCACCCAGTTCGCGCGCGATCCGGGCCGCGGGTTCGGCCTCGGCCACGGTGATGCTGCCGATCAGGTGCGCGCCAAGGGAATCGGCGTGGGCGCGCACCCGTTCGAGCATGGCGAGCCAGTCGTCCAGGCTGTCCTGGACGAGCCCGGAGCGGCACAGCAGGGTCTCACCACCGGACTGGGACCCCCACTCGACCCGGGCGCCCTCCCGGTCGAGCAGGGCGTACTCGGCGATGTTCAGCTGGCGCGCGGCCGCCGGGGATTCGTTGACCGATTTCGCCACCACCGCGCCCGCTCCGGCGTCCAGGCAGGCGCGCAGCCCGCGTTCATCGATGGTCGCCTCGCAGGAGGCCGCGATGACCGGGTTCTTCAAGGCGAGCGGCCCGATCGCGGTGGACAGGTCAGTGGTCAACGGTGCTCCCTTTCTGCGGCCGTTCCCCGGCCGGTTCGGCCGCGAGGTGATCGGTCCCGGTGCGATAGCGGATCACGAGGACACAGGCGGCGGACAGTACCGCCATGGCGGCCAGGTACAGCGCGACGGGCAGCGTGTCCCCGCCGCTGCTCAGCGCGACCGCGATGAGCGGGGCGATACCACCGCCCAGGATCCCGGCGAGCTGGTAGCACAACGAGATCCCGGTGAACCGCACCGTGGCGGGGAACAGCGCGGCCGCGAAAGCTGGCAGCGGCCCGTAGATCAGCGAGCGGCCGATGTTGTAGAGGATCATGCCCAGCCACAGCAGTCCGACGACCCCGGTGTCGGCGAGGCTGAACAGTGGCACCGCGAGCAGCGCGCTGACCACGGTTCCCGCGAGGATCACCGGGAGCCTGCCGCGCCGGTCGGCGAGCATGGCCGCCAGCGGCAGCGCCACGATCTGCACCACCGCGACGAGCATGGTCCCGGTGAGCAGTTCGCCGGAGCGGTAGCCGAGCTGTTTGGTGCCGTAACTGGTGAGGAAGGTGGTGGACAGATAGAACCCGGTCAGCGTGACCACCATCGCCCCGGTACCGAGCAGCACCGCGGCCCAGTGCTCGCGCAGCACCGTGCCCAGCGGCAGCCCGACCGGTTTCGCGCGTTCCCCGGTGACCGGCGCCTCCTCGATGCGCGAGCGGACGAACTGGCCGATCGCGATGAGGAAAACCGAGAGCAGGAACGGGATCCGCCAGCCCCAGCTGTGCATTCCGGGCCCGGAGATCGCCTGCACCACCGCGAAGACCCCGGCGGCGAGCAGCAATCCGAGCGGCGAACCGATCTGGGTGAAGGAACCGTAGAAGGTCCGCCGGTTCGCCGGGGCCCGTTCCACGCTCAGCAGCGCGGCCCCGCCCCATTCCCCGCCGACCGCGATGCCCTGCAGGAAACGCAGCAGCACCAGCAGGATCGGGGCGGCCACGCCGATCGTGCCGTAGTCCGGTAGCAGCCCGATCAGGAAGGTGGATCCGCCCATCATCAACAGGGTCAGCATCAGCACGTATTTGCGCCCGATGCGATCCCCGAGATGACCGAACACGATGCCGCCGAGCGGGCGGGCGATGAACCCGATCGCGAACGTGGCGAACGCGGACAGGGTCTGAGCGGTGGGACTCAGCGAGGGGAAGAACAGGTCACCGAGCGCCAGCGCGGCCGCGGTGCCGTAGATATAGAAGTCGTACCACTCGACCATGGTCCCGATCAGCGAGGCGAACGCGATCCGGCGCAGCTGCTTGGCATCGGTGCTCACTCCGCGCCCCTGAGCCGTTCCAGCAATCCACCCGCGGCCTTGGCGAGCATTCCGGTGTCGTTCGAGACGAGCGCGAATCCGCAGCCGTCCTCGATCGCGGCGGCGACCGGTGGCGCGTCCCCGAAGGCGATACCGCACGGTTTGCCCGCCGCCTTCGCCTCCCGGATCGCGTGCCCGATCAGTTCCCGCACGACGGCGTCGTCCGGGGTGGTGCCCAGGGAAAGGGACAGATCGGCGGGACCGACGAACACGGCGTCCACATCGGAGAGCGCGAGGATGTCCGCGGCCGAACGGATCGCCTGCTCGCTCTCCAGCTGCGGGATGCACAGCGGTCGCTGCGCGTAGTACTCCGCCGCGGGCCGCAGTCCCCAGCGACCGGCCTTGCTCGTTCCGCCCGCGCCGCGGTCACCGTCCGGGGGAAACCGCATCGCCCGGCAGACCGCGCGCGCCTGCTCTGCACTGTCCACTTTGGGCACCAGCACCCCGTGTGCCCCGGCGTCCAGGATTTTCTGGATCATCGACGGCGTGTGGTCGGGCACCCGGACGAGCGGGGTCAGCCCGAGCGCGGCCGCGCTGTTGATGAGCCGGTAGGCGGTCTCCAGGCTCAGCGGCGCGTGCTCCAGGTCGACCACGACGAAGTCGAATCCTGCGTGTGCGAGGATTTCCACCGGTTCCGGGGCGGGGATCTTCAGCCAGGTCCCGATCGGGGCCGCCGCCTTGTCGAACATGCTCATGGCTGCGGGTACTCCTCGGCGTTGAGCACCCAGCCCGGTTGCGCGGAGAAATCGGCGCGTGGCGGGGAGAAGATGTCGATGAGCTGATTGCGCCCGGCCCCGGTCGCCGCGGTGGTGTGCACGGTCGGCGGCGGGATCACCGCGACCGAGGGGCTGCCGACCGCGACGTGCTCGTCCGCGCGCCAGTTCCGCGAGTCCGCCGTCCACGGGGTGCGGATGTGGTGCAGGAATTCACCTTGCACGGCAAGGGAAAGCTGCTCGAAGTCATCGTGGTGATGCGGGGAGAGCTTGGCCGGATCCCGCGGGCCGTCCCCGGGCGGGAGGAAGTTCACCATGAACGCGCGGGTGCGGAAGATACGCCCGAACCGTTTCGGGTCCTCGGGAATCCCGGCCAGTGGATAGGCGCGCAACCGGTGCCCGCCCTCGGGTTCGGGCCACGGCCGCAGCGGCGCGACCCGCGGATGCGGTTCGGCATAGGAGGCGGCGTTGACGGCCTGTTCCGCCCAGCCGGGTTCATCGGCCTGGATCAACCGCACCAGCTCCCCCGCACCGAGCGGGCGGATCTCGGACTCTCCCGGCGGGATCGCGATCAGTCCCTGCCCGCGCAGGCTCACGGTTTCCCCCTGCGCGCGCACCTCGGCCGCGGAGTCCTCGTGCACCAGCAGCAGCACGTGTTCGAAGCGCAGGTTCCCGGACCAGGCCTCGTTGCTGCCCGCCACGATCACGTTCTGTCCGCGCACCGCCCAGGGTTGCGCGGATCCGGTGAAGTCGTGGTACTCGGGCGCGGCGATGGCCTCGGCCGAGGAATCCGATGTGGACAGTGCGGAACGCGGATCATCCTTGGTGTACATGCGTGCTCACTCCAGCCCGAGAAGGTAGGCCGGGTTGTCACAGGTCATCAGCCGCAGTTCCTTCTCCGGAAGGCCGAGATCCAGCAGCGATCCGCACACCCGCAGATAGGCGTCCACCGGCTTCGGATTCGAGGCCTGGCCGAGGTCCGAGGAGATCACGGTGTGCTCCGGACCGACCTTCTCGATCCAGTCGAGCAGGATCTTCGGGTCCCAGTGCATGTGCCCTTCCGGGTCGTACATACCGACCTCGTGCTCGATGAACGCGCCCATCCGCACGTAATCGAGGCACTGCTCGGGTTCCGCGCCGATCACGAAGTTCGGGTGGTTCACGATGAGCCTGCGGATTCCCTTGTCCCCCGCGGCCTCGAACAGGGCCCGGATGTCCTGCGGGTACATGTGCCCGCCGGAGAGCAGCGCCCCGGTCTCCGCGATCACGTCCAGGATCTCGAACACCTCGGGGCGCAGTTCCCCGTTCTCGCCGTGGATGTCGATGCGCTCGCAGGTCAGCGGCACGGTCTCGGTGGGGAATCCGTCGCCCTCGTGGTGGCATTCGATGTGCCTTCCCGAGGACATCGTCGGGAACCAGACCACCTTGCCGCCCATCCGCAGCGACATCCGCACGGCGTGCGGGTTCAGTCCGCCGACGAAGCTGTTGAGCGCGATCCCGCCGTAGACCTCGGTGCTCAGCTCGCGCAGTCGCGGCGCCATGGCGAGCACATCCATGACCGTGTTGTGGTGGTGGGATTTCACCACCATCGCCCGCATCCCGAGGCGCTCCTGCGCGTCACGGGCGGCCTCCACGTGGTCGAAGCGGCGGGGAAACGGGCTCGGCCCGGAGTGGCAGTGCAGGTCGACGGCACCCTCGAGCACCTTGGCGACGGCATCGGCTTGAGACGACTCTGTCATCGAACGCTCCTCCTTGATGTTCGTATAGCAGGATGCATGTTCGCGATTCGAACGTCAATATCGAATCCGACCGTTGCGTCCATCGGATTCCCTGCCTATCGTTCGCTATGGAGACTCTGTATTCGTAGTGTGAACATTCAATGGCGAGCTCACCGCAAGGAGTCAGAACCGATGAACGAGCTCACGCGAAGTCCCGGAGCGGTCGCCACCGACCGGAGCAAGGCGCGCACCGCGATCCGGGCGGGAGTACTGGCCTACTTCGTCGACCAGTTCGACATCTATCTGCCGATCCTCGCGCTCGCCCCGGCGACCGTGTACTTCCAGTCGAAGGGGATCAGCGCGAGCGCGGCCGCACTGCTCGACGCGTTCGTGTTCGCCTCCACGCTGATCGCCCGCCCACTCGGTGCCGCGATCTTCGGCCACTTCGCGGACACCAAGGGCAGGCGGAAATCCACTCTGGTCGCGGTGGCCGGGTTCGGCATCGCCACCGCGCTGATCGCCGTGCTGCCCGGCTACGCGGAGATCGGCTTCGCCTCGGCGGGTTCGCTGATCGCACTGCGGTTCATCGGCGGGATCTTCCTCGGCGGGGAGTACAGCACCGCGGTTCCCCTCGCCATGGAATGGAGTCCGCGATCGCGGCGCGGGCTGGTCTCCGGGCTGATCACCTGCACCTCGCCCGGTTCCTACGCACTCGCCGGTGCGCTGACCCTGCTGCTGCTCTCGGTCATGCCCTCGGCGGGTGTGGATTCGGCGTACGTGCAGTGGGGCTGGCGGATCCCGTTCGCGATCGGCGCGCTGCTCTCCCTCGTGCTGTTCCGCTCCTACCTCAAGGAGGTCGACGAGCCGCGGACCACGCGCACCAGGCGGGGCTCCCCGCTGCTCCTGCTGCTGCGCGGACGGCACCGGGCCGCGCTGCTGCAGATCTTCGTGCTGATGACCGGGACCTGGCTGGCCACCAATGCGGGAATCGCCGTGCTGCCGGGGCTGCTTTCCTCGCACGTCGGGCTCAGCAGCGCGCAGGTCTCGATCGCGATGATGATCGCCTCCGCGGTGGTCGCGGTGTGCTACCCCCTGTTCGGGATGCTGTCCCAACGGATCGGGCGCCGCCGGTTCTTCCTCGGCTACGGGGTCGCCGTGGTGGTGATCGGCGCCCCTTCCTATGTCCTGGCGATGAGCGTCAGCGCGATGGGTCCGGTGATCCTGGCCTGCTGCCTGGTCGTGGTGTTCACCATCGGCACTTTCGGCCCGATCGCGGCCTATCTGACCGAGCGGTTCCCCTCCGAGGTGCGCGCGAGCGGCTACGGCGTCGGGTACAGCCTCGCGCTGATCCTGCCCGCCTTCTACGCGGTCTACCTGAACGGGCTCGGCGCGGTGCTGCCCGCGCACCTCACCCCGGTGGTGCTCGTGGTCGTCGGCGGAGTGCTGATCAGCACCGGTGCCCTGCTCGGGCCGGAAACCAGGCACGTGGTGATGGAGCAGGAACACACCGCTACCGTTGAGCGAGGACACGAATGACGAGGGAGCTCCCAGTGACGCGTGAGATCGAGGGATCGGTGTCCTCCGGCGACATCCAGGCGGTGAGCAGGGTCGGTCAGATCCTCGGCCTGTTCTCCGTGGAGAACCCCACCACCACGGTCGCCGAGGCCGCCGAACAGCTCGGCCTCAACCGCAGCACCACGCACCGCTACTTCACCTCCCTGGTCACCGCCGGACTGCTGGAACGCACGAGGGAACCCTCGAGCTTCGAACCGGGCGGGCTACTGCTCCAACTCGGCGCGGCGGCCCTTGCCCGGCGGCGGGTGCTGGACATCGCGCCGCCGTTTCTGCGCAAGCTCTGCCAGTCCACCCACCTGACCACGGTGATCAGCCTGTGGGGCTCGTCCGGGCCGGTGGTGTCCCGCACCGAGGAGGACAACACCCGTTCGGTGCTGGTGACCGTGCGAGTGGGCACCCAGCTGGGCCTGCGCTCGGCACAGGCGAAGATCTTCCTCACCCACCTGCCCGATCAGCTCCGGGTCGAACGCCTGCTCGGCACGCTCTCCGCGGACGAGCGCGAGGAACTGGACGCGGATCTGGACGAGGTCCGGCGCACCGGACTGGCGAGCGATCACCTGGTCGACTCCGGCATCACCGCCCTGGCCACCGGGGTGTTCGACGAGTACGGCGTGTGCGCCACGATCGCCCTTGTCGGCACCGTGCGCACGCTTCCGCTGGACGAGGCGACGGCTATCCGGGAGGAGCTGATCCGCACGGCCGGCCAGATCACCGAACGGATGGGCGGCACCGATCCGGTCCCCGTTAGGACGGGGTGACCTGCTGATCCTGCGGTGCCCCGTGGTGGCGGCGGCGCAGCAGCCCACTGCCGAGCGGGGTCACCGTGTGCCGCACCGCGGTACCCGTGCGCTGGGTGCTCAGCAGTCCCGCCGCACGGAGAATGCCCGCGTGATAACTGGCCGAAGCCGGGGACACCGCGCACTGCCTGGCGAGTTCGGTCGTGGTGCAGCCCGGCCCGACGGCCATGAGCACCCTGGCGCGGGTGGCGCCGAGCAACGGGGTCAGCGCGGCGAGCCCGTCCTCGGAAGCGGCCGCGGGCGCGCTCATCCGGGTCTGGGTGCGCACGATGGGGTACACGAGCACGGGGCTCAGCGTGTGATCGGCGAGGGTCGTCGGGCTGCCGTGACAGAAGAACGAGGGCACCAGCCGCAATCCCCGCCCGTTGAGGTGCAGATCGCCGGAGACGTGCGAACCGTGCAGTTCGAGCACCGGGGCCCGCCAGGTCAGCGCGGGGTGCAGGGTGCGCAGCATTCCGCTGGTGCCGTCCCTGGCCATGTCCCGCACGGTGATCTCGCGGTCCTGGCGGATCTCCGCCTCGATCTGCGCCCAGTACGGCTCCACCGCGGTGCGGTAGTAACCGGCCAGGATGCGGATGAGTTCGGCGAGCGCGGCCCGGCAACTGCTGGCCAGTAGTTCGGCCCAGGCGGGGAGTGGATGCTGGTTCGCGAGCAGCCGCAGATCGGCTCGCACCCGGGACGGCGGGGTGCACAGTACGGCTTCCAATCCCGCGGAGAATCCGTTGCTGTCGTGTTCCGGGGTGAGGAAATCAGCCGAGTAGCCCTTCGGCGGCGCGAGCGCGAACAACCGCCGCACCTCCGGTGCCCGTGGTACCTGGGACCGCCAGTGCCGGAACAGTGCCTCCTCACCGGTGCCCTGCAGTACGTGCAGGCTGAGCAGCAGCTCCCACATCGGATCGGGTGCGGAAGCGATGGTGAGCCGGGCCAGATCGTCGGTAGTGAAGTGAATGCGCAGCGTCATCTTCGCGGACGAGTCCTCTCGGCTAAGGGCCGTTTCCCCTGTTTTACGAGGCAGTGCGCCGATTCTAGCCGCCGGAACCGATCCGGTGGTGCTGTTTCCCCAAGCTGTGTGAACCGGACGGCACCAGCTTTTCGAGCGAGATGGAAAAGCTTGGCAGCGGCGCTCCGGATGCCGACCATCGGTCCTCGTTCGATTCATTTCCCGGATTCAGCGTAAAGGAGTTTTCCATGACCGCTGCTCTCGAAAGCCCGTCGGCAGCACGGCCGGACACCGAGCTCGATCATTTCGATCTCGATGCCCGCATCGTGCTCAATCCGGACGAGCTCCGCCCGGTCAATCTGAGCACGGACACGCATCTGACCCAGTGCACGAGCTGTCCGACGATCTGCTGACTCTGCTGTCCGCGGCCATTTCTCCCGCCGTGTCCGCACGGTGGGAGAAATGGCCAGCCACCTCGAACCGGATTGGTGGAGATGTCCCTTTTCTCGGCCGGGAACACGATGTATCTGCGCGCCTCCGCGCTCCCGCGGGATCGCGCGGCCGGGCTCGCACGGGTCCCCGATCCGGCCGAGGGGGACGAACGCGCCGCCCTGACCGCGATCCTGCGCGAGAGCACGGCCGATCCGGTGGTGCGCGAAGCACTCGAGGTGTCCAGTGACTCGCTCGCCAGGATGCTGCGCCGGGTGGACAACGGCGCACCGGTGGGGATCGGGCAACTCCGCCGCGCCACCTTCGCCGCCTGCCGTTATCTGCTGCGGATGACCGGGAGGCCGACCCCGTTCGGGCTCCTGGCCGGGGTCGCGATCGGGCACTTCGCCGAACACACCCGGGTCACCGGCACGACCGAACACCGCAAACGAGTGCGCCCGGACGGCGAATGGCTCGGTGGCCTGCTCGGTGACCTGGAAACCCGTCCCGAGGTGCTTCGTCACCTGCGGGTGTGCGTGAACGATCTCTGCTACGAGCGCGGCGGCCGGTTCGTGCTCCCGTACACGCCGATGGACAAGACCGCCGATTCGCGCACGAGCGAGAAATCGGTGCGAGCGACTCCCCCGGTGCGGATCGCCCTGGCCGCCGCACGGGAACCGATCACGGCGGTCGAGCTCACCGAACGCATCGGGGCCGCCTATCCGGACACCGGTACCGCGCGCATCGAAGCGTTACTGGCCGAGCTGGTCGCGCACGGGCTGCTGTGCACCGAACTGCCACCGCCGCCGCACGAGACCGATCCGCTGAGCCACGCGGTCACCGTGCTCGACCGGACCCCGGCACCGGAAGCGGCCGGACTGCGCGCCGTGCGGAAACTGTTCGCGGAGTTCGCCGAATCCCCGCCCGGTGCCGGGCGTGCCGCCCGCGCGGCGGCCCGGACCGCGGCACGGGAACTGCGCCCGGAAAGCACCGCCTCGCCGATGCAGGTGGATCTGCGCCTGGCCACCGAAATAGCGCTCCCGCACGGAATCGCGCGCGAGGCGGAGGCCGCGGCGACCGCCCTGCTCCGGATGTCGCCCGCCGACGGGGTTCCCGGATACCTGGCCGAATACCACACGCATTTCCTGGACAGGTACGGAACCGGCGCGATCGTTCCGGTGCGGGAAGTGCTCGACCCGGAACGCGGAATCGGGCCGCCCGCGGGATACGTGCTCCCCGCGGAGAGCCGCTGGCGCCCGCCCGTTGCGGAGCGGGACACCGCGCGCGAGGAGCGGATCGGTGAGCTTGTTTTCCGGGCACTGCGCGGAGACGACCGGATCCTGCTGGACGCGGACACGATCACCGCGCTCGAACCGGACGGTCCGCTCGCCCCGCCACCGGCCACCGCGGAGCTGGCCTTCGGCCTGCATGCCGAATCCACCGCGGCGCTCGACCGCGGCGATTTCCTGCTGCAGTTCGCCCCGGCCATGGGGCAGCACGCCGGGGCGATGCTCGGCCGGTTCGCCTATCTGTTCGAGGACGGAGCGGAACGGCTCGCCACGGTGCTGGCGCCCGAGTGCCGGGATTCGGCCACCGTGCAGCTCGCCTTCCAGCCCGCTGGTGGCCGGCTGTCGAACGTGACCAGGGTGCCCGCCGTGCTGGACCGGACCCTGACCATCGGCGGGTTCGCCGAGCGCGCCGCGGAATCCGTGCTCGGCCTGGACGAGATCGGGATCGTCGCCGGACCGGACGGGCTGCGCGTGGCATCCCTGCGCGATCGGCGCCTGCTCACCGCGCTCACCCCGCATATGCTGGATCCGCGCAAGCGCGCCCCGAACGCGGCGCGGCTGCTAGGCGACATCAGCGCGGCCGCCACCCGCACCCTGCGCGCCTGGGACTGGGGTGCGCTGCAGTGCCTGCCGCACCTGCCCCGCGTGCAGCACGGGCGCACGGTGCTGGCGCCCGCGAGCTGGCGCCCACCCGCACGGCTCGCGGATGCGGTGCGGGAATCCGCGGAGTGGGGACGCGAACTGGACCACTGGCGCGAGCAGGCGGGCGTTCCGGACCGCGTGCACGCCAAGCTCGCCGATCACAGCCTGCCGCTGGACCTGCGGGCTCCGCTGCATCGCCGGTTGTTCGCCGATGAACTGCGCCGCAAACCGGACCTCCTGGTCAGCGAGACGATCGGGGACGGCGATTCCCCGTTCGGCTGGCTAGGCGGGCACGCCAACGAGATCGTGATCCCGCTCGCGGCGAACACCCCGGAACCGGTCCCGCGCAGCGGATCGTGGACCCCGGCCAGCCCGCGCGCGGTCCGGCCACCCGGCGGGGACTGGCTCTACGCCAAGGTCTACAGCGGCCGGGCCCGGCACGACGACATCCTCACCGAACACCTTCCCCGGCTGCTGGACTCCGCTCGGTCCACAGTGGACCGATGGTTTTTCCTCCGGTACACCGATCCGGAGGACCACCTGCGCATCCGCATGCACGGGGAGCCCGCGACACTGCACCGGGATCTGTTGCCCGCACTGCATTCCTGGATGGCCGAGCTCCGCGCCGCCGGAGTGGCGAGGGCACTGGTACTGGACACCTACGAACCGGAGATCGACCGTTACGGCGGCCCCGCGGCACTGGACGCTGCCGAGCACGCCTTCCGCGCGGACAGCGAAGCGGTACTCGGGCTGCTTCGGGCACGGGACATCGAGACGTGTCCGGACATCGTGCTCGGCGCCGTCAATTTCACCGACCTGCTGCGCTGCCTGGAACCGCGTTGGGCGCACTGGTACGACGAGGTCCCGATCGAACACTACGACGGGATGTCCGGGCACGTCCGGCAGGCGGTGCGGCTGACCGAGTCCGTGCTCAGCCAGGACGCGGGCGAGCCGGGCACGATGCTGGGGCAGGTCATGGCGCGACGCCGCCCGATGTTCGCACGGTACGGGGAACGCCTGCGCACCACGGACCAGGACGAGCCACGCTTCCGGGCCACGGTCAACAGCCTGCTGCACATGCACCACAATCGGCTGCTCGGCGGCGATCGGGAGACCGAGAACCGGGTGCACGCGGTGACCAGCCGGATCGCCGCACACTACCGGGGCCGGGCCGCGGCGGCGCGCCCGTGACCGCGAGCCTGGCATCGGTGCTCGGCGCGCTCACCGAACGGCTCGCCGATCCCCGCATCGCGCCGGGATCACAACGTTCGCTGCTGGAACGCGAGGGCGGGCTCGCGCTGCTCTACGCCGAACTCGGCAGGCACGATCCGAAGGCCAGGGCGCTCGCGCACCGCCATCTCGCCGCGGCCAACCGGTCCCTGACCCCCGCTTCCCCGCACACCCTCTTCGACGGCATTCCCGCACTGGCCTTCGCCGCCCGTTGTGCCGCTCGGCAGGAGGGCGAATACGCCGCGCTGCTCGACGGGCTGGACAGCTCGGTCTTCGCGATCGCGCGGACCCGGCTGGAGGAGGAACGCCGTCGCCTGGACGCCGGGGAAACCCTGCACACCGTGCGTTCCTTCGATCTCGTCTCCGGGCTCACCGGGCTCGGGAGTTATCTGTTCCGCCGCGGCACCGGGGATGCGGAATCCCTGCTGCGCGAGATCCTGGCCTCGCTGGTCCGGCTGGTCCGCCCCATCCGGCGCGATGGCGTCAGGTTGCCGGGCTGGTGGGCCGAACAGGGCCCGGTCATCGGGCAGGAACATCGCGGCGGGCACGTGAATCTCGGTATGGCGCACGGGATCGGCGGGCCGCTCGCGCTGCTGGCCACCACCTGGACGGCGGGAATCCGGGTACCCGAACAGGATGCGGCACTGGCGGAAATCGTCGCCTTCCTCGTCGGATGGTCCGATGTGGACGGCAGCGCCCGGTTCTGGCCGCCGACCCTGACCCTGGACGGTGAGCGGCTCACCGCGAGCCCGCGCAGCCGGGAATCCTGGTGCTACGGCAGGCCGGGAATCGCCAGGGCCATCCAGCTCGCCGGGCTCGCACTGCACCGCGAGGACTGGCTCACCCACGCCCGCGAATCGGTGCGGGATCTGGCCACCCTGCCCGGACATCGCTGGGAAGTACGCGATACCGGACTGTGCCACGGCTGGTCCGGTCTGCTGCACGTGCTCGGACGGATGCAGCACGACGACCCCGGATGCGGCCTCGGCACGGTGCTCGACCGGATCGCCGGACGTGTTCTCGCCGAATTCGATCCCCGCATGCCGTTCGGCTACCGGCAACACTCCCGGCCGGGCGCCCCGCCCACTGACGAACCGGGTTTCCTCACCGGCGCCGCGGGTATCGCGCTCGCCGTGCACGCCTATTGTTCGGCTGAGCCGAAACCCGCGAGCGGCTGGGATTCGGCGCTGCTCGCGGGCTGAGGTTTCGCGGGTATTCCATGGAGCTCGAAAAGCTACCGGCCGGATCCCGTTCCGCCCTATGCTCGGCAATACCTTCACCAAATGGGGAATTCGATTCTCGACAGAATGGAGCATCCGTGTCTCGAACGAAACGCATTCTCGGGGTGGCCGCCTGCGCCGCCGCCCTGCTGGCCGGGCTTTCCGGACCGGCGCTCGCCGCGAACGCCCCGGCCGCACCACGGGTGACCGACTGCAATGGGGAGTGGCGCCCGGTCAACGACATCATCGGGGAATGGACCTCCCCGTGGTTCGGTTCCACCCCGAGCGTGGAAGGGCCGCGCAGCATCCAGTTCAAGGCACTCTCCGGACAGGTCATGACCCACGATGTGCCCGCACCGGGCGGCTGCCGCGCGGAGAACGCGAAATTCGCGACCGCCGCGCAGTACAACATCAAATCCTGCCTCACCGAAATCGCCTGCCAGGAAACCGGCTGGCAGAACTATCAGGGAAATGTTCCGGCCTATGATCACCGCTGGCCCAACAAGGTCGTCGGCTGGGACCCGAACGCGAACATGTGGATCGCCTTCGCCGATCTGTGAGACAGGCGGGCGGGAAGGCCACCTTCCCGCCCGCTCACTGCCGAGGGACGGCGGGATAGGGCACGAAGGTGCTGGTGTTCTCGTCCACGGTGAGCTGGTTGCCGATGGTGGGGAACGCACGCTGCGGGCAGGCGGGCCGGTCGCACACCTTGCAGCCCATGCCGATCGGGGTCGCGGCGGCGGGATCGTCGAGGTCGAGCCCGGTCGAGTACACCAGCCTGCGCGCGTACCGCAGTTCGCAGCCGAGCCCGACGCTGAACGTCTTCCCCGGGCTGCCGTGGCCGCCGATATTGCGGGACACGGTGCGCGCGATCCAGAAGTAGCGTTTCCCGTCTGGCAGCGCGGCGATCTGGGTGATGATCCGGCCGGGTGAGCTGAACGCCTGGTAGATGTCCCACAGCGGGCAGGCCCCGCCGACCCGGGAGAAGTGGAAACCGGTCGCGGACTGGCGTTTGGACATGTTGCCCGCCCGGTCCACCCGGACGAAGGAGAACGGGATCCCGCGTTCCTTGGGCCGTTGCAGGGTGGAAAGCCGATGGCAGACGGTCTCGAAACCGACCCCGAAATAGTCGCAGAGCCGCTCGATGTCGTACCGGTATTCCTCGGCCTTCTCCAGCACCGTGCGATAGGGCAGGATCAGCGCGCCCGCGAAGTAGTTCGCCAGCCCCACCCGGGCCAGAGAACGCGCGGCCGGACCCGAGAACGCCCAGGAATCGGCGAGCTCGTTGATCAGCTCGTCGTACTCGAGCAGCGCGATCTGGGCGGCCATCCGGAAAGCGCGCTGGCCGATCCGCAGGCTGGAGGCAAGGCGCAGCGTCTTGCTGCCCGGCTCGTACCGGTGCTGCTCCCCGCCGTCCGCTTCCACGGCCACGGTGTGCACCCGGATGCCGTAGTGCTCGCGCAGCAGATCCTCCAGCATGCGGTGGGTCTCACCGGGACGCAGGGACAGGGTGCCCGCCATCCGTTCGGCCCGCCGGTCGAGCTCACCGATGTAGTTCTCCCGCTCGTAGAAGAAATCCCGCACCTCCTCGTGCGGTAGCGCGGATCCGGCCGAGCTGCCATGCGTTCCGGTGCCGTTCTCACTGACCAGGGCCGCGGTGTTCTCCACGGCGTTGCGGTAACCGCGGTGCAGCCGGACAAGGGCCCTGGCGATGTTCGGCATATTGCCCGCCAGCTCCTTGAGCTCGGCACTGCTCGGCTGCACCCCGACGGCCTCGTCCAGCAGCGCCTCGCGGACATCGGCCACCAGCCGCGTGGTGTCCTCGCTGGCGAAGAACTCGGTGTCCACCCCGAAGGTCTGCGTGATGCGCAACAGCACCGGAACGGTCAGCGGTCGGGAGTTGTGCTCGATCTGGTTCAGATAGCTCGGCGAGATCTCCAGCAGCCGCGCGAGCTCGGCCTGACTGATCCGGCGTGCCTCGCGCAGGTGGCGGAGCTTGGCCCCGGCGTAGGTCTTGTCCACCGTGTCCTCCCGGTCCGTTTCCGCGAAGTCTAGCAAAGTTCACCTTCGCAAGATTTGCAAAACCGGGCGAGAAGATTCGCACATGTTGGCGAATTGGAGATATAGCAGCGAATCGTGCGCACTGCCATGCTCGGAGGCACGCAACCGGCAGTAACAGAATTCGCAAGGAGTGGACATGAGCGAACGCGGCAGTGAACTCGCCGAGCAGTGGCGCACCGATCCCCGGTGGCAGGGTGTCGAGCGCTCCTACACCGCCGAGGACGTGCTCAGGCTGCGCGGCAGCCTGGTCGAGGAGCACACCCTTGCCCGGCTCGGCGCGGAGAAGCTGTGGCGGCTGCTCCAGGACAACGACTACATCCACGCACTGGGCGCGCTGACCGGGAACCAGGCGGTGCAACAGGTGCGCGCCGGACTCAAGGCCATCTACCTTTCCGGCTGGCAGGTCGCCGCGGACGCGAACCTCGCCGGGCAGACCTACCCCGATCAGAGCCTGTACCCGGCGAACTCGGTGCCAGCCGTGGTGCGCCGGATCAACAACGCACTCGGCCGCGCGGACCAGATCGCGCATGCCGAGGGCAGCACCGATATCGACTGGTACGCCCCGATCGTCGCCGATGCCGAGGCGGGCTTCGGCGGTCCGCTCAACGCCTTCGAACTGATGAAGGGCATGATCGCGGCCGGGGCGGCCGGGGTGCACTGGGAGGACCAGCTCGCCTCGGAGAAGAAGTGCGGGCACTTGGGCGGCAAGGTGCTCATCCCGACCAAGCAGCACGAGCGCACCCTCAATGCCGCGCGGCTGGCCGCCGATGTGCTCGATGTGCCCTCGGTGCTCATCGCGCGCACCGATGCCCAGGCCGCGACCCTGCTCACCAGCGATGTGGACGAGCGGGACCGCAAGTTCCTCACCGGGGAACGCACCTCCGAGGGTTTCCACAAGGTGCGCAACGGAATCGAGCCGTGCATTGAGCGCGGACTCGCCTACGCGCGGTACGCCGACCTGCTGTGGATGGAGACCTCGGAGCCCGATCTGGAGGTGGCCCGCGCCTTCGCCGAGGGAATCAAGGCCAAGTACCCGGACCAGCTGCTCGCCTACAACTGCTCCCCCTCGTTCAACTGGCGCAAACACCTGGACGACGCCACGATCGCGAAGTTCCAGCGCGAACTCGGGCACATGGGCTACAAGTTCCAGTTCATCACGCTCGCCGGATTCCACGCGCTGAACCACTCCATGTTCGACCTCGCGAAGGGCTACGCGGCCGAGGGCATGCCCGCCTATGTGGACCTGCAGCAGCGCGAGTTCGCCGATGAGGAGCGCGGGTACACCGCAACCAAGCACCAGCGCGAGGTGGGCACCGGCTGGTTCGACCTGGTGGCCACCGCGCTCAATCCGGAGAGCACCACCACCGCGCTCGCCGGTTCCACCGAGACCGCGCAGTTCTAGGGGAGGTACACCATGCCGAGCACACTCGCGGGCAGTATCACGGTCAACGGCCCGAGCGGTGAGCGCTTCGAGGAGATCCTGACCCCGGCCGCCCTGGAGTTCGTGGCGAAACTGGACAATGCCTTCGCCGCCCGGCGCTGCGAACTGCTCGACGAACGCAGGCAGGCACGGGAGAAACTGGCCGCGGGCAAGCGCTCGCTGCGGTTCCCGCCGGAGACCGCACGGATCCGGGAGGACCCGGACTGGCGGGTGGCCGCCGCCCCACCGGATCTCAGCGACCGCCGGGTGGAGATCACCGGTCCGCCCGAGCAGAAGATGACCGTCAACGCGCTCAATTCCGGGGCGCGCGTGTGGCTGGCCGATTTCGAGGACGCCACCTCACCCACCTGGGCCAATGTCATCGGCGGACAGCGCAATCTCCACGACGCCATCCGTCGCGATCTCAGCTTCGTCAGCGAGAGCGGGAAACACTACGAGCTCGGCGCGAACCCGGCGGTCATCGTGCCCCGGCCACGCGGCTGGCACCTCGTGGACAAACACATCCGGATCGACGGACGCCCGGTTTCGGCGAGCCTGCTGGATTTCGGGTTGTACTTCTTCCACAACGCGCGCCGGCTCATCGCCACCGGCAGCGGGCCGTATTTCTACCTGCCCAAGCTGGAGAACCGGCACGAGGCGCGGCTGTGGAACGAAGTGTTCGTCATGGCCCAGGACGAGCTCGGCATCCCGCGGGGCAGCATCCGGGCCACCGTGCTGATCGAGACGATCACCGCCGCCTTCGAGATGGAGGAGATCCTCTACGAACTGCGCGAGCACGTCTGCGGGCTGAACGCGGGCCGCTGGGACTACATCTTCAGCGTCATCAAGAACCTCGGCGCGCGCGGTGCCGACTACGTGCTCCCCGATCGCGCCCAGGTGACCATGACCGTGCCGTTCATGCGCGCCTACACCGAGCTGCTGGTACGCACCTGCCACCGGCGCGGGGCGCACGCGATCGGCGGTATGGCCGCGTTCATCCCGAGCAAGGACCCGGAGGCGAACGAACGCGCGTTCGCGAAGGTGCGCCAGGACAAGCAGCGCGAGGCCGGGGACGGATTCGACGGTTCCTGGGTCGCCCATCCCGGACTGGTTCCGGTGTGCCGCGAGGTGTTCGACGAAACCCTTGGCAGTGCACCGAATCAGCTCACCAGGCAGCGTGCCGATGTGCGGGTGCGGGAAACCGATCTGCTCGCGGTCGCCGCGACCGCGGGCACCGTCACCGAGCAGGGGGTGCGGTCGAATATCGGCGTCGCGCTGCGCTATCTCGATGCCTGGCTGCGTGGCACCGGGGCGGCGGCCATCTTCGACCTGATGGAGGACGCGGCCACCGCGGAGATCGCGCGCTGCCAGCTGTGGCAGTGGATCCGCAATGCCACCAAACTCGAGGACGGCACCGTGCTGACCGAGGCCCTGGTGCGCGAGTGGCTTGCCGAGGAAATCGATGCGGTCGGCGCCGAGCTGGGCCCCGGCAACCGGCTCACCGATGCGCGCGCCATCCTGGTGGAGACGGCGCTGCAGGAGAAGCTGCCGAGCTTCTTCACCACGGCCGCCTACGCGAACCACCTGACCGAGATCGG
Source organism: Sciscionella sediminilitoris (assembly GCF_000737195.2). Taxonomy (GTDB): domain Bacteria; phylum Actinomycetota; class Actinomycetes; order Mycobacteriales; family Pseudonocardiaceae; genus Sciscionella; species Sciscionella sediminilitoris. The sequence continues at coordinate 18,595 of NZ_JALM01000011.1, forward strand.
CTGAACCGAGGCCGTGGCGGCACCGCGACCGGCGCCGCCACGGCTCGTCAGTCCAGTGCCGAGGTGTAGGTGCGGATCGTCCCGGTCAGCGCGGGGATCCCGTCGGCACGCAGCACGCGGGTGGCCAGCCGGCAGATCGGCTTGTCCGCGCGGACCTCGAGCACCTCCACCTCACCGGTGACCTGTTCCCCGATGCGCACGGGTTTCTCGAATCGCCATTCCACGCCGAGGAACACGGTCCCCGGTCCGGGCAGGTCCTGGGCGATGAGCCCGCTGATGATCCCGGAAAGCACCCCGCCGTGCGCGACGGTGTGCCCGAACACCGAGGCGGCCGCGGCCTGTTCGTCGAAGTGCAGCGGGTTGCGGTCCTCGCTGATCCGCGCCCAGGCCTCGGTGTCCTCCTGGGTGATCAGGTGGGTTCGGCTGGCGGTGTCGCCGATCTTCGGGGCGGAGTTGCGAGTGCTGGTCCACGCGGTCATGCGGTGCGCTCCTTCGGGATTCTGCGGTAGGCGAGCAGGGCGGTGATGGCGAACAGCGGGCCGATCGCGAGCACGAGCAGGGCCACGCTCCACGAGGCGTGTTCGGCGAGCACCGGCACCAGGTAGATGGTGGCCGCGGTGGTGACGTAGCCGAGCGCGAGTTGCAGCGATACCGCGCTGCCGACATAGCGCGGATCGGCGCTTTCGGTGACCATGGCGGAGAACTGGGCGGAATCGGCGATCACCCAGAATCCCCAGAACGCCCCGATGAGTACGATCAGCCAGCTCGGGAATCCGCCGCTGAAGGCGAGCACGACCGCGGCCGATCCGGAACAGGCGAGGCTGAGCAGCGCCGAGGGGGCGCGGCCGAAGCGGTCGCTGATCCGCCCGCCGAGCAGACAGCCGAGGGCACCGACCCCGATGCAGGCGAACGCGGCCAGCGCGGCCCCGCGCGCGGAGATCCCGGGCAGCCGGGCCAGGAAGGTGCCGATCCAGGCCCACATCGCGTACAGCTCCCACATGTGCCCCGCGTAGCCGAGATTCGCGAGCATCACCGGGCGGTGCCGGATCGCCCGGAATGCCGAGCGCAGCCGGAAGGTGGACACCGGGAACGGATAGGGCCCGGTGCCGCGCACGAACCGGACCAGCACGCCGCCCAGCGCGGTCAGCACCGAGGTGGCCACGATCACCACCTGCCAGCCGAGCCCGCCGGAGGCCTTGATCAGTTGCGGCGCCGCGGATCCGAGGGTGAGCGCGCCGATCATGATGCCCAGCGCCATCCCCCTTCCCGTGCGGAACCAGGAGGAAACCTCCTTGAGCGCGGGCGGGTAGACCGCGGCGAGGCAGGCTCCGGTGACCGCGCGCAACCCGAGAGCGAGCCCGAAACCGGGAGACCACAACAGGATCAGGTTCGCCAGCGCCGCGCACACCGCACCCCAGCTCATCAGGCGCCGCCCGGGTACCGCGTCCGCGAGCCCGGTCCCGGCGAGCAGCAGCGCGCCGAGCACGAAGCCGAGCTGCACCGCGATGGTCAGCAGTGCGGATTCGCCGCTGCTCAGCTGCCAGAGCACCTGCAGCTGGGGCACCACGAAGGAAGCGGAGAACCACACGCTCATCGAGGCGAAGGTGGCAAGGGCGATCAGGCACAGCGCGGTCCGGGAACGCGGCACGCCTCAGCGCTCCCCGGAACCCGCGCGGAACCGGTTCGCCGCGCCGACCCGTCCCAGTGCGGCGATCGCCCGCTCCACCGAATCCAGCAGCGGCACCCCGTACCCGGCCGCGGTGGCGCGCAGTTCCCGCACCAGTTCCTCCTGCTCGGCGCTGAAACTGCTGCGCAGCACCAGAACCAGGGGCACTCCGGCGCGGTCGGCCGCGCACAGCTGCTCGGTGAGCTCCCGGATCAGCGCGGCGGCCTCGGCACCGGAGTGGATGTCGTACACCGTGCCGAGATCCAGGTAAGCGCACAGGCAGTCGATCGCGGGGTCCGCGGCGAGCGCGCGGGCCAGTGCCCCGGTGAACGGACCGGTTTCGTCGTACAGCGACCAGATCGGGATGTCCACCGGGTTGCTCAGGCTGCTGCCCGGGGCGTCGTAGCGGGCCAGGGCGTCCGTGGTGGCCGCGGAGAGCGGGGCAACGGTGAGCCCGTGTTCGCCCGCGGTGTCGGTGCCCACCACGGCGACCCCGCCCCCGCTGCCGACCAGGCCCAAGCCGATCCCGGTCAGCGCGGGCGCGTGCTGCGCGACGAGCAGGGTGTCCAGCAGCTCGTCCAGGTTCTCCACCAGGACGACCCCGGCGGCCGCCGCGGCATCGCGGAGCAGTTGCGGATCGCTGGCCAGGGCACCGGTGTGCGAGGCGGCCGCCGCTCCCCCCGCCGTGCTGCGCCCGCCCTTGAACAGCACTACCGGGATCTCGATCCGTTCGGCGAGCGCGAAGAACCGGCCCGCGTCGCTGTCATCCTCCAGATAGAAGGCGGCCAGCGTGGTGCGCGGATCGGCGGCGCAGAACGCGAGCAGTTCCGCGGGGGACACGTCATCGCAGTTGCCGACCGAGCTGACGAAACTGAACCGCAGCCCCAGTTCCTTGCCACGGCGCACCACATCCCCGGCATAGGTGCCGGACTGGGAGACGAACGCGATCGAGCCCGGTTCGGTGCTGGAGGCACTGGATCCGATCATGGTCATCCGCGCGTGCGGGCTGTAGTGCCCGATGCAGTTCGGGCCGAGCACGCGCAGCCCGGTTCCCGCGACCGCCTCGGCGAGATCACCGGTGTCCGCGGTGTAGACGTGCGCGGTTCTCGTGCCGATGGCGGCGAGTTCGCGCAGGGCATCCGGGACGAGCGCGGCGGGAAGTGCGAGCACGGCCCGGTCGATGCCGCGGGGCAGTTCGGCGATCGAGGCGAACGCGGTGCGGCCGTGCACTTCCTTCGCGGAGCGGCTGACCGGATACACCGGTCCGCGGAAACCGTGCTCGATCGCGGTGCGCACCGCCCGGTTCCCCATTTTGGCCGGATCGGCGGAGGCACCGAGCACGGCGAGGCATTCCGGGTACACGGCCGGGCGCAGTTGTTCGTATGCCGTGGCGGGATCGGGCAGTTCCCGGGCACCCGGCCGGTCGCGGGCCACTGCCCGCGCGTCCACCGCCGTGATCCGTTCTTTCCCGATCACCACCGGGTTGAGATCGATCTGGTCCACCGGTTCGGAAAGCAGCAAGCCATCGGGCCCGCCCACCCGCAGCAGCAGTTGGACCAGCTGCTCGAACCCGCGCGGGAACCGGTTGCGCAGCACGGCGCCGATCCGGGTGCGGTCGAGCAGCGCGGTCGCGGAGCCGGCATCCAGCGGGGCGAGGGCGAAGGCCACATCGCCGAGGGTTTCCACGTCCACACCACCGGATCCGGCCATCACCACCGGGCCGAAGCCGGGTTCGTGCAGCGCGCCGACCACCACCTCCGGGCCGGGTTCGATCATCGGCTCCACGGTCACCCCGCGGACCGCGACCGCCTTGGCGCGCTGGGCCTCGAACAACCGCCGCACGGCCGGTTCCGCCTCGGCGGGTGGCACGTTCAGCAGCACCCCGCCCGCCTTGCTCTTGTGCACCACGGAATCGGCGATCAGTTTGATCGCGGACGGACCGGCGATCCGGTTCGCGATCTCGCCCGCTTCCCGTGCGGTGGCGGCGAATTCGACCGGGTTCGCCGGGATTCCGTAGCGGATCGCGAGTTCGCGGATGGCGTCCTCGCGCAGCCGCTGCCCGGGCTGCGTCATGCGAGCACCTCACCGATGCGCTCGTGGTGATCGGCGGGCGCGTCAGGATAGGCGGGTGGACGGCGTTCCAGGAAGGAGTTCACGCCCTCGGTGCCGTCCGGGAGTTCCCGCACCAGTGCGGCGAGCAGCGGTTCGGCCGCCCGTCCGGCATCGGCGCCGTGACTCATGGTGTGCGCGAGCCCGGCCTTGACCGCGGCGACCACGGCGGGAGAGACGGCGGCGATCGATTCGGCGAGCGCCAAGGCCCCCGCGAACGCGTCCTCCTGGACGCGGCTGACGAACCCGTGCCGCAGCGCTTCCTCGGCACCGAAGGGAGCCGCGGTGGCCAGCCATTCGAACGCGACCGGATACCCGACCAGATCCAGCAGCCTGCTCAGCTGCCCGCCGACCGGGACCAGTCCGATCGCGGCACCGACCGCGCAGAACCGCGCACCGGGGCCGGCCACGCGCAGATCGCAGTTGAGCGCGAGGATGAACCCGGCAGCGTAGGCGGGACCGTCCACCGCGGCGATCACCGGGGTACCGATCTCCGATGGCCTGCTGAACGCGGCATTGGCCACCGGATCCCCCGCGGTTTCCGGTTTCTCCAGTACCTCCTGCAGATCGTGCCCGGAGGAGAAACACCCCTGGGTGCCGGTCACCACGATCGCCCGTACGCCCGGATCGGCATCGGCGCGGTCGAGTTCGGCGAGCAGGGTGGGCGCCATCGCGGCGGCGAAGGCATTGCGCTTCGCGGGATTGTCGATGGTCAGGACGCGGACCGCGCCCTGATCGGCTACCCGGATTCCAGGTGGCATCGGTGACTCCTTGTCAGTTGACGGATTCGGGGACAGGCGCGGGAACGCGGGTGCGGACGGCGCGGGCGAGCAGGCTGCCGAGCACCACGACGACGAGATTGAGCAGCAGCGCGGAGATCGCGATGTAAATCGGGCTCTCCAGGAAGAACGGTTTCGCCGTCGAACCGCCGAACGGCGCACCGGTCCCGGTCTTGACCTCGTAGGCGGCCCAGGTGCCGTAGACCACGGCCACGATCAGCCCGGCAAGCAGCGCCTTGCGGTCCGCGAACTTCCTGGTGAACAGTCCGAACAGGACGGTCGGCAGCGTCTGCAGGATCCAGATCCCGCCGAGCAGCTGGAAGTTCAGCGCGAAGTTGGTGTCCAGGGTGAGCACGAAGACCAGGGCGCCGAGTTTCACCAGTACCGAGACGATCTTGGACAGCAGGGTCTCGGACTTCGCGCTGACCGGTTTGCTGCGGAATTCGCGATACAGGTTGCGGCTGACCAGGTTCCCCGCGGCGATGGCCATGATCGCGGCCGGGACGAGCGCGCTCATCGCGATGGCGGCGAACGCGATCCCGACGAACCAGTGCGGGAAGAGCTCGGCGAGCAGTTGCGGCACCGCGTACTGTGGATTGCCGTCCTTCGGTTTGATCCCGATCGCCAGCGCCATCATCCCGAGCAGCGCGACGAAACCGAGCAGCACGGTGTAGATCGGCAGTACGGACATGTTGCGCCGCACCGTTTTCGCGCCGCGCGAGGCGAACACCCCGGTGATCGCGTGCGGGTAGAGGAAAAACGCCATCCCGGAACCGAGCGCGAGGGTGAGATAGACGCTCGGTTCCACCGCGATGGCCGGATTTCCGCCCGCGCTCGCGGTCTTCGCGGAAAGGGCATGCGCTCCGTGCTCGAAGATGGTCCCGAAACCGCCGAGTTTGATCGGAATGTAGATCACCGCGACGATCACGACCAGATAGGTGAGCCCGTCCTTGACGAACGCGATCAGCGCCGGGGCGCGCAGCCCGGCCGAGTAGGTGTACGCGGCGAGCACCGCGAACGCGATCAGCAGCGGAAGATCGCGCAGCAACCAGCTGTCCCCCGCACTGCCGCCGAGACCGAGCGAGCCGAAGATGACCTCGAGTCCGACCAGTTGCAGCGCCAGATAGGGCAGCGTGGCGAGCAGCCCGGTGATCGTGATGGCCAGGCTGAGCGCTTTCGAGCCGAAGCGGTCGCTCACGAAGTCGGTGAGCGTGACGTATCCCTTGCGGTGCGCGAGCGCGACCAGTTTGGGCAGGAAGACGAAACCCAGCGCGTACAACACGATCGCGTTCGGCACCGAATAGAAGCCGAAGGCGCCCATGCTGTAAATCGCCGCGGGCACCGCGATGAGCGTGTAGGCGCTGTACAGGTCCCCGCCGAGCAGGAACCAGGTGATGAACGGCCCGAAGGTGCGCCCGCCGAGTGCCCACTCGTCGAGCTGGTTCGCCTCCTTGGCCCTGCGCCACCGGCTCGCGATGAACCCCAGCACGGTGATGAGCAGCAGCAGGCCGAGGAAAACCCCGAAGGTGGCCCAGTTGAACGTCACTGTTCCCCCTCGCCGTCGCGCTCCCCGCGGTACAGCAACCGGTAGACCAGGCTGGTGCACACCGCGGTGAGCACCGCCGCGGCCATCTGGAACCAGTAGAAGAACGGGATCCCGCCCAGTTCCGGGCCGGTGCGCTGATACAACGGCACGGCGAGCCCGAGCACGACCGGGAACAGGATCAGCACCGCACCGAGCAGCAGCCGCGGCTTGCCCGGCGGGTGGGAACGCGGGAGGTCAGGGGTATCGCCCATCGTGGACTCTCCTTTGAGTCGTGGTGGATGCGAGGTGCGCTCACGCTAAGCGCGATACCCGGATGACGTCATGCGAAAAACAGAAAGGGTTTCCCGCGGTCTTTTGCGATTTTTACAGGTCCGATCCTCAGACCTGGGTGGTCGAGTCGAACAACCGGATGCCGAGCGAGAGCAGCAGCAGATCGTCGGTGGCCATGGGATCACGGCGAGTCAGCGCATGGACCCGGCGAAGCCGGTAGACAACGGTGTTCGGATTCACCGAGAGCTCGGCCGCCGCCTTGGTGAGGCTGAACCCGCCGGAGACATAGGCCCGCAGCGTGGGAAGCAAATCCGAGCGTTTGCGCCGGTCGTACTCGAGCAAGGGGCGCACCGTCTCGCCGAGCAAGGTGTCGGCATTCCCCACCGAACGCAGGATCTGGTCCAGCAGCACATCGGCGAACCGCATCGCCCGCCCGCCTTGGCAACCGAGATCGGCTGCCGCGCGCGCCTCGGCATACGAGCGGCGCACCCCGGCGTGCCCGTCGGCCGGGCAACCGACACCGATCGCCCAGTCCCGGTCGGCCTCGAGTAACCGGTCGCACTCGGCCCCGATCCGGTTCCCGTCCTCCTCGGCCCCCAGCCCGCAGATGCACACGACCTCGGATTCCCGCGCACCGACGAGAAAACTCTTGCTCACCGGGGCGATCCGGTTACGCACCGCGCGAATGGCGGTCTGGGCGCCGATCAGCGGATCCGCACCGGAGGGCAACTGCACGACCACCACGAGCAGCCGCTCGCGCAGGGTCATCCGCAGCACCGCGTTCTGCCGCCGGGCATACTCGCTGACCGCCTCCCCGGTCAGCAGGGTTTCCAGCACATCGGTGCGCAGCGCGAGAGAATCCGCGGCGATCGTGGCGGATTCCCGCACATACGCCTGGGTGACCGCGGTGGACACGTGGTCGACGTGCACCATCATCGCGTCCGCGAGCTCGATGGAGACCGCGCGGCCGAGCTCGTCGGTGCCGCAGAACTCGTCCATGCTGCGCCACAGCCCGACTCCCCAGAGCCGGAAACTGCGCAGCAGCGAGGGAAGGCTGACGTGCTGGTGTACCCGGCGCGCGGCACTGCGGCGCAGCAGTTCCCGGGTATCGTCGGGTGCGGAGTGCCCGGCGGCCAGGGTGCGCACCGCGTGCTCGATGTTCTGCACGGCCGCCTCGGTGACATCCCGGTCCAGCACCGGTTCCGGAAGCTCGCGGTATTCGTCGATCACCGCACGGTATTCGGCGACCAGCTGCTCGGCGAGTTCGTGCCGCCTCGCGTGCAGCTTGTCCAGGACCATCGACCTGCGTTCCGAAGCTTCTTCGCTGCCAATGGTTTCCGGCACGGTACGACCTCGCTTTCGTAGGAAACGAGAAGAACGGAAGCACAGGTTATCCGTTTTTCTCATGACGTGCGCCGCTCGCTGCCTCTAGCGTTCCGGGACACCGGACCGAGACCGGACCGACTTCGAGGAGCACGAGATGAACGATGACGTTCGCCGCAGCGTGGCCACGCCCGGCGCGGAACCGGTACCGATCGGCGAACTGCCGCCGCTGGGCACGGTCCCGGAACGGATGCACGCGCAGGTGGTGCGCCAGGACCGTTACGGAGATCCCGCCTCCGCGTTCCGCCCCGAGGTGGTGGACACCCCCCGGATCGGGCCGGACGAGGTGTTGATCGCGGTGCAGGCCGCGGGAATCAACTACAACAACGTCTGGGCGGCGCGCGGTTACCCGGTGGATCAGGTCGCGGTGCGGCAGAAACGCGGGGAGACCGAGGATTTCCACATCGGCGGCTCGGATGCCTCCGGGATCGTGTACGCGATCGGCGAGCAGGTCACCGGGATCGAGCTCGGCCAGCACGTGGTGGTACATCCCGGTGTGTGGGACGCCGATGATCCGTGGATCGCCCGCGGCAAGGACCCGATGATCGCGCCGAGCGCCAAGATCTGGGGGTATGACACGAACTACGGCGCGTTCGGCCAGTTCGCCAGGGTGCAGGCGCACCAGGTGATGCCGAAGGCCGAGCACCTGTCCTGGGAGGAGGCGGCGGCACCCACCCTGGTCGGCACCACGGCCTACCGCATGCTCCACGGCTGGGCGGGGAACACGCTGAACTCCGATGACCTGGTGCTGGTCTGGGGCGGTTCCGGCGGGCTCGGCACCCAGGCGGCGCAACTGGTCCGCGCCGCGGGCGCACGCGCGATCGCGGTGGTCTCCGATGACGAGCGCGGTGAGTTCGCCATGCGGCACGGCGCGATCGGTTATCTCAACCGGCGGGACTACGACCACTGGGGCGTTCCCCCGCTCGTGGACGACAAGGCGGGTCAGAAGGCGTGGACCGCCGGAGTCCGCGCGTTCGGTAAGCGGTTCTGGGAGATCGCGGGCGGCCGCGAGGAACCGGCGATCGTGTTCGAGCATCCCGGCGGGGCCACCATTCCCACCAGCATCTTCCTGTGCCAGCCGGGCGGGATGGTGGTCATCTGCGCCGGGACGACGGGATTCGACGCGATGGTGGACCTGCGATACCACTGGACGCGGCAGAAGCGGCTGCAGGGTTCGCACGGCACCAATGACGAACAGGCCTATGCCTACAACGATCTGGTGCGGGACCGGGTGATCGATCCGGTGCTCGGCAGGACGATCCCGTTCACCGGAATTCCCGATGCGCACGCCGCGATGGGCCGGGGCGAGGATGTGTTCGGCAATGTGGCGGTGCTGATCGGCGCCGCGGAACCGGGAACCGGCCGCGGCTGAGCCCGATGATCTCCGCGGACGATCTGGGGATATTCCTGGAGGTCGCCCGCCGCGGGAGGCTGGTCGAGGCCGGCAGACAGCTCGGCCTCGACCACACCACCGTCGGGCGGCACATCGCCCGGCTCGAACGGGAGACCGAACAGCGCCTGTTCCACCGGGAACCGTCCGGCTGGCGGCTCACCCCCGCGGGCACCCGGCTGCTCGGGCACGCCGAATCGGTCGAGGCCGCGGTGCGCGCCGCGCACGAGGACTGCCTGCGCACCGGCAAGCACCTCACCGGATCGGTGCGGATGATCGCCCCGGACGGGTTCGGCAATTTCCTGCTCTCCCCGGGGATCGGCGCGCTGCACACCGCGTTTCCCGCGCTCTGCATGGAACTGGTCGTGGCGAACGTGCACACCTCGCTGGGCACAAGGGAATTCGACCTCGCCGTCACCATCGAGGCACCGCCGACCCGCGCGGTGGACGCACACCGGCTCGCCGACTACGAACTGTGTCTGTACGCCGCGCCGTCCTTCCTCGCGGCGCACCCGCCGATCACCTCGGTCGCCGACCTCGAGGGTGATCCGTTCATCTGGTATGTGGAGGACGCGTTGTGCGCCCCCACCCTGGAAACCCTGTTCCAGGCGGTGCCCACCGCGCGACCGGCCTACCGCACCAACACGATCGCCGGGCAGATCAGCGCCGCGCAGCAGGGGCTCGGTTTCGCGTTCCTGCCCAGCTGGATCGGCGATGCCACACCGGGTCTGGAGCGGCTGGACGCGTTTCCGCACGCGGTGGCGCACAGCTACTGGCTGGTGGTGCCGCGCCAGCTCGCCCGGCTCGCCCGGGTGCGGGCGATGGCGGGCGCGATCGAGGCACTGGTCGCGGACCGGCAGGGGCTGCGGCCTTGAGCTGTGCAGATTTGCACAGCGCTGTGGAGAACTGGCCGTTGTTCCCGGTTCCGGCGTTCTGGTCTCGTGGAATGGCAACCGCCACCACGAGAAGGGATTTCCCCATGACCACAACGGATTCCGCGCCCAACGGCATCGATTCCGCGGCGCTGGAGCAGACGATCGCCGCGGTGCGCGAACGCCCGGAACTGGGTCAGGTCACCTTCACCCTCGGCGCGGACTGGCCGGGTGGCTGCCGTCAGCAGGGCAGCACGGGGGAGCTGCGCCAGGCGGGTGAGCCGGTCGCGGACCGCACCGCGCGCTACCGCTTCACCTCCGACGAACCCGAGGCGCTGCTCGGCACCGATCAGGCCGCCAGCCCGGCGGAGTACATTCTGCAGGCACTGGCCGGTTGCTATGCCGTCACCTTCGCGGCCACCGCGACCGCGCGCGGGATCCGGCTCTCCGCGCTGCGCCTGGATCTCGAGGCGGACTTCGATCTGCGCGCCTTCCTCGGCATCGACAGGCAGGCGCGGGCGGGCGCGCGGGAGATCCGGGTGACCGTGCACGCGGAGAGCCCGGACTCCTCCCGCGAACAGCTGGCGGAACTGACCGAGGCCGTGCAGCGGCGCTCCCCGATCCGGGACACGCTGGCCGGACCGGTTCAGGTCAGCACGGTGCTGGCGTAGTCATGGGCGCTCGCCTGACGCTCGACCATCTGCTGTGGCGCATGCGGTACGCGCACCCGGATTCCGAGCTCGTGACCGCGGGCAGCACGCAGCGGTTCGCGGACGCGGCCGATTCGATCGAGGATCTGGCCCGCACACTGCGATCCCGCTGGACGATCGGGGACGGCGACACGGTCGCGGTGCTCGCCTTCAACACCATCGAGCACTTCCGGCTGCTGTTCGCGGTCCCGCTGCTCGGCGCCGCGGTGCACAGCCTCAACCCCCGGGTACCGGCCGATTCCCTTGCGGCACAGGCACTCCACCCTTCCCCGCGAGTGCTGCTGCTCGACGAGGCGGTGCTCGAGCACCGTTCGGTCGGGGCGAGCGCGCGGGCCGCGGTTGCCGAGCTGGAACGCGCCGGAGTTCCGGTCGTTCCGGTTCGCGAGCTCGAACCGGCCGTTGCGGGTGCCGAACTCCCGGTACCGGCCGAGGATTCCACCGCGTTCTGGTTCCACACCAGTGGAACGACCGGACCGCCGCGTTCCTATCCGGTCAGTCACCGGGATGTGCTGCTGCACGCGCTGAGCCAGGCCAGCGCCGAGGCCTCCGGACTGCGCGCGGCCGACCGGGTGCTTGCCCTGGTGCCGTTCTGTCACGTCAACGGGTGGGGACTGCCGTTCACCGCCGCACTGAGCGGGGCCTGCATGGTGCTGCCCGGCGCGGAGCTCACCGCGGGGCACATCGCCGAACAGCTGCGCCGGGACCGGATCACCGTGGCCGCCGCGGTTCCCACCGTGTGGTTCGACGTCTGCCGCCACCTCACCGAGACCGGCGAGGCGCCGCCACCCGTACTGCGTGAGGTGCTCACCGGGGGCGCCGCGGTCTCCCGGCAGGTGGTCGACCAGGTTCGGGATGTCCTCGGCGCCGGGGTGGCCAGTGCCTGGGGCATGACCGAGACCATGGCGATGAGCACCTACGAACGCGAACAGCCCAGTGACCGCACCGGACGGTTCGCCCCGCTGGTGGAAGCCAGGATCACCGAGGGAAGACTCGAGGTTCGCGGGCCGTTCGTGCTCGGCGATCCGGACTGGTTCGACACCGGCGATGTGGCCCGCCTCGACGCCGGTGGCAGGCTCACCCTCCTGGACCGGCACAAGGACCTGATCAAGTCCGGCGGGGAATGGATCGTCTCGGCACAGCTGGAACAGCGGCTGTGCGCCCATCCCGCGGTCGCCGAGGCCGCGGTCATCGCCCGCCCCGATCCGAAGTGGACAGAGCGGCCGATCGCGATCCTGGTTCCCGAACGGGGACACCGGATCGAGGAGGCGCGGCTGCGCGAACACCTCGCCGCCTGCTTCCCCGCGTTCTGGCTGCCCGAGGAATTCACCGTGGTCGACCGGTTACCGCGCACCCCGGTCGGCAAACTCGACAAACGCGCCCTGCGCCGCACCCACACCGGAGGCACCGCATGACCTACATCCGCACCGAGATCACCGGCCCGATCGCCACGCTCACCATCGACCGCCCGGACAAACTCAACGCGCTCTGCGTGGAACTCATGCGCGAACTGCACACCGCGCTCGAGGCGGCCGAACAGGACGAGCACGTCAAGGTCGTCGTGCTGCGCGGCGGGGAGCGCG
>NZ_JALM01000012.1 GCF_000737195.2 Sciscionella sediminilitoris
CGGTCTCCGGATCGAGCGGGAAGGTCTGCCGGTGGTGGTATTCCCGGGTCCGGTCGAGAATCCGGTCACCGAGCAGCCCGGCCAGATCGGCGAGCACCGTGCCGTCCGGGCCGATCACCTTCCCGCCGTGCAGCTGCATCAGCTCCGCCGCGATCCCGGTCTGCCCGGCGGCGAGCGCGTACACCTCGGCGGCAACCGCCCGGCAGGCTTCGCGTACCGCGCCCCCGGTGACATAGGTCTGCCGGGAGGCCGAACTGGAACCGGCGTCACCGACGGTCGTGTCACCGGCCTGCAGGGTCACCCGTTGCACGCCGAGCTCGGAGCGGGCGATCTGCTGCTGCACGGTGACCAGCCCCTGGCCGACCTCGGCCGCCGCGGTGTGCACCAGCGCGACCGGTTCGCCGCCGATGACCTGGAGGCGCACCCGGGCCGTCGAGTAGTCGTCGAGCCCTTCGGCATAGGACACGTTCTTGATCGCGACCCCGTAGCCGATCCCGCGCACCACACCTTCGCCGTGGGTCGTATTGCCCGCGCCACCGGGGAAGTCGAGCGGATCACCGCCGGTCCGCGGCTCCGGGAGCGGCATGTCCCGTACCCGTTCGAGGAGTTCGGCCACCGGTGCGGGGAAGTCCACGACCTGGCCGGTGACCACGGTGGATCCCTCGCTGAGCGCGTTGCGGATGCGCAGTGCCACGGGATCCATGCCGAGCGCGGCGGCCAGTTTGTCCATCTGGGACTCGTAGGCGTAGGCGGGCTGCACCGCGCCGAGCCCGCGCATCGCCCCGCACGGTGGATTGTTCGTGTACACGCCCCAGCCCTCGATGTGCGCGTTGGGCACCTCGTAGGGGCCGACCGAGAGGGTGGTGCCGTTGCCGACCACGACCGGGGTCTTCGAGGCGTAGGCCCCGCCGTCGAAGTACATCCGGGCGCGCACGTAGACCAGCTCGCCATCCCGGGTCGCGCCGTGCTCGTAGTACAGCCGCGCGGGATGCCGGTGCACGTGGCCGAAGAAGGACTCCTCCCGGCCGTAGACCATTTTCACCGGCCGCCCGGTGTGCAGGGCCAGCATGCAGGAGTGCACCTGCATGCTCAGGTCCTCGCGCCCGCCGAACGCCCCGCCGACGCCGGACAGCGTCAGCCGCACCTTGTCCAGGCCGAGCCCGAGCGCGTGCGCGGTCTGCCGCTGATCCACGTGCAGCCACTGGGTGGCGAGGTAGAGGTGCACCCCGCCGTCCTCCTCGGGAATGGCGAGCCCGGACTCGGGGCCGAGGAACGCCTGGTCCTGCATGCCGAGTTCATAGGTTCCGGTGACCACGACCTCGGCCTCGGCCCGCGGATCCCCTTTCACGATCCGCTGGTGGCGCACCAGATTCCCGCCCGGATGCAGGCTCGGCACGGTGTCCTCGTGCACGGCCCGTTCGGGATCGGTGACCGGTTCGAGGACCTCGTAGTCCACCCGGATCAGGTCCAGCGCGCGGCGCGCGGTCTCCGGATGGTCGGCGGCGACGAGCGCGACCGGTTCCCCTTGGTAGCGCACCAGATCCTCGGCGAGCACCGGGGTGTCGGCGTGCTTGAGGCCGTACACGTTCTCCCCGGGAACGTCGGCGTGCGTGAGGACCGCGTGCACCCCGGGCAGCGCCACCGCCCCGGTGATGTCGATCGCGTGGATCCGGGCGTGCGGGTGCGGGCTGCGCAGGGTGGCGCCCCAGAGCATGTTCTCGTGCCAGAGATCCGAGGAGTAGGCGTACTCGCCACGCACCTTGAGCGTGCCGTCCGGGCGCAACGGGCTCTCCCCGATGCCGTGCGAGACGTGCTCGGTGAATTCCTGTGGTGACCGGGAAGGTGCGTTCATCGTGTGCCCTCCCGCATGCGTTTCGCGGCCAGCCGGACCGCGTCCATGATGCTCTCGTATCCGGTGCACCGGCACAGGTTTCCGGCCAGTGCCTCGCGGATCCGGGTATCGCTCGGCGCGGGCTCGTGTTCGAGCAGATCCCGTGCCGCGACGAGCAGACCGGGGGTGCAGAATCCACATTGGACCGCTCCGGCCTCCACAAAGGACTCCTGCACCGGGTCGAGCCGGTCGCCATCGGCGAGTCCTTCCACGGTGCGCACCCGGGCCGAATCCGCCTGTCCGGCTGCGACGAGGCAGGAGCAGACCGGGACATCCTCGAGATACACCGTGCAGGATCCGCATTCGCCTTGTTCGCAGGCGTTCTTCGAACCCGGCATGCCGAGGCGCTCGCGCAGCAGGTACAGCAGGCTCTCGCCCTCCCATACCCCGTCGGCCTCGCGGGGCTTACCGTTGACGGTCAACCGCACGCGCATTCCTGACCTCCTTCTCGATGGTCGGCCCAAGCCCAGCCGAGGGTGCGTCGGGCGAGCACGGCGAGCGCGTGCCTGCGGTAGGCGGCGCTGCCCCTGGTGTCGTCGATCGGCTGGGTCGCCTGTGCCACCAGTTCGCCGAAGCGGCGGGTCAGCGTCTCGGGCAGCGGCGTCCGCGAGTCCCACGGCAGGTTCTCGGCGAGGAACCGCTCCGCGTCCGGGACCCGGCGCGGGGTGGGCGCCGCCGATCCGAAGGCGACCGCGACCTCGCGGTGCGCGGGCCGCATGGCCAGGCTGAGCGCGCACACCGCGATCACCATGGCGTTGCGGGTGCCGACCTTGCAGAACTGTTGCGGTCCTTCGGCCGGTGGCAGATGCACCGCGGTGATGAGTTCGTCCGGTTCCAGCGCGTTGCGTTTCACGCCGAGGTAGAACTCCCGCGCGGGCACCATGCGGGTGCCCCGGACCGAGGCGAGTTCGATCTCCGCATCCGTGGTCAGCAGCGCGGGATGCGAGTCCCCGGCGGGGGAGGCGGCGCCGAGATTGCCGCCGACGCTTCCCCGGTTGCGGATCTGCGGGGAACCGACCGTGCGGGCGGCCATCGCGAGCCCGGGCAGTTGTTCGCCGAGCTCGCCGATGATCCGGGAATAGGGCATCGAGGCGCCGATCCGGAGCCGCCCGCCCGCCGTACCGTGTTCGGTCAGTTCCGTGACCCGGTTGAGATCCAGCAATGCCTCGGGGCGCGCGCGGTCGAAGTTCAGCTCGACCATGACATCGGTGCCGCCTGCGATGGGGACCGCTTCCGGGTGCTCCGCCTTCATCGTGAGCGCCTCGGCGAGTGTTCCCGGCCGGAGAAAGTCCATTGTGGACACCCCTCAGGATTCCGTGCGCCGCACGGTGCCCTCGATGAGCCCGTACGGCCGGTCGCTCGCGTAGAACACCTCGCCCGGGTTGTCCAGGCCGAACGGGCCCAGGTCGGCGAGGAAATGGTGCTTGTTCGGCAGCGAGAGCCGGATCTCGCTGATCTCCTCGATGCCGGTGAGCACCCGCTCGCCCATCGCGTAGAGGGTCTGTTGCAGGGAAAGACTGTAGGTACCGGCGAATGCGGCGAGCAGGTCCGCGCGTGCCCGTTCGTAGCACTCGTTCCAGTCGATCGCCGTTTCCGCCGTGTAGTCCCATTCCGCGGTCACCGCGGTGGCCAGGATCCGGTCCTTGGTCTCGGCGAGGGTGGTGTAGCGGTCCTTGACGAAACCCCAGAACTCCGAATCGGTCGTGTTCAGCACGGTCAGATCGGTGATCCCGGCGGAGACCCGCGCGCGCTCGCCGTCGTAGTGCACCACCGCGCGGCGGGTCCCCGAACCGGAGCGGGTGAACGAATGCGCGGCGGGTTCCCCGTCCGAGCTGATCCGCGACCACGGGTACTGCTCGATGCTCACGTGCGCCTGGTGGATGCTCGGCTGGCTGTCCACGAAATGCCGCGCCAGTCGGGTGCCGAACTCCTCGATGGGGCCGATTCCCTCGCGGGCGAAGGCGTGCACCGTGTTCTTCTGCGCGTCGGTGGTGAGCACCTTGTCGTTCGCGCCGGTCAGGTGGGTGTCGGCGAGGTCCCCGGAAAGGGCGACGCTGACGTTGATGTCGGTGATCTCGTGCCGCGCGCCGTCCCGGTCCACGCGCACGACCCGGACCTCGGATTTGCCGTACTGGTTGGCGCCGAGCTCAATCATGGTCTCTTCTCTCCTGTGTCGGTCGGTCAGCTGCCCAGATAGGTCGAGTACCCGAACGGGCTCAGCAGCAGGGGAATGTGGTGGTGTCGCTCGGCCTCGTGCACCTGGAAGACCACGGTCGCGACGGGGTAGAAGGCCCCCTCGCCCAGATACTCGCCAGTCTCGAAGACCAGCCGGTGGGTGCCCGATCCGGTCGGCCAGCCGGTGATCCGGCCGTCCGCCCCGGTGCGGTCCTCGGCGAGCGTGGTCCAGGAATCCCCGGACCCCTCAGCGCCGTGCTGCAGGCGTACCAGCAGTCCGGGCGCGGGCCGCCCGCGCGCGGTGTCGAGTACATGTGTCGAGAGGCTCATGCCAGCCACCTCCGTAGTCGCAGTGCCACGATCTTGCCCAGTTCCCGGCGCACCACGCGGCGTTCGGTTTCCTCGTCGTTGGTCAGCCGGTCGCGCAGTTCGGCGAGAATGTCGGCGGCGCTCCGGCCGTCCGCGCAGGTGAGGAACACCCGGTCGAAGATCCGTTCGTACTGCGCGTTGGCTTCGGCGAGTTCCGCGCGGATCGCGGCGTCCGAACCGAGCGCGGACTGCTCGGCCCGGGAGGAGGCCGCCTCCAGGTCCGCGCCGCGTGGCCGGTCGCCGAGCCGGGGGTGCGCGGTGAGTGCGAGTTCGATCTGTGCCCAGTCCAGGTTCGCGAACGCTTCCGCGCAGGCGTGCAGCGCCGCTTCCGGGGTGGCGTAGGGCCAGGCGGTCAGCATCGCAGCCACCCAGTCGGGCGCGGCGCAGCAAGCCCGCAGTCGCTCGGTGATCACTTCGGGTGGCGGATCGTGCCGGGTGCCCGGATCGGGGCCTGTCGTGCTGTGCATCGCCTGCCTGTCACCTCTCGCTCTTCGCCTCGTTGCGTGGCACGGTGAGTGAGCTCGACAAGCAGTACACACCCGTTCGGCAGAGGACGGCCAGCGGAGGAAGTGACGAAAAACGGACGTATCCGTGTGCGGGGATTTCATGTTTTCCTCCAAACGAGGGTCGATGAGGTGCTGGAGGTACGGTGCGACTGGACACGCTGCTCGCCGTGGAGCAACTCGGGCTGCGGCTCCTGGTCGGTGCGGACAAGCTGGACCGGAGCTTTCACCGGGTTTTCACCGCGACACTGCGCGATCCGCGCCGTTACCTGTCCGGGGGCGAACTCGTGCTCAGCGGCATGGAATGGTGGCACACCCCGGCCGATTCGGATGCTTTCGTCGCCGCCCTCGCCGAGGCCGAGGTCGCCGCGCTCGGTGCCGGGACCGCGGAATGGGGTGGCGGGCCGGTCCCCGAACACGTGCTCCAGGCCTGCCGCAAGCACGGGGTTCCGCTGATCGAGGTTCCGGTGACGGTCTCCTTCGCCACCGTCAGTGAACGGGTCATCCTGTGGCTCGCCGCCGAGCGCGCCGAGAACACCCCCTATTCCGGTGCGTTCCTGGACAGTTACCGGCGGTTGGTCGCCGTGCTCGGCGAGGGCGGCGGGCTCGAGGCACTCACCGAGGCGGGAGCGGCCGAACTCGGCGCGGCCTGTGCGGTGTTCGGCTCCTCGGGGCGCCGGATCGCCGGTACCGGGCCGGACAGCGCGGACGGGACATGGCTGGCCGGGGAATTCCTGCGTGCCGAGCGGTTGCCCGCGCGGGTCGACACCGAATCCGGCCCGGTCACGCTGTTCGACGCGGCCGCCCGCTCGGGCCGGCGGCTCACCAGCTGGTTCCTCGCCATCACCGGTGACCACGAGCAGTGGTCGGGCGAACATCGAGGGCTCGCCACCGAACTCGCCACCCTGATCGGCCTCGAACACGCCCGGCTCGATGAGCGGCGCAGGCTCGCGGACACCGAGGCCGGTCCGCTGTTCACCGCGATACTGGAGCGCGACAGCCCGGCCGAGGAGGTCACCGCGCGGCTGCACCAGGCGGGACTCGCCGCGACCGAACCCGTGTGCGTGCTGCTCGCCCGCCTGCGCGGTGCTGTCCCGGGGCTCGCCATCGCCGCGCTGGCCGAACTGCTCGCCCCGCACGGTGATCGGGTGCGGATCGGGGAACACGGTGATGAGGTGCTCGGTCTCGCCCCGGTTCCCGCAGCCGATCTGGATGCCGCCGGTGCCGTGTTCGAGGCGGTCAAGCAGGCCACCCGGATCCTCGAACCGGCGCTCGGGTCCGCGCGACTGGCGATCGGTGCCACGTTCGCGCCCGAGGCCGCGCGGGTCGGTGCCGCCGTGCAGGAGGCCACCCAGCTGCGCGAGCTAGCCGAACTGTCCCCGGGACGCGTGAACGTCATCGCCGGGGCGGACCTCGCCTCGCACCGGCTGCTGTTCGCCGCCATTCCCGACCAGTTGCGCCGGACCTTCCGGGCCCGGGTGCTCGGGCCGCTGCTCGACTACGACGCCGAGCACAATTCCGGTCTGGTGCACACATTGCGGGCTTTTTTGCGCAATTCGGGTTCCTGGACCCAGACCTCCGCCGAATTGCATGTGCACGTGAACACCTTGCGCTACCGGATCGGGCGAATCGCCGAACTCACGGGGCGCGATCTCGCGGTCTTTTCGGACCGGATCGATCTTTATCTGGCCCTGGACAGCTGGGAACGAGAATAATCAATAGCGGAGCCGCCGCGCCGGGGAAGCTCAATCAGCCAGGAACTCCAAGCGGTTTCCCACGGGATCGAACGTGTGGAACCGGCGCCTGCCCGGAATCTCCGCAGGATCGGCCCAGTGCACCGAATGCCCGGCTGCGGCGACCGCCTCGGCCATGGCGTCGACGTCCACCACGAAGGCAGGATGTGCCTTTGTTGCGGGCCGGAAGCTCGCTTCGACGCTAACGTGTAGTTCCCCGTCCGGCCCGCCCCGTCCCGGTACCCGGAACCAACAGCCACCGCGTGCCGCGAGCATCGGCGGCTTGGGCAGCTCAGCCCACCCAAGCACCCCTACGTAGAAGGCACGCTGTCGAGCCTCGGCACCCGCCGGGCAGCACACCTGCACATGATGGATCACCCAGGCCTCCCTTTCCCTATGCGGAACTCGTATCACTGCGGGTGCGGTATTCGGGTGGGGTGAATTCGGGTTGTCCGTTGTGTATTCGGACTTGCCAGTCGGTGTGGTGGATCATGCGGTGGTGGTGGGCGCAGAGGAGCACCATGTTTTCTTCGGTGGTGGGTCCGCCGTTGGCGTGGTGCTGAATGTGGTGCGCCTGGGTGAGTGCTGGTGGTTTATCGCAGTCGGGGTGTGCGCAGCCGTGGTCTCGGGCGGTGAGTCTGCGTCGGAGTGTGGGTGGTGCGGTGCGGTC